>JBGATH010000032.1:0-55144 GCA_044229235.1 Usitatibacteraceae bacterium
TTCTTCCAAGGTGAGGGGCGAACCACTCATAGCGGCTTCCTTTCGTGTCAGAAGCAAAAGGGTACCGCGGTTCGTTACCTCACCCCTCCTTGCGCACGCCCTGAAGTGTCGGGACTCGTGGTTGAATCCGCGAAAATGGCTGGAGATGTGCGTCAAATGGCGATCTCCATGTTCTGGCGCCCTTGTTGATCCGGCAATTGGATATGTTGAAAAGGACCGAACCGGTTCCTTCCCCGGCGGAGGCCGGGGCCCAATTTCACGTTGCTACTTGAGGCAACTTGAACGCCGGCCTCCGCCGGGGAAGGTCAACCTCGCTACCAACACATTTAGCTGCCGGATCAGTATTGACCTACGGCGTAGTTACCCGCGCAACAACGCTACGACGCGGCTAGCGAAAGTGCATATTCCCCGCGCCGAACAGACCGATCAGGCCGATGCAGATCAGGTAGATCGCCACGATGTAATTGAGCAGGCGCGGCACCACCAGGATCAGGATGCCGGCCAGCAGGGAAATGATCGGGGCGAGGCTCAGGGATATGTTCATTGGGAACTCCAGTCGGATTCAGGACAGCGAAATGGAACCGCGCGCGACCACATTCGCGCGTGATGCGCAAACTGCAACGACCGGCCGCTGCCGCCTGTGGCACCGGGGGTAACGCCGCAGTTGCTGAACTGGTTATAGCGCGCGGTGGCGGCCCGCTCTGTACGCAGGCCCACATAACACCGCTTCAGGGCTCCAAGTGCACCGGTAAATGCGCGCGCAGGGTCGCCACCTCGCTCTGCAACGCGCGGATCTGTTCCAGCAGCGACAGGGCCAGCACCAGCGCATGCGAGTCGAGTTCCAGATCCGCGCGCAGGCGCCTGGCCATGCGTAGCGTGACGATGCAATCGGCGCTGAATGTCCAGGGAACTTCGGCCGGATCCGCAGGCGCCAGTGCGCCCAGCTCGACCAGTTCGCAGACCTCGCTCTGATTGGTTCCCGCCAGGTCGGCCAGCACCTCAATGGTGACGCGCCGGGTGTGATCCAGCCAGACCACGCCGCTGGCATCTGCTTGCAGGTCAGTGCGCATGTGCGTTCTCCCAGGCCAGGTGCGCGCGCGGGTTGAATTTCGCGCCGTCGGCCAGTTGCTGGAAAAGGGCTTTCTGTTTTTCGCTCAGCGTCGGTGGCATGACGATGCTGACCAGCGCAAACAGATCGCCCTCGCCGCTGCCCGGTTTGGGTAATCCGCGTTTGCCCAGGCGTAATTTCTGGCCGCTGGCGCAGAGCGGCGGCACATTCAGATTCACCGGGCCGGCCAGCGTGGGTAATGTGACGGTAGTGCCCAGCGCGGCTTCCCACGGCGCCAGCGGCAACTCGATGTACAGGTCGTGACCATCGACGCGAAACAGCGGATGCGGACGCAGCGTGATGTTCAGATACAGATCGCCGTCGCGCCCGCCATTCTGGCCCTTGCCGCCCTGCCCGCGCAGCCGCAAGCGCTGGCCGTTGCTGGCGCCCTTGGGAATGCGCGCATCGACACGCCGCGACTCGCGCCGCATCTGACCGCGCGCGTCCTGCACCGGCACGCTCAAGTCCAGTGTGACCTGCGTGCCGCGGAAGGCATCCTCCAGGCTGATCTCCGCAGCCACGTCGTAGTCTTCGCCGGGAATGGCAAAGCCGCCGTGCCCGCCGGCACCGGCATGTCCGCGCTGGCGCGCCAGGTGGGCGAACAGGTCGGCGAGGTCCACGCCTTCGAAGCCCGAGCCGTCGTCGCCGAAGTGGCTGTGAAATTCCTTGCCCCAGTCGCGCGACGGCTGGAAATCCTCGCCCGGCTGATGACGGCCCAGCCGGTCGTAGGCGGCGCGCTTGTCGTCGTCCTTCAGGGTCTGGTAGGCCTCCGACACGTCCTTGAATTTTTCCTCGCCCGCCGGGTCCTTGGACACGTCAGGGTGATACTGGCGTGCCAGTTTTCGGTAGGCCTTCTTGATGTCGTCCGCGCTGGCACTGCGTTCAATGCCGAGGATCGCGTAATAGTCCTTGTATTTCATGTTCCCCCCATGTCCGGGAAAGGAATTCCTGCATCAGGAAATGCCCGTTTCACATGGGTATGAGACACCCGATTTGCAAGGGCTGTTTTGATGCAGGTTGAGGGTCGTTGAAATGTTGAAGCCGAACTGCGCGAGGGCGCACGCAATCACGCGCAGTAATGCGAGGCCTCCTCCCTATCTGCGTTGCACCAGCCGCGCCTTATGCGCCCGATTGACCAGCATCAGATAGCCGATGATCCAGCCGGGCAGCGTGAGCATGGAAAACATTGAAAGCAGAAAAACAATGAAATACGCACCATCGTTTCCGGACCGCTCAACCGTTCCGTTGCCCGCCATGATATTGAACACAACGTGTTCCAAATTGAGCATCGACAAAGCAGTGATGATCAACGACAGAGGCAGGAACGCGGCCACCACAATCGATGCGCCACTGAGCCCTGCGGCACGCTTGAGAAACAGCACCAGTAGTGCCACGCGCCAGCCGGCGACGATGGCAAGGAACAATGAATTGACCGCCTGCGCCCGGGGCAACGGCATCATCATTTCCACCGGTATGGCGTACAGCCAAGCCGGTAATGAAGTCATGGTCAGGAACAGCAGCACGTCGCGAAAACGCCAGCGCGGCGGGTTGAGCGGCGCGATCAGTGCCCACAGTAACGCAGCCAGGATGAACACATAGAGCACCGAACCCAGTCCTGCGGTTTGCCACCACATCGCCTTCGGGTTGTCCCAATAGCGCCCCATGCCAGCCATCCACGTGACGATGAGACCGTACGCCAGATACGCCGAATAGTGTGATCGCAGGTCGGGACGAAACGGGCGGAAGGCAAGCAATGAGAACTGGTCGGTCAGAATGCGCTTGAACATGCGGTCGGCCGGTGCATTGTCGGGGTCGTCCGCGGCACTGTAGCATTGGAATGCGATGACCTCACCAGCAGGTGCTGTGGGACAATCCTCAAACCTTCAAGAAACTGGCCGAGGCCATGCGAATCCGCTTACCGCTGTGCCTACGAATCCTTGCATTTGCTGGAGTACTGATTCAGGCAGTGTTGTGCCACTCGGCCCATGCCCAGAACTACTCCGACATCTGGTGGAATCCCGCCGAATCCGGCTGGGGTCTGACGATTGCCGACCACAACACGCAGTTGTTCGCCGTCTGGTACACCTACGACATCAGCGGCAAACCCACCTGGTTCACCATTCCGGGCGGCACCTTCACCAACGGCAAGCGCAACTTCAGCGGCGACATCTACCAGACCACCGGGCCGGCCTACACTGCGCCCTTCGTTTCCAGCCAGGTCACGGCCGCCAAGGTCGGCACCGCCACCTTTGATTTTTCGCCGGCCGGGCAGGCAGCGGGCAAGGCCAGTTTTTCCTACAGCATCGGCGCGGTCAGCCAGACCAAGATCATCGAACGCCAGCCATTCGGCAATGCCGCGCCCAACTGGGGCGGCGACATCACCGATATCTGGTGGAACGCCGCCGAATCCGGCTGGGGCCTGACCCTCGCGCAGCATGGCAATAATGTGTTCGGTGTGTGGTTCACCTATGGGCTCGATGGCAAGCCGCTGTGGCTGACCATTCCCGGCGTGAGCTTTACCGCGCCCGGCGCCTTCAACGGCGCGCTCTACAGCGTGACCGGTCCGTACTACGGCAGCGTGCCGTTCAATTCTTCCGCCGTTGTCGCTACGCTGGCGGGCAATGCCTCGCTCGCATTCAGCGGCAGCAGCGGCACATTCACCTCCACGCTCAATGGCTTCAGCCAGATCAAGCCGATCGCTCGCCAGCCATTCGGCGACGCCACCGCCAAGATCGAGCAGGTGCAGCAGTCGCAGGGTGCGATCCTGCAGCGGCCGGTGTTCCAGTGCGGCGCGGGCATCGACTCGGTCTCGGCCGACACCGCACCGGCATCGGTGACGGTTTTCGAAAGCGGCCCGGTGCGGCCGATCACGCTGTCTGCCGATGGCCAGCGCCTGTACGTCACCAACGCACCGGCCAACTGCCTGGAGATTTATGCCGTCGAAGGCGATGCGCTGCGACTTGCCAGCAGTGTGGCGGTCGGCCTGGAACCGGTGGCCGTGGCCGAGCGTGGCAACAGCGGCGGCAGCGAAGTGTGGGTGGTCAATCACCTGTCCGATTCGGTGAGCGTGGTGCGCCTCGATGGCACGCCGCGGGTATTGCGCACGTTGCAGGTGGGCGATGAGCCGCGCGACATTGTTTTCGCCGGATTCAATCGCGACCGCGCTTTCATCACCGCCGCCGCGCGCGGCCAGAACCGGCCCTCATTCACTTCCGCCAGTCTGGTCACACCCGGACAGGGCCGCGCCGACGTGTGGGTGTTCGATGCCGGTGCGCTCGACGAAACGCTTAACGGCAATCCGCTCGCCATCCTCACCCTGTTCGCCGACACGCCGCGCGGCCTCGCGGTGAGCGCCGATGGCAGCCGCGTATTCGCGGCGCCATTCATGTCCGGCAACCGCACCACCGCGCTGCATCGCGACGCGGTGGGCAGCGCCAAGCCTCTGCCCGATCGCAATGTGGAAAACGTGTTGGCGCCGGGCACGGGCCTGATCGTGAAATTCGACGGCAGTACCTGGCGCGACGAGGCCGGCACCAACTGGAACGCCAAGGTCAAGTTCTCGCTGCCCGATTACGACCTGTTTGCCATCGACGCCAACGCCGCCACCCCTACCGTTACCGCGCAGGTCAGTGGTGTCGGCACCACCTTGTTCAATCTGGCGGTGCATCCGCTCAGCGGCGCGGTGTACGCCAGCAACACCGAGGCGCAGAACCAGATCCGCTTCGAGGGGCCAGGCAGCAAGGCCAGCACCGTGCGCGGGCGCATCGCCGAGAGCCGCATCAGCGTGGTCGATGTCGCGGCCAACCGCGTCGATGCCGTGCATCTCAACAGCCACCTGGATTTTTCGTTGCCGCAGCCTGCCACCGTCGCGCCCACCGTCAAGGCGAAGACACTGGCGCAGCCCACCGCGCTGGCGTTCAGCCCGGATGGCGGCACGCTTTACGCCGCGGCATTCGGCTCGGGCAAGGTCGCTGCGTTGCCGACCGCCTCCCTGACCTCGGCCGCATTCGTGCCCGACAGCGCCCGGCACATCGCCGTGCCGGCCGGTCCCGCCGGATTGGCGGTGAGCGGCAACGGCCAGCGGCTGTACGTGTATTCGCGCATCGCCCACAACGTCAGCGTGATCGACACCGCCGCCAAATCGACGCTCGCCACCGTGTCGCTGTTCTCGCCGGAAAGCACCGCCGTGAAGTCCGGCCGCAAATTCCTCTACGACGCCGATGCAACCTCGGCCAACGGCAGTTCCGCCTGCGGCAGCTGCCATATCTTTGGCGACATGGATCACCTCTCCTGGGATCTGGGCAATCCGGACGATACACGCAAGGCCAACACCAATGCCTACGTGGTGGCTGTGCCGCAAACCACCTTCCAGTTCCACCCGATGAAAGGGCCGATGAGCACGCAGACCCTGCGCGGCATGCGCGGCAACGGACCTCTGCACTGGCGTGGCGATCGCACCGGCATCACCCGGCAGATCGTGCGCGGCGCACTTGAGTCGCTGGAAGACGCGTCGTTCAAGGAATTCAATGCCGCCTTCGTCGGACTGGTGGGGCGCGAATCGGCGCTGACCGAGACCGAGATGCAAAGCTTCACCGACTTCGCCATGGCGCTGGCGATACCGCCCAATCCGATTCGCGCACTCAGCAACGAGCTCAATGCGACCGAAACAGCGGGCCGCAATATCTACATGAACGTCAACAACATCACCTTGCTCGGCAGTTGCAACACCTGTCACGCACTCAATCCGGCGCAGGGCAAGTTCGGCACTGCGGGGTTGATGTCATTCGAGGGCGGCCGCATCACCGAAAACTTCAAGGTTCCGCAGCTTCGCAACGTTTACCAGAAAGCCGGCATGTTCGGCTTCAGCCTGTCCACCGGCGCACCGACGGGGCAGCAGATGCGCGGCTTCGGTTTCTCGCACGACGGCAGTGTCGATACGCTCGATTCCTTCCTCAGCGATCCGGTGTTCAACTTCCCGCCGCCGGCCGCCACCACGCGCGCGCAGGTCGCCGCCTTCGTGCTGGCCATGGACACCGATCTGGCGCCCATCGTCGGCCAGCAGGTGACATGGCGGCCGGGTACCAGCGTCTCGGTTGAGGATCGCGTCGCGCTGCTCAAATCGCAGGCGGCTGTGACCACGCCGCGCGCGGCTTGTGACCTCACGGTGCGTGCCGCGATTGACGGTGCGGCTGTCTCGGGGCTGATGCAGAGCGATGGCACCTGGCTGATGCGAACCGGCGCACGAATTTCCGACAGCGCGCTGCGCGGCCTGGCCAGCGTGGCGCAGCCGCTGACGTTCACCTGCGTGCCGCCGGGCACCGGACGACGCATCGCACTGAACGCGCCGTAGGTCACGAACGCACGCTGAACGGAATGTCCAACCGTCGCGCGTGACGTTCCTGTTGCGGAGGCGACGCGTACGCGAGCTGTACTGTGTGGCGGAGAAAAGTCATACGCCCGCGCGGCAAATGGACATTGATCCGACGGCTAGGCTAGCGAATTAAAGCCTCAATCCGGTTCCTTCCCCGGCGAAGGCCGGGGCCCAAGTTGCACACCGCAGAAAGCGAAATTGGACCCCGGCCTTCGCCGGGGAAGGACGTGTTCGCGGCAAGATATTCAGTCGCCGCATCAATGGGAATTCCGAGTGGCCAAACTCAAGCACTGGCGCGCCTTCCAGGCCATAAATGCGGAAGTATGTACTTTGCGAAACACCAGCTAATGGGACCGCGTAAACTTTGCCCACAAGAGGGGGTTCAATGAGAAACGCAATAGTACGGGTGCTATGGCTACTTGTGAGTACCCCGATAATATTTGTGCTTTGGTTCATTGCCAAACTGACCGAGGATGCAGTTTTCGGTTGGGTAAATTCCCAGTTGGCTAGTGAGTTTGGCATCGTGAGTCCAACCGGCATTCAGGTAGCAACAAACATATATCTTTACGGCCTTCCGGTAGCGGGCGGCTTGTTTTTTGCTGGTTGCGCTTTTCTACTTGGGAAGCACTACTACAGCATTCCAAATGAATTAAGGGGCGCAAAGGCAGTCGTCGTGCCCGCAATACCTACTGAATCGGCATTCATTTCGATGCGAGAAGCTGGGTTACGCGCATACGAAAGGCTTAGGGGAACTGACTGGACCAAAATCGCTGACAGGCCAATGCCGGGAAAATCGCACGTACTGCCGGAAGAAAAAATAGTTCATATGGCTAGCGTGCTGAAAAATATTGGTTTGAACGTGTATGGCAAGCAAAAACCAGTGCGAGACCGAGAGTTGATAGACCCGGACAATTTGAAGAGTGGCGTAATTTGCGATGAGGGGAATTCGTTTAGACGTCACACCGACCCGAAAGACTCTCCCACCTACACGGAACTTGAGGCAATAGAGTCTGAGGTTATCGCTCTAATTGACGGCATGTTGTCTGATGCCTCAAAAAAGCCAACAGCAGACTATGTCAACGACTTGCAATTTCAAATGGGCTTCACTGAAGCCGCTATGGACACCAATCCCACGCCAGAGAATGCCAAGCTTCATCTGGCCAAACTTCGATCATTTGGGGTGGCGCTCAGAAACGGCAGCGCGCTGATTTCTGACGACCAAGTCAATGATTGGCTTAAAGCGTCCGACCAGTGGTGCAGAGATGTTGCGGACGCTCTTGAAAAGATAGACGAAACAGACGCAGAGATGTTTCGGACGCTAGATCTTGTACCTGCCGCGCGCGTCAATGTGCGCCACAACATTGTGGACGCTTGGGCGCTGAACAAATTTACGAACAAGTACAACCAGCACGACTACCGTCTTAAGTTGCTGCGCGAGTACTTAGATAAATATAGGTCAGCAAGGTGAACGACCAGCAATGTCAACCGGCGCGAAAATTCTGCGTTTCTTATCATTTTTCACTATTTCATAACAGTGTTTCGTAAAGTACATACTTCCGCATAAATGCCCTGAAAGCCGCATCAATGCTGGTGTTTCCACTACCGATGCGGGCATGCGTCCCGCGCGCCTAACCCACCCGAAAACGCTTCCACGCCGCGAACAGTTCGCTCAATGCACGGCGCTCCGGCGGCAGCCAGTAGCGGCTACAGGCCCCCGCCGACTTCGGATCCATCCAGCAACCCGGTTCATTGCGCGCGGCGTGGTCGTACCAGCGGATGGCGATGTCGCGATCGCCCAGCTGCCAGTAGGTCACGGCCATGGTGTGGGGCACCCAGCGGATCTGGTCCGGCGCGGCTTTGCGTGCCGCATCAAAATGCGCCAGCGCGCAGGCGTAATCCTTTAGATTGAACATCGCCCAGCCGTAGCTCCAGTGAATGCGGTCGGTCGGGGTATTGGCGTCCGCGCGCGCCAGGGCAAGATCAAACAGGGCGACGGTGGCTGCGCGGTCGCCGTCACGCGATTGAGTCCAGCCGCGGCTGACCAGCACGCCCGGGTCCTCCGGGTCGGCGGTGATCACCACTCGGTCTACTGACTGCTCGGCCACGCCGGCATTGGCCGCGCGCGCATGGGCGCCGGCAGGCGGGATGCAGGCCGCGCTGACCGGCGCGATGGGCGGCTCGATCATGCGCGCGGGACCACTGACCGCGCATCCGGCGAGCAGCGCGCCGATCACGGGCAACAGCAAGCAAAGCGGTGACTTCATCTGGCGTTCCGGCAACGTGTCCACCTTCGAAGTCTAATGCGCAAAAAAGTTTCGTTCAGCCATCCATGCCCACGTACCGCGGCTGCGATTTCATCCGCGCGATCCACGCCAGGATCGCCGGGTAGCGGGAAAGATCGAAATCGCCCTCCCCCGCCACATGCGTATACGCGAACAGGGCGATATCGGCGATCGAATACTGCTCACCGACGAAGAATGCGCGCGACTTGAGGTGCGATTCCATGACATCCAGCGCCGCATAGCCCGGCGCCATTTTTTGCTGGAGCATGTCGGCGCGATCCGCGGGACGGCCGAGGTAGCGCACGATGTAGCGCGCCGTGGCCACGTAAGGCTCATGGCTGTATTGCTCGAAGAACATCCACTGCAGCACCTGCGCGTGCGCCAGCCGGTCGCCGGGCAACATGGGCGTGCCATCGGCGAGGTAATGCAGGATGGCGTTGGACTCCGGCAGATAAACACCATCGCTGGTCTGCAGCAGCGGAATGCGCCCGTTCGGATTCATCGCCAGGAATTCGGGCGTGCGCGACTGCTTGCCGAGGATGTCGACGTGAATCCATTGGTAGGGAAGCTGCAATTGTTCGAGCAGCAGCTTCACCTTGAAGCAGTTGCCCGAATACACATCGCCCCAGACACGCACAGGTTTGTTGGTCATGCCGACTCCCGGATTGGGCGTGGCCTTTGCCACGATCGCTGTCATTAGAAACGTCCGCGACGTGGCACGCAATCGAAACTTTCTCACGCCTCCGGTGAGTAATTCTCAAGCGATCCCGCGCATGGGCTGCGGGCAATTTGCCGGGCGCGGCTAGCGTGCGGCGTGCAGCTTGGCCACCTTCACCTCGGCCTCATCCAGCACGTCTGCGAGAAAACCGCCGCTCTGGTGTTCCCACAAGCGCGCGTAGAGCCCGTCGAGCGCGATCAGGCTCTTGTGATCGCCCTCTTCCACCACGCGGCCCTCATCGAGCACGATCAGCCGGTCCATGGCGGCAATGGTGGAGAGACGATGGGCGATGGCCACCACGGTCTTGCCTTCCATCAGCTTGTACAGGCTCGCCTGGATCGCGGCCTCGACTTCGGAATCGAGTGCGCTGGTGGCTTCATCCAACAACAGGATGGGCGCGTCCTTCAGCTTCACGCGGGCAATGGCGATGCGCTGGCGCTGGCCGCCGGAGAGCTTCACGCCGCGCTCGCCCACATGCGCATCGTAGCCGCGCCGACCGGCCGGGTCGACCAGTTGCTGGATGAACTCGTGCGCCTCGGCGCGTTTGGCGGCGGCGATCATGTCATCGTCGCCGGCATCCGGGCGACCATAGACGATGTTCTCGCGCACCGAGCGGTGCAGCAGCGAGGTGTCCTGCGTGACCATGCCGATGCGGGAGCGCAGGCTTTCCTGCGTGACCTGGGAGATGTCCTGCCCGTCGATGGTGATGCGCCCCTTCTGGATGTCGTAGAACCGCAGCAGCAGATTGACGATGGTGGACTTGCCCGCGCCCGAGCGGCCGACCAGGCCGATTTTTTCGCCGGGGCGGATCACCAGCGACAGATTCTCGATGACGCACTTCGCCGGCTCGCCGGCCGGCGCGCTGGCGGCCACGCCACCGGTCTTGCCGCCATACGCGAAGCTCACGTCGTCGAAGCGGATCTCGCCGCGATTCACCACCAGCGGTTTGGCGTCCGGCGCATCCACCACCGTGTGCGGCCGCGAGAGGATGGTCATGCCGTCGCGCACCGTGCCGATGTGCTCGAACAGCGCGGCAAATTCCCACATCACCCAGTGCGAGATGCCGTTCAAACGCAGCGCCATGGCGGTGGCCGCGGCCACGGCGCCCGCGCCCACCTCGCCCTGCGCCCACAGCCACAGCGTGACGCCGGCCGTCGAGGCGATCAAACCCGCGGTGAGCGTCTGGTTGACCACTTCGAAGGAGGTGATCATGCGCCACTGGCGGTATACGGTGGCCATGAATTCCTGCATGGCAGTACGCGCGTAATCGGCCTCGCGATTGGCGTGGGAGAACAGCTTCACCGTGGCGATGTTGGTATAGGCATCGGTGATGCGACCGGTCATCATCGAACGCGCGTCGGCCTGCCGCTGCGCGACCTTGCCCAGACGTGGCACGAAGTAACGCAGCGCCAGAATGTAAAGCGCCAGCCAGCCAGCGAAGGGCAGCACCACCCACAGGTTGAAGCCGCCGACGATGAGCACCATGGTGCCGAAGTAGATGATCACGTAAACGAGGATGTCGGCGACGATCCACCAGATGTCGCGCACCGCCAGGGCCGTTTGCATCACCTTGGTCGCGACGCGTCCGGCAAATTCATCCTGATAGAAGCTCAGGCTTTGCGACAGCATCAGGCGATGGAATTTCCAGCGCAGCCGCATCGGGAAATTGCCGGCCATGGCCTGGTGCTTCAGCAAGGCTTGCACGCCCACCAGCATGGGGCTTGCCATCAACACGGCCGCCAGCAGCAACAGCTTCAGGCGATGCTCGCTCCAGAGTTCGGCGACCGGCGTCTTCGCCAGCCAATCCACCATCTGTCCCATCACGCTGAACAGATACGCCTCGAACATGCCGATCAACGCCGTGCACAGCGTCATGAACAGCAGGTAACGGCGCAAGCCCTCGGCGGCCGACCAGAGAAAGGCAAAGGAGGCCTTCGGCGTCGGCGCGGGCGCGACTTCCGGGTAGGGGTCAACCAGTTTTTCGAAGAAAGAGAACATGTTGTGTGGCGGGAGGTGAACGCGGAATTGTACGGGGAGCGTCGACCGCGCGCAGCGAATGACGGAATTTGCCATTCCCGGCCGCGCGCCCGATCGCGTGCTGTTCCGCTGTCCGGATCGCCACCAAGCCACAGTCCCGCGCCGTTTTGCGCTATCTTGATCCCACAATTTTCTGCGCGCGGCGACCAAAGCAGCGCGGGCGACGAACGCAGAGAGATAAAACAGGCGAGGCTAACCATGAGCGGTACGAACAACAACAACGGCGGCATCAGCCGGCGCGAGCTGCTGGCGATGATCGGCAAGGTGGCAGGGGGCAGCGCGATGTACGGCGCCATGAATACGCTCGGCTTTGCGGAAGAGTCGTCGTATGCCGGGCCGATCAAGCTCGACGGTGCGCCCAAGGGAACCACTGTGCTGATCCTCGGCGCCGGCCTCGCGGGGCTGGTATCGGCGCTGGAGCTGCGCAACGCCGGCTACAACGTGACCGTGCTGGAATACAACAACCGCGCCGGCGGCCGCGCCTGGACGATCCGCGGCGGCGATGAATACACCGAGCTCGGTGGCGCGAAACAGAAGTGCGAATTCGACAAGGGCCTGTATTTCAACCCCGGCCCGTGGCGCATCCCCACGCATCACTACGGCATCCTCGATTACGCGCGCCGCCTGAAGGTGCCGCTGGAGCCGTTCATCCAGACCAATTACAACGCACTGGTGCATTCCGAAAAAGCCTTCGGCGGCAAGCCGCAGCGCTACCGGCATGTGCGCGCCGACTATGCCGGGCACATCACCGAGCTGCTGTCGAAGGCGGTCAACAAGGGTAGCCTCGACGACAGTGTCAGCAAGGAAGACAAGGAGAAGCTGCTTGCTTCGTTGCGCGAATGGGGCGCGCTGGACAAGGAATCGCGCTATGTGGCCAGCGTGGCCACCAGCCGGCGGCGCGGCTTTGAAGTACCCATGGCCGGTGGTCTCGCCCCCGACCCGGTGCCCTCGAAACCGATTTCGCTGACGGATATCCTCCAATCTGGCGTATGGGAAGCGCTTTCACAGGGCGAGGAACAGGACCATCACGCGAATATTTTCCAGCCGGTGGGCGGCATGGACGGCATTGCGCAAGCCATCTACCGGCAGGTGAAGAATCTGGTGAAGTTCAACGCCAAGGTCACCAAAATCGACCAGGGTCCGCGCGGCGTGACCGTGACCTACACCGAAGGCGGCACGGTCCGGCAGGCCAAGGCTGACTGGTGCGTGTGCACCATTCCGCTGTCCATCCTCAGCCAGATGGAAATCACTGTCGGCAAACCGCTGCAGGAAGCCATCCAGGCCATCCCCTATGAGGCGGCGGTGAAAGTGGGCCTGCAATTCAAGCGCCGCTTCTGGGAGCAGGACGAGCAAATTTACGGCGGTATTTCCTACACCAGCACGCCGCTGCGATTGATCTCCTACCCTTCCACTGACTACGGCAAACCGGGCAAGGGCGTGCTGCTGGGCTGTTACCTGTTCGGACCGAACGCCTACGAGGTCACCGCCATGTCGCCGAAGGAGCGCGTCAACATGGCCGTACACTATGGCGCGAAGCTGCACCCGCAGTACCCGAAGGAATTCGACAACGGCATGTCGGTGGGCTGGCACCGCGTGCCGTTCATCAACGGCTGCTTTGCCAACTATCCCCTGGGCATGCGCGAGAAGCATTACAAGACGCTGTGCAGCATCGACGGCCGCATCGTGCTGGCCGGCGAACACGCCTCGCGCCTGTTCGCCTGGCAGGAAGGCGCGGTGCTCTCGGCGCTGGACGCCATCAAGCGCCTGCACGCCAAAATCAAAGCGACGGTTTGAGGAGGATGACCATGACCAACAAACTGCTCTGCCGCGCCCTGCTCCTCACTGTCGTGCTCGCGGTTCCGGCCGGCGCGCGCGCCGAGGACCAACCGTTCCCGCCGATGACGCGTGGCTGGGCTTTTACCTCACAGGACGGCAAGGAGCTTTACCAGAAGATCTGCCAGGGCTGCCACATGGCAGACGGGCAAGGCGCCAAGGGTGCCGGCATGTACCCGGCGCTGGCCGGCAATCCGCGGCTTGCCTCCTCCGGCTACATCGTCAGCAACGTGCTCAACGGCATCCGCGGCATGCCGGGCTTCGGCATCTTCCTGACCGATGCACAGGTGCTTGCGGTGTCTACCTACGTGCGAACCAACCTGGGCAACAAATACACCGATCCGATCACGCTGGACGAAGTGAAAACACTGCGCAAGCCGGCCAAGGGGCTGTTTGACGAGTAGGGCGCGCCACGATTCGCCGCTCTTGACGCAGATTCACACACCGACAGTGGTCGCAGCACAATCGCCCATGTTGGGCGATTTTCTGCGCCGCATTTGTTCAGGCCGTCGCGCAGCCGCAGCAGGCAGCGGGCGAGTCGAATTCGATGTAACGCTTCACATCCGGCAGTCCTTGCGCCCTTGACGGGCTGAAAACCGGCAGATTCGCAGGCGGCATACAATACGCGATCGCGCTGAATGACGTCTGCCGCGTCGGTGGTTTCGAATCCTGATGGGAAGGAGTGGTCATGTTCCGGAAACTACGTGTACGCATCGCGCTTTTTGTGGTGTCTCTGGCGGTGAGTCTGAACGCGCATTCGGCGTTCCACCTAATGCAAATCACTGAGATCTATTCCAATGCGGACGGAACCGTGCAGTTCATCGAGCTGCAAATGCTCGGCTTCGGACAGAATCAATTGCAGGGCTTGACGATTACTAGCTCACAAGGGGCCACGACAAATTCATATGCATTTGTCGGCAACAATGTTTCCACCATTTCACAAGGGTCGTTCATTCTAATTGGCACAGCGGGCTATGCGGCGCTTCCGGGTGTGCCCACCCCCGACTACGTCATCCCCAACAACTTTGTATTCACGAGCAATGTAACGATTAACTTTGCCGGTGTCGCGTTTGCGTCGTTGCCATCAGTGCCCACCGACGGCACCTTGTCCATCAATCCAGCCGGCGCGACAGCTCCCAACTCTCCGACCAACAATGCCGGCCAATCCGGCATGGTGGTGCTGTCCAATCCCACGCCACCCGGCCCGCCCACCATCGGCCAAGCCACGCCCGGCAACGGCCAGGCCAACATCGCGTTCACCTCCGGCACAGTCGGCAGCAGCCCGACGCTCGATTTCACCGCGACCTGCACCACCTCCACTGGCGGCGCCATCAACGGCTCAGGCACGTCGGCAACATCACCAATCACAGTCTCCCCGCTGACCAATGGCGCGCTCTACTCGTGCACTGTCACCGCGCGCAATGCAGTCGGCACCAGCGGCGCCTCGGGTGCAGTGAACGTCACGCCGACAGTCCCCATCACGATTCCCGGCGCGCCGACCATCAATTCCGTCACGCCGGGCATAAGCCAGGCGACCGTCAATTTCAGCCCGCCTGCGAGCGATGGCGGCAGCGCGCTGGATTACATCGCCTCGTGTGGAGGCTTGCAGGCAGCCGGCCTCTCCTCGCCGATCACCGTGTTCGGACTGGCGAATGCGAACACGTACATGTGCACGGTCGTCGCGCACAACAGCGCCGGCAACGGGCCCGCGTCGAACCCATTCCTGGTGACCTTGCCGAGTACCCCGAACGCACCCGTTGTCGGTATGCTCACGCCCGGCGATACCGCAGCCAGCATCGCCTTTACGCCACCCGCGAGCGACGGGGGCAGCGCGATCATCGATTTCAGCGCCACCTGCAATCCTGGCGCGATCGTGCGGGTGAACATGGCCTCGCCGATTGCCTTTGCGCCCGGCAGCCTCGTCAATGGCACGACGTATACCTGTACGCTCACGGCCCGGAATGCCGTGGGCACTGGCGCAGCCTCGCCTACGTTCCAGGTGACGCCGGCGAGTGTGCCGGGCGCGCCGGTCATCACCAGCGTGATCGGCGGCGACGGCCAGGCCTCGGTATTTTTTGCCCCACCCGCATCCAACGGCGGTGCGGTCATCACCAGTTACCGGGCGCAGTGTGACAGCCCCGGTGTTAACGGGGCATCGTCGCCGATCACCGTCAGCCCGCTGGGCAACGACGTCACCGTCAACTGCAGCGTGTTTGCCACCAACGCCATCGGCAATGGCGCGCCCTCGGCAACGGTCGCGGTGACACCCTCGGCCATGTCGGCGCTCACGCCGGTGGCGGTGTACTCGCGAAAAACCCACGGTGCGGCCGGCGACTTCAATCTGCCGGTGGACACCACGCCGAACGTGGTGACCGCGGAACCGCGCCTGCCCGGCGAAGGGCACCTGATCGTCTTCCAGTTCAATGTGCCGATCATCAGCGAGGGCACGGCCAGCGTGACGCCGGTGGGCACCACCGCCGTCACCAAGTCCGGCTATGAAGTTCAGGTCAAGCTCATCAACGTGGCCGACAACCAGCGCGCGGATGTGGTGCTTTCCGGCGTCAACGGTTCAGGCGTTTCGGTAACGGCGCGGCTCGGCTTCCTGGTCGGTGACGTGAACAATTCCAAGGCCGTCAGCGCAAGCGACATCAGTGCCCTCAAGGCGCGTTCGGGTCAGGCGACCAGCAACCAAAATTTCCTGTTTGACCTCAATACCTCCGGCACCATCAGCCCGCAGGACGTGTCCACCGCGAAGGCGCGCTCGGGGCTGGTGTTGCCGCCGTAATATTTTGTTGGCGGCGCGCGCTCAAAGCGCGCCGAGGAATTCCACGAGATCGGCAACTTCCTGCGGCGACAGCGGCAGTGGCTGCAATTCCGAATTGAGGCCGGCCCGATGCACCATGCCGTCCGGCCCGGTGGCGGCCTCCGGCGCTTTCACGTAATGATCGACCACGTCACGCAGCGTCGCCAACTGGCCGGCGTGCATGTACGGCGGCCGTCGTGAAACATTGCGCAGCCCCGGTGTCTTGAAGGCGCGCAGGAGTCCGGCATCGTTGGTGACGAGGTAGCGCAGCTCCTCGCACTGCGCGGGCAGCGCATCGCTGAACCGGCCGAGGCAATTGAACTCGTCGTTCTGAATCCTGGTGATCGCCGCGGCGCGTCCCTGATCAGGGTTGGCCGGATCGCGCTCGGGTACGCGGGTGCTGTGGAAGTGATGGTCGGTGAACAGCGGCCCGGCATGGCAGGTCACGCAGCGCCCCTTGCCGATGAAGATGCGCAGGCCGTTCTGCTCCTGCGGCGTGAGCGCAGGCATCGTTGCAGCCGCCCCGGTGCGCTCGCCCAGCAAAGCGTTCACGTACGCATCGAAACGCGACGGTGCGGGCAGCAGCGTTTTCTCGTAGGCGGCAATCGCCTTGCCGATGTTGGCAAACACGCGCGACACGGCCGCTTGCGTGCGCATATCGAGCGCCTGCCATGCCGCCTGTTCGCGCGCGCTGCCCAGCGGACTGGCGTCGGCCGGCAGGTTGGCGAGCTCGGGCAGCGTTCCGAAGACGCTTTCGTATTCATGGCGATACAGGCGTCGCACCACATGCGCGACGCGCATGCGATTGCTACCGTGTTCAATGCCGCTCTCCAGCGGCGAAAGCGCCTGCGACCAGAGGCTGTCCTTGCGGCCGTCCCAGAACAGCCACGGGCTGTAGGCCGCGCCAACAATCGTCGGCGTGCGCCGCGTGCCCAGGCCGATACCCTGCGACAGCGGACGCCCGTCCTGGAATTGCCGATTGGGGTCGTGGCAGGTGGAACAGGAAACCGCTTCCGACTGGCTGAACCGCGGATCGAAAAAAATCCGGCGGCCAAGCGCAACGGCAGCCGGATTGGCCTCGAACGCGTTCGACGGATCACGCGGCACCGGCGGCAATCGCGTCAGCCGCAGCGAGGCCAGCGTGGCCATTTCGCTTTCGCTCCACGCCTCGGGCAAGGCCACCATGGTGTTGAAAAACACGATGTCGGAAACATCGCCCGCCTGGATCGCAAACTTGATTTCCCAGCGGCCGTGCATGCTGAACTTGAGGCCATCGAGAACGTACTTTCCCGGCACAGCCGTCTCGCGCACCACCGGCTGGGTCGGAAAGCCGTGGCCGTGATCGGGCATGCCGCCGCCGATGTAGAACGCGGCCTTCATCACCGGCGCGCCGGCCGCGGTCGTGAGCGCAATATCCCAGGAATGAATCTGGTTGATCGGCACCGGCGTCGCGCGCGGCGCGAGCGTGGCGACGAACTTGCCCTGATCCGAGACGCGCGTACGCGCAAAGGAAACCTCGGCGCCCGGCGGCGCGAACGAGGGTGCGACGCAGCCGGCGATTGCCGCGAATGCGGCGATGACCAAGGCAGTTTGCAGGCTGCGCAGCATGTCTATTGGGTTTCAAGAGGGCAAAGGTAGTGTTGCAGCAATTGTGCCTCGGTGGCGCCCGAAAATCTTCGTTGGTTCCAATTTGATGGAACCTTTTTGCAGTTCCGCAGAAGGCCGTCTTTAGCGCAACCCCGCTCAGGCACTCCCTCCTTTTCAAAAGGAGGTTTGAAGTGGCCGTTCCTGAATTCACACACGGTCAAGACTCTGGCGCACTTTCAGTCAGGCACTTCCTCCTTTCCTAAAGGAGGATTGAGGAGGATTTCCGCGTGCGTGCAGAATGTGACGACCGAAAATCTCCCTCGGCACCCTCGCTTCGCTCTCCCTCTTTAGGAAAGAGGGAAGGCGCTTGGATTCAGCACGATTGCGTGTGGATGCTCCGACTGCATTCGGGCACTTCCTCCTTTCCTAAAGGAGGATTGAGGAGGATTTCCGCATGCCCGCATGATGTGACGACCAAAAATCTCCCTCGGCACCCTCGCTTCGCTCTCCCTCTTTAGGAAAGAGGGAGGGGCGTGGGTTGAGCACGATTGAATGTGAATGCTCCGACCGCATTCGGGCACTTCCTCCTTTTCTAAAGGAGGATTGAGGAGGATTTCCGCAGGCCTGCATGAGGTGATGACCGAAAATCTCCCTCGGTACCCTCGCTTCGTTCTCCCTCTCTAGGAAAGAGGGAAGGGGCTTGGATTCAGCACGATTGCGTGTGGATGCTCCGACTGCATTCAGGCACTTCCTCCTTTCCTAAAGGAGGATTGAGGAGGATTTCCGCATGCCTGCATGAGGTGACGACCGAAAATCTCCCTCGATCCCTCTTTAGGAAAGAGGGAAGAGGCATGGGTTGAGCACGATTTGCTGTAAGTGCACCAGCGCAATCAGGCGCGCGCAGCTCACGCCACCGATTCCAAATCGGTCAGTGCGAAAAGAGATGAGCGCGGCGGCAGGCATGCGAAAGCGCGGCAGGCAAAATCAATCACTGGCGCGGCTCGCAGGCCGAAAATGGCTGTGAAGGCGCGCCAATGCTTGTGTTTTTGTGGCGGGAACTTCTAGAAACCGTAGCGAGCGGTCAAAGTTCGTGCCGAGGAGCAGACGCGTACGAGAGTACGCAGAGCACCGGAGGCGCGAAATTTGACCGCGCAGTAGGTTAATAGAAGTTCCCTGGCGCCTACTTGTAATACGCCTCAACCGCACCCTTGAGTTTGATCGTCAGCGGATTGCCCTTGCGATCCACCTTGTTGCCGACGGCCACTTTCACCCAGCCTTCGCTGAGGCAGTATTCCTCGACGTCATGGCGTTCCTTGCCGTTGAGGCGAATGCCCACGTCGTGCTCAAAGATGGCGGCGACATAGTGCGGACTGCGCGGATTGACCGACAAATGGTCGGGGAGTATCGGGCGTTCGGTTGCTTCGGTCATGTTGGAATTCTTGGTCGATTGAAAGGACAACTGGCGCGGCGCATGTCGGCATCTTTTCAGGAACGAGCCGTCCAGCAAGCACTATTGCGCCGGGAGTATAGCGAAGCCGGGCCGGTTACACCGTGAGGCAGCCTCGTGCGGATGGGGCAAACTCACGCCGCGGCCCATCGGCTCATGCGGCCGCGTGCCGAAAATCTTTCCGATCCATCCCCTTGAATTCGCAAAATCACCCGCCGGATTTGCACTCTGTCGCCCGCTTGCTGCCTTGCCGCGCGGAACCAACTAGAGTCAGGCTTTTGCATCCCGGCTTGAGGGAGGTTTCATGAAATTCACACGCAGCACTGCCATCGTCGCGACCGTGCTCGCGACGTTTTTGGGCGCCAACCAGGCTAACGCGGCTCCCGCGGCTGACGCGCCACCCGCCAGGCCCGCGCAGATCAAATCAATCAGCGGACCGGCCGACGATGCCTCCCTTGCCGCACTCAAATCCGGAATAGCCCAAGTCGAAGCGTTTTTCGGGCGGCCATTTCCGCGACCCTTTCGCGTTCGTGTTCACGCGCACCGCGCCGACATGGACAAGCAGTGGGCGCAGGACTGGAAATCGCCCGGCTTCAAATCGGAATGCTGGATGGTGGCGAGCGGAACCGGTGAGGTGCTGGACCTGCTGGCACCTGCGATGTGGGCCACCGAAGCGTGCGAACACAAGGCCACCGACCTCGATGCATTGCAAAAACTCATCACCCACGAACTCACCCACGTATTTCACGGCCAGCTCAATCCCAGCAGCGACTTTTCCGATGTTGAGGGACTGGACTGGTTCGTCGAGGGCCTGGCGGTGTTCGCCTCCGGCCAGCTGAACGCGGCACGCATTGCCGAGGTGCGTGCGGCCGTGAAGGACAACAAGATTCCGGCGAGCCTCGATGACTTCTGGAAAGGCAAGCTGCGCTACGGCCAGTCCGGATCGGTGGTGGCCTGGGTTGATGCCACCTACGGACGCGCGATCATGCTGCAACTGATGGCGATGACGAAGAAGGCCGATGCATTGGCGAAGTTGAAGCTCACTGAAGCGCAGTTGTTGCAGGCATGGCGGGCGAACGTGCCGGAAAAGCCCTGACCCGGGCAGCAGCCCTACCCCGTACCTCGGATCGAAGAACGCCGGTAGTCCTGCGGCTTACTTGGCGGCGGCCGCAGCCTTTCCGGCAGCCTGCGCGCTCGGCGCGCGCTGGCGCATCTCCGCCAGCCAACCCGCGCCACGCTTGAGGATCGCCTGGACGCGCGGGTCGGTTCGCAACTGTTTGTACGATGGCAGGTAGAGCAGGTGATGGTATTCATTGGCCCAGCGCCCGTAGTCTTTCGAGATCAGCCGGTCGAAGCGGGCGATTGCGGCCTCGGTATCGCCTATCAGGAAAAAGAAATCCGCTTCCTTCGCCCAGTCGATGCTTTGGGGCTTGAAGTGACCCAGCTCGTTCACCAGCGCGTGCTCGGCGATGGCCGCCTTGCGATCACCCAGCGAAGCGAGCAAGCGTTGCTTCTGGCCGTGCAAAGCGAGGCTGTCGGGTTTTTCCTGCAACAGCCGGTCGATGATCTTGAGTGCTTCGCGCCATTGCATGGCCGCGGCAGTCTGGCGTCCGGCCGCGGCATGCACATCGCCGCGCAGCGATGCCGTGGGAATCTCCACCCGGGCTTCCTGCAGCAGTTCTCGTTGCGTGCGATTCAGCGCCTGCATGGCCTGGTCGAAGTCGCCCGACAGGATCATCACATTGGCCGTGTGCGTGACGAAGGCATCTTCCAGAAGCAGCTTCGACGGCATGCCCGCGGCGAACTCGCGCGCGCCGGCGAGGTCCCCCCAGCCGTAGGCCTTCACCAGCAGGCGCACCAGGTAGCTCGTCCTCACCGGCTGGCCGGTCGCGAACGCAGCATCAATCAGCCGGTCCGCCTCAACGTACTCTCCCCGCGCCCAGTGCCGTCCGGCCTGGAAGGAATCCGCGTAGCTCTTACCGAGCGGCGACAAGTTACGCATGCGCGCCAGCGCCGCCGGGCCGGGCTGCGCGGTGTTGCCCCAGTCGATATCGCGCTGCCAGAGCGATGTCCACATCAGGGTGCGCAGCACGGTGAGGTTGGCGGGCGCGCGCTCGGAGAGCGCCACCAGGCGCTTGATGGCTTCCGCATAGTTCTTCGTCGTCGCATTGACACCGCACATCGCCAGCTCGGCATTGATCGAATCGGGCGCCAACAGCTTGGCTTTCTCGGCATAGTTGCGCAAGTCCGCACGGCGCTTGGGCGTGTCCTCGTAATTCGCCTCGAGGTAGCGAAAATTGGCCCAGGCCGCCACGGCGAACGCCTCGGCATTGGTCGAGTCCTTGCCGATTGCTTCCAGGCTCAGCTGTTCGGCAAGCTCGACGTTGCGACGCGTCATCAGCGGATCATCGTCGAGCAGTGCGCGGGCTTTGGCGACCAGCTCAGCCACGGAGCCCGGCGGCGCGGTACTTGCAGCGGGGCTGGAGGCTTGCCGGTTGAGCGCCACGCCGGCAACAGCCAGTACCGCAATCAATCCCGCAGCAGCAGCCCACGGCAGCCAGCGGGGCCATTTCTTGCCCAGCCGCTCGCCCCGCAGGTCATGCGCGGCACTTGCCGCAGCCCCCTGGTTTGATGCGCGCGCCACATCATTGCCGAGCAGTTTCTGCAGGTGTGCGGCGAAGGCATCGGCACCTTCACCTTCGGCAAGCCGCGACCACTGCACCTCGAGGAACGCATCCGGCACATGCGCGCCGTTTTCGGAAGTTGCGTCGATGACAACCGGCAGGATGAACGGCCTGCCCTTGGCCATCAGATGCGAGCGCTGTTCGGCCAGCCGCCACTCCAGCCGGAAGTAGCCTTCGGTGCGGCTTTCGGTGTTGACCGAGACGATCGGCACGAACA
Source organism: Usitatibacteraceae bacterium (assembly GCA_044229235.1). Lineage (GTDB taxonomy): Bacteria > Pseudomonadota > Gammaproteobacteria > Burkholderiales > Usitatibacteraceae > UKL13-2. The sequence continues at coordinate 22,088 of JBGATH010000032.1, forward strand.
GCGCGCATTCCTTGATCTGGTTGCGAATCGACGCGTCCCACGCGTCGCCGCCGCGCAACTCGCTCTGGTCGAACCAGACATCGATACCTTTGGCACGCAGCGCCTCGCAGATTCGCAGCGCAACTGCGGCATCCTGTGAGGTGTAGCTGAGGAAAACGGCTTTGGTAGTTGCGCTCACGCGGTGTCTGGTCGGGAATGTTGTTCCACCCGACGGCGTATGTCGCCGCGCCGCGAATCGGGGAGTGCCCGCATTGTTACCCGTTTCCGCGCGCGGCCGCAATGACGCACGGCGCGCGTCGGTCGCACGGGCACCGCCGTCACTTCACTGCATCACCTGCCGCGCGCGCCGGAAGATCTTGAGTTTTGGCCTGACCGGCCGCGCCGGCGCCCGAAATAGTCGCGCCTAGTCTTTCGGCAACCGCAGCGAAGCCTGCCCGAATGCGTAGCGCCAGCCATCGGCCGTGCGCACATAGGTGTCGGTGAACCACAGCTTGTAATCGAACTCGCTTTTGTCGGCCGTGCGTTTGCCCTTGATCCACAACAGCGCCGTTACGGTGCCGGTGTCCTTGCCGAACAAGCGCACTTTTTGCGTGCCGGGCATCTCCACCTGCTTCTCGTAGGTGGCGATGGCATTCTTCGCCGAGTCGATCAGCGCCTTGCGGTCGATGACCTTGCCGTTGCCGACCACCAGCTCCATATTCGGGTGCAGGATGCGGTCCATGCCCTGCCAGTCGTTGCGCTCCACGGCGAGCTGGTAGGCCGTGTCCTGCGCGGCGATTAGCGCGGCATCATCGCCGGCCGGGGCGGCCAGCGAGGTTGCGGATGCGAGGGCAATGACGGCGGATGTTGCAAGTGCGAGCGTGCGCATGGGGTGTCCTTTTCGGCTGGGGGCTGGAATGCGTTGCGGAAACGCCGGCCGATGCCCCCGGGGCAACCGGGGCACGGCGCAGCTCAGCAGAAAGTCTGGCGATGCGGCAGGCGCGATGCAGCAGCCTCGCGACAAAAGCGCGAAAACCGTGCATGAAGCGCGCCAGGCGTGGGGAGTTCCCTCCCCGTGAACAGCGTCAGGCCGCGCCCTTCTTGGCGGCGTCTGCCTTCGCCTTCTTCGCTTCCTGCTTGCTGATTTCTTCCTTGGTCAGCTTTACCTTCTTGACCTTGGTCGGCTTGACTGTTTCGGTCTTCACTTTTTCTTTCTTGACCTTTTCCTTCTTCACCACCGGTCCGGCCGCAGCCAGCTTCGCCGCACGCTTCGCCTTCTTGGCTTCAACTTCCAGCTCCCGCTTGTGTTTCTGGTTTTGCCGCCGGGCTTTCAACATGGATGCATGACTCATTCTTACCTCCTGTGATAAAGCGTGAAAAGTGACTCTAGTTTGTTCCGATTTTGTGCTGTTCGCTGACTTTTAACTGGTGACGTTCGCGGAGCGGGCGCAGCGATTCGCTGGATTGATGCCATCGCCACGTGGCGCCCGCGTTCAGCCCTTTTCCGGCATCCGCCAATGGTGGCCGCACTTCTTGCAGGCTACGTTCATCCACACGTCCGATGCCGGATCAGGATCGTCTTCGGAGGGCGGTGGCGTGGTCTTGCCGGATGTCAGCACGACGAAGCGACCGTAGAGCTCGCAGCTCTTGCACACTGAACTTTCGCCGAAGCGCCAGGCCTGCGTCATGGCCCGATGGTAGTGCCACCAGCACTTCCAGCCGACCACCAGCGCGATGGCGATTTCAATGAGCTGGCAAAAGGTTTCCACCCGTGACCCGGGTGCAAATACGGCGTCGAGGCAAATGGTTACCACCACCATGCAAATCACGCACAGCACCAGCGCAGCGTGCGCCGTGAGCAATTGTTGCTCGTACCACTTGCGAAAACCGAGGCGGGAAATGGTGTCGACGGGTTCCATGATTTGCTTCCCTCCAGAACATGCCGTTTCTGGCGGTGCCGCGCGCGCATCGCACGGAGGCCTGGTGCGCAAGCCTGCGGTCGCCGCATAGGGGGCATGTCCGCGTAGTGTCGCGCGAAGCGACAACAGTGTCGAGTGGCGCCTTCGCGAAGATGCGCGGCCGTCGGTATGGCGGGCCGAGCCGGCTGCTTGCCTGATCGGCAATGTCGGCTATTGCGGCCATTTCGCCGAACAGGCCAGGAAATTTGTGTCATTTTGTCAAATCCCCTACCGTACGTCTGGTCTTTCTCGGCCCGGCCGAGCCGATGGTGGACAATGCGCGGTTCGCGCGGCTTCGGTAACATTGATGACACAATCAAAAACGTCACCCGTCCGCGTGGTTTTGCATTCCGGGAGAAGGGGCACGTGATCCGTGTCCGACGAGGAGCGGCGAGTTGAATCTATTACGGCGGGATCGATCCCCGCACCAAAAGTGGACGGCAGGCTGGCTGGGCGCGTTGGCGCTGTGGCTGGCGCTGTGCGGTGCGCCGCTGGTGTCGGACGCGCACGCCATCCAGAGCCCTTGGGTGGGTTCGCCGCCGGTCGAGAGTTTCAAGCCGGACCTGGAAATATTCCCGCAGAACTTCGATGTCGTGCAGGACGCGCGCGGCATCGTCTACGTCGGCAATTACGATGGCGTGCTGGAATTTGACGGCGAGCGCTGGCGGCTGATCCGCCTGCCCAACGGCGACCTGGCGCGCTCGCTGGCGCTGGGACCGGACGATACCGTCTATGTCGGCGGCTACGACACTTTTGGCTACCTGACGCGCGACGCGACCGGCCACAGCCAGTACGTCGACCTGTCGAGCCAGTTCCGCACCAAGATGGGCGGCCGCGAGTTCGGCGATATCTGGCAGGTACTGGTGACGGGCGAAGGCGTGTATTTCCGCGCGTTGCAGGACGTCATGTTCTGGAACCCGAAGACCCATGCCACCGACCAGTGGAATCACATGGGCCGCTTCGGCGCCATCACCAACTTCAATGGCAGGGTGATGCTGCAGTTTCGCGAGGAAGGTTTCAAAGTCCTCGAGAACGGCACCTGGCGGTTGCGATCCGACACCAGCCAGCTCAAGACCTTGATCGTCAGCCTGGTGCCATTGGCCGACGGCGGCCTCCTGACCATCGGCGAAGATGGCAAATGGTGGCGCATCGACAGCACCAGCGTACGGCCGGCGCGGGTACCTGCGGGCATGCGCCCGTCCTCGGACTACTACCGCGGCATGGTTCTGCCGGACAAGAGCATTGTGCTGATCTCGGTCGATGGCCGCATTTCCTTCCTCGATGGCGAACTCACCAGCAAGCAGGACCTGAAACTCGAAGCCGGCAATCTGACGGGGCTCAGCCTCGCCCGCAATGGCGGCGTGCTGGTGGCCGGGCAGCAACAGATCTATCGCGTCGCCTGGCCGTCGAGCTGGACCTTGCTGGGCGAGGAGCACGGCGCCACCGGCGACTTCGACAAGATTGCCGACTGGAATGGCAGGCATTACCTCATGACCAGCACCGGCGCGCTGCGGATGGAGCATCGTCCGAGTGGCGTCCGCTTCGAGCACATGCCGTGGAGCAACGGCCCGATGAGCGACCTGATCCCGCTCGACGCCAACCGTGCGCTGGCGGGCGACACCTACCGGCTGATGCTGATCGAGAATGGCAAGGCGCGGCAGCTTTCGAAGGAAATCTACTACCCGCGCTTTTTCCGCGCATCGACGTTCCACCCAGGCCGACTCTTCATGGGCACGCTCGACGGCCTGCGCATGATCGACACGCGCGGCGGCGGCATCAAGGTCTCGGCCGTGAGTCCGGCCAATCCCAGCCCGCACATCGTCACGATGGTCGAGCGCAGTGCCACCGAGGTGTGGGCATCGACCGAGCGCCACGGCGTGTGGCGCTTCACTCTTTCCACCGCCGGCGACATCACCGCCGCCGAGGCCTGGGGTACGGAGAAGGGACTGAAGTACTCGAAGGTGGCCGAATCGAGCATCGTCGCCACGCCCGACGGCAACCTGGTGGTGTCGACGCGCAAGGGAATTTTCCGGCTCGACGGCAACAAGTTCGTTGATCACGCGATGGACGGCCTCGCTGCGCTGCGCGCACCCGAGGACCTGCTGACCATCGCCGTCGCTACCAACGGCGACCAATGGGCAAACGGCATCACCCGTGTCTATCAGCGTCCCAAGGGCGGTGCATGGGTGCAGCATGAAGTGCGCGCATTGCGTCGCGGTGCCCTCAACTATCCCTATATCGATAGTGGCGGCCAGGTGGTGTTCGTCAGCTCCAATTCGCTGCTGATGCACAATCCGGCCGCAGTCGGCACCGAGCCGCCGCCACCCGGCGTTTTGCTGCGCGCGGTCACGCAGGTCATGCCCGACGGCACCACCATCGACCTGCCGCTGGCTCGCGGCGAACCGGTGCACCTGCCACACGGCGACTACGGCCTGCGCTTCGAAGCGGCCCTGCCGGAGCTGGTGGCAGCGGGCGCGAAGAAATACCGCATCCGCCTCGTCCCGGTCGACAGCATGTCCGCCTGGGGGCAGCAGTCGCGCTACGAGTACTCCGACCTGCGCATCAAGCCCTACCGGATGGAAATCAGCGCCATGGACTCGAAAGGGCGCGTCTCGACCATTGAGCCCTTCAACGTCATCATCGATCCGCCGTGGTACGGCACTACCTGGGCGCAGGCGCTGGCGGTAATCGTGGCCACCACGCTGGCTTGGCTGGCACTGGTGGTGTTCGCGCGCTATCGCACGGCGCGCCTGGAGGTGGAAAAGCACCAGCTGGAGGCCAAGGTGGAAGCGCGCACCCGCGAGCTGGGCGATGCCATCCGTCGCCTGGACATGATGGCCCACGTCGACGGGCTCACCGGCGTGCCCAACCGCCGCCGCCTCGACGAATACCTGCAGGCGGTGTGGTCCAATTGCCGTGAGCAATCGAAGCCGCTTTCCCTGCTCGCCATGGACGTCGATCACTTCAAGCAATACAACGACCAACGCGGGCATCTCGCCGGCGACGAACTGCTAAAAGACCTGGTGCGCGAGTGCCTGGGCTGCCTGCGACGCACCGAGGATCTGCTGGCGCGCTACGGTGGCGAGGAGTTCGTGGTGGTGCTGCCGGGCGCCGATGTCGGCGTGGCGCGCAACCTGGCCGAATCAATGCGCGCGGCGGTGGCCAGTTCGCCCTTGGGCGTGACCATTTCCATCGGCGTCAGCACCGCCCTGCCCGACGATGCGGCGCTGCCGACGGAGCTCTTCACGCGCGCCGACGAAGCGCTCTACGCCGCCAAACGCGCCGGACGCAATCGCGTCTGTGTGTGGGGCGAGGCCGGCACCGCGAATACCTAGCTGCCCTCAACCTCGCGGGTTCAACTGACGACTCGCAGTGCGTGTCGTGATGCCCGCACTGCGCGATCCATGGTCGGCTCCCGCCAAATTGAAACGCTGAATTTTTCGCGCTCAGATCGCCAACTGCCGCAGGTACAACACCAGTTGCCATACCTGCTCATCGTTGAGCGCGGCGTGTGGCGGCATGGCGGTCCCGGTTGAGCCAAAGCGGATGATCCAGAACAACTGGCCGTCGGGCACGCCCTTGACCGTCTTCGCGCAGGTGAAGTTGCGCGGCGGCGGATCAAATTGCCCCGCCAGAACGCCTTTGCCATCGCCTTTCTTGCCATGGCAAATCGCGCAATTTGCCGCTTCCGACTTGCCTTCAAAGATCGGTTTGGCCGATTGCGGATTCATGCTTGCGGCCGCAGGAGGAATGGATCGGGCGAAATAATCGTCGGGCGCCCTGGCCGTAAATCGCGGTTGAGGACATTCGCCCGGCGTGGCGGCCTGGGATAGCGGCACGTCGGATGCCAACCACACCAACAGGCTGGCGCTTATCGTCAGATATTTGTGCAGCGGGAGCATGCGACCCTCCTCGCCAGAGTGCTTGCGCGCAAGTCCACGCATTCGCGCGCTGATGCGTGGTTCATCATTGCGCCGTCACCTCCTTCACGTTTTGACGTGGCGCAACAGTTATTCAGCGAGACTCGACGCGTGCTCAAAAAAATGCCGAACTCCAGCATTGGCGCGGCCTGCAGGCCATTTGTGCCCTGGAAGCCGCGCCAGTTCTTGACTTTATTGAGCGCAGTCCGCAGGCTGCGACCCGGGAAACGGAGTCGCGTCCGCCCTCAGCGTTTTTCCACCCTCACCCAGCGCAGGTCGAGGTAGTTGTCCGGCCGGTGCACCACGCTCACGCGGCGTTGCATCAGCCAGGGCGTCAGCGGTTGATAGAGCGGCACGAGGTTGTTCTCTTCCCGTTCCGCGAGCTGCAATTTTTCGAAGATGGCATTGCGTTTCGCCTGGTCAAGCTCGCCGCCGGTCGCCGCCAGGAATTCGTCGTACTTCGGGTTGGCAATACCGGCCGCATTGTTGGCCCCGCGGCCGTCCGACTTGAAGGTGTGCAGCAGCGATTCCAGCATCATGGTGGCGTCACCGGTGGCGGCACCCATGCCACTGAAGAACATGCTGATATCGCGATTGAACGGGTTGGTCCGTTGCAGGAACTGCGCGCGCGGCGTGGCGTGCACTGCCACCTCCACGCCGATCTTGCTCATCATGCCTGCCAGCGCGGTGCAAATCTGCTCGCGATCATTGGCGCAGTCGAGCGTCACCTGAAAACCGTTGCCAAAGCCCGCTTCCTGCGGGAGCGCGCGGGCGCGGGCGAGGTCGGGCGGCGGGACTGTCGCGGCGGTGGCGGAGTAGCCGACCACGCCTTTGGGCACCAGGCTGGCGGTGGGCAAGGCCGCGCCGCGCAGGACTTTTCTCTGCAGCGCGTCGCGATCGATGGACAGCGCAACGGCCGCGCGCACGCGACGATCGCGAAACGGATTCTTTCCCTTCACGCTGGCATAGAGAAGCTCGTTGCGGGCGACATCGAACGACAGGTACATGACGCGATGCTCCGCGCCGCTCGCCACCTTGTACTGCGGATTACCCGCCAGCCGTTCCAGGTCCTGCGGCGGCGGGTCGATGACCAGATCGACCTCGCCGGACAGCAAGGCCGCCATCCGCGTCGCGTTGGACTTGATCGGCCGGAATACGACTTCGCTGACGTTGCCCTCGGGCTTCGACCACCAGCCGGTGTGCGGCTCGAGCACCAGCTTTGCGCCCGGCTCAAACGACTTGAGCTTGTACGGCCCCGTGCCCATTGCGTGGCGGCCCGTGTGACTCTCCTTGTTGCCGGCGTAGTCATGCGGCTCGGCCGCGCCGTGCTGCAACAGCCAGGCCTTGCTCATGATGGCCAGGGTAGTGACGTGGGACAGCAAAGGCGCCATCGGCTTTTCGCTCACCACGTCCACTGTCATCGCATCCACCTTGAGCACCGACTTCACGCCCGCCATGGCTTCCTTGTGGTCCGAGGTCGGGCGGCGCACGCGATCGAGCGAAAACACCACGTCGTCGGCCGTCATCACGCTGCCGTCGTGGAAACGCACGCCGGGCCGCAGGAAAAAACGCAAGGTGGTGGGGTTGACCTGCTGCCACCTGGTCGCCAGTGCCGGCGCGAGATTGTGATCCTTGTCGCGCATCGCCAGCCGTTCATACAAGCCGTGCAACACGCCGTCGCTGAACGCATCCGGATTGGCATGCGGATCGAGCGTGGTGATGTCGTTGGCGGACGCCCAGCGGAAGGACTCGGCCGCGGCCCCGTGCACGACGCACAACAGGAATGCCGAGGAAAACACGGCGCGGAGCAGTTTGGTACGCATTGTTTCTCCCGGTCTTTGGGCGACACTCCCGCTACTCGCCTCAGGGGAAGAGGATACGGGAACGCCTCGCGCCGGACAAACGGCCGCGAGAGGTGGACATGCCGGATCTGGCGCGCGCCGGCCGCGTTGACACCGCCACGTGACGCGAGTAGGTTGACCGGCTTGACCGGATGAAGCTGCGGCATCCGGCCGGAGCGGGGTGAACAATCCTTCCGCAGTACCTCCACAAAAGGGAGTACCGCCATGAAAAAGATAGCGCGTTCCTGCTGCGGCGCCATAAGTGCCGCACTGATCGTTTCTGCCGTCGCCACCATTCCGCTTGTTGCCCAGGCCAAAGGCGCCGGCGCCAGCGTCGCGATAGCTGCCGCCGACCTCAAATGGAATGACGTGCCCAATTTTCCGGGCGTGAAGATGGCCGTCGTTTCCGGAGACCCCGCCAAGGGCGCGGCGCATTTCTTCATGAAATTCACGCCGGGCTTCGCGGCGCCACTGCACCACCACAGCCCCGGCCACTATGTCACCGTGCTTGCCGGCACGATGGTGCTCAATATCGACGGAAATGACGTGAAGCTGCCGGCGGGATCCTACTTCTCGTTCACCGGCATGAAACCGCACATGACCCGGTGCGAGACCGGCGCCGAATGCACACTTTTCATTGATGCCCGCGGCAAGTGGGACGTGATTCCCGAGAAAGCCCCCAAGGCTGATGCGAAGAAGGCGGACGCCAAGAAATAGCCACAAGCAGCAGGCGGGGCTGCGCCGGATACATGGTGCGGCTCCGCCGGTAATTTCGTCTCTTCGCTCGTCCGCCGCCGATCAGAAGCCCATGCGCAGGCCCTCGCCAGTGCCGTGAATGGCGCTTTCAACAGGCTTGCCCGCCTGGTCAAACGAATCCCAGCGAATGACCGATTTGAATGACTTGCCATCTGCCGAGAGCGTGATCTTTTCCGAGAGCACGCCGTGGCCGTCGGGCAGCCAGCCGCCACCCTTGGCGATTTCCTCCAGCGGCTTTTCCGACTTGGTCAGCCACACTTCATAGCGCGCTTCAAACTGCCGCGCCCCGGTTTTGCGCCATACGCCATAGGCCGGCGGTCCGGGCGGCGAACCGTCGTAGTTGGACGATTCGGTCATGGTGCCACCCTGGTTGAACGCATACATGAACTGCAGGTTCTTCCAGTCCGCCAGCATGCCGCTAGTGAACTGCACCTTCGCCTTCCACGCGCCGGTCAGGTCTGCCTTGACTGCGGCGGATTGCACGTGCGGCGCGGCCGGCTCGCTCCATGCCACTGTCGGCATCAGGAGCGCGATTGCAAACAGGAATGACATCAAGCGATTCACTGCGGTTCTCCGTGGATTGATTGTGAAATTGCCGGAAGCAGACAACACGAGCGGCTGAAAAGCGTACGCCCAGGTCGGCTAACGCACATCCAACAGCAAGTTATCAAACTCAAGCACTGGCGAGCCTTTCAGGCCAAAAACGGCCGGGAAGGCCCGCCAAATGGCGTTCTACGTGATGTTGTGCTGTGAAGGCATGGCGCGCCCCGAGCGATTCCAACCTACGACCCAACCCGGAACCGGTAGTACACCGGCACGCTGTTGCCTTTGTATGGCGCCTCGATGTTCTTGCGCATCGCCCACGCGATCCTGACGTGATACAGCGGAATGATGGCGAGGTCGTCGCGCTGGATGATGAGGGCATCGCGAATGAGCTGGCTGCGTTTGCCCACATCGGCTTCCGTGGCGATGCGCGCCGTCAGTGCATCGAGCGTCGGGTTTGAATAGCGGCCCCAGTTGCCGTCGCCCGTACCAGCAGTCTTGCCGTCGCGTCCGCCCTTGGTCGCGACCAGCACCTGCAGCAGCGACTGCGCATCCATGGTCTGGGCGCCATAGCCCATGATGAGGCCGCTGGTGTCGTTCTTGTCGATCTTCGGAAAAATGGCGGAAAAGGACAACACGTTCAGCTTGACCTGTATGCCGATGGCGGCCAGCATTGGCGCGATCGCCTGGCTCAATTCGATGAAGGGCGACTGGTTGGCGGCGTCGAAGGTCACCTCGAAGCCGTTGGCGTACCCGGCGTCGGCCATCAGCTTCTTTGCGCGCGCCAGGTCGAACGGCAGGCGGCGATCAAGATCCGCCGCATAGCCATTTACTTCGCTGCCGATCAACAACGCCGTGGGCCGCCCATAGCCGCGCAAGACTTTGTCGATCAATACATTGACGTCGATGGCGTGAGCAATGGCCTGGCGCACACGTAAATCCTTGAATGGATTCTTTCCCTTCAAATTGCTGGATTGCAGCTCGGTGCGGAACTGATCGAGAACCAGAAAAATCACCCGCGGCTCGGTGTCCGTCAGCAGTTTGATGGCGGGGTGGTTCATCAAGCGTGCGCGATCCTGTATCGCCGGGTCGGGCACGAAATCGACCGCCCCGGTCATCAGCGCCGCCATGCGCGTGCTGTTGGATTTGATCGGCGTCCATTCGATCGCGGTCACGTTGCCCCGATCCGGCGCATGGCGATTCCACCACTGCAGGTGTTCGGCCAGCACGGTTTTCACGTCCAGCGCGCGCGACACGACCTTGAACGGGCCGGTGCCGTTGGCATTGCGCACCGCATGGGTTTCCTCCTTGGCGTTGTAATTCTGCGGCAGCGTGACGCCATGTGCCGTCGCCCACGATTTCGACATGATGGAAAAGCTCACCAGATGTAGCAACAGCACCGGGTTGGGCTCGGCCATTTTCAGTTCCACCGTGTGCGCATCGATCTTGCGCGCCGAGGCCACGCCCTGCAGCGTCCACTTCATGAGCGACAGTGGATGCAGGGCACGCTCCACCGAAAACACCACATCGTCGGCGGTGAAGGCGCTGCCATCGTGGAATTTCACATCCTTGCGCAATGCAAAGCGCCAGGTCTTCGGGTCCGGCTGCGTCCACGATGCGGCCAGGGCCGGCGCGATGTTGAAGTCCTTGTCGCGCATCACCAGGCCTTCGTAAATGTTCGAATACAGGCGGATGTTGATCGCGAGGTTCGCCACGTGCGGATCGAGCGTGGTGGCATCGTCAGACAAGGCCATGCGCAAGGTCTTGGACTGCGCCGCAGTGCAGGCGAATGCAATCGTCAACAACAGTACGCTAGCGCGCTGGCGCAGATGGCTTCGCATCGGTAATTCCCTTTGATGTGTCTCGGGGGAGTGTAGCGGAAGGATAAGTTGGTTGGTTGGTCGGGCGGGCAAGCCCATTTCCGTGAAGTACACGTTTCCGATGAAGGGTGGCCCGATTGTCCATTCGGAAGGCGCGCCGGCGAACGGCGCCACGGTGGTGCTCAAGAGACCGAACGCGAATACGCTCGAAGGCACCTCCCCCGTCAACGGCAAGGAAACCGGCGCAACCACGACGGTGGTCGCGGCGGACGGCAAGTCGTTCACCCGGAAAGTGAAAACCACCAACGCCGAAGGCAAGCCGATCAATAACACCGAGCTTTACGAAAAGCAGTAACGCGAAGCAGATTTCCTGCGGTCGATGGGCCGGCACGGAGGTGCCGGCTTTTTTTCGGCGCGGTGTGGGGACCTATCGGGCAACGCAATCGAAAGCTGGTCCCGTCCCCGGCTGTTGCCTATTCCGCGGTCAACTGGCCCACAAGCCGCCACGCGGTGCCATCGTGTCGCAGGATCATCGCTTCGCCCATCGCGGGCGACCGGCCTGAGAGCGCGGTGATATTGACCTGATGCGTCACCAGCACCAGGTTCTTGCCCTTTTGCATGCGTACCGGGATACCGCCCCGGGTCTGCTCGGCCTGCATCGCCGCCGACTGCGGCGAATCAAAATGCGAATTCAGCGCGGGCCAGGTGTCGACTCTGCCAAAGGCGAGCCGCGCGGTTTCCAGACAGCGACACCACGCCGAAGAAAACACGCCACCCACCGGAATGTTATGTCGCGCGAATGCTTTTCCCCACGCGCGGGCTTGTGACCGGCCGGCATCGTTGAGTCCGCGCTGGGTTTTGCAGTCATCAAGCTTGTAGCCGGGCGGGTCGCCAATCCCCGGGACGGTCTCGGCGTGACGCAGCAGCACTACGTGATCGCCATTTTTTAGCGCCGCCCACAGCGCGGCGCGCGTGCCGCTACCGTCTGCCGGGCTGCTTGCGTGGGTTGCAGCTGCGAACATCACGGTTGCGAGGATGATTAACAGTCGGGTCATGAAATACGGCGGCGCTGGCTTTCTTCACATTGCGCGCAGGCAATCGTTTGGGAATCGCCATCAACGTGGCTAGCGTGAATTGTATTCAATTCAGTCGCGAAGTCCATGCGCCGAAATGGTTTCGACATACCTCTTTCCGAAAGACATTGCGGCGGCGCCTCGATTCTGGGGAGGTCATCTGCACGGTCAGGCGCCCTGCAGCCGCACGCGCCTGTTGACCCTTTCCATTCAAGCGATGCCATAATTGCGACAGGCTCAGAACCACGGAGGCGAGCATGATGACCCGACCGGTGCGGACAATCGCAGTACTGCTGTTTGCATTCTTTGCAACCTTGGCGGAAGCGCAAAACCCGCCGTCGACTCCGCCGGGGGCGCAGTCGCGTGCGGCGACCCGCGAATCGCGTGTGCCGGCCGAGTCAAAGCATGACCGCCGTGCCGACGCCACGGACCAGGATCGTGCCGATGGCCGCAAGGCACGCCGCGAACATCGCAAGCAAATCCGGCAACGCCTTCGTCACCATCGCTGAACCATGCGATCACCGACGATGCCCACCCATTCGCGAGTGTTCTCCCGCCTAACCGCCATGCCCCTTCGCCCATCGACATACTTTGTGCTGCTCATCGCCACGTTTGCGGCTACCGCCTCGCATGCGGCGCCACCGGCCGAGTCCAATTGGTCCGTGAACGCCCAGCTTAGCTACGATCGCAATGAAGGCAAGTACGGCACCAATTTCAAATCGCACGACACGTCGACGACGCTGACTGTCGGCATCGATGCCGACGATTACGCCTTTGATCTGGTGCTGCCCTACGTCGCGCAGACCGGTCCCGGCCGACGCATCGCGCTGGCCGGCCGGCGTTTCGTCGTACTGGTGGAGCCCGACCGCACCGCGCAAGGCATCGGCGACATCACCTTCGGCGTGACGCGCTATCTGCTTGGCGAGGAATCGCATGGGTTCGACCTTGACCTCGGCGCCACGGTCAAGTTCGGGACCGCCTCGGTATCCAAGGGCCTGGGAACCGGCAAGAACGATATCGCGCTGCAGGCATCGCTGGGACGCAGCGCCGGACCGCTCGGCTTCACCCTCACCGGCGGGTACACGTTCGTCGGCAAGCCCGAAGGGCAGGAGCTGCGCAACAGCGCCTTCGCCACCTTCGATGCGAACTGGCGAATCGCCAAGTCGGTCTCTGCCGGCGTCACGTACAGCTATGGCGCGCCGAGCAGTACCGGCTCGGCCAGCTCGCGCGACGTGACCTACTACCTCAGTTACAAGTTCACGCGCCAGAGCAAGCTTGAATTAAGCGTGATCGATGGCCGTTCGCCCCAAAGCCCGGACCGGGGGTTTGGCGTGACGATGTCTGCGGAATTCTGAATCGGGAGAAACGATGGCGGGGATGTTGCCGAAGTCAATGCGGGGAAGCACCGCAAGGCGCGCATGGATTGCCGCGCTGCTAAGTGCAGTCGCGATCGCCGCCACCGGCGCAATCGCCGCCGAGCCAGTCAAGTTTGCCATGATCGAATGGGTGGCCGGGCCGGTGGAGGTTGTCAACGCGCGGGGTCAATCTCGTCCGGCCTGGGTCAGCGAAGCGGTCTTGTCGGGGGAAACGATCCAAACCGGACCCGGTGGCGAAATGCACGTGCGCACCGAGGATGCCGGGTTCATCGCCTTCCGGCCCAACAGCCAGGTCCGCATCGACAGCTACATGGCTGCCGGCGGCAAGGAAGATAATCTCGCGCTGTCGCTGTTGCGTGGCGCATTGCGCTCGGTGACCGGCTGGATCGGCAAGACCAACTCGCCACGCTATTCAGTGCGCACGCCGACCGCGACCATCGGCATCCGCGGGACGGATCACGAGACACATTATGTGCCACCGCACGCCGGCACCGATCCGAACCTGCCTCCGCCGGGTACCTATGACAAGGTCAACGCCGGTAGTACCGTCCTGCAAAATGCCGGCGGACAGGTGGTGATCGGTACCAACCAGTCAGCACACGCGCCGCATGACGCAAAAGCCGCGCCGCGGCTGCTCGACCGCGCGCCATCCATCTACAAGCCCGGCGCCAATGACGGGCGCGTCGAAGCGCGCAAGACGGAACTGGCGCGCGAGATTGAGTCACGGCTGCAGGAGCGGCTCAAGGATTTGCACGACGCGAAGGACGGCAAGGATTTGAAGGACGTGAAGGATCAGCTCAAGGAAAGGGCGGACAAGGCCGATCCCGGCGAGGTCCGCCGCAAGACGACGGAAAAAAGGCAACGTCGCCCGGGCGACAAGTAACGCTACACAGCGAACTACTGCGCTTCGGCCATGCCAAAAAGGCATGGCGAGCGCATGCGCCGGCGCCCGCGCCTTCGCGAGACCGGCACCGGCTCACTCGGCCACGCCTACTTGCACCATTGCCGCTCGCATGGAATACCGTCACCGTCGCCATCGATGGTCACGCCGGGGCAGTTCTTCAAATAGAACTTGGCCTCCTCGCAAGAGGTCATCTGCGTGCAGGTCGTCTTGCCTTCGCATCGGAATGCGCTGGCGCCGCTTCCGGGCGCGAGTTGATCCGCCAGTAATCGGGACGACGCCGGGGAAGCCGGCATGACATGAACTTCCGCCGCAGGAGTCTCCTGGATTACGTGACGCCGCGCGGTATAGCGCTGCCAGCCGTAGGCACCGAGGGCAATGAGAAGCCCGATCGCGATCACCGACCGGGCACCTCTGCGATTGCGGTTGCGACTCGCTCCGGTGGCTGCACGCGGCGCGCGCGCCGTGCGCGGCTGCTCTGCGTACGCGACATTTTCGGCACGCGGCCCCTTGCCGGGCACGGGCAGAACCTCATAGGTGACGAGGCCGCCCGCGGCAGGCCGCGGCTCGCCGTTTTGCATCGCGCGGAAATGGAGAAACACCCTGGCCCCACCGCCATTGGGCGTGATGAAACCAAAGCCGCGGTCGCCGTTCCAATCAGTAATTCGGCCTTGAAATCTCATCGCCACTATCGCCAGTGCTACTGAAAAATATTGGCCAGCCCATTACGCCATCTTTGCCAGCATCGGCCAAGTCGCGTTCGCGCATGGGCCATGTTGCGAGACTTGACCCTTACCTTATCGTGGATTGCTCCACACAGGCTCAATTCGCCGCATTCACTTTCTTCGCATCCTGTTCGCCGCCGCGATGATTGGCATGGTGTGGTGCCGTTTTGTAGTGGTCGGCCAACACGTCTTTGCCCCAGTCGCCCTTGAATTCGCGCCACACGGTGTGGATGTGATTGGCGTTGTTCTGGATGTTGTCGTACTCGATCAGGAATGTGGGGCCCTGAATCCGGTAGTAGTGGCCCTGGCCTTTCTCACGGCCGCCCATCCATGCGAACTTGATGTTCGCAAGCTCTGCCTTCACGCGGGCCAATCGCGACTGCGCCGCTGCCACTGTCTGGGTCGATGCGTATTCCTGGATCAACGAGAGCATCAGCCCTTGCTGTTCCGCCGTCAGCTTGCCCCAGGCGATGCCTTTGTCTTCCTGCATCGCGGCTTGGCGCGAATTGCCGGTGAACAACCCCGCCGGCGCGCTGCTGCTGAGGATGGCTTGTTGGCTCTGATCGGCGCTCAGCGACTTGACCAGCGCGCGGCCGAGATCTTCCTCTGCAGCGAGTACGCGCGTGCCCTTGCGCGGCCCATCGTTGACATCGGCCGGGTTCGACCCGAGGAACTGGGGCGAGCTCGCCACGATTCTGCCGTCGACGACCGTCCAGTTGAATGAGGCGTGGTGGCCCTCGTAACGCCAACCCCAGGCGCCCTGCTCCGAAGGCTCCCCGAAGACCGTGAAGTAGTATTGCTCCGGGTCGCGTCTGTCGTTGCCCTCGATGGCGCGCAGCACCTCTTCAAGACTGCGGATGGTGTCCACCTTCTTGAGGCCGTTGGCCGAGAGCGACGCCTTCAACAACGTCAACGCCGCCTGGCGCTCCTCGGGCGACATCTGCTTGAGCGGCAGGCCCAGCCGCGACTTGGGCACGAAGTGCCAGTTGAGGCGCTCCTCCGAGTGAAAGGGAATGTTTGCTTTTTCGCGCTTGGCCGGTTGCAAAGCCGCGAGAAAGGCGTTGGCCGACATTGCCATTGAGGGCGCCGGGTCGGCGGCCTCGTTTGCATGAACGGCAGCACTGGCAAGGACTGCGAATCCAAGGATGAGAGCGGCAGGGCGGATCATTGTCACGTTCCTTTCGGGGCATGTGCTCACGAACTTTTTGTCGTGATTCCTGTTGAGGTGCGTTGCGTCTTGACGCCGCAGATTATTAAGGCACCAGCCTTGCATTTCTGCTTGCATCAACGGCGCTTCGGTGAATTGCATTCAAGACTATTGCGGAGTCTTTGCGGCGGCGCGACGATTTGCGGGAACGACACATGGCGGTGATGATTACACGCTTCGCCCGCATCGTCGCGGCAAGCACTCGTTCGACAAGTTCGGCCCAGGCCGACAGGTTCGCGTCCGTTCGCGCCAACGACCTCACGATAGATTGAGCCGCTTCAGCACGCCGGCGAAGCGGGGATCATTGCGGATCGGATCAAACTGCGGATCGACCTTGAGGGATACGAGTTCACGTTCGCGCTGCGCGATGGCACGGTCGAGGTAACGAAAGGCTTCGTCGGTCTCCCCCGCTTGCGCGGCAAATACCGCCGTGAAGTAGAACTGGTCCGGGGCCGTTTCCGCGTAGCGCCTGGCCCAGGCGAGGCGGGCGCGCCAGTAGGCCTTGCGGTCGGCCTTTCCCGCCGGGCTGTCGACCACGGCCTGAAATTCGTCGAGCACCTTGTCCGGCGCCCAGGGCCGCTTGATCTTGCGCCATGCCGCGATGGCTTCGGTGAAATTGCCGTTCGATTCGTGGCAACGGGCGACGACCAGGTAGCCAAGAATGAATTTCGCATCCAGTTCGAAATTGAGCTGCGCCTGACGCACCGCTTCATCGCAGCGGCGCAGGTAATTGAGCAGGGCCGCGAGGCGGAAGGCGATCGGCACGTTGAGCGGATCGAGCGACACGGCACGCCGCTGCGCCACCAGTGCTTCGTCGAGCCGGCCGGTGGGTTCGAGCACGCTGCTGCGATACACGTCCCAGACGGCGGCGTTGCCGGGATTCAACTCCACCGCGCGCTTGGCGAATTTCTCCGCGCGATTCCAATCCCAATGGACCTGCGAATAGATGGACGCAAGAATGAGGTTTGCTTCCACCGAGTCCGCGTCTGCCGCCAGCGCCTGTTTCGCCAGCGCTTCGGCCCGCGCATACGCTTCCGGCCGCTCGGATTCGCGCCACAGCGCAGAGCGGAAATAATAGGTGGCCAACCCCGCATAGCCCAGCGGGGAGGCAGGGTCCATTGCAATAACGCGCTCGAAGTACGCACGCGCCTGCTGGCGGTCTTCCTGGGTTCGGTCCGGGTGAAAAGAAATCAGGTGCGCCCCTTTGCGGTACAGCACATAGGCGTCGGGATTGCCACGCGCCCACTTGTCCAGATGCTCCTTTTCCGGCTCCAGCAACCGGGTCTTGAGCGCGGCGGCGATTTCGGCAGTCACATCGCTTTGCACCGCCAGCACATCCTTGATTTCGCGGTCATAGGACTTCGCCCACAGGGTGCCTTCCCTGGCCGGATCGACCAGCTGCGCAGTGATGCGAAAGCGGTTGTCGCCACGGCGCACGCTGCCCTGCAGGATGTGGGCCACCCCCAGTTCGCGCGCGATTTCCCGCAGCGGCTTCTTTGAATCCTTGTATTCCAGGACAGACGTGCGCGAGATGACTTTCAGCCCGGAAATCTGCGCCAGCTGCGTGACCAGGTCTTCGGTGATTCCTTCGCTGAAGAACTCGTCTTCGCGCGCGCCGGAGAAATTCGCGAACGGCAGCACGGCGATGGATTTTTCGTTCGATGCGCCATTGGCGGCCGGGGCGGCTCGCCACGCATAAATGCCGGCGGCTGCCATCAGCAACGCGACGATTGCCGCGGCCACCGCACCGATACGTTTTGGCGGATGCGCGGATGGCGCCGGTGTCGCGGGCGGTGCCGTCGTTGCCACCTGCACCGACGCCGTCCCCACATCCGTATTCGCGGAAGCTGTCGCCGCAGGACTTGCTACTGCCGGCGCCGCGTCGGCCGGCAGCATGGGCGCGAGCGCCGGAACCGGGCTGGCGCTGCCCTCGGCACAGGACTGCACATCGGCAACAAAACGATAGCCGCGTCGCGGCACCGTCAGGATGTAGCGATGCTCGGCGCCGTCATCACCCAGGATGCGCCGCAACTGCGAGACCGCCTGGCTGAGATTGTTTTCCTCGACGACCATGCCCGGCCAGATGGCGGATAGCAGCCGGTCCTTTTCCAGCACCTCGCCGGCGTTCTCCACCAGGTACAGCAGGGTGTCGAAATGCTTGGGGGTGAGCGCGATCAGGTCGCCGGCCCGGTTCGACAGCGTTCGCCGCCGCGGGTCGATGCGGAATTCACCGAACTCAAACACCGATTGCGGGACGGCGCTCATGCATGTGTCCTGTGCTGGAAGGCCGGGCTGGGCGCGCCGGATAGCTGGAAATACTACGTGCAGACCAGCCGTCTGTGCTGATTTTTTCTGAAGCCGCCGGCCCCGCGCGGTGCCTTCCCGCGAAACGCTGCGGGCGCCGGCACGCAGGGTGAATCCGCTCGCCGCGCCCTGCTTTCACGGGCAAAAGGCAGCGGCCTTCACAGATTCTCAGAAGAATTCAGCGCTTTCCTAAAGACCGGATTAGCCCCCGCCGCCAATACTGGCCCCGCTGAACACCGCATCGCAACCAACCGTGACCAACGTGTCACCCACCACCACAGGAGCCTGAACATGAACCTCTCACGCCAACTGATCCCATCCCTCGCCGGCCTGACCCTGTCACTTACCCTCGCGGCCGGCCTGGCCTCGCCAGCCATGGCCACTGAAGTCATCCTGGTTGCTGCCGCCAGCACCAGCGCCGTACCCGGTGCCCAGCCGGAACAGTCGCTGGACGCCATCCGGGTTTCCGGCGGATACGACGCCGGCACGCGGCGCGCGCTGCTGGGCACGGCGCGCTATCCCAATAACCCCGACGCGCGTCATCAACGCCTGGCCGGAAAAGTGGCGGTGACGTTTGAAATCGATCGCCAGGGCGCGCTCATCCATGCTGACGTGGTGCAATCATCGCAACAGAAACTGCTGGACAAGGCCGCGCTCGCCAGCGTCCGCTGGGCACGATACGCCGAGTTCCCCGCTCAAATGCAGCCGGGCGAGCAAAGCCGCCGCTACACCGCGACCTTTGATTTCCGGCCGGCGCCACTGGACTGAACGCTTGCGCCGTGCAGCCCGGAGCGCCGCGTGCCGGGAGGCAGGTGCTCCAGTTGCGGGGCTGCACGGAAGTGCCAAACTCAAGCACTGGCGCGGCTTTCCGGGCATTTATTGCCTGGAAGGCGCGCCGAATGGCGCTTTACGATGGTGGGAGCTTCCATGAACCTGCTGCGCGAGCGAATTTCGAGTTACCACAAATCGTGTCTGGCCCAATGTGTGCCAGCACAAACGTCGCGTGCGGCAAGTGCCCTGAAACGCGAGCTCCGGCCACCGCGTTTGCCCGCGCGGCACCTTTAAATCTCCACTTCGCCTTCCAGATAAAAGACGCACGCGCCCTCGAGTTCGACGCGATCGCCGGCCAGGCGGCAGGTCAACTCTCCGCCGCGCCGCGAGGCCTGGAAGACGCGAAACGCGGTCTTGTTCAGGCGCGCGGCCCAAAACGGTGTCAGCGCGCAATGCGCGCCGCCGGTCACCGGATCCTCCGGGATACCTTTGGCCGGCGCGAAGTAGCGGCTGACAAAATCATAGGGGCCGTCCCCCGGCGCGGTCACGATGACGCCGGTGCGGTTCAGGCGCGCGATGACCGCGATGTCGGGGGATAGCGTGCGCACCACCGCCGCACTCTCCAGCAACACCAGATAATTGAACGCGTCGGCCACGACCACAACCGGAACCGCACCCAGTGTTTCCGCCAATCCTGGCGGCGCCGGGACCGTCACGGATACGCGCGCCGGAAAATCCATGCAGTAACCGGTGTCGGTCCGCTGCACCGCCAGGGGCCCGCTCGCCGACTGGAAGACCACCGTGCGGCGGCCGGGCTGCAGCCGCTCCATGACGACCGCCGCGCTCGCCAGTGTCGCGTGACCGCACAGCGGCACTTCCAGGGTCGGCGTGAACCAGCGCAGGCGATAGTTCCCGCCGTCGGGTACCAGGAACGCAGTCTCGGCCAGGTTGTTCTCCGCGGCAATCGCCTGCATCAGGGTCGCGGCCGGGAACTCTTCCAGCACCAGGACGGCGGCGGGGTTGCCGGCGAAGCGGCGCGAAGTAAATGCATCGATCTGATAGATGGGGGCACGCATGGCGAAACCAGTGTTTACAGGATGCGCCGCAGGCCGGGCAGGCGCCGGGCGATATCGGCGAGGATGAAACTGAACGTCAGCCCGGTGACCGTCAGCAGCGCCACCAGAACATACATGTTTTGCGGCAATGCGCGGAACAGCATTGCCAGCGCGATGATGACCGGGGCGTGCAGGCAGTACACGGCAAAGGAGCGGTCGGCAAGCCAGCGCAGCCGGGGCTGCTCAAAATTGAATCGGTGCGAGAACAAGGCAAGCAGGCCGAGCGAGAGCCCGACGCCGGCGAGTTGCTCCCACATGGCATAGCCGAATGCCTGCCAGCGCCAGCCACCGAAGAATGCTTCGGGTGACGCGGTCTTTGAGCCGACCACCATGATCACCAGCAGCAGCACCGGGCCGCCGGCCAGGGCGAGCCATCCGGCGACGCGCGCACGCGACGACTGCGCCAGCGGCAGCAGCCAGCCGTGGCGCGCCGCGTGCAGGCCCGCCAGGAAGAACGTAACGTATTGAACGAAGAAACAGAGCTGCATGTTGAGGACGCTGGTGCCGATGGGTTGCACCAGCCGCACTGCAAAGGAGCCGAGGCCGAGGGCGAGCGCGAACAGCAGCAGGAATGTGCCGGACGGCGCGGCGGATCCGGCAACGTCGGCTGCCGGCAGCGGCCGCATCGCCCGCCAGCCCGCCAGCGCGAGGCAGAAGATCAGCAGCGCGACAGCGAACCACAGCGGACCGCTGGCGCCGAGGAATCGTCCGGTGACCAGGTAGTTGAGGTAAAAGGCGAGGGGCGGGCCGAAGTCGTGGTCCCACGGATTCAGCACGATCAGGATGAAAGGATGGATCAGCAGCATGTAAAGCAAGGCCGGCAGCCCGAGCCGGACCAGGCGTTCACGAACGAACGCGCGGGTGCCGTGGCGGGCGAGCGAGCCGTGCGCGAAATAGCCGGAAATGAAAAACAGCAGGCCCATGAAGAACGACTGCAAATGCGCCTGCCAGACGATGAACGGCACCTTCGCGGCCAGCGTGGGTTCCTGCGCGCTCATGAAATACCAGTCGCCGACATGGCTGTACGAGACGCAGGCATGGAGGTTCACGACCAGCACGATCATCAGCGTGCGCAGATGATCGACCCAGGGGAGCCGGACGGAAGGGATTGAGGCCATGCGGTTTGCGGTTCGTTGGTCCTGAGTGCGACGAGGAGGGAAGGAGTAGCGCCATCGGAGCCTAGTCTTGCACCGCAGCATTGCTATGTTGCAGGACTTAACCCCGATGTACTGTCTTGTGCAATGCTCAATCCTGCCGCTGCCTTCGCGCCCAGCCGTCTTCACCTTCCGGCATGCGCACCAGTTCACGGCCATTTTCACCAAACGAAATTTGCAGAAAGGTGCCCACGTAACGCCCCCTGCGGCAAAGGTCGAGCATCAAGCCCACCGGGTCCATGCCCTGTTTGTAGTCGTATGCGAAGGCCACGCCCAGCCGCGCCAGCGCCATCAACTTGTCTTCCTCGTCCACGGACTGGGTGCCGTCTTCAGAGGGCGGCTCGACCGGGATCTCGCCGTATGAAAACCAACCCAGGTTAACCGGGACGCCAGCCGCCTGCAATCGCTTGCCGGTTTCCTTGTCGAGGTCACCCAGGTGAATGGCGCTCATCGAAACGTGGGTCACGTAGGGGGTCTTGGCGGACATGCGGCGAAGTGTCGGGCCATTCGGCGGAGCACGTCAAGCAATGGGCAAGGTCAGCGCCGATGACTCCGAGGGTGTTGAAGGCGACATTGCGCCTGCGGGCCAGGCATCTATTTGCCTGCCGGCAGGTGCTTTCGAACAATCTTGGTTGCTGCCTCCAGCACGCCGTCCCGGGTTTGAACCACCGGCGTGGCGATACGGATATCCGGCCCATTTGCACATTTACTCCGTGCCGCGCATCGTGTTCAATGCTGCATCGCCCTGCCACCGGAAGGACCCGCCATGCCTGAGCACACACTGCGTCACGCGGCACACCGCCTGCTGCACAATCCGACCGGCAAACATCCGTTCACTGCGCGCATCAATCGCCTCCTGGCGGCGCTGATCATCATCAACTGCGTGGCGGTGGCGCTGGAAACGCTGCCCGACATCCACCGCGGCAATGAGCGCTTTTTCTTCTTGCTGGAGGCAGTATCGACGTCGATATTCGCGGTCGAATACCTGGTGCGCCTGTGGTGCGCGGTCGAACAGACCGACTATTCGCATCCCCTCACAGGGCGACTGCGCTGGATGCTGCGGCCCGTGGCCATCTTCGACCTGATCGTGGTGGTGACCTATTTCGCGCCGGTGGACTTGCGCTTCCTGCGCCTGATGCGGCTGCTGCGCTTGTTGCGGGTGATGAGCCTCAACCGCATGGCCGGCACCTACGACAACCTCAAGCACAGCATCCTCGCCCGCAAGGACCTGCTGCTGGTGTCGGCGGTGCTGATGTTCTGTTCTTTGTTTGCCTCAGCCGCGCTGGTGTACGTGTGCGAGCATGCCGCCCAGCCGACAGTCTTCACCAGCATCCCGGCCACGCTCTGGTGGTCGGTGGTGTCACTGACCACCATCGGTTACGGCGACATGGTGCCGGTCACGGTTGCCGGCAAAGTCTGCGCGGCGATCAGCACCATCTTCGGCATCGGCGTATTCGCGCTGCCGGCGGCGATCCTCACCGGCGCCGTGATCGAAGCCGACAGCCGCAGCAAGACCTGCCCGCATTGCGGGAAGGCGCTGCACGAGGGCAAGTAGCGACCGGAACCGATTTCCGCTATTTCAGCGACTGGGCGTGCGCCACAAACTGATCGAGCGCGATCTCGGTGCCCTGCTGCCAACCCTCCGACTTGTTTTTCTCCAGGTCCTTCTCATCCCGGTGCAACGCCGTGAACACATAGCGTGTGCCGGTGCCCTTCGTTTCGAGCGTAAAGATCGCGGTAATCGGCACGTCGTCAAAGACAGCCGGGCGAAAGCCGGGAAACAGCATCGACGTCCAGACCAGCCGCGCCATCGGCACCACTTCCAGAACACAGCCAAGATTTGGAAACTCCCCGCCATCCTGGGTCGCGATATTGATGCTGACGATGCCGCCCGGCTGCAGGTCCAGTTCGCAACTGACAACACTGCCCCAGGGTTTGGGCATGTACCACTCCTTGAGATGCTCCGGCTTCGTCAGTGCTTCCCAGACGAGCCACACCGGCGCGTCGATGTAACGCTCGAAAACAAGGTCAAGCTTCGGATTGATGGCGGCAGTCGCGGCGGAATTTCTCATGATTTTGATTCCTTCTTTTTCAGTTTAAGGACGTATTCGTCGAAGCGGCCCAGTCGCGCTTCCCATATCTGCCGCCGCTCGGCGAGCCAGTCTTCGGCGACCTTGAATCGTTCGGGCATGAGCTCGTAAGTCCGCACGCGCCCTTCCTTGCTTGACTTCACCAGTCGGCTTTGTTCGAGGACCGCCAGGTGCAGCATGAATGACGGCAGCTGCATATCGAACGGCGCCGCCAGTTCACTGACGGTGGCCGGTCCGGCGGACAGCTTCTCCAGAACCTGTCGCCGGGTCGGATCAGACAAGGCACGAAAAACGTCCTGAACCACAGCAGCCTGAGCCATATGGACTCCATTCCATTAGTTTTGTAAAAACCTAAGTAATGGATTGTATCGAGGCCAATACTTTTGTCAATACCTAAGTATGTTGCTGGCGGGATCGAGCAGGTGAGCGAGGGGCGTGTTGGAATTTGCCGAGAAACTCAAGCTCCTTTGTCCGCATGGTCGAAGCCATCGTGATGGGCCGATTGACTTTGTCGCCGCAGCCTTTGGCACCTCTATACTGGCCAAACAAGAAGAAAGCTTTGGCTACTGATGTTTTTTCTGGACGAGCGGTGCCACGCGCACCGCCACCAGCGACGACCAGACGCCACTACGCTCGACCAACCAGGGGGCAGGCATGGGATCGAATGATGATCGGGGCATTGAGGCATTCGGCTACAAGCAGGAATTGAAACGCACGCTCAGCCTGTTCGACCTGATTGTTTACGGGCTGGTGTTCATGGTGCCGATCGCGCCTTTCGCCGTTTTCGGCATCGTTTACAACACCAGTGGCGGCATGGTGCCGCTGGTGTACCTGGTGGGTCTGGCAGCGATGCTGTTCACCGCGCTTTCCTACATGTCGATGAGCCGCGCCTTTCCCGTTGCGGGATCGGTGTACAGCTACGCCGCGAAGAGCCTGGGGCCGACGATTGGTTACGCCGCCGGCTGGGGGATCCTGCTGGATTACCTGCTGTTGCCCGCGGTGAACTATGTGGCCTGCGCGATTGCAATGTATTCGGTGATGCCGGCCATTCCAAAGATGGCGTGGGTGATCGCGCTGCCGCTGTTGGCCACGCTGGTCAATCATTTCGGCATGGTCATCACGGCGCGCGTCAGCATCTTCCTGCTGGTGCTGCAACTGCTGATCCTGTTTGTCTTCATGGCGGCCGGCATGTTCGCGCTCACGCAGCACGCGGCCGGCGCGCAGCTTTCGCTGCTGCCGATGTTCAATCCGGCCGTGCTGACGCCGCAGCTCATCTTCGGCGCACTATCGCTCGCGGTGCTAAGTTTCCTCGGCTTCGATGCGATCTCCACCCTCTCGGAAGAGGCCACCGGCGGCTCAAAATCGATTGCCCAGGCGACGATGTGGTCGCTCTGCATTTCAGCGCTGCTGTTCGTGGCGCAAACCTACGTTGCCTCGCTGTTCGTGCTGGGCCATGCCAATTTCGCTGCGGGCGACGCAACCGATGCCGCGTTCTACAACATCGCCGGCATTATCGGCAGCGCGACAGGCGGCCCGATGCAGGGCGAATGGCTCAAATACCTGCTGACCGTACCCGGCGTGCTGCTTGCCGCCATCGCCGGCGCCCTGACTGCGCAGGCGGCCACGGCACGGCTGCTGTACGGCATGGCGCGCGATGGCAAGCTGCCGCGCGCACTGGCGTACGTGCACCCCACGCGCAAAGTGCCCGACCGCGCCATCTACCTGATTGGTGTGGTCAGCATCGCGATCGCCACGACGCTCGTGGAGCAACTGGAACTGCTGGCCTCCATGGTGAGCTGCGGCGCCCTCGTCGGATTTGCGTTGCTGCACATTTCGGTTGTCGTGCACTTCATCGTGCGCGAGAAAAGCCGCAACTGGGCGCGGCACCTGCTGGTACCGGTGATCGGCTTTGCGGTGACGGCGTATGTACTCATCAACGCGCAGACCGATGCAATCATCGCCGGCGTAGTGTGGATGGCGGCGGGACTGGTGCTGTTCATTGCGTTGAGAGTGACGGGGCGCCCGACTGAGCTGCCCCTCGAAAGCGACACGACGCGTTGACGAAACTTTGCCGGTAGCGCTGCTCACTGAATTGGCAGCGGTCGCGCGGGCAGTCCAAATACGAATCGAATTCCCCGCTCAACCACAAGCACTGGCGCGGCTTTCCGGGCTTTTTTGGCCTGGAAGGCGCGCCAAATGGCGTTCTACGAGAATTTTTTCTGGGAAAGCGCGGGCTGTTCCTGGTTGTTTTGATTTCGCAGAAATGTTCAGGTCAAGTACCCGACCTCCTACCCACTCGGGTAGGGACACGAGGAGATTCGCAGACGCAAAGTGGCTCTCTGCAGTTTGCTAAAGATCAGTCTCATCGCGCGAATACGAAATGGGGAGGCATCATGAAGAGAGAGCTGCAATTGCTATCGGCGATGGCGTGTGCAACATCGCTCTCGATCACGGGCTGCGCGAACCTGAGTACCGTGGACCGAAGTACGGAGTTCGGCAAGGGGCGGGCCATTCACTTGGACGCACCACAGCGACTGACGCTGACCAATGCTGACGGGTGGGCATGCGCGGAGCCTTCGCCAGACGCGTTGCAGGCTTATGCGTCTTCCATTGGATTGGGATATGGGGCTTTGGGCAAGGACTCGGCCTCCGTCTCCCAAGCACTTTCCGCTAGCTCGGGCAGCATCGGGTTACGCACCCAGTCGATTACTCTGATGCGGGACGCACTGTATCGAATCTGCGAGATGTATTTCAACAAGGGAATTTCCAAAGAAGCAGCAATCCAGCTGCTCCAACGTTCCCAGGACATGTCGATGGGTATTCTTGCGATCGAGCAGTTGACCGGCGCTGTTGTGGGGCAGCAGGTGACCATAAACACGAACTCAGCCGCAAGCGCTGCAGCGGCGATCAATGACACGACTAAAGAACTTGAGCGGGCCAAGTCTGAGGAAGCCATAAAAGCGACTGGCGCTGAGAAGTCGCAGGCTGCCGCCGACGCTCAGAAAAAAGTAGTAGCTGAGAAGACTACTATCGCAAACTCCGCCAAGAAAAAAGCCGCGGCCACGCAAGCGTTCATTGATGGCATCAAGCCGGCATACGACAAAGCGACGACAGATCTGGCTGCTGCGAGCACCAAGCGTACTGCGGCGAGCATCGTTTCTGACGCGGCGGATGCTTCAGTAATTGCCCTCACGGACCGGAAGAAAGCACTTCCCGACGAAATCAAACTCCTTGAAGGTAAGTCGACAGCCGCCAAGGCAGAGTATGACGCCGCGGGTGCAGATGATAGACCCGCATTGAAGATTGCTTGGGACGCTGCCAAGAAAGCCGAAGAAAACGCAAAAGCTGAGCTGGCAGGAAATCCGGCGGCGCTAGCGCAGGCTACTGACGACAAGACCAAGGGCAACGCCGCACTAGTCACAGCGAAATCCGAGCATGCAGCTGCGTTGAACGCTTGGACCAAGCTCGATGACCAGCTGAAGGTCGCCCACGCCGACCCAGACCAGGTCGCGGCAGATACCGCAACCGCTTCGCTGCAGACTGCAACCGAGGATTACAAAAAAAAGCAGGACGCCGCTGACGAAGCCAAGAAAGCGTACGAAAAGGCCCAGGCAAACACAATCGAGATTGCGAAGCTTGGAAGCGCCGCTACCACGAATTCTGCCGCTACAGGTAGTGGTGCTGGCTCATTCTCAACTCAAGCCTCGCGTCAGACAGTCAGCGCTGACACGGTGAAGGAGCTCGCGAAGGCGACGTTGGATATCGTCAACACGGTCGTCAATAAGGGCCACCTTACGGATACCTGCGCTGTTCTCTTGATGTCTTATGTCAAGGACCCAGTTGCGATGAGGGAAATCACACCCGTCTGCGCGCAAGTAATCGCCGCAACCCTTGAAGTCTACAGGCAGTCAGCGATAGCTGCGGCCGCAGCCCCGCCCGGTAGCCTCCCAATTGCGAAGCCCGCTGCAACGCTGCTTTTCATAAAATAGCGTTCAATTCGGGCTCGCTCAACTTCTGAGCAAATCGGCCTTCAAAATGAAAGCTAGCCTGGCGCCCTTTAATTAGAGATCACTCCGCCGCGGCCACCGTGATCGCCTCCTGATCGTCACCCGAACTATTGGCGTGCTGCGGTGCAGTTCGATAGCGTTCGGCCAACACATCATTGCCCGCCTCCCGTAAATTCGCGCTATCGCGCGAGCGAATCGGAGTCAAGCCTTGCAACCTAGCAATGCTAGCTTGCAGGACGCGACCCCGATGGCTTCTTTACCGATGAGCTGAAACTCCAGCACTGGTGCGGCTTCCCGGGCTTTTTTGGCCGGGAAGGCGCGCCGAATGGCGTTCTACGAGTTTGGATGCTGGGGCAATTATCCGGAGTCGGCGTAAATTTTGTCTGCCCTGCTTCTACGCAGGATGCACTGCGGCGGCTGTCGCCAAACTGGAACTGAAAGCAAGGCGTACCGACCAGACACCGCCTATTTCACTGTGGGCGTAAACGTCCAAACCCAGTTGTTGTTGAGCGCGGACTGGATGATGGAGGACTTGTCCGGCGAGACGCGGATGGTTTTCACGCCCTGAGCACCGCCATAGGCAAGGAGCATCGGCGCTGCGGGCATGATGTATTCCTTTACGTCCTTGACGGCGCCCTTGTAGGTACGCAGCTTGTTGCCGCAGGCCTCGGCCACCTGGGTTTCCGGGTGAATGCGCTTGCCCACCAGTTCCAGCGCCTGCCCCGGCCCGGGCTGACGCACCTCCACCACATCGAAATACTCGAACGCCCCGTTGATCTTGCCGGTGGGGCAGCGCTTTTTGTTCGGTTCACCTTTGTCAACGCCCTGCAGGTTGCCCACCGTGGCGGGCTCGTTGGTGATGACCGGCTTGCCGATGAGCGCCTTCTTCTTGTTGTCCCAGTCAAACGACAGCCGCACCCGTTCTGTGACATCCGCATAGAGATCGGCATCCGTCGGTGGAATCTGCAGCCCCTTCAGCGAGATCTCGCCCACCACCTCGTAATGAATCACCTTTGCCTTGGACCACTTGTCCATCATCGCCATGTCCGGAAGCTGGGCCACGGCCACGGTGGCGGGAAACACGAGGGTAATAGCGGAGATGCGGAGCCACACGGGGGAAATCATCGGGATGTCCTTGTCGTAATCGTCGGGGCCGACGGCGGTGAGGGTTGGTGTTTTGGTGCGCTGGTTCGCGCATAACTGCATTCTGATCGCAAAAGCATCAGGTTCAAGTCTTGCAACATCGCAATGCTACTTTGCAAGACTTCGATGGTTCTTGAACAAGACAGATCGCGCGTCCAATCCATCGTCGCTTGGGACTGGATTATCAATGCACTATTGAAATAGAAATGGAATAACCAAGGATACTATGGTGCCCGGCTCGATAATTCCTCTAATCGATTCAACGTGGGAAAAGTTGGTCGCCACTGGAAATGCCATGCGTCTAGACCTGCCCCATGGCTTTGCCAAGGCCGTCGCGGCGGCGATATCGAGCGAAAGGCGTGCACCGGTCGCGCGCACGACAATCGCCTGCCCACGACGCTTGATTGAATTCGCCGTGGGCAGTAAAGCTCATTTGCGCTCGATCGGCGTGTTGATGATGGCGTCGTAGTCGGCCTGGCTGATGAACTGCGGGGTGTAAATCACATCTTGCCAAAACAGGTTCTTTACAAACGCACGCAAGTGGTTTCGTGAACCTTTGAGCAGGTTTTCATAAACCAGACGAATATCCTGGTTGTCGACATTCAGCAGTGCGGTCTGAATGTCCCTGATGTCCACTTCCTCGATGGTCGCCCCAACCTTGAGCGCGTCTACCAGCGATATCGTTCCCGCCGAGACAAGGTTTGTGTACAGCGCCTGCAAATTGGCATTCTGGAATTGACCGGCCAGCGTGGTGGCTGCGGGGTCCGGCAGACTGTAACGCAGCAGCAACTGCCGCATCGCCTCCGTGTGGGTGGATTCGCTGTTGGCAATGTTGCCGAAGACTTTGCCGGCCCACAACGCATCCAGATAAACGTATACATCGTGAGCGAGTTTTTCCTCTTCACGCATATAGATCATCGAATCCTGCTCCGTGCTGTTCAGTGCCTCGATCGGCAGGGTCGCAAAGGAACTTGCCAGGGCCATGCCGCAAAAGGTTGAATTGAGCCCGTGCGGATTGGCCTGATTGCCTTTGGCGCTCATACCCTTGTTACTCCCGGGACCCGCGCCTGTGCCTGGGCCGGGACCGTTTTGGGCGAATGCTAACGTGGCAATGGTTGAACCGATAAAGACGATTGCGGCAATTTTTGTGAGTTTCATGATTTGCTTCCTTTGGTTAGGTGGTTCTTCGGCGATGATGCGAAGAGGAGATGAGGCTTCCCCGCGCTGAAGTACCGGTTGCCTCAAGTGACATTCAGTGCGTGCGGACTACCGTCCGGTGCCCGGGGGATGAATCCCGCGTCCAGCCGTGGATGCCGTCCCTTGGGCAGGAGTGGCTGGTGGCGTGGTGAGCCCGGTACCCGGTGGATGAATGCGCGTTTGGAGCGGGGTCTGCGTGCGCGTTTCCAACGGCGATTGAATACGTGTCTGCAACGGTGTCGCCGTCGCGAGACCCGTGCCCGGCGTATGAATGCGTGATTGCGTGCCGGGCGCGCTTGCGCCACCCTGACCGCCTCCGCGCCCCTGTGCGTAAGCCATGGAACTCATGGCCAAGCTGGCGATTACGGCGAGGGAAAACATACTTGACGATTTCATGATGATTCCTTGTCAATAAGATTGAACAAACTTACCTGCCTCGCCCGAAACCGCGCCTACCCGCAGCGCCCCGATTTCGAGCTTCAAACCCGGTACCGTAGGGAAAGACACCACATACTCCGCGCCCAGCGCGTTGACAGTTGCTGCCTTGGTTACGAACCGTTGGCTTGGCCACATCGGCCTCGTCAAACGGGCGCGGATCGGCCCGGGATACTTCATTGCCAATGCGGTTCGTCTTTGCCTCTGTCAAGGCAGCGTCTCGCGGCAATGAGAGATTCAGCGGTACCGCCGGCTCCACCGCACTTCTCTCCTGCTCCTGCGCCAAAGCAGGCAAGAAAACTGCCCACAATAGAGCCAAGGTGAGGGGAAGAAAGCGTTTCATGGTGTTGATTTATCTATCGATCATTCAGTGAAGCCATCTTGCACGGCCGTCGTTTCCGCGAAACTTCGGCATGGCTTCCAACTGTTGCGCTGTGTATCAGTTTGTTTCCGAAGTAACCGACCAGCCCGTGCGGCGCGGTAGACTGACCCTATGACTACACTGGTCAATGAACGGGTTCTGGTTGTCGACGATGATCCCGCCTTGCGCGAGTTGCTTTCGGACTACCTGGCCTCCAACGGGCTTGCCGTGGAGGCGGTCGGTGACGGCGTGGCGATGCGGCGCGCATTGGCCAAGGGAATGCCCGGCGTTATCGTGCTCGATCTGATGCTCCCGGGAGAAGATGGATTAAGTCTGGCGCGTGAACTGCGCACGCAGTCGACCGTCCCGATCTTGATGCTGTCCGCTCGCGGCGAAGAAATCGATCGCGTCGTGGGCCTTGAGGTCGGGGCAGACGATTACCTTGCCAAACCGTTCGGTCCGCGCGAGTTGCTCGCCCGGCTACGTGCGCTGTTGCGGCGCAGTCAACCCGCCCCCGCAAGGGAAATCTCCTCGCCGGCAATTCAATTCGGCCCTTTCGTGCTGGATGTGGCCGCGCACCGTCTGCTCCGCGATGGCTTGGACATTCATCTGAGCGGCGCGGAGTTCGATCTGCTCCGGGTGCTGGTCGAGCGCCCGAACCGTGTAGTGTCGCGCGACGATCTGGTGACGCTGCTCAAGGGCTTTGATCGCGATCCCTTTGATCGCAGCATCGATATCCGGGTGGTACGTTTGCGCCGAAAAATCGAGACGAACCCGTCGGAGCCGGCGTATGTGCGCACGATCCGCGGTGAGGGCTACTTGTTCAACCCGCGCGGCGAGCAATCTTGAAGCCAAAGTACACCGGAAAGCACGCCAGTCTCGCCCAGCAAAACGCCATCACACTTGCGATCATGTTTGTCATCTTTGAGCTGGTGACGGTCGTTGCCGTCGCCGTATTCGTGATGATACCGATGGCGCGCCGCTCGGCCGATGACCTGGCCAATCTGATGATCCTGTCGGCTCAAACCTGGAGTGAATTGCCACCCGACACGCGTGTTGATTTTGAACTGGAACTGTCCAAAACCTACCAACTGGCTTTGCGCGCCGAGCCGCCCGGTCAATCCGGCATCGGAAGCGACGAATGGCATTCGCCTTATTTTTACTTTCTGGAAGACGCATTGAACGACAAGACCGGACGCGTTCAACATCTGACCCGCGAGACCATTGCCGGAACCGGCTGGTACTGGCGGTCATTGCCATCTGGCGGGTCAACCCTGTCGGTCGGATTTCCGCAACGCAGAATTGGCGCCCAGCCGTTTGTCGCCTTTGCGATTTCTTCAGTCATCGGGTTGATCCTGGCGTTGCTGGCCGCATTGTGGCTGGCACGCCGATCAGTCGTCTCACTTGCCCGGCTTGAAGCAGCCGCCGAACGCGTCGGTCGCGGCGAGGCACCATCCTTGCTGCCGGAAACCGGTCCGCGGGAGCTGGCCATGCTGGCCCGTCGATTCAACGAAATGGCG
Organism: Usitatibacteraceae bacterium; assembly: GCA_044229235.1. Lineage (GTDB taxonomy): Bacteria > Pseudomonadota > Gammaproteobacteria > Burkholderiales > Usitatibacteraceae > UKL13-2. Next base: position 54,284 of record JBGATH010000032.1, read on the forward strand.
ACGCAAGTCAGGGACTTGCTGGCCGCCCGCACCACTTTGCTCGCCGGCGTTTCCCATGACCTTCGTACGCCGCTGGCACGCATGCGTCTTGCCCTGGCTTTGCTGGAAGAGGCCCCCACACCAAAGCTGATCGCGCGGCTGGAAAAGGACATAGACGAAATGGATCGGCTGATTGGACATGCACTCAATCTTGCCCGCGGTATCGAGCGTGAGACGCACGCGGAAATCGACTTGCCGGCAATGCTTGCCGACATGGCTGCGGTCGCGCCTGACGGCCGCGTGCAAGTGCGCGTTGCGTCGCCTTGCCCATTGTTTGCACCCCCGTCGGCATTGCGGCGAGTAATCGGCAACTTGCTGGACAATGCGCTTCGCTACGCCGGAGATCAGCCAATTGAACTGGTCGCCGATAAGACAACGGAAGGCGTTCGCATCGGCGTCCTCGATCGTGGGCCGGGAATTCCGCTGGAACAAATGGGTGCCGTGTTCCAGCCGTTTCATCGGGTCGAGCGTTCCCGCAGTCCGACCACCGGTGGCGCCGGATTGGGACTGGCCATTGTCCGGCAACTGGCGGATACCTATGCCTGGCAGGTCGAAATAAGACCTCGCACAAATGGCGGCCTGGAGGTTTGGCTTAGCTTGCCTGCGCACGACCAACCTGACCGCACGTGACCGCATGCGCGAGGTCTTCAAGGATCAGATTGCTGACTGCAAACCATAAAACACACGGTTCCGGATCGAGCTCGACACGCAAGCAATCCCAGCCAGAAATACTAAGCGTCCACGAAGGCCACGTTCCGTGTGCATCACGGACACAAATCGCAAATCGGGGTCAATCGCAAACTCAAGCACTGGCGCGCCTCT
>JBGATH010000033.1:0-54486 GCA_044229235.1 Usitatibacteraceae bacterium
GTCGAGCTTGCCGGTTTCCTCGCCGCCAATCATCTGTACCGCGAGCTTGGAGAACACCTGCGCCTCCAACATCGGCTTGGCCATGCCGCGTCCTTCCTTGAGGTCGCGGGAAACGTCATCGACGCGCGCGAAAAACCGCATTGCCCAATGCTGAATCGCGCAGGCGGTCGGCAGCGCCATTGAGCAGCAGGGTGCCGAGCGAAGCGCGAGAAGCGCGCCATTTCCACTTTCGCGATCCAGATTGCCCTGAATATCGGCCAGCGCAGAACCCGGGCGTTCCATCGCGCGCGCGACTCAGTCTGCGTCAGCGAGCGGCTGAGAAGCCAAACGACGGCCATGACGCCCGCCAGGATGAGCGGCCAGTTCTTGCGGAGAAAGATACCGGCCGACAGCACCATGTCGGTGGCAAATGGCAGCGCCTTTCCGGACTGGTCGAAAATCTGTTTGAACTGCGGAACCACAAACACCACCAGGGATAGAGCACCGACGAGACTGCCACCAGAAACAGAATGGCCGGATAAATCAGCGCCGACACCACGCTGTCCTTCAGTTCGGCGGCGCGTTCCATGTAGTCGGCCAGCCGCATCAGCACGTTGCCCAACGACCTGCCAGCTTCACCGGCTTTCACCATGTTGATGTAAAAGCGGGAGAAGACACCTCGCGGGGAATCAGCGCCTTGATACCGTGCGCCGCGGACTTCGTTGCGAATCGATGTCAGCAGTTCCGAGACGCTCTGCTTTTCGGCCAGCCCGATGAGGATCTCCCATGCTTCGGTCCAGCGGCAGGCCGGCACGCAGCAGCGTGGCTAGCTCGCGCGTGATGAGCGAAAGATCTCGACTGCGAGACTTTGCCGCGACCACCGAAAGCGAATCCTTCGCTTTTGCCGGCCGCCGGCGCGGCAACAGCCTTGACCCCCGACTGGGTGACTTCCGCCGCCCGGATGGGAATGAGCCCCAGCGACTGCAGGTGCGCGATGACACCTGATTGGCTAGCCCCTTCGAGCACGCCCTCCTTCACTTCGCCGCCCGCCGAAACGGCTTGTATTGGAACATCGGCATCGCCCGGCCCCGCCTAATCCTCGCGCGTGACGCGCAGGACTTCCTCGAGGGTGGTCACGCCGCCTACCGCCTGTTTCAAGCCGTTTTCGTACATGGTCTCCATGCCGTCCTTGATCGCCGCTGCGCGCAATTCAGACGACGTGGCGTGACGCCGGGATCAGGCTGCGCAGGGTGTCGGACATGGGCAGAACTTCCATGATCGACTGCCGGCCAAAGCAGGCAGGATATGGCCACAGTGCTCGCACCCCTTGGGCTTGTACAGCGCGAGTTGCGCGGCCTTGGAAAAGCGCCGCAGGCCCATTTGCGCAACCACTTCCTCGACCGGGTGGTAGGGTTCCTTGCAATGGGTGCACAGCCGACGCACCAGGCGCTGCGCCTGGATTCCGATGATGGTGGAGGTCAGCAGGTAATCGTCGACGCCCATGTCGAGCAGGCGGTTGATGGTGGCCGCTGCACATTGGTATGCACCGTGGAAAGCACCAGGTGGCCCGTCAGCGCCGACTGCACCGCGATCTGCGCGGTTTCAAGGTCGCGGATTTCGCCGATCATGATCACATCCGGATCCTGGCGCACGATGGAGCGCAATGCGTTCGCAAAGGTCAGGTCGATCTGCGGCTTCACCTGGATCTGGTTGATGCCGGGCATCTGGTACTCGACGGGGTCTTCAACCGTGAGAATCTTCGTCCGGTTTGTTGAAGCCGGTCCAGTGCCGTGTAGAGCGTCGTGGTTCCCGGAGCCGGTCGGGCCGGTGACCAGCAAAATGCCGTGCAGCTGGTCCAGGATCGCGGTGAATACCTTGAGGTTGTCCTCATCGAAGCCGAGGGCGAAGAAGTCCAGCGCCACGCCGCCCTTGTCGAGGATACGCATGACGACCGACTCGCCGTGCATGGTCGGCACGGTGGACACACGCAGGTCAATTTCCTTGCCCCTGCACACGCAGTTTGATGCGTCCGTCCTGCGGCAGGCGACGCTCGGCGATATCCAGGTTGGCCATGATCTTGATGCGCGAGATCACCGCCGCCGACGAGGGCGGCGCGGCGGCGATTCTGTTTCATGCAGAACGCCGTCGATGCGATAGCGCACGATCAGGCGGTTCTCGAACGGTTCAATATGAATATCGAGGCGCGGCGCTCAAGCGCGTGGTTGATGATCAGGTTCACCAGCCGGATGACAGGCGCTTCCGAGGCGAGATCCTTGAGCTGCTCGATGTCGCCGAAATCCTGCTCTTCATCCCGGGTGCTGATGTTGTCGACGATCTGTCCCATCGACGACTTGCCGGTGCCGTAGAGGCGCTCGTAGAAGCGTGTCGAAGTCGTTCGACGCCAGCAGGCGCGGCACGATGATCTTGCGTGTCGCCGCTTCGATCGCCCGCAGGTGAACTGGTCTGCCGGGTCCGTCATCGCCAGCACCACTTCGCTTTCAGACGGTTTCGGAAACCGGGATGGCCTGGGTTCTCCTGCAGGAAACGCGGCGAAACGGTTTCCTCGGCGATCGGCAGTTCCGGGAATTCGCTCGATTCCACGATGGTCCAGCCGCGCTGGCGCCCTAGCGCTTCGGCGAGATCGCGGCCGGAAATCATGCCGAGGCGCGACAGCACCGAACCAATCTTTTCATGGGCCGCCGAAGACGCGGTGCCCGCCTCCTGCACTTTGAGCGCCCGGTCCAGGTTCGCCGGGTCGAGTTTGCCCATCGCGATCAGGATGTCGCTCGATCCGGTCAGCGGCCGCGGTCGGCGATGACACGGCGATCGGAATTGACAATGGCGGAAGCGGTATCCTGCAAAACGATGCCTTTGATTATTAAGCTAAAGCCAATCGTGCAGTATAGCAGCGGGACCGCTGGGTGACCACGATCGGGGTGCGCGTTGAACAGACCGGACAATCCCATTCGAGTTCTGTGGGAATTGCAAAGTTCAACTAAGTGATACTGAAGGACTTGCCAAATGCCGCCCGTGCAACAATGCGCCTCCCGCTCCAGAATGACCAGAAGTCCAAGCATTGGCGCGGCTCCAGGCCTTTTTGCCCGGAAGCCGCGCCAGTGCTGGACTTTTTCACGCTTTATGCAAGGCGGTCGTTCCGGTTATGCCGTCGCTCCGATGCACAGCCAGCCAGCTGCTCTGCCAGTCCGGAAGAGTGCGCATATTCAGCGCCGCTTCGATCTTGGCATTGGATAGCACCGAGTAGGCGGGGCGGCGTGGCGGGTGTCGGATAGTCCGCCGTGGCGATGGGCGCCCACGCGTTTTGCCCGCCGCGCCGGGTCGGGCACGGCTCGAATCGCGGTCGCGAAGCTATGCCAGGAGGTCGAACCGTTTGCGCTGACGTGATAGATGCCGGAATCGATGGCGGACTCGCCACCGGTGATTGCGCGCCGCGTGATCCGGCGACCTGATGTACCCAGGTTGGCGAACCAACCTGGTCCGCCACCACGCGCAGTTCGTCGCGCTCGCAGGCCAGACGCAGCATGGTCAGGAAAAAATTCTGCCGGCGATTGCCGTACAGCCAGTTGGTGCGAAAAATCAGATACCGCCTGGCCACACCGGCAACCGCCTGCTCGCCGCTTTGTTGCTGCGCCCGTATTCGGTTTGGTCGGGATCGTCCTCGCCATAGGGTCTGTCAGCCAGGCCGTCGAACACATAGTCGGTCGAGTAATGGACCAGCAGGGCGCCGTGGCGATTGGCTTCGTCGGCAAGTGCAGCGGGGACTTCGCCATTGATGAGCATCGCCATTGCCATTTCAGTCTCGGCCCGGTCGACTGTGGTGTAGGCCGCCGCATTGAGGATCAGCGTCGGCGAAACATCGCGGCAGTAACGGCGCGCGATGGCCGCCAGATCAGGCATCGAGCGCGCGTCGATCCGGCGCCCACACCGTGCCCCAATCGGCGAACTGCGCGCCAATTCCCACCCTAGCTGGCCGTCCCCGCCGGTGATCAGGATCCGCGCGCGATGACCCGCTTTGCGTCATCAGGCGAACGTCTCGGCTTCCGCCAGCGGGCGACCCCGCAGGTCAGCGTCCTTGAGCTGTGGCGCACCAGAGACATCGAGCGGCTCACGCGATGCCCAGCGCCGGATCATTCCACAGCAGCGAACGTTCATGCGCCGGCGCATAGTAATCGGTGGTTTTATAGAGAAACTCGGCCACGTCGGAGGTCACCAGAAACCCGTGCGCAAATCCAACCGGCACCCACAGCATGCGCTTGTTTTCGGCAGAAAGGGTTACGGCCACGTGCCGGCCGAAAGTCGGTGAGCTTCGCCGCAGATCCACCACCACATCAAATACCTCACCGACCACCGCGCGCTGCAGCTTTCCTGCGCCTGCCCGACCTGGTAATGCAGACCACGCAACACCCCGCACGGATCGCGAATGATTGTCCTGGACAAACCGGACATTGACGCCGGTCGCCGCCGCGAAACTGCGTGCATTGAAGCTCTCGTAGAAGAAGCCCCGCGAATCGCCGAACACGCGCGGCTCAATGATCTTCACATCGGCAATCGCCGTATCGATGACATTCATGGGAAACCTGCGCTCAGAACACGCGCTCACTGAGCATGCGCATCAGGTATTGTCCGTAGCCGTTCTTGAGCATGGGTGCCGCCAGCTTCTCGATGTCCGCGGCGCTTACCCACCCCTGACGGAAGGCGATCTCCTCGGGACAGGCCACCTTCAGCCCCTGGCGACGCTCGATGGTCGCGATGTACTGCGAGGCTTCCAGCAGCGACTCGTGCGTGCCGGTATCGAGCCAGGCCATGCCGCGCCCCATCACTTCGCAGGTCAATCTGCCCTGCTCGAGATACAGGCGGTTCAGGTCGGTGATTTCCAGTTCGCCGCGCGCGGACGGCCGCAAGGACCTGGCCAGCGCACATGCCTGCGAGTCATAGAAATAAATGCCGGTGACGGCGTAACGCGATTTTGGCTTCGCCGGCTTTTCCTCGAGCGAAATCACCTTGCCAGTGGCATCAAATTCGGCCACGCCATAGCGCTCCGGATCCTGCACCGGGTAGGCGAAAACCGTCGCGTTGTCGGTGCGCGCATTGGCACGCTGCAGCGACTGCGACAGATCATGCCCGTAGAAAATATTGTCGCCGAGGATAAGCGCGGATGGATCGTTGCCGATGAAGCCCTCGCCGATCAGAAACGCCTGGGCGAGGCCGTCCGGGGATGGCTGCACCGCGTAGGAAAGCGACAGCCCCCAGCGCGCACCGTCACCGAGCAACTCCCGGAAAAGCGGGGTATCGTGCGGCGTGGAAATGATCAGGATGTCGCGAATTCCCGCCAGCATCAGCGTCGAAAGCGGGTAGTAAACCATCGGCTTGTCGTAGATCGGCAACAACTGCTTCGAGACGACCTGCGTGACCGGATAGAGCCTCGTGCCGCTGCCGCCGGCGAGGATCATGCCCTTGCGACTCATTTGCGCTCCTTGCCGCCGTATTGGCGTTCCATCCAATGCCGGTACTCGCCACTGCTGACCGCCTGCACCCATGCGCCATTGTCGAGATACCAGCGCACGGTCTTGCGGATACCGCTTTCGAACGTCTCCTGCGCGCGCCAGCCGAGTTCGCCTTCGAGCTTGCCCGCGTCGATGGCATAGCGGCGATCGTGTCCGGGCCGGTCGGCAACGAAAGTTATCTGCGTGGCATAGGGCACGCCATCGGCGCGCGGTTTCATTTCATCCAGCAACGCGCAAATGGTTTTCACCACATCGAGGTTGGTGCGCTCGTTTTTGCCGCCGACGTTGTAGGTTTCCCCGACCCGCCCCTTGGACAGCACCTGGCGGATGGCGGCACAATGATCCGTCACGTAAAGCCAGTCGCGCACATTCTGGCCGTCGCCGTATACCGGCAGGGGCTTTCCGGCAAGGGCATTGAGGATGATCAGCGGGATCAGTTTTTCCGGGAAATGGAACGGCCCGTAGTTGTTCGAGCAGTTGGTGGTCAGCACCGGCAGATGGTAGGTGTGGTGGTAGGCACGCACCAGGTGATCGGAGGCTGCCTTCGATGCCGAGTAGGGACTGTTGGGTTCGTAGCGATGCCCCTCGGTGAATGCCGGATCCCGATCGCCCAGCGAGCCGTACACTTCATCGGTCGACACGTGCAGGAAGCGAAATGCTGCCTTGGCGCCTGACTCGAGGCCGGCCCAGTAGGCGCGCACCGATTCCAGCAGGTTAAAGGTGCCGACAATGTTGGTCTGAATGAAATCCCCGGCGCTGTGAATCGAGCGATCGACGTGGCTCTCGGCCGCGAAATTGACAATTGCCCGGGGCTGCGCCTCGGCGAGCAAGTCAGCCACGAGTGCGCGATCGCCAATGTCGCCCTTGACGAAGCGGTAGGCCGGGTCGCCGGCCACATCCGCGAGCGACATCAGGTTGCCGGCGTAGGTGAGCTTGTCGAGGTTGATGACCGGGCCGTTGCCGGCCGCCAGCCAGGTGCGTATGAAATTGCAACCGATGAAGCCGGCGCCGCCGGTGACGATGATCATGATCAGATGGGGCAGCCTGGCCGGCTGTCAGTCGGGTTAAGCCGCCATTTTACCTGCCCGACCCGCCTGCTCCCGCAGGCAATCAGCCGGATTTGTTTTCAAGCTCGATGAGCTTGGCGTACTTGGCGAAGGCTGCGAAACAGCCTACCGCCACGTGCGCAAAGCCCGGGCCCCCGTCAAGAAAGCCCAGGCGTATGACATAAAACTTGATGAACCTGGCCAGCGGACTGAGGAACAATTTCGCGTAGCCGGCTCGAACGCCCTGTTGAAACAGCGCTTCGGCGTGCAACGACGAATATCGATTCTGTTTTTGCAGATAGGTGGTGACGTCCTCGGCAGAATCGTGCAACAGGTCGCCACGCAGCTCGCCCACCTCGACCGTGGTAATGACGGCCTCGTGCACCGGGTCATTGCTCCAGCTTGCGTGCTGGCGGTGAAACAGGCGCAGCGACCAGTCCGGATAGCCCTCGCCGTGCGAAAGCCATTTGCCCAGAAAACGGTTGCGGCGCGCCATGCGATAGGCCTGCGTCCCGGGTGCAGCCATCGCCTGGCGAATGCTCGCTTCGAGTTCCGGCGTGACGCGCTCGTCCACGTCGAGGCAAAGCACCCAGTCGAATTGCGCCTGCATCACGGCAAACTGTTTTTGCTGGCCGAATCCCAACCAGTCCTTTTCGAGCACGCGGCATCCGCGCACATCGGCAATCGCCCGGGTCTCGTCCTCGGATCCCGAGTCGACCACCAGCACTTCCTGGGCAAACCGGGCGCTGTCGATGCAGCCCGCAATCTGCGAGGCGGCGTTCTTGGAGATGATGACGACAGACAGCGGAATGCGGCTGGAGGACATGGGAGCTGGATTGAAAGGCGCCGTCAGATTGTAATCGAGTGGGCTGCCTCCGCTACAATCGCCCGATGCGCCTCCTGCTGGTCAAGCTCTCGTCGCTGGGCGACGTCATTCACAACCTGCCGGTCGCCAGCGATCTGGCGCGGCACCTGCCGGGTGTAATGCTGGAGTGGGTTGTCGAAGCGCCTTACGCGGAGCTGGTTTCCATGCATCCTGCCGTGCAAACCGTCTATCCGGTTGGGCTGCGCGCGTTGAAGAAGCGCTGGTTTTCATTGCGGGCCTGGTCGGCATTTCTCGAACAGCGGAAACGATTGGCAACGCAGTCATTTGAGCGGATTCTCGATACGCAGGGCCTGCTCAAAAGTGCCTGGATCGCGAATTGGGCCGAAGGTCCGGTAAGCGGTTTCGATGCCGCAAGCGCCCGGGAGCCGCTGGCTGCACGCTTTTACCAACAGCGCTTTGCCGTGGCCAGGGACCAGCATGCGGTGGTACGAAACCGGGCGCTCGCGGCGGCGGCTTTCGGCTACCCGCTTTCGACTGAAGTGGACTATGGCCTGCAATCAATCCACGCAACAGAACCGCATGGCGGCGCACCTTATCTGGTTTTTCTGCATGCCACCAGTCGCCGTAACAAGATGTGGCCTGACGCCGCCTGGCTGGAACTGGGCCGTCGCGCGGGCGCGCATGGCTGGCGGCTGATCCTGCCCTGGGGTAATGCGTTGGAGCGCCAAACCAGCGAACGCCTTGCAGCAGCTATTCCCGGCGCGGTGATTCCGCCGGCCATGTCCCTGCGCGACGCCACAAACCTGTTGGCGGGCGCCGGCGCCGTGGTCGGGGTCGACACCGGACTGGCACACCTCGCGGTGGCGCTGGGCAGGCCGACAATCGGCCTGTACCTCACTACCGAGCCGCGCCTGACCGGTCTGCACGGTGGTGCGCGTGCGGTGAACCTCGGCGGCGGGTCTGAAGAGAGCCCGTGCATTCCGGCAGTGGATACGGTATGGGAAGCGTTGCTGCCGTACCTCGACCGGCAGGCCCGGTAATCGTGCTCCGCGCCATCTACTCTGTGCTGCTGCTGCTGGCGACGCCATTGGTGATGCTGCGGCTGATTTGGCGCGGACGGCGGCAACGCGGTTACTGGCAGCATTGGGCGGAACGCTTCGGTCACCATTCGGGCGCGCCCATCACGGGTGCAATCTGGCTGCACGCCGTTTCGGTCGGCGAAATGCGTGCAACCAAACCACTGGTCACGCAGTTGCTTGCCGCGTTCCCCCAGCACCCGATATTTCTCTCTTGCATGACACCAACCGGCCGCGCCACCGCCGCCGAGCTGTACGGCACGACTGCACGCGTCACCTACGGATATTTGCCCTACGATTTCGCCTGGTTGCATGTCCGGCTGATCAACAACATCCGCCCGGTGCTATTGCTGGTAATGGAAACCGAGATCTGGCCCAACCTGTTCGCGGCTTGCGTGGCACACGACGTGCCGGCCTGGCTGGTCAACGCCCGCCTCAGCCAGCGTTCACTCGAAGGCTACGCACGTCTTTGGCCGGTGCGCGCGCTCATTCGTGAGGCGCTGCAAGGCATGCATGGCGTGGCCGCACAGACGGCAGCCGACGCGAAGCGGCTGGAGCAACTGGGCGCCCGACAGGTTCACGTGACCGGCAACGTGAAATTCGACGCTGACGTGGACGCGGCACTGGTCGCGCAGGGTTGCGAATGGCGCGCCGCGCTCGGCGGGCAACGCCGTGTCCTGCTCGCAGCCAGCACCCGCGATGGCGAGGAGGCCTTGCTACTGCGGGCATATCTTGGCCAGTTCCCCCCTGAACGGCGTAGCGGCGTGTTGCTGGTGCTGGTCCCGCGCCATCCGCAACGCTTCGATGCGGTGGCGCACCTGGTCAGCGATGCCGGGTTACGGCTGGCGCGACGCAGCCAGGGTGATCGCCCGCAGGCCGATACCGAGGTCTGGTTGGGCGATTCCATGGGGGAAATGGCTGCCTACATCGCGATGTGCGATGTGGCGTTCATTGGCGGCAGTCTGCTGCCCTTGGGCGGTCAGAACCTCATCGAGGCGTGCGCACAAGGCAAACCGGTGCTGATGGGTCCGTCGGTTTTCAATTTCAGCGAGGCGGCCAGCCTCGCCGTCGACGCGGGGGCAATGCGCCAGGCAAACTCCGCGGAACAGATCATGCAGGTGGCCGCATCCCTGCTCAGCGACGATGCGCAGCGCGAGGCCATGGCGGAGGCGGCGCGAAACTTCGCGCACGCACACGCCGGCGCATCGCTGCGCCTGTTCAATCTGGTTGCCGACGAAATGCGGCGACGCCGCTAGATCGGTTGCCGGCGGCGACGCCTATTTGGCCAGCAGCAGATTGACTTCCGCCAGATCGCCCTCTTTGAGCCTGCCGGCGGCCGACTTCAGGCGCAACTGCGAAAGAATGGTGTTGTAGCGCGCCTGCTGCAAATCGCGTTGCGCCTGAAACAGTTGCTGCTGGGCGTTGAGCACATCAACGTTGGTGCGAACGCCGACTTCCTTGCCGAGCACGGTGGCGTCGAGGGACGATTTGTTTGACACCAGCGCAGCCTCCAGGGCTTTCACCTGCAGCACTCCATTGGTTACGCCCAGGTAGTTCTGGCGGACCGTTTGCGCAACGGTGCGCGAGGTGTTTTCAAGATCCTGCGCCGCGCGCTCGCGGTTGGAGAGCGACTGGCGGACCCTCGACTGGGTGCCGCCGCCGGAGAACAGCGGGATGCTGAGCGTCACGCCGATGACGCCCGTCTTGACATCGATATTCGGGCCCACGCCGCCGGTCGCGGTAGTGGTCGGTGAGGTCGAGTTGCCGTAGCTTCCGCTCAAATCAAGAGTCGGCAGGTGGCCGGCCTTGGTGCGGTCAACTTCCTTCTGGGCGATTTCGTAGGCAAGGCGCAATTGGGCGATGGTCGGGCTGGCTTCCTCGGCAGCCTTGACCCACTGGTCCATTTCAGCCGGTTGCGGAAGCGCGAGCACGGGTTTGTCGCGAAGCGGTGCGAGGCTGGCGGGCATCTTGCCGATCAACTGCTGCAACGCGCGCTTCTTGATTTCGAGGTCGTTGAGGTCGGAAATTTCCTTGGCGACAGCCAGGTCGTACTTCGCTTGTGCTTCATAGGTGTCGGTAATGGTGGCGGTGCCGACTTCAAAGTTGCGCTTGGCCTGGGCCAGTTGCTCGCTGATGGCGGTTTTCTGTGCGCCGGATAGCGACACATTGTCCTGCGCCAGCAACACGTCGAAATAGGCCTGCGCGGTACGCACGATCAGGTTCTGGCTGGCATCGGCAAACACGGCTTCGCTCTGCCGCACCTGCAGGCCGGCCTGATCCATCACGATCCAGTTTTGCATGCGGAACAGGGGCTGCGACAGGCGCAGGGTGTAGCTGTTGGAGTTGTAATCCGCGGTCGGAACGCCGTCGATCTGGCGATGATTGCGGTTGTAGCCGGCGTCGAGGGAAAGCGAGGGCAGCACACCTGCCTTGGCTTGCGGCATGACTTCCTTGCCGGATTCGTAGTTGTAGCGCGCCGAGGCGTATACGGGATCCTGGGAGAGCGCGTCGCGGTAGACATCGATCAGGTCGGCTGCCAGCAGGGATGAGCTTGCGAACAGCATGGCGACTGCGGCGGCGGCGGGCTTGAGATTCATTGTTTTGACTTTCGTAACTGCGGCCGCACGGCCGCAACGGATTTGCGGAAAATTGATTGGACGAGTTGCCGCGGCAACCCGGATTTCAATACACCGGCACGGCGGGGTCGACCTGCCGCGACCACGCATCGATGCCACCTTGCAGATTATGCAGGTTGGCAAAGCCCTGTCGCTGTAAAAATGCGACGACTTGCAGACTTCGCATGCCGTGATGGCAAATTACGACCGTAGGATGCGTCCGGTCGAGCTCACTTGCGCGTGCCGGAATCTCGCGCATCGGCACCAGCTCGCTGCCTTCAATGCGTGCCACCTGCCACTCCCATGGTTCGCGTACATCCAGCAGGCGAAGCGAGCCGGCGTCAGCGGCCAGCGCTTCTTGCAACTGCTGGACTGTCATTTGGCGCAGCTGTGGCGGCTCCATCAATTCAGAATTCGAAGCGGGATGGATGCTCGGCATGGATCAGGGGCGCCACCACGGTTTCGAACAGTTCGGTCGCGGCAAACGCACCATCCGCTCCCCGACGGTAGAGCGTGGCGGTCATGGCCGGCGCGTCGCCGACAATGGCGAGCAGGCGTCCCGCCGGCTTGAGTGCGTCCAGGTAGGCCGGCGGCACCACTGGCGTGGACCCGGTCAGGACGATGGCGTCAAACTTCTGGTCGCCGATGAAGGCCGCGGGAGAATGGGCGGCATCGCCCACTTTGAACTGGACATTGCGCACGCCAGCGGCCTGCAGGCGCGCGGCGGCCGTGCGCGACAGCTCTTCGTGGTATTCAATGGAAGTCACCTGCGCGGCACGCTTGGCGAGCAGGGCCGTGAAGTAGCCGCTGCCGGTGCCGATTTCAAGCACATGCTCCGCCGGCATCGGCGCCAATTCCTGCAGCATGCGCGCCTCCACCCGGGGCGGCAGCATGAACTGCTGGTGGCCGATCGGAATCTCCATGTCGGTGAAAGCGATGGCGCGGTACGCGTCCGGCACAAAATCCTCGCGCTTGACGACAAACAGCAGGTCAAGAACCGTGCTGTCGAGAACCTCCCACGGGCGAATCTGCTGTTCGACCATGTTGAAGCGGGCTTTTTCGATGTCCATTTTGCGTGCCACTTTCTATAGGAAATGCATTTTAGCAAACGGCGGTATGGGCGATAGGCGCCGTGCCGGTCAGGGCTGCTCGTTGGTCCGGGCCAGTCCGTGAAGCAGCATGTCGGCGTAGGTGCGCACATAGTCTTCCGGATCGATTGGCCGATCGACGCATAGCGCGAACGAGTGTTTCCACAGCATCAGCATGACCATCGGCGAGCAGGCGAGCCGGCCTGCGTATTGCAGATTGACCGGCCGGAATTCACCCCGTTCCACCCCGCGCTGGATGGCCCGCTCGAATAAGGCGTGGACGCGCTGAATGACTTCGTCGTGATAAAACTTGGCGAGCTCCGGAAAATTTCCCGCCTCGGCGATGATCAGCTTGGTCATGCCGGCCTGCGTTGTGGCGCCGACCTGCAGCCACCAGCGCAACAGGATCTCGCGGATCAGGTCTGCGGAGGTGCCGTCCCAGTCGAGCAGCAGGTGCTCGGCTTCGGCGATTGGCGCGACGTAGCCCTCGCGAATCACCGCCTTGAAAAGATCTTCCTTGCTGTCGAAATAGAGATACAGCGTGCCCTTTGAGACCCCGGCACGCTTGGCGACATCATCGAGCCGGGTGGCGGCAAAACCGCGCTCCACGAACAGTTCCAGCGCCGCAGCGGCCAGTTCGCCCGGGCGTGCGTCCTTGCGACGTTCCCAGCGTGGTTCGATGATTTTGGCGGCGGCAGGCATGGCGGAACTCTAACTGACTAAGCGGTCATTAAGATACTCGTGGTGACTGGCCGCGTCAAGGGGCGCTGGTCAACACCGGGTCAATCAAGTGTCTGGCGATAGCGCTTGAGCGCGACCACGCCGGCCACCAGCATGAACAACCCGATCGGCCATAACTCGGGCAGGATTTCCGCGAAGCCGTTGCCCTTGAGCAGCACGCCGCGAACGATGCGCAGAAAGTGCGTAAGGGGCAGGATTTCACCCAGGTTCTGCGCCCATTCTGGCATGCCGCGAAACGGAAACATGAAGCCCGACAGCAGCATCGATGGCAGAAAGAAGAAGAACGTCATCTGCATAGCCTGCAGCTGATTGCGGGCAATCGTTGAAAAGGTGAACCCCACGGACAGGTTGGCGGCGATGAACACGATCAGCGCCAGCGAGAGTAGAAACAGGCTGCCAACGATGGGTACACCGAAAATCAGCTTGGCCGCGACGAGGATCAACGTCACCTGCAGGTAACCGACAATGATGAAGGGCGCGATCTTGCCGACCATGACTTCGACCGGGCGCACCGGCGTCGCCAGCAGGTTTTCCATGGTGCCGCGTTCGCGCTCGCGGGTCATGGCCAGCGCGGTCATCATGATCATGGTCATGGTGAGAATCACCCCCATGAGCCCGGGAACGATGTTGTAGCGCGTGACACCTTCGGGATTGAAGCGGCGCTGCACCCGCAAATCGACCGGCAGGTCGGTCGAACGCAGCACCGCCAAGGGGCCGGTCAGTTCGCGATCCAGGGTCTGCCTGACCACTTGCGTGAGCGCGGCAAGCGCATTGCCGGTGGCCGACGGATCGGTGGCATCCGCGGCCAGCAACAACTGCGGCCGTTCACCGCGCTGCAGCTTGCGCGAAAAATCCGGCGGGATGACCAGCACGAACTGCACGTCGCCAAGCTTGAGCAGGCGATCGGCCTCGGCCTCGCTCAGGGCTCGATGGTCGAAACGGAAATACTGCGAATTCTCCAGCGCGCGAACCAGCGATCGCGAAAACGGACTCTCGTCGTTGATGACCGCGGCAGCCGGCAGCCCCTTGGGATCGGTATTGATGGCGAAGCCGAACAGGACCAACTGGATGATCGGCACACCGACAATCATGCCGAAGGTCAGGCGGTCGCGCTTCATCTGCACGAACTCCTTGAGGAGAACGGCGACGAAGCGCGACCAGGAAAATATCCGGTTCATTGGAAATTATCCTTGGCCGATCCCATCAGGCCGATAAACACGTCTTCGAGGCCCGGCTCGATGCGGTTCCATTGGTGCGATTCGCGTTGCATGAAAGGCAAAATGGATGCCTCAAGCTGAGCGGCATCCCGGCCGCTGACATGCAGGGTCGTGCCGAAGGGCACCACCATTTCCACGCCCGGCAGGGGGCGCAGTTCCCGCGCCAGCGCATGCAGGCTCGCGCCGGTGGCCGACCAGGTAGCCATGCCCGAGTGCGCCACCAGTTCCGCCGCCGTGCCGTTGGCCAGCAGTTTTCCGTAGGCGATGTAGGCCAGCGCGTGACAGCGTTCTGCCTCGTCCATGTAGTGCGTGGACACCAGCACGGTGAGTCCTTCGGCGGCAAGGTCATGTATCTGGTCCCAGAACTCGCGCCGCGCCTTCGGGTCCACGCCGGCGGTCGGCTCATCCAGCAGCAACAGCTGCGGCTTGTGCAGCAGGCAGGCTGCCAGTGCGAGCCGCTGTTTCCAGCCGCCGGAAAGCGCCCCGGCCAATTGTGTGCGGCGCGCCGTCAGGCCCAGGCGTTCGAGCGCATCGCTGACCACCTGCTTGCGGTTGTCCACGGTGTATACACGGGCGATGAAATCGAGGTTTTCGGCGATCGACAAATCTTCATACAGCGAGAATTTCTGCGTCATGTAACCGACCTGACGCTTGATGTCCAGGGCGTCTTTGCGAATGTCGAAGCCGAGGCAATGGCCCTCGCCGCTATCCGGCGTGAGCAATCCGCAAAGCATGCGGATGGTGGTGGTCTTGCCGCTTCCGTTCGGACCCAGAAAGCCGTAGATCTGTCCGCGCTGCACACGGATGCCAAAGTCGTCCACCACCTTGCGGCCACCAAAGGACTTGGTCAGGCCATGGACATCGATGACCGCCTGGCTCACAGGCGGACTTCCACCGGCTGGCCCGGGTGGAGCTTGACGGCTTCCTCCGGCCTGGCGCGCGCCTCGATCAGGAACACCAGGGTGGCGCGGTTCTCCTTGCTATAGATCAGCGGCGAGGTGTATTCCGCCTGGGGCGAAATGAAACTGACGCCGGCCTTGATCGGCTTGCAACCATCGCAGGATATGTTTACTTCCTGGCCGATCGTCATGGCGCTGACCTGCTTTTCCGGAACGAAAAACCGCAACTTGATGTTTTCCGGCGGCAGCAGTGATACCACGGGCATCCCGGCCTGGACCCATTCACCCGCGTTGTACATGGTGTCCGTAACCAGGGCCGCGCGCGGCGCGCGTTGGGTTTTCTGGGCAAGGCGCCATTCGGCTTGCGCCAGTTGATCACGCGCGGCTTTCAAGTCAGCGGCCGCGGCGGCAATTTCGCCAGGCCGCGCGGAAAGATTGGCGACCTTTACCTGCGCGTTTAGCTCGGCCACCCGCGCGCGGTCGCGCTCGACGGCTCCGCGCGCCTCGTCGAGCTTGGCCGGTGAAAGGAAGCGGGCCGTGACGAGGTCTTCAGTGCGTTTCAGTTCAGCTGTCGACAGCCGAAGGGCGGCCTCCGCCTGGCCAAGCTGCGCGCGGATGGCGGCGATCTCTTCAGGACGCTTGCCGCTGTTGAGGTTGGCGAGCTGCGATTGCGCGCGCGCCACGCGCGCGATTGCCTCCTCCCGACCGGCTTTTTCATTGTCCTGTTCCAGCGCGAAAAGGGGTGCGCCGCCGTCGATGCGATCGCCCCGCTTGACATTGAGTACCGCCAGGCTGCCGGCATAGGGCGACGCGATGCGCACGTATTCACCCTCAACATAGCCGGGGTACATGTTTTCCGCGGCCTGCTGGCATCCCGCCGCGGCCACGGCGATGGCGGCAGCCGGCAGAAGCATGACACGCTTGATTTTGATCACTTGCGACCTCCAGTCTCGCTCGGCGGGGCCATGCCCGCGAGCGCCATGTCGATACGTTCGGCGATGGCCTCGTTGGTAAACACGTTGTCTTCAATTTGCGTCGCGATGGCGGCAGGCGCCAGGCCGCTGTTCATGGCAGCGGTGCCGATCAGTAGCGGCGCGGCAACACTTCCCAGCAGGAATGCGATCGCCTGCGCCAACGGTATCTGGCGCAAATCGCCGTCCTTTTGCGCCTGGGTGATGAGGCGAATGATCACTTCGATATGCCGCGGCATGTTGGCGCGCAGGAATTCCATCGCCACGACTTCGGCCGCCAGGGCGTCGCCGAGCAGGCGCACGATCAACTGGCGATTGTCGCGTCCGAATCGGGCCAGCAGGTTGATGCTGGCGCGCAGGTTTTCGAGCGCGGTAGCGCCCTTGCCTGAGGTCATCTGCAGGCTGGAAAACATTTCGTTGTACGTCGCCTCCAGAATGTTGCGAACAAACACATCCTTGGTTTTGAAGTGATAGTGAAACATGCCAAGGTTTACCCCGGCGCGCTCACTGACGGCACGGATGCTGAGGCCGCGCACGCCGGTTTGCGGCAGCAGTGTGCGGCCGGCCTCGACAAGCAGTTGATCGACATTTCGTGAAGGGCGTGGCATGGCATTTCCCTGAGGGCTGAAAGAAACTATACACACGTATAATTATACGGTCAACCAGTAATTGATTGACCGCTGCGGTTTGCCCGAACCCGTGCCATGCAGTAAGGTATGGCCTTCGCTAGGGGTTCCGTGTGGCTGATCTGGCCGCGCGGATGAGAGACACCCTCGAACCTGAACCGGCTGATACCGGCGTAGGAAAGCGAAGCCGACAGTCCGCACTACACCAACTGCCCTGTCCCTTCGCGCTTCCGCATCTTTTTGGAGCGCAGCATGAACGCTAACCCGAAATTCCTGGAATCCACCGCCCACGTTGACGAGGCGGCCGTCCAGCCACTGCCCAATTCGCGCAAGATTTACGTTGAGGGATCGCGCCCGGATATCCGCGTGCCGATGCGCGAGATTTCCCAGTCCGACACGCCGACCGGCATGGGCGGCGAGAAGAATCCGCCGATCTTTGTCTACGACACCTCCGGCCCGTATACCGACCCGAACGTGAAGATTGACATCCGCTCGGGACTAGCCCCGCTGCGCGAAAAATGGATCGTCGAGCGCAACGACACCGAGCAACTCGCCACCATCTCCTCGCAGTACGGTCTCGCCCGCCTGCATGATCCGAAGCTGGCCGAGATGCGCTTCAATCTCAAGCGCCATCCACGCCGCGCCAGGTCGGGCATGAATGTTTCGCAGATGCACTATGCAAGGAAAGGCCTCATCACCCCGGAGATGGAGTTCATCGCCATTCGCGAGAACCAGCGCCGCGACGGGCTTTCCGAACTCATTACCCGCCAGCATCCCGGCCAGTCGTTCGGCGCGGCGATTCCGAAAGTGATTACGCCGGAATTTGTGCGTGACGAAGTGGCCCGCGGCCGCGCCATCATTCCTTCCAACATCAACCACCCTGAATCCGAGCCGATGATCATCGGCCGCAATTTCCTGGTGAAGATCAACGCCAACATCGGCAACTCGGCGCTGTCCTCCTCGATTCACGAAGAAGTGGAAAAGATGACCTGGTCGACGCGTTGGGGCGGTGACACGGTGATGGATCTGTCGACCGGCAAGAACATCCACGAGACCCGCGAGTGGATCATCCGCAACTCGCCGGTGCCGATCGGCACGGTGCCGATTTACCAGGCGCTGGAAAAAGTTGACGGCAAGGCAGAAGAACTCACCTGGGAAATTTTCAAGGACACGCTCATCGAGCAGGCCGAGCAGGGTGTGGACTACTTCACCATCCATGCGGGTGTACTGCTGCGCTACATCCCCATGACGGCGAAACGCATGACCGGCATCGTCTCGCGTGGTGGCTCGATCATGGCCAAGTGGTGCCTCGCGCATCACAAGGAATCGTTCCTCTACACCCACTTCGAGGACATTTGCGAAATCATGAAGTCGTACGACGTGGCGTTTTCGCTCGGTGACGGCTTGCGGCCGGGCTCGGGCTATGACGCCAACGACGAGGCGCAACTGGCTGAACTGAAAACGCTGGGCGAACTCACCCAGGTGGCGTGGAAGCACGACGTGCAGACCATGATCGAGGGCCCCGGCCATGTGCCCATGCACCTCATCAAGGAGAACATGGACCTGCAGCTGAAGTACTGCCACGAAGCGCCGTTTTACACGCTCGGGCCGTTGACCACCGACATCGCGCCGGGCTACGACCACATCACCTCGGCCATCGGCGCGGCCATGATCGGCTGGTATGGCACGGCGATGCTTTGCTATGTGACGCCCAAGGAACACCTGGGATTGCCGGACAAGAACGACGTCAAGGACGGCATCATGGCCTACAAGATCGCGGCGCATGCGGCTGACCTGGCCAAGGGCCATCCCGGCGCGCAGATCCGCGATAACGCCCTATCCAAGGCGCGCTTCGAATTTCGCTGGGACGATCAATTCAACCTCGGCCTCGACCCGGAAAAGGCCAAGGAATTCCACGACGAAACGCTGCCCCAGGAAGGCGCCAAGCTGGCGCATTTCTGCTCCATGTGCGGGCCGCATTTCTGTTCGATGAAGATCTCCCAGGACGTGCGCGACTTCGCGTCAGCCCAGGGGGTCAGCGAGCAGGATGCCTTGCAAAAAGGCATGGAAGTGAAGGCCGTGGAATTCGTCAAGAAGGGCGCGGAGATTTATCACAAGGCCTAGGGCCAACTTCACCAAACTCCAGCATTGGCGCGCCTCGCAGGACGAAAATGGCTGTGAAGGCGCGCCAATGCTGGAGTTTTTGCATTTGGGGATGTCGCTCTGGCACTCGCAGGCGCGAAGCCGTGCTTCGCAAACTCCTGCTGACGTGGCACGAATGATGGCCGCTCGCGACGGTTTCTGGGCGCGCCCATTTCTGTTGAGCGCCGTTCGCTCCGGCGCCGGCACTGGACAGCATGGTTCACCGCCGCATGACAAATCTCAAATACGGTCTGCGTGACCACGCTCATACTGGGCCATCAGGCGGGCGGCGCTTTGGTCGCTGCATGTCGGCTGTGGCCCGTTCCGACCCGCCGCGGAGGTTCCTTTGCAACAACGGGACGCGCATGCCAAAGCCATCGATGAACTTGTCGATGGCCTGAAAACCCATCTCGAATTCGGCCTCGACAGCGCCGAGGCCGCCGCTCGACTGGCGCAGCAGGGCCCCAACCAGCTTCACGAACGACCGCGCCCCGGTTTTGCCGCCTTGCTGTGGGGCCAGCTCAACAGCTTTCTGGTGATTCTCCTGATGTGCGCGGCGCTGATTTCGCTCGCGCTGGGCGAGGTCATCGATTCGATCGCCATCATGATCATCGTCGCGCTCAACGCGGTGGTCGGCGTGATCCAGGAATCGAAAGCCGAGCAGGCGCTGGCCGCATTGAAGCGCATGTCCGCGCCCAGCGCCCAAGTGATCCGCGACGGCCGGCAAGTTGCCATACCCGGCGCGGCGATAGTCGGCGGCGACATCGTGCTGCTGGAGGCCGGCAACTATGTTCCGGCTGACTTGCGTCTGGTCGAAACGGTCAACCTGCGCATCGAGGAGGCCTCGCTCACCGGTGAATCGGTCCCCGTCGAAAAGCACGCCGGGGTGGTGCTGGACAAGGAAATTCCGCTGGGCGACCGGCGCAACACTGCTTTCATGGGGACGCTGATCACCTACGGCCGCGGCCAGGGAATCGTTACCGGTACCGGCATGAACACACAGCTCGGCCTGATCGCCGAAATGCTGCAGTCATTCGAGGCCGAGGACACACCGCTGCAGAAAAAGCTGGCGCAACTCGGCAGGGTGCTTGGCTCTGCCTGCCTCGTGATCTGCGCGCTGGTTTTCATTCTTGGGCTGGTGCGGGATACGCACCTGCTGCAGGCAGTCGATCTGGGCATTGTCAATTACCTGCGCCAGGACCAAAAACAAATCATCGGCCTGTTCATGATGGCCGTGAGTCTGGCCATCGCGGCGGTTCCCGAAGGCCTGCCGGCGATCGTGACCATCTGCCTCGCGCTCGGTATGCAACGCATGATCCGGCACCACGCACTCATTCGCAAATTGCCGGCAGTGGAAACGCTGGGTTGCGCGACCGTGGTGTGCTCGGACAAGACCGGCACGTTGACCCAGAACCAGATGACGGTGGTGGCGGCGTGGGCCGGTGGCAGCAGCTACCGCATCACGGGCGAGGGCTACAGTCCGACGGGGCAGGTGCTGCGCGACAACATCCCGCTGCAGCCGGGTGACGATGCGCAAGTGCGCGCGCTGCTGCAGGGCGCGCTGGTTTGCAACGATGCGCAACTCGATTCGCGCCTCGATGACAGTGGCAGCCAAACGTGGCAGATCATCGGCGACCCCACCGAGGGCGCCCTGGTGGTGGCTGCGGCAAAAGCCGGGTGGTCGCGCGAAGCCATGGCGAAAGAGTTGCCGCGGGTGCAGGAAATCCCGTTCGACTCCGACCGCAAGCGCATGTCGACCATACATCGCGCGAACGCGCTGGTACTCACAGATTGGATGTCGGCACTGGGCGCGCCGCCCTTCATCGCTTTCGTCAAGGGCGCGCCCGACGTGGTGCTGGACCTGTGCCGCCATTCGCTGGTCGCTGGCAAGCTGATCGAACTGTCCCCGGAGCGGCGCGCCAAGGTCATGGCGCACAACCACGACCTGGCCGGCCGCGCCTTGCGCGTACTGGCCGTCGCCTGCCGGCCGCTGCCAGCGCTGCCTGATGACATCGCGCCGGAAACTGTGGAGTCCGAGCTGGTATTTCTTGGCCTGTTGGGCATGATCGATCCGCCGCGACCCGAAGCCATCGCTGCGCTGCGCGTGGCGCATCTGGCCGGGCTCAAAACTGTCATGGTGACGGGCGATCATCAGGAGACCGCGGAAGCGATCGGCCGCGACATCGGCCTGCTCACGGCCGGTGGCGTCGTGCTGACCGGGCCCGAAATCGAGCGGCTCAGCGATGCGGAACTGGCGGCCCGCGTTGAGCAGGTGGATATCTGCTGCCGGGTATCGCCACAGCACAAGACGCGTATTGTCGACGCCCTCAGGGCGCGAGGCCACGTGGTCGCGATGACCGGCGACGGGGTCAATGACGCGCCGGCGCTGAAGCGCGCCGACATCGGCATTGCCATGGGCATCACCGGCTCGGACGTGGCCAAGCAGACCGCCGACATGGTGCTCACCGATGACAACTTCGCCAGCATCATTGCCGCCGTCGAACAGGGCCGCATCATCTATTCCAACATCCGCAAGTTCGTCTACTTCCTGCTGGCGTGCAATGTCGGCGAGATCCTGATCATTTTTTTCGCCATGCTGCTGGGTATGCCGGCGCCGCTGCGGCCGGTGCAGTTGCTATGGCTGAATCTGGTCAGTGACGGCGCGCCGGCGCTGGCCCTGGGGCTCGAAGAGGGCGATCCGGAGGTCATGAAACAAGCGCCGCGCTCGCCGACCGAGCCAGTCATCGATCGGCGTATGGCGATCGGCATCGGCATCGTCGGTTTGGTCGATGCCCTGGCCGTGCTCGGCGTGTTCTACCTGGCGCTGCAGCGTTATCCCGGCCAGCTGGCGGCCGCACAAACCATTGCCTTCGTCACCCTTTGCACCTCGGAGCTGATCCGCGCGTTCACCGCACGCTCCGAATCGCGCAGCGTATTCAGCGGCGGCGCTCTCGCCAACCGCTGGATGGTGTGGGCGGTGCTGGTCTCGTTCGCGCTGGTGATGCTGGTGGTTTACGTGCCGTTCCTGCAGCCGCTGTTCGACACGGTGCCGCTGGGTGCCAGCGACTGGCTGCTGATGCTGCCGTTCTTCTTTGCCTCACCGGCGGCAATGGAATTGCTGAAGCTGGGCTACCGGCGCCGCGCCGGTTAACGCGGCACAAGGTGTTCAGCTCTTCCTGCGCAGCGCCTCGAGGATGAGTTGACCCAGCTGCTGCGCATTTGACACGCCGGCATCGGCGCCGACGCGTTTGCCCGCATCACGCTGCTCGTAAAACACCCGCCCGCCGACCACGACTGCCAGCGACGGATTGCGCGAGGCCTTGCGGGCCCGGGCGATGGTTTTTGCCATTCGCGGCAGCCAGTCTTCGTGGCGGAACGCGGTACTGAGCGAAAGGTCGAGGGCATCAAACCAGCTACCGGCCACCATGTCATCCAATTCCTCATCGGATTCGGGATGCTCGCAGTGCGTGTCCCAACCGTCGTGCCATAGCACCTCGGCGTCAATGGTCGCGCTGAGCGAGTGCACTTCGCCCGGCTGTGTGGCAACCAGGACCGCAGGCATGGGCGAGCCGTGAAAGGCGACCGGCACCAATGCCAGCGGGCCACGGCGCACCGCCATCTGCATCTGGTTCATGCCCAGCGAGACATCGACTTCGCTGCAATCATCTTCGCTCCACATGTCACCCAGGGCGCGCGCGGCGGGTTCAAACGAACTTGCGCAAAGCTGCGCGATGGATCCCGAACCGGCTTGCAGGCGATCGATCAATTCAAACGCCGCTTCCGGGTCGCTGCCGACCAGGCGCCGTGCCAGTTCGGCGACGTTGGAGCTGATGGCGCCCGCGGCAACATCCGGCGTCATCCGCGGGTGGCGTCGCACCAGCGCCGGGATCACATCGGCGCTGATGATGTTCTGCAGGATGAACGGGACGAAGTCATCGCGCGATGTATCCGAGCTCGGGGCTTGCGGTGCGGGATAGGCGCCGAACTCCTTGACGGCCACTGGCGCCAGGCTGGCCAGAACGAAGCTCGCATTGCCCGGGTGCCGGTTGAGGCTGTCTATCAGCCCTTCCGGTGCTTCGACGGTATCGCGCGCCTTGCCATCGGAGGGCGGGTGACGCAGGCCGAGCTTCATGTCCCAGTCGCCGAAGATGCGATGCGCAGTGGGCTCGTCGGCAAGGATCTCCAGATCGGTGTGGCGCTCGTCGGCGCGTATCGATTGCCAGATTCGCGACACGGAATCCGCGGGCCCTTCCAGCCACTGAAAAAACCTGCCGTCGTCGAATATCAACAAACCGGTAACCGCGGCAGCCCGATTGCGATCGCGGGCAGCGTCCAGCATCCGATGCAGCTCGCTTTCGGCAAACGGCGTGACTGCGCGGCTGCGATAAATAAGCGTGGCAATACGCGCCTCGGCTGACGCACCCGGCCTGATTTGCCCAGATGTTCGCTGCCCGGCCGCTGACCTTGTTGACGACATCACGTGCTCCCCGAATCACGCGTTCACTGCACAGCATCCAGTTCCCGTTCGCCGGCCGCAGTCTGAATTTCGGCCCGTCACAACACAGGATCTCGCTGGATGCCCCCGCCACGATTTATTATCGCCGTGGCCATTCAGGAGCAGGCATCGATGCCAGTATCTGGCTCGCATCCAATCGACCTGAAATCAAACGAGCGCCTAGGCTAAACGTTTCGGAAAGGGGGCGTCAAGACTACTTTCATGCTGCACCGCGACATAGCGCGATGACCTCACGGATCACGCCGTTTCCTTGCGCAAAAAGACGCAACACAAGCTTTGCAGCCTATAACCGGCTGCACGTTTTCACAGCGAGCCAGTGTTTACTTCTGAGTCAGATCAAGTCTTGAATTCCGCGTAGCCGATGCGCAACGAGGTCGCGCGCGTTGACGGCTGCTGCGCACTTAGCGCCACGCGCACACCTCACCCAACGAACACCGCTGCCAAAAATTCACGCTACAATCTTGACCAACTGGTCAGCATTAGCTGTTGAGGAGAATCCCTTTGTCCGACCACATTGTTCTCACGTCGCATCCCAAGGCGCCGCGATCGCGTCGCGCCGGGGCTTTTTTCGACATTCGCTGGGGCGCGCCGACGGCGATCGAGCGCGGGCCGGTCATCGCCAGTCTCACCGATCCCGCGCAGCGCAACGCCATCGGTACCCACGGCGGTGCGTATGCCGTGTATCGCGCGCTCGCAGTGGCCTCGGGCGCGCTGGATCGCGATCATCGCCCCGACCTCACCAACACCGCGCCGGCCGAGTCAATCGGCCCGCATCCGCAGTGGGCCGATCCCGACAAGATCGTGTCGATGGATCCGTGGGGACACATGGTCGCCAGCGCTTTCGCCAACGAGATCGCGGCCGGCGCCGACATCCGCCCGACCATCGCCATCACCAAAGCGCACATCAACATGCCGGAGCTCAAGGCCGCCATCGTTGCCGGGCGCCTGAAGCCGGACGGCGACATCCTCACCGACAGCGGCGACGTAAAGGTGACCAAGGCGGCAATCGATCCGGTGTGGTACCTGCCGGGTTTGGCGCATCGTTTCAACGTCAAGGAAAGCGCGCTGCGTCGCGCCCTGTTCGAGCAGACCGCGGGCATGTTTCCGGAACTGGTCACGCGCTCCGACCTCAAAGTGTTTTTGCCGCCGATCGGCGGCATGACCCTGTATTTCTTTGGCGACGTCAGCAAGCTCGGCAAGCCCGAAACGAAAATTGCCTGCCGCCTGCACGACGAATGCAACGGCTCGGATGTATTCGGCTCGGATATCTGCACCTGCCGGCCTTATCTGGCCCACGGCATCGAGGTCTGCATCGAGATGGCGCAGCAAGGCGGCGTCGGCGTGGTGATCTACAACCGCAAGGAGGGTCGCGCGCTGGGCGAGGTGACCAAGTTCCTGGTCTACAACGCAAGAAAGCGCCAGGCCGGCGGCGATCGTGCCGAGACCTACTTCGAGCGCACCGAATGTGTCGCGGGCGTGCAGGACATGCGCTTCCAGCAACTGATGCCGGACGTGTTCCACTGGCTGGGCATCACCCGAATCGACCGCTGGGCGTCGATGAGCGACATGAAACACGGCGCGCTGGTGGAACAGGGCATCGAAGTGATCGAGCGCGTACCGATTCCCGATGAACTGATCCCGGCCGACGCCAAGGTGGAAATGGACGCCAAGAAGGCGGCGGGTTATTTCTCGAACTACATGCCGGACGCCGAAGAACTGACGCAGCCCAAGGGGCGCGCGCTCGAGGAATGAGCGCCGTCATCGAAACCAGCGGCTGGCACACGCCGGTGCCGCCGGAACATCCGGCCGGTGCGCTGCTCAATGCCAAGGCGGTGCGGCGACACTGCGAGGAAATATTCGCGTCCGCCTTCGGTGGCCACTCAACGCATTTTTCCTGGCATGCCGAGCAGCTTCCCCTCGCCGCGAAATACGTCGCCGCCGTCATCCGCGAACGCTACCCCGACCTGAAGGTGCCGTATCACAGCCGCTGGCGGCACTTTGAAGCGGGCGGCATCGATCGCTGGAACGAAGTGTTCCGCGCGCAGGGCGTCGAAGTGCGCCTCGATGGCAGCGCCGCCGAAAAGCAGGCCGACCGCGACGAGCGCGCGCGGGCGCGCATCGACCTCGTCATCCCCAGCGTGTTGCTCGACGCCGGTGCTGGCGCGGCCTGGCGTTACCACGACCGACTCAGCGGCCAGGTGCTGGCGCGCTCGGAAGGGCTCGGCGTGGCGAGCCTCGCCATGTTCGCCTCGGGGGTACTGTCCGATCGCGCCACGCATCCGTTGCGTACCGACGCCGGTGCGCTGCAGCGCGTGCGGCCGGGCACCATCGGCAAATTCTTCCAGGTCGATGACAACAATCCGCTGGTCGGACTCGACGGTCGCGCGGCGCTGCTGTCGCGCCTGGGCGTGATTGCGTCGCAAACACCGGCAGTGTTCGGCGCGCCCGGACGCCTCGGCAATCTTTACGACTACCTCAGGGCGCAATCGCGCGGCGGCAAACTGCCGGCTGCCGCCATCCTCGACACGCTGCTGCGCGCCCTCGGGCCGATGTGGCCGGGCCGTGTGGTGCTCGACGGCGTGGGGCTGGGCGACTGCTGGCCGCATCCGGCGGCCGAAGGCGGTCTGGTGCCGTTTCACAAACTCACCCAGTGGCTGACGTACTCGCTGCTGGAACCACTGGAAGAAGCGGGACTGAGCATCACCGGCCTCGATCAGCTGACCGGCCTGCCGGAGTACCGCAACGGCGGACTGCTGCTCGACCTGGGCGTCATCACGCCGCGTGACGCGACTTTCCTCACGCGAAAGCTCAATGTCGATGAGGAAGCCGTCGTCGAGTGGCGCGCATTGACGGTGGCCATCCTCGACCGCCTCGCGGACGCGGTGCGCGCCGAACTCGGTGTGGATGCCACCGCGTTTCCGCTGGCGCGCGTGCTCGAGGGCGGTACCTGGGCCGCAGGCCGCAAGATCGCCGCCGAGCGGCGTCCCGGCGGCATCCCGCCGGTGACCATCGACAGCGACGGCACCGTATTCTGAATTCGCACAATCGCGGTACGCTCCGGAGAACTGCATGCACCCGAAATTCCCCAATCTGCACGTCGTCGACCACCCGCTGGTGCAGCACAAGCTGACCTTCCTGCGCCGCGAGGAAACATCGACCGGCGGATTCCGTCGCCTGGTAAAGGAAATCAGCCAGATGCTGGCTTACGAAGTCACGCGCGACCTGCCCACCGAAAAGATCCGCATCTTCACGCCCATGGCCGAGATCGAGTCACCGGTCATCAGCGGCAAGAAGCAGTGCATCGTTTCCATCATGCGCGCCGGCAACGGCATGCTCGACGGCATGCTCGAATTGCTGCCGGCCGCACGCGTCGGCCATATCGGTCTCTACCGGGAGCCGGAAACGCTGGAGCCGGTCGAGTACTACTTCAAGGTTCCCGACGACATTGCCGAGCGCATATCTGCTGGAACATCACCCCGACGTGCCCATCACCACGGCCGCGCTGGATGAAAAACTCAATGACCACGGGTACATCGTGCCCGGACTGGGAGATGCCGGTGACCGCATTTTCGGTACCCGCTGAGCAGGTTGTGATCGAACCGGAAATGGCAGCGCTCGCACCACGACGCAAGGAGCACATCCGCCTTGCGGCCGTGGCCGACATCCTGCGCGCGGGCGAGACGGTGTTCGCGCGCGCCGGCTACGCGGGCGCCACCATGGCCGAAATCGCCGAGAGCGCTAACGTGCCCAAGGCCAACCTGCATTACTACTTCAAGAACAAGCTTTCGCTCTACCAGGCCGTGCTCGACAACACGCTCACGCTGTGGCTCACCGAGACCGACGGCATCCGCAGTGACGCGCATCCGGCAGAGGCGCTGGGCAACTACATCCGCGCCAAGATGCGATTGACGGCTACCCACCCCGATGCCTCGCGCGTGTTCGCCAATGAAATGCTGCACGGTGCGCCGCACCTCGGCGAATATCTGCGCACCGAACTCAAAACCTTGGTTGATGAGAAAGCCCGCGTGATCGAGCACTGGGCCGCGAAGGGCCTGATGGATGCGGTGGACGCCCGCCACCTGTTCTTCACCATCTGGGCGGCCACGCAGACCTACGCGGATTTTCAGCCCCAGGTATGCGCCGTGCTCGGCAAATCGAAACTGTCGCGCGCGGAACTGGAACACGCCACCGGGCAACTGGTGCGGCTGATCCTGAAGGGTTGTGGCATCGTCGCCAGCCAGCATAACGCAGGCAAACCCTAGCATTGGCGCGGCTTCCAGGCCAAAAATGCCCGGAAAGGTGCGCCAAATGGCGTTCTACACTTTTTGGCCGGCTTGACAGCGTCGCGCGCTTGGCGTAACTTTCCCCCTGCGCCGATTTGACGATCAGCTTGCGGGCGCGGGGATTGAATCGGGTTCTCCAACAAATGCGGCTAAAGCGGCTATCTGAATCCAGAGGGCCCGATAGCAAAAGCTGTCGGGCCTTTTTGTTTTTCAGGATGACTTGCCGCACATGATCGCCACGCCGCAGACCGCGCACTTCGCCCAACCACTGGCCCTGGCCAGCGGCGCCAGCCTGCGCGCCTACGACCTTGCTTATGAGACCTACGGCACGCTCAATGCCGACAAGAGCAACGCCATCCTCATCTGCCACGCGCTCAACGCCTCGCATCATGTCGCCGGTACATACGCCAACGACCCCGGCAACACCGGCTGGTGGGACAACATGGTCGGCCCCGGCAAGCCGGTGGACACCGACAAATTCTTCGTCATCGGCGTCAACAACCTGGGATCCTGTTTCGGCTCGACCGGCCCGCTGTCGATCAACCCCGACACCGGCAAACGCTATGGCGCCGACTTTCCGCTGGTGACGGTGGAAGACTGGGTGGATTCGCATGCGCGCCTCATCGATCACCTCGGCATCGACAAGCTTGCCGCGGTAATGGGCGGCTCGCTGGGCGGCATGCAGGCGATCAGCTGGGCGATCCGTCATCCGGCGCGCGTGACCAATGCGCTGGTGATCGCCGCCGCACCCAATCTTTCGGCACAAAACATCGCCTTCAACGAAGTC
Source organism: Usitatibacteraceae bacterium (assembly GCA_044229235.1). GTDB lineage: Bacteria > Pseudomonadota > Gammaproteobacteria > Burkholderiales > Usitatibacteraceae > UKL13-2. Next base: position 28,335 of record JBGATH010000033.1, read on the forward strand.
GCCCGCCAGGCCATCATGTCCGATCCGGCCTTTCATGGCGGCGCGTTCGACGAACACAACGTCAAACCCAGGGACGGGCTGACCGTGGCGCGCATGATCGGCCACATCACCTACATTTCAGACGACCAGATGGAAGCCAAGTTTGGTCGCGGCCTGCGCGAGGGCCTGAAATATTCCTTCGCCCCGGAATTCCAGATCGAGTCTTACCTGCGTTACCAGGGCGAAAAGTTCTCCGAGTACTACGACGCCAACACCTACCTGCGCGTCACCAAGGCGCTCGATTACTTCGACCCGGCGCGCGACACCGGCGGCGACCTCGCCAAGGCGCTGTCCCCGGCATCGGCACGCTTTCTCGTCATTTCCTTCACGACGGACTGGCGCTTCTCGCCCGCGCGCTCGCGTGAGATCGTCAAGGCGCTGCTGCAAGAAAAGAAGGACGTGACCTACGCCGAAGTTGAGGCGCCACACGGCCATGACGCCTTCCTGCTCGACAACGCGCAGTACCACGGCGTGGTACGGGCGTTTCTGGGGAGGGCTGCCGCATGAGCCATCGCAAATCCCCCGCTCGCCTGCGGCTCGCCGCCCCCTTTACAAAAGGGGGCACGATGGATGCGCGACTACCCGGCTCGACATTCCTCGTGCTCGCCGCCCCCTTTTCTAAAGGGGGCAGGAGGGAGCGCAGCGACCGACGGGGGATTTGCGGCCTACGCCGAGCGACGGAATCCCAATCATGATCACCCGCAAAGACTTCGAAGCCATCGCCGACTGGGTAAAGCCCGGCAGCTCGGTGCTCGACCTCGGCTGCGGCGACGGCTCGCTGCTTACCTACCTGGCCGAAACGCGCCAAACCACCGGTTACGGCATCGAGAACGACGACGCCGGCATCCTGGCGTGCGTGGCCAACGGCGTGAATGTCATCCAGTCCAACCTCGAGGCCGGCCTCAAGGAAGTGGACGACGGCGCCTTCGACTACGTCATCCTTTCGCAGACGCTGCAGGCCATGCGCCGCACCGAAGCCGTGATCGACGAAATGCTGCGCGTCGGCCGCGAAGCCATCGTCACCTTTCCCAACTTCGGTTACTGGCGGCATCGCTGGCAGATCTTGCGCGGCCGCATGCCGGTCTCCGACAGCCTGCCTTACCAATGGCACAACACGCCGAACATTCACATGTGCACGGTGGCCGATTTCGATGTGTTCTGTGCGGAGCGCGATTTGAAAGTGCTGAACCGGCTGGTAATTAACGGGGAGCGGGAACAGACGGCATTTCCGAATTTGCTGGGGACGCTGGCGTTGTATCGGCTGGAAAGGAAAACGGGCTAGCCAAGCTAGCCCGTTGTCGCGGCGATTGCCCCACCTATACCGGGCACTTCTTTTCGTCGGCCAGTTTCTCCAAGCGCTTTTGGCGATCTTTGGCTGCTGTGATCGCCTCTTCTGTATTGGAATACGTTCCAAGCAGCGCTGGCCAAAAGAGTAATGTCGCAGCCACATTCGTCCCAGTAATTCCTCGTTCCTTTCGCGCCTTCGCTTCAAACTCCTGCGCGTCTTCGTACTCGGACTTGATTTGCTTGCAGGACAGTTCAGCGTCGCCTGCCTTTCGAACAGATACCACTGTTGGCGTGGCACATCCCAACATTAATATGGCAATCGGTACTGTTGCTAGAACTCTCTTCATGATTTCTCCCTTGTTATTCCGGTTTATGTTTGTAAATTAGATGTATTCCAGTGACCAGTTCTGCGCCAGCCTGTTTGTGAATCCGAAGGTCCTACGATTATGCCCGACGCAAATCGTTTGATAACGATTGCTGGGAAGTAAAGAACTTTGGATCTCGCTTGTCAGTGGAAGATCAGCGAATGGTGGCGAACGAGCTACTCGACTGAACGTGTTTGACGAAAACGGTGACTTCCCAAATTTCCGAGCCTTACGCCGTATTCATTTCCTCCAGCTTCTGCTGCACCTCAAACCACTTCCACTCCACATCGGCAATCAGCGTCACCACCTCTCCCTGGCGCTTGAGCATTTCCTGCAACTGCGCCTTGTTCTCTTCCGCGTAGGCGGTTTCGTTCGAGAGCCACTGTTCGATATTGTCGCGCTCGGTGGTGAGGCCCTTGAGTTCGGATTCCAGCGCGGCGAGCTTCTGTTCCAGCGGTTTTCGCGTGGCGCTGTTCTTTTGCCGCGCTTCGGCTTCGGCGCGCTTCTGCGCCTTGCGGTCGCCACCATCGGACTCCAGCACCGGGGCGGCTTCCAGGCTGTTTTTGCCTGAAACGCCGCGCCCTTCCTTGGGTTTGGCCTTCTGGTGCTGGGTAGCGTAATTGCGCGCCCATTGCTTGTAGTCGTCGAGATCGCCCTCGAATTCGCTCAGTTTGCCGTCGGCCACCAGCCACAGCTGGTCGGTGGTGGCTTTCAGCAGATGCCGGTCGTGCGCGACCACCACCAGAGTGCCGTCGAATTCCTGCAGCGCCTCGGCCACGGCCTCGCGCATTTCGATATCGAGGTGGTTGGTGGGTTCGTCCAGCAAGAGCAGATTCGGCCGCTGCCAGACGATCAGCGCCAGTGCAAGGCGCGCCTTCTCGCCACCGGAAAACGGCGCGATCTTTTCGGTGACGCGCTCGCCACGAAAATCGAAGCCGCCCAGAAAATCGCGCAGCTCCTGCTCGCGCGTGTTCGGGTCGAGATGCTTCATGTGCCACAGCGCCGATTCGTTCGCGCGCAACTGCTCCACCTGATGCTGCGCGAAGTAACCGATCTTGAGTCCCTGCCCTTCATAGCGACCGCCGTGCTTCAAGGCCAGCGTGCCGGCCAGCGATTTCACCAGCGTGGATTTGCCCGCGCCGTTGGGGCCGAGCAGGCCGATCTTGTCACCGTAGAACAGGCGCCATTCGACGCTTTCCAGGATGTCACGCTGCGGATAGCCGAGCGTGGCCTCTTTCAGGTGCAAGAGCTGGCGCGGCTTGGCCTCGGGTTCGCGGAACGAAAATTCGAAGGGCGAATCGACGTGCGCCGCCGCGATCAGCTCCATCTTTTCCAGCGTCTTCATGCGGCTTTGCGCTTGCTTGGCCTTGGTGGCCTTGGCCTTGAAGCGGTTGATGAAGCTTTGCAGGTGCGCGATGTGTTTCTGCTGTTTCTGGTGCGCCGCGGCCTGCAGCGAAATCTGCATGGCACGGGTGCGCTCGAAGGCAGAGTAGTTGCCGGTGTATTCGTTGAGTTTTTTCTGCTCGACGTGCACCACCTTGTTCACCACCGCATCGAGAAAATCGCGGTCGTGGGTGATCAGCAGCAACGTGCCGGGATAGGACGCCAGCCAATCCTCCAGCCACATCACGGCGTCAAGATCGAGGTGGTTGGTCGGCTCGTCGAGCAACAGCAAGTCCGAGCGGCACATCAGCGCCTGCGCAAGATTGAGCCGCATGCGCCAGCCGCCGGAAAACTCCGATACCGCGCGCGACTGCTGCTCTTCGTTGAAGCCGAGGCCGGCCAGCAGGGCGGCCGCGCGCGGTCGCGAGGCGTAGCCGCCGATGTGGTCGTAATGCGCGTGCAGTTCGGCGATCTTTTCGCCGGCTTCGTGTTCGTGTTCCGCTTTTTCCAGTTCCGCTTCGACGGTGCGTAATTCGGTGTCGCCATCGAGCGCGTATTCGAGGGCCGTACGCGGGCTCGACGGCGTTTCCTGCGCCACGTGGGCGATGACCCATTTGGCGGGCATTTCCACTTCGCCCGCGTCGTGATGGATCTGGCCGCGCAGCAACGCGAACAGCGTGGACTTTCCGCAGCCGTTGGGACCAATCAGGCCGACCTTGTGGCCGGGGAACAGCGTGAGGTTGGCACCCTCAAGGAGATTCTTGGGACCGCGGGCGAGGGTGAGGTTGGTGAGGCGGATCATGTCAACACAAAGTCATGCCCGCCTGGCGCTACGGTGGGTACGATCAGCTTTCTAAAATGGTTCGTTGAAATTTGCGGGGGTCGGCTGTGTCGCGCTTTCCGCACGGCACTTCTCCCTTTCCTAAAGGGAGATTGAGAGGGATTTTCCGGCGGTTGCGAAATGGTGACGACCGAAAATCTCCCTCCATCCCTCTTTAGGAAAGAGGGAAGCCGCTTGCATGGAACACGGCTGTCTGTGACCGCCCGAATTTCAATTGACCCCTAAAGTTCGTACGCGTAATCAATCGACAGCGGCGCATGATCCGAGAAGCGCTCATCCTTGTAAATGCGCGCGTATTCGGCGGTGGCGGCGATGCCAGGGGTGCAGATGTGATAGTCGATGCGCCACCCGACATTTTTCTCCCAAGCCGCGCCGCGGTTGGACCACCAGGTGTACTGGTCCGGCAGCGGGATCAGGCGGCGGAATACGTCCACATAGCCGACCTCATCGAACAGTTTGGTCAGCCACTCGCGTTCCTCGGGCAGGAAACCGGAGTTTTTCTTGTTGCCGCGCCAGTTCTTGAGGTCGATTTCCTTGTGGGCGATGTTCCAGTCACCGACGATGATGACTTCCCTGCCTGAGGCCTTCAGCCGCTTCAGGTATGGCATGAAGGCTTCCATGAAACGGAATTTCTTGGCCTGCGATTCCTCCGAGGCCGAGCCCGAGGGTACGTAGAGCGATATGACCGACAGATTGCCGAAATCCGCCTGCAGGTAACGGCCCTCGGCGTCGATCCACTTGATGCCGGTGCCGATCTGGATGCGATCCGGCTCGCGCTTGCAATAAAGCGCCACGCCGGCGTAACCCTTTTTTTCGGCCGGATGGAAGAAGGCGTGCCACTTTTTCCAGGGCAGCGCTTCCGGCGGCAGGTCGGATTCGAGCGCCTTGATCTCCTGCAGGCAGATCACATCCGGCTTCTGGCGCTTCAACCAGGTGAACATGCCCTTGGAAGTCGCCGAGCGGATGCCGTTGCAATTGACGGTGATGACGCGCATGTCCGGGTTGTCTTTCAGACGGAAAGACGCGATTATGAGCGATTTTCCCCGCCCCACTTTCCGCCATGACCAGCACCACCGATTTCCGGCAGCAGTTCGTCGAGTTTGCCATCCGCCAGAATGCCCTTTGCTTTGGTGAATTCAAGACCAAGGCAGGCCGCCTGTCCCCCTATTTTTTCAATTCCGGGCTGTTCAGCGACGGCGCTGCGCTGGCCGCCCTGAGCCGCTTTTATGCACAGGCGGCACTGGCATCGGGCCTGAAAATCGATACCATTTTCGGCCCGGCCTACAAGGGCATCACCCTGGCAGCCGGCATGGCAATGGCACTTGCCGAAATGGGGCACAACCTGCCGTTCTGCTTCAATCGCAAGGAAGCCAAGGACCATGGCGAGGGCGGGCTCATCGTCGGCGCGCCGCTCAAGGGCAATGTGCTGATCGTCGATGACGTCATTACCGACGGCGCCTCCAAGCGCGAGTCGGTGGACATGATCCGGGCAGCCGGCGCCAACCCGGTAGGCGTGCTTATTGCTTTGGATCGGCAGGAGCGGGGTGCCGCGGCCGGCAGCATGCTGTCGGCGGCGCAGGAATTCAACCAATCCTATGGCGTCCCCGTCATTGCCGTCGCCACCCTGGCGGACATCGTCAGCTACTTGTCACGACAGCCCGGGGAAAGCGATAAACTGGGGAAAATTGAGGGGTACCGCCAGCAGTACGGCGCAGCCCCCTGAAACGCAATGCACGCGCATGGACCTTCAATGAGACATTTCAGACTTTTCTTTTCGGCAGGCTTGCTGGCGGCACTTGTGGCCGCGCCGGCGGCCCATGCCACTTACAAGTGCGTCGATGACAAGGGTGTGACCCACTACGGCGACACCATGCCACCGCAATGCGCCAGCAAGGCCGTGACCGAGATGAGCAAGCAGGGCGCGGTGGTGCGCAAATACGACGCGCCGCTGACGCCGGAACAACTCAAGGCCAGGCGCGAGGAAGAGGACAAAAAGCGCGAGGAGAACAAGCGCATCGCCGAGCAGAAGCTGCGCGACATGGCGCTGATTGCCACTTATGGCTCGGAACGCGAATTCGACATGGCGCGCGACAAGGATCTGGCCGCCGTGGACGCCCGCAAGAAAATCCTCACTGCACGCAGCCCGGAAGTGGACAAGAGCCTGACCAAGGTCGAGAACGAAATGGAGTTTTACCGCGCGGGCAAGAGCCGCTCCGCCAAGGGAAAGGACGGCAAAGAGCACAAGGAACCCAAAGCGGACGCAAAAGGCGACCCCAAGACCGAAGCCAAGACCAAGGAAGCCCCGCCGCAACTGGTGCAGGACTACAACCGCGTGAAAAATGAACGCGCGAACCTGGACGCTGAACTGATCAAGGTCGAAAACGACCGTAAGGAAATCATCGCCCGCTTTGAAGTCGAACGCATGCGCTGGAAAAAGCTGAAGGGCGGGATGGCACCCGGCACGCTGCTCGACACCAAAGGCGAGGTGGCGGCGGCACCTGCGGTACAAAGCCAGATCGTCGGCCAGTCGACCATCATCCCGGGGCAGCCGCGCGGCGTTGCCACCTGCAACGACAAGACCTATGAGTGTTCTTTGGGCCTTCAATACATCTGCCGCGGCCCGAATATTGGTGGGCCCGGCATCAACTCCAAGCTGGTGAAGTGCAACGAAGTTCGCTGAACCCGGCGCCAGCAGAAACCACCAAGCGCGCCCTGCGGGGCGCGTTTTCATTCATGTTGCGATGCCCCCGTGGCATCGACGATGCAAGCCGGAGACGCCCGCATGTACACCCCCAGGCATTTCATTGAAAACGATCCTGCGCGCATCGCCGGCATCATCGAGCACTACAGCTTCGCAACGCTGCTGAGCGCGACCGCCGACGGTATCCAGGCCACCCATGCGCCGCTGGTGCTGGATGCCACGCGCGGGTCGCATGGCACGCTGGTGGGCCACATCGCGCGCGCCAACCCGCACGCCGCGGCCTTGGCGGATGGCAGTACGGCGACGGCGATTTTCCACGGCCCGCATGGCTACATTTCGCCGACCTGGTACGGGGATCAAAACCCGCAAGTGCCCAATGTGCCGACCTGGAACTACGTGGCACTGCACGTGCACGGCCGGGTTACGCGCATCGACGATCCAGCCGCCAAGCTGGCCATCGTCCGCGATCTGGCCGGTCGCTTTGAGTCGCCCGGTGAGGCAGGCTGGAAGCCCGGCGATGCCACGGCACATGCCGCGCAACTGGCTGCCATCGTCGGTTTCGAAATTGCCGTCGAGCGCATCGAGGCCAAGGCCAAACTCTCGCAGAACCGCTCGGTTAATGATCGCCGGCGGGTGATCGCGGCACTGGCCGCCGGGCCGCACGCGGACGGCAAAGCCATGGCGGCGTGGATGCAAGCCGATCTCGAGGGTATGACCAGCAGCTAGTCGGTGGCCGCCGTCCCGGCAGGTTCAGGGCGCAAGCTTGCGCTTGAGGATGTCGGTGACCTGCGCGGGGTTGGCGGTCTTGTTGCTCGCCTTCATCACCTGGCCGAACAGCGCATTGAGCGCTTTCTCCTTGCCGGCGCGGTATTCCTCCACCGACTTGGGATTGGCGGCGATGACCGCGTCGACCATTTTTTCGATGGCGCCGGCATCGGACACTTGCTTGAGGCCCTTGGCAGCGATCACGCTGTCCGCGTCGACGGCGCCGTTCCACAGGTCATCGAAAACTTCCTTGGCCGCCTTGCCGGAAATGGTGCCGTCCGCCACGCGGCGCAACAACCCGGCAAGCTTGTCGCTGCTGACCGGCGCTGCATCGACCGGCGTGCCGGCACGGTTGAGAGCGGCGCTGAATTCGCCCGTCACCCACGTCGCTGCCAGCTTTGCGGAACCGCCCAGCGCGGTTACCAGCCGCTCATAGAACTCAGTCATCGCACGCGTTTGCGTGATGACCAGGGCGTCCGACTTGTTTACGCCGTATTCCTCGACAAATCGCACCCGCAGGGTCTCCGGCAAAGGCGGCATGGCCGCCCGCACGTCATCGATCCATGCCGGCGAAATCTCCAGCGGCAGCAAATCAGGATCCGGGAAGTAGCGGTAGTCCATCGCGTCTTCCTTGGAGCGCATGGAGCGCGTCTCGTCGCGATCGGCGTCGTACAACCGGGTTTCCTGAACGACCTTGCCGCCGTCCTCAATCACCTCGATCTGCCGGCGGATTTCGTAGTCGATGGCGCGCTCGAGGAAGCGAAACGAATTGACGTTCTTGATCTCGGCGCGGGTGCCCAGTATTGGGTCGCCTTTCTTTCGCACCGAGACATTGGCGTCGCAGCGGAACGAGCCTTCCTGCATGTTGCCATCGCAAATGCCGATCCAGGTGACGATGCCGTGCAGCGCCTTGGCATAGGCCACCGCCTCCTCGGCCGAGTGCATGACGGGCTCAGTGACGATTTCCAGCAGTGGTGTGCCCGCGCGGTTGAGGTCGATGCCGGAAACGCCGCTGCTTTCCAGGCCTTCGTGCAGCGACTTGCCGGCGTCTTCTTCCAGATGGGCGCGCGTCAGTTGCATGCTCTTCTCGATACCATCGACGACAATGTTGACATGCCCGCCCACCACCACCGGCAGCTCGTACTGGCTGATCTGGTAGCCCTTGGGCAGATCAGGATAGAAGTAATTCTTGCGCGCAAAGATCGAGCGTGGCGCGATCTGCCCGCCGACCGCGAGACCGAAACGGATGGCACGCTCGACCGCGCCGCGGTTGAGCACCGGCAATGTGCCGGGCAGCGCCAGGTCGACCGCGTTGGCCTGCGTGTTGGGCGCGGCGCCGAACTGTGTGGATGACCCGGAGAATATCTTCGATACGGTCGACAGTTGAGCGTGCGTTTCCAGCCCGATGACCACTTCCCAGCCGGCGGGGATGCTCATGCGAACCCTCCCGGACGGCGCGCGTGCCAGTCGCTCGCCTGCTGGTAGCAATGCGCGGTGGCCAGCATGCGGCCTTCATCGAAATAATTGCCGATGATCTGCAGGCCTACGGGCAGGTTGTTGGCGCCAAATCCGCAGGGCACCGACATGCCCGGCAGGCCGGCAAGGCTCACGCCGAGCGTGAAAATATCCTCCAGATACATCGCCACCGGGTCGTTCGATTTCTGCCCGATCGGCCATGCCGTGCTGGGACCAACCGGACCCATGATCAGGTCGCACTGCTTGAATGCCGCCTGGAAATCCTCGCCGATGAGCCGGCGCACGCGCTGCGCCTGCAGGTAGTAGGCGTCGTAATAGCCATGGCTGAGCACATAGGCGCCGGTGAGGATGCGGCGTTTCACTTCGCTGCCGAAGCCTTCGGCCCGCGAACGCTCGATCATGTCGTTGAGATCGCGGTATTCGGCCGCGCGATGTCCGTAACGCACGCCGTCGAAACGCGACAGATTGCTCGAGGCCTCGGCCGGCGCGATCACGTAGTAGGCAGGAATGGATAGTTGCGTGCGCGGCAGCGATACCGAAACCCGCACCGCACCCAGCTTCTCGAATTCGGCCAGTGCCGCAGCCACCGCCGCGGCCACATCGGGCGACAGGCCTTCGCCGAAAAATTCCGTCGGCACGCCGATACGGATGCCCTTGAGCGGCGCGCCGCCGGTGTGGTGGCGCGCACAGCTCTCGGCGAAGCGCGCCAGAATTGGCGTTGTCGCCGCCGGCGTATCGAGACTGGTGGAGTCGCGCGGGTCAAAACCGCACATGGCGTCCAGCAGCAGCGCACAATCTTCGGCACTGCGCGCCATCGGGCCGCCCTGGTCCAGCGATGAGGCAAAGGCGATCATGCCGTAGCGCGACACGCGGCCGTAGGTGGGCTTGATGGCGGTGATGCCGCACATGGCTGCCGGCTGCCGCAGAGAGCCGCCGGTATCGGTTCCGGTCGCCGCCGGCGTCAGGCCCGCCGCGACCGCGGCCGCCGACCCGCCGGAGGAGCCGCCGGGAACGCGCGTGGTATCCCAGGGGTTCTGGACGGCGCCGAAGGCCGAGTTTTCGTTTGACGAACCCATCGCGAACTCGTCGCAATTGAGTTTGCCGAGGCACACCATGCCGGCCTGTTGCGGACCAAGCTTTTCGACGACGGTGGCATCGAATGGCGACTGGTATCGACCGAGCATTTTCGAGCCGGCCGTTGACCGCCAGCCACGGGTAACAAAAATGTCCTTGTGCGCCAGCGGAATGCCCGTCAGTGCGCCGCTGTTGCCTGCGGCGAGTCGCGCGTCGGCCGCCGCCGCCTGGGCGAGCGTCAGTTCACGATCGACATGCAGGAAAGCATTGAGGCCGGCCGCCGCCTCGATACGGGCGAGAAAAATCTCGGCCAGCTCGCGTGCCGAGACCTGTTTGCTGTCAAGGGCGGCGCGCAGGGCGGCCAGCGACTGGAAGGCGAAGCTCACTCGATCACCTTCGGCACGAGGAACAGGCCATTCTCCGCCGCAGGCGCATTGGCCATGTTCGCGGCCCGCTCGTTTGCTTCGGTCACGGCATCGTCACGCAGGCGCTGCGATAGCGGCGTGACGACGTCGAGCGGGTGTGCCAGCGGCTCGACGCCGCGCGTGTCGACCGCCTGCAACTGGTCGATCAGGCCAAAAATGCCGTTGAGCTGCGATTGCAGGGCGCTGACCTCGTCAGCAGACACGGCGATGCGCGCCAAGCGGGCAAGGCGCCTCAGGTCTTCGGGTTGCAGTTGCATGGAATCACGGGATCAGGTGGGCGCAAGAGGCTGTCGGCCGGGTTTGCCGGTCGCGGGCAAACCGCCCGGAATCCTCTCGAAATTGCACGCAAAACGACCGCTTTTGGCATGCTTTTGGTGCATCGATACGGTATTATAGGTCATTTGCCGCGGCGACCCTGTTTCCAGAGGGAAAACGCGGCTACAAGAACCCAATTTTTGGCAGCGACCCCCGTGATTTTTGGCGCACCGGGGACGACTGCAGGCGGAGCAGTTGGATTGTGGCGGCGTGCCGCAAACGATTCAATTGCCCGCGCCAACCCCGTTTTGCGGAACGGGGAACAGAACTGCGGTGCGCGGGTCCGAGAGGGGCCGGCGCACCTGACAACAGAAAGGCCCCATGTTTTCGCTCTTTTCCAAGTATTTCTCTTCCGATCTGGCGATCGATCTCGGCACCGCAAACACCCTCATTTACCTGCGCGGCAAGGGCATCGTCCTCGACGAACCCTCGGTCGTGGCCATTCGCCAGGACGCGGGACCGAATTCGCGCAAGACCATCCAGGCGGTGGGCCTCGCGGCGAAGATGATGCTGGGCCGCACGCCGGGCAACATCACCGCCATCCGACCGATGAAGGACGGCGTGATCGCCGACTTCCACACCACGGAGCACATGCTCAAGTTTTTCATCCGCAAGGTGCATGATGCGCGCTGGTACATGCCCAGCCCGCGCATCGTCATCTGCGTGCCCTGCGGTTCCACCCAGGTGGAGCGTCGCGCCATCAAGGAATCCGCTGTGGCCGCCGGCGCGTCGCAGGTATTCCTGATCGAAGAGCCGATGGCCGCGGCCATCGGTGCCGGCCTGCCCATTGCCGAACCCACCGGCTCGATGGTGGTGGACGTCGGTGGCGGCACCACCGAAGTGGGCGTGATTTCGCTCGGCGGCATCGTCTACTCGGCGTCGGTGCGCGTCGGTGGCGACAAATTTGACGAAGCCATCATCAACTACATCCGCCGCAACTACGGCATGCTGATCGGCGAATCAACCGCCGAGCAGATCAAGAAAAACATCGGCTCGGCCTTCCCGGGTTCCGAAGTGCGCGAGATGGAAGTCAAGGGCCGTAACCTGGCCGAAGGCATCCCGCGCTCATTCACAATTTCCTCCAATGAAATCCTCGAAGCGCTCACCGACCCCTTGAACTCCATCGTCTCGGCCGTCAAATCGGCGCTCGAGCAGACGCCGCCTGAACTGGGCGCCGACATTGCCGAAAAAGGCATGGTGCTGACCGGTGGCGGCGCGCTGCTGCGTGAGCTCGACCGCCTGCTGGTCGAGGAAACCGGCCTGCCGGTGATCGTCGCCGACGATCCGCTGACCTGCGTGGTGCGCGGATCGGGACGCGCCCTCGAAGAGATGGACAAGCTCAATTCCGTTTTCACCAACGAGTTGTAGTTTCAGTTGCCAGATCAGGAGCAGAACCCCGTTCCGCCTCGATGAGCACATCCCATCGGCCCCACCCGCAGTGTGAGCGGGGACCGGCGCCACGCGAGCGTGCGTGCTGCGCCATATTGCCGTCGGCACGCCGCGCGTTGCCGGGAGCCCGATAGTGTCTGCGTACCAGGATAACTTTTTCACCCGCGGCCCCAGCCCGCTGGCGCGCGTGACCTTTTTCTCGCTGGTGGCCATCGCCATTATGATTGCCGACCATCGCTTCCAGGCGCTCGGCTGGGTGCGGCTGGGGGTGTCAGCCGTACTGGCGCCGATCGAGTACGCCCTGCAGTGGCCCGGCAGCGCGCTGCAACGCGTCACCGGCTACTTCGCCAACCAGCAGGCCTTGCTCGACGAGAACCGCATCCTCAAGGAACGGGTGCTGCAGCTGTCGTCTGCGCAGAATCAGGCCGCCATGCTGCGCGCCGAACATGCCCAGGTGGAAGGGCTGCGCGGTACGTCGCAGCGCTTTGCCGCCGACGGCCAGGTTGCGGAAATCATCCGCGATGCGCGCAACCCCTTCTCGCGCAAGATCATCATCAATCGCGGCACCCAGCACGGCATCGTTGCCGGATTGGCTGTGATCGACGGCAGCGGCGTGGTCGGCCAGGTTACGGCAGTCGGGCTGCTGTCGGCGGAAGTAACCTTGAGCACGGAAAAGAGCCAGTCGGTACCGGTGATGGTGCTGCGCAACGGCCTGCGCGCCGTCGCCGTGGGCACCGGCCGGGACGGCACGATCGACGTGCCGTTCATTCCGGTCGGCGCGGACGTGCAGCCGGGCGATCAACTGGTGACCTCGGGCATCGACGGCACCTATCCGGCCGGTCTGGCCGTGGCCAGCGTCACCGTCGTCGACAAGAACCCCGCCCTGTCGTTTGCGCGCATCCTGGCATTGCCGGCGGCCAGCGCGTCCAGCCATCGCCTGGTCAAGGTGCTGTCCCATGCCGAGCTGAAGAACTATCCGCAGCCGGATATCGCGGCGGACGACAAGAAGGCACCCTCCGGCAGCGGCAAATCGCGCCGCGGCGGCAGCGAGAAACGGCCCTGAGGAGCGCGCGCTGATGGACCTCTCCCCCGCTTCCCGCGAACCCATGCGCCCGCCGGCACCGGCCCGCCTGGTGGTCATGTCGCTGATCCTGGCCTTGCTGCTGAACCTGCTGCCCTGGTCCGGCTGGGCGTTGATGGCGCGGCCGGATTTCCTGCTGGTGGTGCTGCTCTACTGGTCCACGCACGAATCGCGCAACATCGGCCAGGGCTGGGGTTTCTTTCTGGGCCTGTTGATGGACGTCGCCGACAGCGCGCTGCTCGGCCAGCACGCGCTGGCCTACGTCGCGGCCACCTTCCTCATCCAGCTGGTGCGGCTGCGGCTGCTGCAGCTGTCGGTACTGGAGCAGGCGCTGCATGTGATCGGCATGCTGCTGGTGGCTCAGGCCATCAACGTACTGCTCAATCTTTCGCTGGGCCGCGATTTCCCCGGCTTCGCACTGGTGCTGGCGCCCGTGCTGGGCGGCGTGCTGTGGCCGCTGGTCAGCGTCATCGCCACGCTGCCGCGTTTTCGCCGCCGCGACCCGATCACCATGATGGGCTGAGCTGCCGCAGGCAGCACACGACGCGCGACACATGGCCGGCACACACATCAAGAATCGCGAAGCCGAGGTGGTGATCTTTCGCCGCCGCGCGCTGCTCGCCGGGCTGCTGATCCTCATCGCTTTCCTGGTGCTGGTGGCACGACTGACCTGGCTGCAGGTGGTCAAGCGCGATTACTTTCACACGCTGGCGGAAGCCAATCGCATTTCGCTGGTGCCGGTGGTCCCCAATCGCGGCCTGATCCTGGATCGCAATGGCGAGGTGCTGGCCGCCAATTATTCCGCATTCACGCTCGAGGTGACGCCCTCGCAGGTCAGGAATCTGGACGAGGCGCTGGACGCGCTCACGCCGATTGTCGACATCCAAGCGCGCGATCGGCGCCGCCTCAAGCGGTTGCTGGAGGAGAGCAAGAATTTCGAGTCGCTGCCGGTGAAGAACCGCCTCAGCGAGGAAGAGGTGGCGCGTTTCGCGGTCAATCGCTACCGCTTCCCGGGCTTCGAAATCCGCGCACGCCTGTTTCGAAATTACCCGCAGGGCGAGGTGGCCTCGCACGCCATCGGCTACATCGGCCGCATCAACGATGCCGAACTCAAGAAGATCGAGGCGAGCGGGCTGCTCACCAATTACAAGGGCACCGATCACATCGGCAAGCTGGGCATCGAAGGCAGTTATGAGGCCGAGCTGCACGGCAAGACCGGCTCCGACCAGGTGGAAATCGATGCGGGCGGCCGTGCGATACGCTCCCTCGCCCGCTCGGAACCGACGTCCGGCAACAACCTCACGCTTACGCTAGACATCAAGCTGCAGCGCGTGATCGAGGACGTGTTTGGTGAACGCCGCGGCGCGATGGTGGCGCTCGACCCGCGCAATGGCGAAATCCTGGCGCTGGTCTCCAAGCCCGGCTTCGACCCCAGCCTGTTCGTCGATGGCATCGACCCGCAAAACTGGGATGCGCTCAACACTTCGATCGACAAGCCGTTGCTCAACCGTGCCCTGCGCGGCGCCTATCCGCCCGGGTCGACGCTCAAGCCATTCCTGGCGCTGGCGGCGCTGGAATCGGGCAAACGCACACCGACCCAGGGTATTTCCGACCCGGGTTTTTTCGCCCTGCCCGGTGTGGCGCATCGCTGGAACGACGACAAGAAAGGCGGCCACGGCTGGGTGGACATGTACAAGTCGATCGTCGACTCCTGCGACACCTATTACTACCAGCTGGCGGCGGAAACCGATATCGACAAAACCGCCGAGTTCCTGCGCGTGCTGGGCTTCGGCGCCAAGACCGGCATCGACATCGACGGCGAAGTCGAGGGTGTGCTGCCGTCACGCGCGTGGAAGGAAAAGCGCTTTGGCAAGGTCAATGCCGAAGCGCGCAAGTGGTATCTGGGCGACGCCATCTCGGCCGGCATCGGCCAGGGCTATAACGCCTATACGCCGATGCAGCTGGCCCACGCCATCGCCGCGCTGGCCAACGACGGTACGGCATTCAAGCCGCGCCTGCTCAAAAGCGTGACGGATGCCACCACCGGTCAGCGGCGCGACGTGAAGCCCGAGATCGACGGCCAGCTGCCGCTCAAGCCCGCCAATATTGCGTTCATCAAGGGCGCCCTCGCCGGTGTGCCCAGGGAAGGCACCAGCGCGCGCATCTTTACCAATGCCGGCTACGCCAGCGCCGGCAAGACCGGTACCGCGCAGGTATTCGGCCTCAAGGGCGAAAAATACGTGGAAAGCCGGGTGGCGGAGCGCCTGCGCGATCACGCCTGGTATATCGCTTACGCGCCGGCCGAGCAGCCCACCATCGCCCTGGCCATCCTGGTGGAGAACGGCGGATTCGGCGCCGCTGCCGCCGCGCCCATCGCGCGCGCCGCATTCGACTTCCATCTGCTGGGCAAGCTGCCCGACGCCAAACTGAAGAAATCGCTGGACGATGCTAAGAACGTGGATTAACGCTGCCTTCGACCGCGCCACGCGCCGCCTCGACGGGCCGCTGATGGTGACGCTCATCGTGCTCGCGGCGATGTCGATGACGATCATTTATTCGGCCTCGGGTGGCATCGCCTTCGACCGCGCGCTCGGCCAGGTGCGCAATTTCAGCGTGGCGCTGGTGGCGCTGTGGATCGTCGCCAACATTCCCCCGCAAAAACTGATGCGCCTCGCCATTCCCGTCTACGCGATGGGCCTGCTGCTGCTGCTGGGCGTGGCGCTGGGCGGCGAAATCCGCAACGGCGCGCGGCGCTGGCTCCACATCGGTTTCATTGTCATTCAGCCTTCGGAGATCATGAAGATCGGCGTGCCGCTGATGCTCGCCTGGTACTTCCACCGCAAGGAGGAAGGGCTGGAGTGGAAAGACTTCGCCATCGCCGGGCTGATTCTGTTGCTGCCGGTGGGCCTGGTGGTGCGCCAGCCGGATCTGGGCACCGCGATCCTGATTTTTGCATCGGGCTTTTTCGTGATCTTCCTTGCCGGGCTGTCGTGGAAAATCATCCTCGGCGGCATTGTTGGCGCCGCCGCCGCCGCGCCGGTGATGTGGAACTTCCTGCACGATTACCAGAAGCGGCGCATCTTCACCCTGCTTGACCCGAACGAAGATCCGCTGGGTGCCGGCTATCACATCATCCAATCGACCATCGCCATCGGTTCCGGGGGGATATTCGGCAAGGGCTGGCTGTCGGGCACACAAACCAAGCTCGACTTCATTCCGGAGCGTTCAACCGATTTCATTCTTGCGGTGTTCGGCGAAGAGTTCGGCCTGATCGGCAACCTGCTGCTCATCATGCTGTACCTGATCGTCATCGGTCGCGGCCTGATGATCGCCATCAATGCCCCCACTACTTTCTCGCGCCTGCTGGCCGGCGCCATCACGCTCACCTTCTTCACCTACGCGTTCGTCAATATCGGCATGGTCAGCGGCATCCTGCCGGTGGTGGGCGTGCCGCTGCCGCTCATCAGTTACGGCGGCACCGCGGTGCTGTCGATGCTGGTCGGGTTCGGCATCCTCATGTCGATCTCGACGCACAAACAATTGGTATCGACGTGACCCTGTCCTGCGCAGCACCCGACTACGTAGAACGCCATTTGGCGCGCCTCTCCGGGCATTTTCGGCCTGGAAGCCGCGCCAGTGCTGGGGTTTCGTATTCCAGCCGTGCCGCAGTCTTCGTCGCTGCTGTTTTGCTCGTGCTATCCGGCTGCGGCTCCGCGCCCAAGAAGCCCGAGTCCTACAAGCCTGCACCCGCCAAGCCCGGCGGCTATTACCTCGACGACGGCCCGGGCGACAGTCCGCCCGCCCTCGACGGCATTGCCGATGCGATGCCGAAATCCGAGCCGCTGCACCGGGGCGCGAATCGCCCCTACACCGTGTTCGGCAAGACCTATGTGCCGAATGTTGCCAACGAGCCCTTCCGCCAGCAGGGAATTGCCTCCTGGTACGGCCGCAAGTTTCACGGGCAGATGACCTCCATCGGCGACATTTACGACATGTATGCCATGACCGCGGCACACCCCACGCTGCCGCTGCCCTCGTATGTGCGCGTCACCAATCCGGCCAACGCGAAATCAGTGGTGGTGCGCGTGAATGACCGCGGGCCGTTCCATTCAGACCGCATCATCGATCTGTCCTACACCGCGGCGGCCAAGCTCGACATCGCCAGGAAAGGCAGCGGCCTGGTCGTGGTCGAACGCGTGTTCCCCGGAGACACCCAGGTCGCCGCAGCCAAGCCGGTGGCACCATCCCTGCCCGCCCCGGTGCCGGCACCGGCAACGCTCGAGCCGGCACCCACCCCGCCATCGTCGAACATCACCACCGCCGCCATAACCCGCGACGCCGGCGACCTGTACCTGCAACTGGCTGCCTTCAGCTCCCAGGAGAACGCGGAGATTTTTCGCGCGCGCATGACCCGTGAGCTGGAGTGGAACCGCGAGCCCATTCAGGTTGTCCAGAAGGACAACCTGTATCGCGTGCGCATAGGCCCCTACAAGAGTCGCGAGGAGGCCGAGGCCATCGCCGCGCAGGTCAGGCAATCGCACGATTTCTCACCCGTCATTCAAAAACCCTAAACCTTCAGGAACGTAATGAAACTTGCTGCACCCATCGCCTCACTTCTCGCCGCCATCATTTTCTCCGCACCGGTTGGTGCACAGGTCAACGTTTCTCTCGCTGACGTGCCCGCGCCACCCATCGCCGCGCGCGCCTACGTGCTGTTCGATGCCGCCAGCGGGCAGACGCTTTCCAGCCTCGCCGCCGGCGACCGCTTCGAGCCGGCTTCGCTCACCAAGCTGATGACCGCCTATCTGGTATTCCAGGCGCTCAAGGACAAGAAACTCACCCTCGCGCAGACGCTGCCGGTATCCGAGCGCGCCTGGAAAGCCGAGGGCTCGCGCATGTTCATCGACCCCAAGCAGAGCCCGCGCGTGGAGTTGCTGTTGCGCGGCATGATCGTGCAAAGCGGCAACGATGCCTCGATCGCCCTGGCCGAGGCCATCGGTGGATCGGAGGATCTGTTCGCCCAGCTGATGAACAAGCAGGCGCAACGGCTGGGCATGAAGAACACCAGCTTCATGAACGCCACCGGCCTGCCGCATCCGCAGCACTACTCGACGGCAGAAGACCTCGCCATCCTTGCCAACGCGCTCATTCGCGATTTCCCGGAGAACATCGGCTACTACAAGGAACGCGAGTTCACCCACAACAAGATCACCCAGCCTAACCGCAACCGCCTGCTGTGGCTCGATCCAACGGTGGACGGGCTCAAGACCGGCCATACCGAGGCAGCCGGCTACTGCCTCATCGCCACCGCAAAACGTGGCGACGCCGACAAGTCGCGGCGTCTGATTTCGGTGGTGCTCGGCACGTCCTCGGACGTGGCGCGTACCCAGGAAAGCCAGAAGCTGCTGAACTACGGCTACCAGTTCTTCGACGCACAGCGTTTGTACAAGAAGAACGAGGCCATCGCCACGCCGGAAATTTTCAAGGGCGCGCAAAACAGCGTGAAGCTGGGCTTCGATCGTGATATCTGGCTGACCCTGCCGAAGGACCGCTTCGCCGGGCTCAAGGCCTCGCTCACCACCACGCAGCCACTGCTGGCGCCGCTGTCGGCGGGTCAGAAAGCGGGCGTGATGAAATTGACGCAAAATGACAAGCTGATCGCGGAGATTCCCGTGGTCGCGCTCGAGAATGTACCGGTAGCCGGTTTCCTCGGTCGTGGCTGGGATGCGATCCGGCTCATTTTCAAATAGCCTTCAAACATCCGCAAACCTCCAACTTGGCCCCTGCAGATCGGGGCGGGAACACCACCATGTCAACTTCCGCGCTTTGCCTTCCCATCGTCTATCTCAACGGCGACTTCCTGCCTATCGAGCAGGCGAAGATTTCCCCGCTGGATCGCGGCTTCATCTTTGGCGACGGCGTGTATGAGGTGATTCCGTACTATGCCGGTCGCGGCCTGCGCCCGGTCGAGCACTTGAAGCGACTGCAGCGCAGCCTCGACGAACTCGATATCCGCAACCCATACTCGATGGAGCAGTGGCAGACCGTCATCGGATCGCTCATCGAGAAGAATGGCGGTGGCAATATCGCGGTCTACATCCAGATCACGCGCGGTGTGGCCAAGCGCGATTTCCCGCCGCCGGCCGGTTTGACGCAGACCGTGTTTCTGATGGCCAACACGCTGGCGACGCCCAAGGCCGAGATCTACGAAAACGGCATTGCCTGCGTGTCGCTGGACGACAGCCGCTGGCTGCGTTGCCATATCAAGGCCACCGCCCTGCTGGGTGCCGTGCTGTTGAAACACGAAGGCAACCAGGCGGGCGCCGATGAGGTGGTGCTGTTTCGCGACGGCTACCTCACCGAGTCCTCAGCGTCCAACATCGCGGTGGTAAAGAACGGCGTCATTCTCTGTCCGCCACTGGACAACCTGATCCTCGGCGGCATCACCTATGAGTTGATGATCGAACTCGCGCGCAAGGCCGGCATGCCGCTGGAGGTGCGGCGCGTGCATCGCCGCGAAGTGAAGAAGGCCGACGAGCTGTGGATCATGTCCTCTACCAAGGAGGTCGTGCCCATCACCAGGCTTGACGACAAGCCGGTCGGCGACGGCAAGCCGGGCGCGGTGTTCAGGCAGATGCGCAAACTCTTCGAGGCATACAAGCAGACCCTGCCGGCAGGACCGGCGCTGAAGGCCGCTGAATAAGCAATGAGCGATCACCCCAGGAATATCGGCGAGGGCGAAGAGACGCTGTTGAAATTTCCCACACCTTTCCCGATCAAGGCCATGGGCAGGCGCGAGGGCGATTTCGCCCAGACCATTCTGGAAATCATCCTCAGGCATGCGCCGGATTTCGATGCGCAGTCGCTGGAAATGCGCCCGTCAAAAAACGGTAATTTCATATCCGTGACCGCCACCATCAACGCCACCTCCAAGGCACAGTTGGACGATATCTATCGCGCGCTCACCGCCCACCCGGCGGTGCTGATGGCGCTGTAGCGCGCTCCCGCCTCGTCACTTTTCCGATGCGCTCGCCACCGCTGGTCAGAAAGCTTGGCGTGGTCGATTACCAATCGACCTGGCGTGCCATGCAGGCGGCTAACAAAACGCACCGGGCAGGACAGCCGGATGAACTCTGGGTGCTGCAGCACCCGCCGGTCTTCACCCTCGGCCTCGCCGCCAAGCCGGAGCATGTGTTGTCGCCCGGCGAGATTCCGGTGGTGAAAATTGATCGTGGCGGCCAGGTGACCTACCACGGCCCGGGACAACTGGTGGTGTACCTATTGCTCGACCTGAAGGCGTTGGGTTACGGCGTCAAAGAACTTGTGAAACGAATCGAGCAATCGGTGATCGATTTGCTTGCACAATATCGCATCGGCAGCTATCGGCTGGCCGGGATGCCGGGGGTCTATACGGCCAACCGATCAACGCGGTCGGCGGCGGGAACGTGGGCGGACCACGCCAAAATCGCCGCCATCGGCCTCAGGGTCGCCAATCACGCCACCTATCATGGCCTGTCGCTGAATATCGACATGAATCTGGAACCGTTCTCACGCATCAATCCCTGTGGCTACGAGGGCCTTGCGGTCACGCAGATGCGCGATTTCGGGGTGACGGATAATATGGACATCATCGGCGAGAAACTCGCCGCACATTTGCAGGTCAATCTGTATCCTGACCTGCCCTGAGCCCCGCTCAGGTTTGAAGAAACTGGACTCAACATGGCCGACGCCGGCGTCAAACAGAAATCCGCAGACAAGACCGCTCGCATTCCCATCAAGGTGGTGCCTGCGGAGCGCCTGAAGAAACCCGAATGGATACGCGTCAAGGCGGGCTCGGTGTCGTCGCGTTTCTACGAGATCAAGCAGACCCTGCGAGACGCCAAGCTGCACACGGTGTGCGAGGAAGCCTCCTGCCCCAACATCGGCGAATGCTTCGGCAAGGGTACCGCCACGTTCATGATCATGGGTGACCTTTGCACCCGCCGCTGCCCGTTTTGCGATGTCGGCCACGGCCGGCCGCTGCCGCTCAACCAGGACGAACCGCGCCACCTCGCCGAAACCATCGCGCGGATGAAACTGAAGTACGTGGTCATCACCAGCGTCGATCGGGATGATTTGCGCGACGGCGGCGCGGCGCATTTCGTGAGTTGTATTCGCGAGACCCGCGCGCTGTCACCGAACACCCAAATCGAAATCCTCACCCCGGATTTTCGCGGCCGCCTCGATCGCGCGCTGGGCATCCTGCGCGAGGCGCCGCCGGACGTGATGAACCACAACCTCGAAACCGTGCCGCGTCTGTACAAACAGGCGCGACCGGGATCGGACTACGCGCACTCACTGAAGCTGTTGAAAGACTTCAAGGTTGAGCATCCCGATGTGCCGACCAAGAGCGGGCTGATGGTAGGGCTGGGCGAGACCAATGAGGAAATCCTCGAAGTGATAAAGGATCTGCGGGCGCACGATGTGGACATGCTGACCATCGGCCAGTACCTGCAACCCTCGGGCCATCACCTGCCGGTTCTGCGCTACGTGATGCCGGCGGAGTTCGACATGTTTGCGGTTGAGGCGGAGAAAATGGGTTTCAAGCATGCGGCGTGCGGGCCGATGGTGCGGTCTTCATATCATGCGGATCAGATGGCGCATGAGGCGGGGGTTTAACGTTGTCGGAACAGCAGAGAGTCTTTTCAGCCTGGGGAAAGCAAGGCGCCATTTTTCCGGACACGCTCGTTGCAGGCGATCAATCGCCAAGGTTTGCTGACGGCACGCCGCAGCCGGATTGCGAAAAACTCTTCTTTGTTATGCATGCTGCGACTTGGGAAGAGGCAATGGCTGTCTACCATTTGCGCCTGGGGCGTGAGCCGTTCCAACCCGTGATGCCCGCGGGGAACTGTCCGAAATGTGCGGTGATTTACTATCCACGTGGGAGCGGTCAATGCTGGAACTGTGATTTTGAGTGCTGAGTTGTTCCACACTTTGCTGCATGTTACGGGTTCAGCCTACGCTGGTGCAGCACTTAGCCGGGATCGCCATCTGTTGTTTCGCCATCTTCTTGCGACCATCGAAAATCCCTCCCATCCTCCCTTTAAAAAAGGGAGGGGCTAAGAGCTGCGATACGCGTAGGTTGCAGAGTTCAAATTCAAGCCAACGCCTTCCTCTGCGCCATCCCCAACTCCGCAATCCCCTGCTCCGCCAGCGCCACCAGCTTCTCCATATCGGCCTTCGAGAACGGCACACCCTCCGCCGTCCCCTGAATCTCCACGAATTTGCCCGCGCCGGTCATCACCACGTTCATGTCGGTCTCGCAGGACGAATCCTCGACGTAATCGAGATCAAGCAGCGCGCCTTCCGAACCCATGCCCACCGAAACGGCGGCAATCGAATCAAGAATCGGGCTGGTGGTGAGCAAGCCTTTTTCCATCAGCACAGCCACGGCATCACACAGCGCCACGTAGGCGCCGGTGATGGACGCACAGCGCGTGCCGCCATCGGCCTGCAGCACATCGCAGTCGATGGTGATCTGGCGCTCGCCGAGCAATTTCAGGTCGACCACGCAGCGCAGCGAGCGGCCGATGAGACGCTGGATTTCCTGGGTGCGGCCGGATTGCTTGCCGCGTGCGGCTTCACGGTCGCTGCGGGTGTGGGTGGAACGCGGCAGCATGCCGTACTCGGCCGTCACCCAGCCTTCGCCGCTGCCCTTCTTGTGCGGCGGCACGCGCTCTTCGATGCTGGCGGTGCAGAGCACCTTGGTGTCGCCCACGGCGATCAGCACCGAGCCTTCGGCGTGCTTGGTGTAGTGGCGGGTAATGGCAATGGGGCGTAGCTGGTCGGCGGAACGATTGTAGGAGCGGGGCATGGTGGTCCGGAGTGAGAGGGGCTGAAGGGTTGGAAACGGCGCGGCGAGTCGGCCGGGGAAGCGGCGGACGAGGGACTACTTGCTGACCTTCTTGATCGCGCTCTGGATCTCGTCGATGGCTTTCTGGATGTCATCGTCGGAAATGTCGTCCTTGAACGGCAAGGCGGGCTGCGAGGTATTGAGCGCGGAGGTGGTGAAGCCCTGTATGGGTTCAGTCACCGTGACGGTAGCCTGCGGCTCGTCATCTTCCTGCAATTCCCAGGTGAGGCCGATGACGGACAGGTTGTCGGACTCGGCACCCGCCTTGCGCTCAGCTTCGTCCAGCAGTTTTGGAATCAGCGTCAGCAAATCCTCGCGCTCCAGCTTGGCGGCAATGAAATCCGCATCCAGCGGACCCCAGAAACCGTCGGTGGACAGCAGGATCGTATCGCCCACCTTGAGCGACCACTCTTCCGAATGCGTCACCAGCGGCGGCAGTACGCCACCGAGGCAGTTGTAGATCTTGTTGCGGTCCGGGTGCACCGCCGCCTGCGCGGGCGTGATCACGCCGGACTCGATGAGCTGCTGCACGCGCGAATGATCGACGGTGCTGACCGCGAGCCGTCCGTTGCGCACCATGTACAGGCGCGAGTCGCCGGAATGTGCCCAGCAGGCCTTCCCGTTTTGCACGATGCAGCCCACCACCGTGGTGCGCGGACACTCCAGCATGTCGTGCTGGTCGGCGAAGGCGACGATGGCGCGGTGCGCGGAGTGGATGGCCGATTCGAGGAATTCATGGGGGCGGCGCAGAGTGCTGCGCGCTTCCTGCTGGAATCGGCTGGTCATGGTGTTGACGGCGATTTCGGCGGCGATCTCGCCGCGCGCATGGCCGCCCATGCCGTCGGCGATCACCATCATCAGCACGTCCTTCGAGTACGAGTACGCGAGCCGGTCCTGGTTGACCTTGCGACCACCGATGTGACTGTCCTGGAAAATGGTGAATCTCAAGGCGGCCCCTAGAATATTTTCCGGTTCAGGGTCTTGCGCAGCCGGCCGGCGAGGCTGTCGTCCTCAACGTCCACCGTCACCGGCTCCGGCATTTCCTTCACATCCTTCATCAACGCCTTTTGCAGCTCAAACGCGGTCTGCGGACGGGCGAGATGATCGATCTTCAGGCACCAGTCGATGATCTCGTAGAACTCGTCGGAATAATTCAAGCGCGTCAGCTCGCGCGCCGGGACCATCTGGTCGTCCTTGACACGATCGTTGGCCGGTTGCGGATGGGTGCCGGTCACGCAGGTATACATGGTCGCGCCGACCGCATAAATGTCGGTCCAGGGGCCCATCTGGTCGAGGTTGCCGTACTGCTCGGTGGCAGCATAGCCGGCCGTGTACATCGGCCGCAGCCGCGGCGCATCGGAGGTCAGCGCCTGCCGGGCGGCACCGAAATCGAGCAGCACCGGCTTGCCCTCCATGGTGATGTAGATGTTCGCCGGCTTGATGTCGAGGTGCAGAAGCTTGTTGGAATGCACCTCGCGCAGGCCGTTGAGCAGATGCGTGAACAGGCGGCGGATGAAGCTTTCCGTGAATTCATTGCGGTGGCGCTGGATGTGAAACTGCAGGGTGCGGCCGCGCACGTACTGCATGACCATGTACACCGTCTCATTGGCGCGGAAAAAGTTTTCCACGCCGACCACGTTCGGGTGCGAAATGGTCGCCAGCGAGCGCCCCTCCTCGAAGAAACACTTGAGGCCGTGGCGGAACACAGCCAGGTTCTCATCCGAATTGATCTTGACCTCGGCGCCATCGACGCGAATCACCAGCGCCGCGGGCAGGTACTCCTTGATGGCAACCGGAGTGCCCTTCTCGTCGCGCGCCAGGTAGACGATCGAAAACCCGCCCGATGAAAGCAGCTTTTCGATGGTGTAGTTGTTGAGCTGGTAACCGTCGGGTAACGGCTGGTTGGACTGAGACGCCATTGTGTTTACTGCTGTCCCAAAGCGCGGGGCCGGAGAAGCGAAGCTATAATTGTCCCGACTTGACTGGGGCTTGTAAAGGAAGTTCGCCACCCCGGCCCTCCGCGATTGCGCAACATGGACGCGTGTGCCCGCCCGGCAACACGCGTCGCGCCCGACAATCCGTCCCACCCATCACACTGGCACGACCACATGATCAAAAGCATGACCGGATTTGCCGCCGTCGCCGGAGAAGTGCCCGGCGGGCGCTTCGCGCTTGAGCTCAAGTCGGTCAATCATCGCTACCTCGAGTTCCAGACCAGGATGCCCGAGGACCTGCGCACCCACGAGCCGCAGATGCGCGAACTGGTGGCGGCCGCGCTGTCGCGCGGCAAGGTGGACTGCCGCGTCACGTTCACCGCGGTGGCCACCCGCGACTCGCTCAAACCCAATGAAGACGCCCTGAACGCGCTGGCCGAGACGCAAAGGCAGATTCTCGGCATGTTCGATGCCACGCCGCTTTCCGTCTGGGAAGTGATGCACGCACCCGGCGTGATGTCGGCCGAGGCGCTGACGACGGACGCGGCCAAGGACGCCCTGCTGGCGCTGGTCAAGAAAGCGCTGGAGGAACTCAACGCCACCCGTGAACGCGAAGGCGCCAAGCTGGCAACGATGCTCACCGAGCGGCTGGACCGCATCGACGAATTGGTCAAACAGATCACGCCGTTCATCCCGGGGCTGGTTGCCGCGTACCAGGAAAAACTCAGCCAGAAACTGAATGAAGCCATGCTGGGCGCGGCTAGCGACGAGCGTGTCAAGCAGGAAGTGGTGCTGTTTGCGTCGCGCATCGACGTGGCCGAAGAGCTCAACCGCCTGACCACGCACGTGTCGGAAGTTCGCCGCGTCCTGAAGTCTGGTGGCGCGGTGGGCAAGCGGCTCGATTTCCTGATGCAGGAGCTGAATCGCGAATCCAACACGCTGGGCTCGAAGTCGGTATCGACCGACACCACCAATGTGTCCATCGAGCTGAAGGTGCTGATCGAGCAGATGCGCGAGCAGATCCAGAATATCGAATGAACGGCTGCCTTTACGTCGTCGTCGCACCCTCCGGCGCCGGCAAATCCACGCTGGTCAACGCCCTGCTGGAGCGCGAACCCGACATCGGCCTGTCGATTTCCTACACCACGCGCGCGCCGCGCCCGGGCGAGGAATCGGGCCGCGAGT
>JBGATH010000079.1:0-6668 GCA_044229235.1 Usitatibacteraceae bacterium
CGTTCTTCCAAGGTGAGGGGCGAACCACTCATAGCGGCTTCCTTTCGTGTCAGAAGCAAAAGGGTACCGCGGTTCGTTACCTCACCCCTCCTTGCGCACGCCCTGAAGTGTCGGGACTCGTGGTTGAATCCGCGTTTTCGTCTGGAAACCTGCGCCAATGCTGGAGTTTGCCTGTCTTTTGCGCGTACAACAGCTACTGGAACACCATGACGACTATCGCCGCGGCGATGCACATCGACGAGACTTGAAAAGACCTTTCAACTGATGCGCGTGGTTGCATCTGCCTCGGCGGGCGACAGCGTCGCATGCAGCCTGCGCGCGGCGCGCGAAAACCCGCCGAACAAAAGGAATCGACGAACATGACTTCCACCACTACCGCAATAATCGCAGACGACGAACAGCACCTCGCCAACTACCTGCACGAGCGTCTCGGCACCCTGTGGCCGGAGCTGGCCGTGGTCGGTATCGCCAGGAACGGCCACGAGGCCATGCGCCTGATTGACGATGAGAGTCCGGCGATCGTCTTCCTCGACATTCGCATGCCCGGCCTCACCGGTCTGGAAGTGGCGTCGCGCCTCGATGCAAAGACCCATGTGGTGTTCGTTACCGCCTATGACCAGTACGCGGTGGAGGCCTTCGACCGCCAGGCGGCCGACTACCTGCTGAAACCGGTCAGCGACGAACGCCTGCAACGAACCATTGATCGCCTCAAGGGCAAGCTGGCCAAGGCCGAGTTGCCTGGCGATGTCGCGGGATTGTTGAAGCAACTCGCGACGGCATTGCCGGGCAATCGCCACACTTACCTGCGCTGGATCCGCGCGTCCATCGGCGATACGGTGCGGCAGATTCCGGTCGAAGAGGTGTTCTATCTGCAGGCGCAGGACAAGTACGTAAGTGTCTATACCCAGGACGGCGAATCGCTGATTCGCACACCGCTGTCGGAATTACTGGAGCAACTCGACCCGAAGGAGTTCTGGCAGATTCATCGCTCCACCATCGTCAACGTCAATCGCATCGCCGGAACGCAACGCGACGTCCTGGGAAAGACCGTGGTGAAATTGCACGGCAGCAAAGCGGAGTTGCAGGTCAGCCGCGCCTATGCGCACCTGTTCAAGCAGATGTAGTTTTTCCGACATTGCCCGCGCGGGCAATGAAGCGATCGTGCAGGCCGGCAAGAAGCGAGACGGCTGCAATCGCGCCGACCATGGCGAAGAACATGTCGGCCTGGGTGTCCCAAGGGTCGCCCTGGGTGCCGAGAAACTCGTCAGCCCCCTGGCCCAAAATCAGCGCCGACCACCACTCGACCAGTTCGTAGAAGGCCGAGATCGCCATGCAGATACAGACGCTCAGGAATGCCACCAGCTTGCGCGAGCTGACGATCCAAACACGCAGCAGCAGTTCGCGCGCAATGATCGCCGGCACAAAGCCCTGCGCGAAGTGGCCAATGCGGTCGTAGTGATTTCGTGTGAAACCGAACCAGTCCTGCATCCAGAAGCCAAATGGCACCCGCGCGTAGGTGTAGACGCCGCCGATCATCAGGATCAGGCCGTGAACCGCGATGAGCCAGTACAGCAAAGGCGTAAGTGCCAGCCTTGACCAGGTGGACCACATTACCGGCAAGGCAATCAGCACGGGGAACACTTCCAGCAGCCAGGTGGTGCGGTCGTGGGGTGCCCACCCGGAGGCCAGCAGGCCGGCAAGCCACGCCACGGATAGCCATTTCAGCTCGACGGGTGCATTGCGCGACATGGCGAAGTTCGCTCGGATAAATTGGTGTCGATCAATCGGGGTGCCGAAGCTGCGTGCTACACTTTTTTCTCTGTTCTTCTCGCATCAGTATACAAGCCATGTTGGTCCTGCAAGTCAACGGCAAGCCACGGGAAATGCCCCCCGGCAGCTCCTTGGAAAGCCTGGTGTCAACACTGGAACTTCAGGGCAAGCGCTTTGCCATCGAACTCAATGGCGAGATCGTGCCCAAAAGCCGGCACGCCGCCACGTCGCTGCGCAGCGGCGACAAACTTGAAGTGGTCATTGCAGTCGGAGGCGGTTAATGAATTTCCCCAAAGCAGCGGATGCGCTGACCATTGCCGGCAAACAATATTCCTCGCGCCTGCTGGTCGGCACCGGCAAGTACCGCGATTTCGCCGAGACGCGCGCCGCGGTGGAGGCCAGCGGATCGCAGATCATCACGGTCGCGATCCGGCGCGTAAACATCGGCCAGAACGCCGGCGAACCCAGCCTGCTCGAGGTCCTGCCGCCGGACCAGTTCACCATCCTGCCCAATACCGCCGGCTGCTACAACGCAAAGGACGCGGTGCGCACGCTGCGCCTTGCGCGCGAGCTGCTTGACGGACACGCTTTGGTGAAGCTCGAAGTACTGGCCGACGAAGCCACGCTGTTTCCCAACATGCCCGAAACGCTGGTTGCAGCGCGGGAACTGGTCGCAGACGGATTCAAGGTAATGGTTTATTGCTCCGACGACCCG
Source organism: Usitatibacteraceae bacterium (assembly GCA_044229235.1). GTDB lineage: Bacteria > Pseudomonadota > Gammaproteobacteria > Burkholderiales > Usitatibacteraceae > UKL13-2. Next base: position 2,486 of record JBGATH010000079.1, read on the forward strand.
ATCCAGGCCAAGGCGCTGGAAGAAATTGGCTGCGTCGCGGTAATGCCGCTGGCATCACTGATCGGTTCGGGCATGGGCATCCTCAACCCCTGGAACCTGGAAATCATCCTCGACCGGGCCAAGGTGCCGGTGCTGGTCGACGCCGGCATCGGCACCGCGTCGGATGCGGCCATTGCCATGGAACTCGGCTGCGACGGCGTGCTGATGAACACCGCGATTGCAAAGGCGGCCAATCCGGTGCTAATGGCCAGCGCCATGAAAAAGGCGGTCGAGGCCGGGCGCGAGGCTTGGCTGGCCGGTCGCATGCCGAAAAAGATCTACCAGGCATCGGCGAGTTCGCCGACCGAGGGGCGCATCTCCTAGTGTAGTGCTTCGTTCTTGGTGCGACTGATAAAGACGATGGATTTTTCGTCGAATCAAGGCGCAAAGCGCAGCAATAGCTGGCTATTGCGAGTATTTGCAACGCCGAGTCGGCGGAAAAGACACGTTTTTATGTCGCATTAAGAGCGAAGCACTACACTAAGCCGCGCGTGGGCGGGTCAGAACTTCAGCGACACCCCAAGCGAAACGTTGTCGGTGTCGAACGCACCGATCTGCGAGGCACCCAACACGCGATAGCGCTCGACATCAAAACGCAGGCCGAGGCTGTTGCTGAACTGGTACTGCAAGCCCAGTCCCAGCTTGGCCGCGTTTACGGCGCGATTGACGGCGCCGCCCGGAAAACCGGCATAGAACGAGCCGCCGAATGAACTGTCGCCGTGCAGCCGAACCGCACCGGCACTGGCATACAGCGAGAACCGGTCGGCAACCGGCAAAGTACTGACGAGGTCGATGCCATAGCGGCGCGTGGGCAACAAGGCGCTCTGGCTCTTGTCGAACATTGCCGCATGCGTGACCACCGCCAGTTGCGGACTCAGGTGATAGCCCAGCCGCAAGCCATAGCGCACGCGCCGGTCGTCGAGCGCGGTGTTGGCGATGAAGAATCCGAGTTCCGGCAGCGGCACAGCGGCGACGCGTTCGGGCGAGTAACGCAATGCGTCGAAGTCGAGTCCGCCGTAGTACTGCGCATGGGCAAGTTGGCTGGTCGCTGCCAACGATGACAGCAACGCCAATGCAAGCGCGGAAAATCGTCCTGGTCTCATGTCGAATCCGTTTCAGTCCATCGTATTACCGATATTTCCCGAAAAGGTTCCCTTCGCCCACGCCCAGATTCGCCATAGTTGCGGGCCCGCAGGCTGTGGCTCGCGCAACTGTTGCCGGCTGGGGTATTGCATTTCCACGATAGGCCGATGAAACCGGCGTGTCAATCACCTCACAGGCGGCGCAGCAGCAGGCCCTTGAGGTAGTCCCCTTCCGGGAAATTGAGTGCCACCGGGTGGTCTGCTCCCGGGCTAAGGCGTTGAACGATCTGTGCGTCGATGCAGGCGTCGAGCGCCGCTCCGGCGATGATTTTCTGGAACAGCTCGGTCGAAATCCCCCCTGAGCAGGAGAAGGTCATCAAATGGCCCCCGGGCCGCAGCAACTTCAGTCCCAGCAGGTTGATGTCCTTGTAGGCGCGAGACGCCTTTTCGGCGTGATGCGCCGTCGGCGCAAACTTGGGCGGGTCGAGGATCACCAGATCAAAGCTCCTCGCCTGGTCGCGAAGCTTGCGCAGCGCCTGAAATACATCGGCTTCCAACCACTCGGCGCGCGTGGCGTCGAGACTGTTGAGCTGCAGGTTGCGGGCGCCCATTTGCAGCGATGGCGCCGAGCTGTCGATCGACAGCACCGACCTGGCCCCGCCGGCCAGCGCGGCGACGCTCATGGTGCCGGTATAGCAAAAGCAATTGAGGACATCGGCGCCGGCTGACATCGCACGCGTCTGCGCCCGGTTGTCGCGCTGGTCGAGATAGAAACCGGTCTTGTGGCCGTGGGCGATGTCGACAGCAACCTTCAGCCCGTTTTCCTCGATGATGACCTCGCCTGCCAGCGCCGCGCCGGCGATGAGGCCGTTGCGAACCGGCAGGCCCTCCAACGCGCGCACATCGGCGTCGGAGCGCTCGTAAATCGTTGCTGCGCCGGTCAGCTCCATCAGCAGGCTCGCCAGTATTGGGCGCAACGCATCGGCGCCGGCGGTGAGCAACTGCAGCACCACGACGTCGCCGTACCGATCGGCAATCACGCCGGGCAGGCCGTCGGACTCGGCATGTACCAGCCGCACGGCATTGGTGTCGCGTAGCAGCTGCGCGCGACCGGCGATGGCCGCGCACAGCCGGCGACGGTAAAAGGTCTCGTCAATCACATCTGCTTCGGCAAACGACAGGGCACGCCCGACGATTTGCGATTGCTCGCTGAACGCGGCGTACGCCAGGAACCGGCCATCCTCGGCGTGCACGCGCAGCACCTCTCCCGACCGGGCGCCTCCCTCAACCGATTTCACGGCCCCCGAAAAAATCCATGGATGCCGGCGCAACAGGGACTTCTCGCGCCCGGCTTTGATGAACATTTTTTTCATGCCGCCATTCTACCGAGCGTGCTTGTGCCGGCCCGAAACTGCCGCGCGACGGGCCAGCCTTATAATTTGTCCATGGAAAATACCGATGTCCGCGCGGAAAGCCTGAAAGTCCGGCCGATTCGCAGTTACGTACTGCGGCAAGGCCGCATGTCCCCTGCACAGACGCGTGCCTACGATGAGCTGGGCCCGCAATTCAGCGTGCGGTTTGATCCGGCAAAGGCACTCGACTACGCTGCGCTGTTCAGCCGGCATGCGCCCACCATCGTCGAGATCGGCTTCGGCATGGGCGAATCTACCGCCGCCATCGCCAGGCTGATGCCGGAACAAAATTTCATCGGGATCGAGGTACATTCACCGGGAGTCGGGGCTCTGCTGAAATTGATCGGCGAGCAGCAACTGTCGAACCTGCGCATCATCCAGCACGATGCTGTGGAAGTACTGAAGCACATGATTCCTGATAATTCACTGCATGGTTTTCATATCTTCTTCCCGGATCCGTGGCCCAAGAAGCGCCACCACAAGCGCCGCCTGGTCCAGCCCGAGCTGGTAAAGCTGCTGGTCACCAAATTGGAACGCGGCGGCTACCTGCATCTGGCGACCGACTGGGAAGAGTACGCACAGCACATGCTGGAGGTGCTGAGCGCGGAACGGGGGCTCGTCAACTCCGCGGCGGCCTTTGCACCGCGGCCCGCCTACCGCGGCACCTCCGGATTTGAACGCAAGGGACTTGCCAAGGGCCACGGCGTATGGGACCTGGTGTTTCGCAAGACCTGATCGCCTGCCGCAACCCGCGCTCCATTCTCCCTCAAGGAATCGCCATGCCAGTATCGATTGCCCGACGCAACAGATTGATGCAGCTTGCCGCACTCGGTACGCTGGGTCCTGCCGGCATTTCCGGCTACATTCAAAACGCGCTCGCCAAGGGCGACCTGCCGGCCACGTCCGGGGTGAGTTCGCTCAGCGGTTCGGCCTCCGTCAACGGCCGTCCGGCCAAGGTGGGCACCCCGGTCAAGCCTGGCGACAAGGTAGTCACCGCCAATTCCAGCATGGCGGTGGTGGTGGTGGGCAAGGATGCATACCTGATGCGCGAAGGTACGCAGGTGGTGTTTGAAGAAAGCAAGTCCGGCAACGGCATCGTCAGCAAGGTGCTGGTCGCCACCGGCAAGCTGCTTTCGGTGTTCGACAAACGCGCCGGCGACGGCGTGGCGATTCGTGCGGCGACGGCAACCATCGGCATCCGCGGTACCGGCTGTTATCTGGAAATCCATGAGGGCCGGACTTACTTTTGCCTTTGCTACGGGGAGGCCGAGATCGCGGGCGGCGGCATGGCGTCCACTCGCACCATCAAGACGCAGCACCACGAATCGCCGGTATGGCTGGACGAACGCGGCGGGATAATGAAAGTCGAAAGCGCGGGCTTTTCGAACCACAACGACGACGAGCTGATCCTGCTGGAAAAGTTGACAGGACGAGAGCCCCCGTTCGTGCAGATGGGGATGGCGGGAAAGTACAATAACTAAACTCAAGCACTGGCGCGGCTTCCAGGGGGTTTTCGCGGATTCAAGTACGAGTCCCGACACGCGGTGGGCGGTTGAATGCTACCTCGTATGGGGTCAGGAAGCCGAGACATTTCCTTGGTCTGTGGTTGTATTTTTCCTGCAGACGCCTGACCTTGGCCGGGGTGAGGTT
>JBGATH010000034.1:0-51888 GCA_044229235.1 Usitatibacteraceae bacterium
CGTGCTTCTCGGGTGAGGGGCGGCATGGCGAATATCCTTTCGTGTGAGAAACAAAAGGGTACCGCAATGCCAACTCCTCACCCCTTGCCGAGCGACCTAAAGTCCGACAAGTCGAACGCCAACCTACCAAAATGGCTGGAACGCCGCACCAATGCTGGACTTTCGCCTTTTGCCGCTGGGCGCGGCCAGCCCGCCGTGCCCTACTTCAGCGTTCGATGCGTCAGCGCCGGCAGGCTTTTGCGGATGGTCTTCTGGTAGTGCGGATTGATCCCCGCCACCACCACGCCTGAACCGCGCGGCAGCCGGTCGAGCACCACGCCCCACGGGTCGACGATCATCGAATCGCCGTGCGTTTCGCGGCCATTGACGTGAAAGCCGCCCTGCGCGGGGGCGATGACATAGGCCAGGTTCTCGATGGCGCGCGCGCGGATCAGCGGTTCCCAATGCGCCTTGCCGGTGGTCGCGGTGAAGGCGGATGGAATGACGATGATGTCGACGTCGCCCATCGCCCGATACAGTTCGGGGAAACGCAGGTCGTAGCAAATCGACAGGCCGATGCGGCCATAGGGCGAATCGAACGTGACGACCTTGTCGCCGGCTTCGATGGTGCGCTCTTCGGAAAAATTCTCGGTGCCCAGCGCCAGGTTGAAAAGGTGGATCTTGTCGTAGCGCGCCACCTGCTTGCCTTCTTTGTCGTACACCAGGCAGGAATTGCGCACCTTGTTCGGATCGGTGGTTTCCAGCGGCACCGAGCCGCCGATGAGGTACACGCGATGTTTTGCCGCCGTATCCGACAGGAATTGCTGGATGGGCCCGCTGCCTTCCTTCTCACGCGCCACAACCTTGTCGGTTTCCTTCATGCCCATGATGGCGAAATACTCGGGCAAGGCGATGATGCGCGCGCCGGTGGAAGCGGCCATGGCGATCAGCTTGCCGGCTTCCTCGAGGTTGGCCTGCACGTTGGGACCGCTGGCCATCTGGATGGCGGCCACCCGAAAAAAAGTCTGCGTCGAACCCGCCGCCTTGAGCAGCGCATCGGGAATCTGTCCGGTGGTCTTGGTGATGATCATGGTGACTTCTTCGGCACGGGCAATGCGGCGGGTGGTGTGCCGGCCGGCGCCGGCGGTGGTGCATTTTTCTTGATCTCTTCCACCTGCGGATTATCCCATGTTCCGGTAATCGACAATTCGTAGGACAGCGCGCCCTGCAACAATTTCGACACCGCGTACACGCCTGCCCCGACCACCGGCGTCAGGATGGCGGCGGCACCAATGGCAGCCGTTTCACCCACTTGCGGCGCGACCTTCGATTTCAGGCGCACACGTTCGGTAGGCAGGGTCACCTCGCCCGAGGTGTCGATGTGCGCGGCGGGTCCGCGAATTGAAAAATTGTCGGTCGTCATGACGCCGTCGCGAATATTCACATCGCCCTTGATGGAGAAGAACGCCAGGCCTTCGGAAAAGATGTCGCGAAAGTCCAGCGTGAGCCGGCTGGGCAGCGATTGCAGGCTGATGAGGCCCAGCAGTTTTCCGGCGCCCGGCTCGATCTTGGCGAAACGACCGTCGCTTGCGGACATTTTCATGTGACCGGACAGCGTCGCCGTCTGGAACTGATGCATATGGCCCGGCCACGACAGCTGGCCCTCGAGCTGCGCTTTGCCGCCCTTCATGTAATCGCCGTAGCCAAACTGGTCGAACAGCGCGTTGAGGTTGCTGGTTTCCAGCTTGAGATTCATGGCCGTGCGCGAGCGGCCATCCGGGTTTTGCGGATCGCCATAGCGCTGCCACAGCCCATCCATTTCCAGTTGCGCATGACCGTTGGAAATCTTCAACTGGTCGATGCGCCAGTTGGCGCCCAGCGGCGTGGCGGTGAGCTCGAGCTTGCCCAGCTCGCGGTCCTTGAAGGTGAAGTGCTCGGCGACGATGTCCAGCGCCGGGAAATCGGCCAGCTTTTCATTGGGATTGGGCGGTGGCGCCGGGCCCGCGACCGGCAACTCATCGGCGAGGACAAAGCGCTGGAGGCGCGCGCGTACCGAGCCCCGGTCGCTGTACGCACCCGGCTTCCAGGTGAAATCACCGCTGGCCTCGGCGCTATCGACAGTCATGCGCCAGTCTTCGTTGGCATGCCGGCCCTTGATGGTCATGGCCTTGAACGGCCGGCCGTAGGCGGTCAGCCCGCCCAGCTTGAAGTCGAATCCGGTAAGCGGCGACTCGGTCTTTGCCGGCGCAGCACCCGCTGTGGTCGCAGGCGGCGGGTAGAACTTCTCGAATGCCAGGCGCCAGCCGTCAAAATCGAACTGCGCCATGCTGCCGGCCAGCCACAGCCCCTCGGGAAGCGCGGCATCGGTCACCGCATCGCCGACGCTGGCCACGCCGCCATGAAAGCCGCTGGCATTGCCGGCGGCATCGAAGCGCCGCTGGAAGCGCGCGTTGATGCGCGATTCGGGCATGTCGGCGGTGCCGTTGTTGGCGTTGCCGGCCATCGTCAGCAGGATGCGTTCGCTGCGCTGTCCCGCGTCGCGAAACTGCAGGCGCAGGCGCCTGGCCTCGCCGGCACTCTTGCTCAGCGGGAAGGGCAGCGCCGAACTCACCCCTTCGAGCGTCGATTCGACGCTGACATCCACGCCGCCGGTCCTTGCGGCGATGCGCCCGGTGAAATCAGCGGTGCCGGTAACCTGCTGTGGCATGGGGAAGGGAATGATGTCGGCCAGTGCCGGCAGGCCGGCACGCGCCGCGAAATCGGTATTGAGCCCGTTTTCGGTACTGTTGATCGACACCGTCAGGGGGTTGCCGAATGCGACACCGGTGATATTGGTCGCACGCGTGGCGGATTCGCTGAAGGTGACGCTGCCGTTGATGGCATGGATCTCGGTGCCGCGATCGCGATCCCCCAGCGCCAGGCGGGCGTGGCCACGCGTCATGGCGTACTTGCCGGTAAATTTGGTCGTGATCCGGTTCGGGTTGTTGTTGCCCAGCGGAATTTTCAGGGACAGGTCCAGCTTGCCGGGGCCGTCCAGCGCGAGGAACCGGGTGAAACCGCCGATCGACTCGAGCAGCGGACTTTCCTTGATGTAGCGACTGGCTTCCTCGGCACGCGCATCGGCGCCGCCGTCGATGGTCAACAGCGGCGGCACCGCCGCAAAATCGTCGATCGCCACCACGGTCTTCTTCAGCGGCGTATTGAATATCTTGGCCGTATCGACGTGCGCCTCGAAATGCGTGTTTTCGAACAGCAGGTCGGCACCGATCTGGTTGACCATGGGCCAACCTTCGGCATAACGAAGGTCCAGGTCCTTCACCCGTGCGGTGATGCGAAAGGTGCCGCCCTGCCCCTGATGAAACGGAAAGTCGTAAATGCTGCCCTTCAGCAGCAGGTCGGCCGAGGTGATGTCGCCCTTTCTTACGGCCCACTCCACATAGTCGCGGGAATTGGCGATGCCGTTGGGCAGATAGTTGGGAACTGCAGTCGCAGCAATGCGCGAAAACTTGCCCTTGAGGTCCAGCGAGCCGGGGCCCTTCTCTTCCAGCGCCTTCGCGCCAGTGGCCCGATAGCGCCAGTAGCGCCCGGTGAATTCGCCGGCCAGGTCGGCGTTTTCGAGCTTGATGTCATTGATATCCACCTCAACGGCATCGGCATTGACCCGCCAGGCGCCACCTCCGGCGAAGGTATCGAACTTGAGCGGCGCACGAAATAGTTGCGGCACATCCAGCTCAAACTGCCTCGACGCCACGGTGAACTTGCCGCCCTTGTCATCGCCCTCGATCGTGCCGGTAAATCCGCTGGCGCCAGGCGTGCTGTCATGGGCCTGCACGCTGAAATCGGCCAGCGTGCCCTTGACGCGATAGGTCAGCGGTTTGTCGAGGTAACCGGTCCACGCGAAGCTCGATTGCTGCACCATGCCACGCGGGTTATAGCGCGCCACCAGTTCACGCAAATCCCGGCCGATCGGAAAGTAGTCTGCCAGGCTGGTAATGACCTTGAGGTCGATGGCGTTTCCGGTAATGGCGCCCGATGCTTTGACCGGGTCGTTCTGGTCAAGCAGGGTGATCGAAAAATCGGCCGGCTTGGAGGTCACCCCTTCCCGGGTGCGAAACTCGATGGCCTTGCTGGCAATCGAGAAGCCACCCTCGCGGGCCACGTACTCGATGCGCCCGGCCAGCCGTGAAAACTGCAGCGGGGCGACGTCATCGGCCAGTTGCACGCCGGCATTGATGACATTGGCATCGGCGGTGATGGCGCGCACCGGATTGAATGCCGCCAGCGCCACGTTCGGCGCGTCCGGCGCGGCAGCGGTGCTGTCAACATCGATCCAGGCGCGCAGATTGGCCACGCCGGAATGCAGCGCGTCGTGCAATTTCAGGTGGCGCTTGATTTCGCCGAGATTGGCCTGCGTGGCGACCACATAAAGCTTGCCGGCAAACTGGCGGCGCCCCTGCTCTCCGCCGAGGTTTACCGTGCCACGCAGCTCCACCTGCCGGGCGAGCGACGCGGGCGGTGTTGCCACCAAACCGATTTCGTGGCTGTCGCCGCGCTTGATCACGGACACACCGACGCCGCTGAAACGCAGGGTATCGCCGGGGCTGAGCTCGTCGCTCCAGGTCAGCGTGGCGTCAACGATCCGGATCCCCGGTTGCTGCAGCAGCCAGTCCAGCATGCGGCCGTCGTCCTCGACCTCCCTGGGCGCATTGAGCGCGTTGCCCGCGAAATAGATCAGTCCGTCCGCGCCGCGGGAGAGCGCCAGTTGCGGCCCGATCAGGCTGAAATCGCCAAAGCGGATTTGCCCGGCCAGCAGCGCCCACCAGGACAGCGATGCCTCGAGGCGCGGCAGGCGCAGTGCCTCGTCGCCCGCCTTGCGAATGGTGGAAGTGGATGAGGCCGGCTCGCGAAACACCACGTTTTCGAGTTCAACAACGGGCCGGAAGCCGGACCAGCGCCCGCGGATGGCGTTGGCCGACACATCCATGCCAGAGACCGCGGCCACGCGGCTGATGATGTCGCCCTGGTAGTTCTCGATATTGGGCATGACGGCGTATTTCACCGCCAGTACCGCCAGCATCAGGAGCGTTGCGAGAATCACGCCCGCCCAGAACAGGGTCCGGGTGCAGAACTTGCCGAAATCGAATACGAATTTTTTGATTTTTATGCCTTGAGCTGGTCGGTCGGACAGGTCATGCGTACCGGGATTTGCTTGATGCGCCGGATCCCCTGGGTCAGACCGCCATGCTATTTTAGCGGTGCCCGGCGCCCACCGGACCACTTCTCGTCAAACTCCGCTCAACCTCCATGCCGCAAACCCCGGAAGCCACCCACCCCGATCGCGAATTTGATGCCTTGCTGGCGCGCGCGTTGCGGGCTTCGCGCTATGTGGAGCGCATGTGTGCCGCCCATCCCCTACTGATCGCCGAATTGCGCGAGAGTTCCGGAGCGGCGCTCAGCGAGGAATCCATGCGCGCCCGCCTCGGGTCATCGGCGGCCGACGACGAGGCGAATGTACACGCCGCCCTGCGTCGCCTGCGGCGGTTCGTCATGGCACACACCATTCTTCGGGATGTAAACGGCCTTGCGCCATTTGACGAAGTCGTGCGGACCGTGACAACGCTCGCCGACGTTGCCGTCAGCCACGCGCTCAGGTTCCACGCGCCGCTGGTGGCCGCGCGCTTTGGCGTGACGGATACCGCCGGGCCGCTTGCCGAACTGCTGGTGGTGGGCATGGGCAAGCTTGGCGGCGGCGAATTGAACGTGTCATCCGACATCGATCTCATTTACGTGCATGACGAGGACGGCGAGGCCGGCGCGCATCACTCCTGGCACGAGTTTCACAGCGAAATGGGCAAGCGCCTCATTCGTGCGCTGGACCACGTCGATGAAAACGGTTTTGTATTTCGCGTCGACATGCGCCTGCGCCCGTTCGGCGCCAGTGGCCCGCTGGTCGCCAGCCTTGCCTCGCTGGAAAACTACTTCATCACGCAGGCGCGCGGCTGGGAGCGCTACGCCTGGTTGAAAGGCCGCGCCCTCAGCGGGCATCCGCAGACCGTCAAGGCGCTGGCCGCGCTGGTGAAGCCGTTTGTGTACCGCCGCTACCACGACTATGCGGCGATCGAGGAATTGCGTGACATCCACGGCCAGATTCGCGCGGAGGCAACCAAGCGCAATCGGCTCGATGACATCAAGGTCGGTGTGGGTGGCATCCGCGAGGTCGAGTTTGTCGCCCAGCTGTTCCAGTTGATCCGCGGCGGCCGCGACACGGCATTGCAAACCCGCAGCACCCGCGAGGCGCTGGCGCAACTCGAGGCGATGCGCATTTTCACGTCAGAGCGGGTCGCCGCCCTGCAGGAGGCATATCGTTTCCTGAGAAACCTCGAGCACCGGCTGCAGTACCTGGACGACCAGCAGACGCAGATGCTTCCCACCGGCGAGGATGACCGCCAGCGCGTGGCCGAGGCCATGAACTTCGCCGACTGGCCGGCACTGATGGCGGCACTGAATACACAGCGCGATGTCGTCACCCGCGAGTTCGAGGCGCTGTTTGCCAGCGGTGGTAAGGCGGCGGCGGCAGGGTCGGCGCCGCCTTCTTCCAGCCCGGCAGCGGAAGAATCGGCCAACGGCCTGGTCGCGCGCTGTCTTGCCGCAGCGGCGGGCGCGGACGGCGAGACCCGTGCCGCGATATCGCAGCGCGTGGCAACCTGGCTCGCCGCCGCGCGCACCCAGACGCTCACCGCCAAGTCGCGCGCGCGCATGGAGGCGCTGATCCCGTTGGCGGTGGGTGCGGCACAGCGCTACGATACCGGCACACGCACGGCGTTTCGACTGTTTGACCTGATCGACGCCATCGACAAGCGCGAGACCTACCTGGCGCTGCTGGCCGAATACCCGCAGGTATTGGATCGGGTCGCGCGCATTGCCGGCAAGAGCGCCTGGGCGGCCGAATTTCTGCGCCGCCACCCGATCCTGCTGGACGAACTGATCGAGCGGCCGGCCGCCATCAGCGCCGGCCACGGTCCCATCGACTGGGTGCAGGAACGCAGCAACCTGCGGGCCGCGTGCGATGCCGCCCACGGTGATGTGGAACGGCAGTACGAACTGCTGCGCCACATCAAGCAGGTCATCACGCTGCGACTGAATATCGCCGATATCGAAGGCCGGCTGGGCGTAATGGCGCTTTCAGACGAACTGACCGCGCTGGCCGACATGCTGCTGGACACCGCGCTGCTGCTGGCTTGGCGGGTGCTGAATCCGCTGCTGCTTACCGGCGACTGGAATCCGCCGGCAGGATTCGCCGTGATCGGCTACGGCAAGCTTGGCAGCAAGGAACTCGGCTATTCCTCCGATCTCGACCTGGTGTTCCTGTACGACGACAGCATCGTCGCAGAGCCGGCGAAATACGCCAAGCTGACCCAACGCCTCAGCAGCTGGCTAAACAGCATGACTGCCGGAGGTGTGTTGTACGAGACCGACCTGCGCCTGCGGCCGGATGGGGATGCCGGCCTGCTGGTCTCCAGCCTTGCCGCATTTCGCGAATACCAACTGAAGCGCGCCTGGACCTGGGAGCACCAGGCGCTTACCCGTGCCCGCTTTTGTGCCGGCGACCGCGCGCTGGCAGCGCCGTTCGACGCGATTCGCAACGAAATCCTCGCGCTGCCGCGAGACCGCGCCGCGCTCAAGGCGGAAATCATCGCCATGCGCGACAAAATGCGTGGCGAAAAAAAGGACCGTGCCGACGCGCTCGATCTGAAGCACACCCGCGGCGGCATCATCGACGTGGAATTCATCGTCCAGTACCTGATCCTCGCCTACTCGCACGAGCACCCCGAATTCCTCGGCAACCTCGGCAATTTCGCGCTGCTCACGCGTGCCGCGGCATTGGGAATTCTCGATGAATCCATCGCCGCGCAGGTGGGCAAGGCGTATCTGGCCTATCGCGAACGCCAGCACCGGGCGCGAACCAACAACGAGCCGAAGACCTGGATCGCGCCGGATGAATTTGCCGCGGAACGCGAAGCAGTTTCCGCAGCCTGGCAAAGCCTGCTGGCTTGACCGGTGCCGCTTACCGGAACGGCTCGGCGCGCTTCAGCAACTCGTCGAGGCCGGGTTCACCGGCATTGCGCGGCTTGCCCGGATGAATCACCGACACCTGGCAGCTTTCCGCTGCCTCCACCAATTGCGCGTAGGTGCCGGCATTGAGGTCGGCGATGTAAGCCTGCTTGTTGTCGTTGTAGGCAAACATCTTCGGGTTGAGTTGCGTGCATTCATTGCAGGTTGAGCAACGCTCGGTCTCGATGTAGGCATCATCGCGCGAGCGCGGCGCCTCTTCTTCCACTGCGGCGCTTGCCGGCGCCGCCGCTGCCGGCACGACCGCAGGGCTGGCCGGGACGGCCACAACATGCGCCTCCGCCTCGGCATGCATGCGCTCTTCCCAGGCCTTGCGTTCGCGCGCCAGCAGCTTCTCGGCATGCGAATTGTGCACGCCGCCGAGCTCCTGCAGACTGTGCCACATCTCCCGGCAGCGGCGCGCTTCACGCAACAGCCGTTCATCGACAATTACCCGCTGCAGCACATTGTTCCGGTCGACCATCATCAGGCTGGGAACCTTGTCCGGCAGCCCTTTGCGTTCACGCGTCAGCGATTCGTCGACCGCGATCATGCTGCCGTTCCACCGTTCCCGCGGAACGCGCGCCAGGTGCCGCGCGTAGCGTCGGTCACTGGCAACGAAATCGACCAGCGTGAAGGCCAGATCCTGGTTCACGCGCTGGTGGGTTGCATCCTCATAGCTGAAGCCTTGCACCGGCCAGTCGAGATCGACCTGGGGATTCGCGTCCAGCGAGAACCGCGACGCCCAGTTTGGTCCGGCGGAAGGATCGTAACTGAAGGCCGGGAAAGCGCGCGACTCCATGGCTGCCGCCGCGACCAGGTAAGCCGGAATGCCCGAGGGCGCACCGCTGGCACCGGAGAACACGCTGAACAGCGCCGGACCGCGGAAGGTCAGACCGTGCATCAGCCGCTGCCGGCAGCGGTACAGGTTGGAGCTGGCGGACTGCAGCACGTAAACCTCGTTGAGGCCCATCGCCATATGGGCGATCTGGCGGCTGCGTATGCCCGCGGCAAGCCTGCCCTCCCCTTGCCGGGATTCCTCCAGGATATCGTCGGTCTGCAGCAGCACCTTGATGGGCAGGCCGGAAGAGAGGATCTCCATGAGCTGCGTATGCTCGGCAGCCTGCATGGCTTCGGCATTGACCACCACAAGGTAGTCTGGGAAAGGTGCGAGGTCGGCGGCATCGAGGCCATTGGCGCCGAACTGCTCGAACAGCGCATCGTGTTTCGACTCGACATACTGCCCGTCGATCTCGAGCTCGGCGATGGTGATGGCCCGGGCCAGCTCAACCAGTTTCGGCATGCGGCTGCGGAATGCGGACAATGCCTGCGAACAGCTTTCGAAAACGAACCCATAAGCCGGCTCGCCGGCATCGCCGGCAGGCGGATAGAACTGCTGCGCCTCCAGCACCGCCAGCAACTCGCGTATGCGGGTACGCCGGCTCTCGGGGAAGGCATGCGCGGGCAACGCCCGGTTGAGGATGGTCGACATCGCATCAAAATCGAACGCCTTGCCGAAGCCGGTGCCTACCGAGGCCTGCAGGTGAGGCGCGCTGCGACCGGCGGCCGAACACTCGAAATCGGCGCGCAGGATGTCCGACAACTTGAGTACCAGCCTCTCGATCGTCCTGCGAAACGCCGCCGCTTTCTGTTCCTGCACGCTGGCCCACGCGTGTCGCAGCAATCTTCCCGGCAGGGCCGCATCGCAAGCGACCACCTGGCCATCCACCTTGATGGCGGCGCGCGCGCGTTGCGCACTGTCGGTAAATGACGCATCGGCCGCGGCCAGGCGCGCGACCGCCTGTTTCCACAGGCTCGCCAGGGTGCCGCCACCGGCATCGGCCAAGGTGCGAATCTCGGTTTCCAGACGCAGGACATGCTTGCGGATGCGCTCGCTGTCGGCGCCGACAGCCGTCGCGGCCAGTGCGTTGTCGATCAGGCTCGAGAGTGAAAACACGCAGTCGCCGCCGCGCCCGGCGGCCAGCACCAGCGGAAAATCGTGCCGCAACAGATGCAGCTCGCGGTAGCCGGCGAACAGCGCCGGCCGCAGGGAGGCGGCGTCAACCTGGTCGAGTTGCTCGGCGGCGATGCGACCGGTCAGAAAAAACGCTACATGGGCTTGAGTGTCGGCTTCCATATTTATCAACCTGTCATGCGGGTTAAATTTCTGGCCATCGGTTTTGTTGGCTGACGCGCCAACGCCTTCAGGCGGCCTGCGCGCTGGCTGCCTGCGGCCAGACGGTGTACTTGTCCAGTTCCGCGTTCAGCCCGGCTCGCGTCAGTTCCGGGGTTTTCAGTTTGTCGGACAGGCGCAGGTCCTCGTAGCACGGTACTTCCGTGTTGCGGTAGAGGATGCCGACCGGAATCGGGTCCTGTCGCGATGCAACCTCACGCGCGCGGTGGATGTCCGACGGGTCGTGGGCCAGCTGGTTTTTGTAGACCCGCGACATGCCGGCGCTGACCTGCAGGCCGTTGTCGTGGTGCAGCAGTTGCACCTTGTTTGGATCATGCAGCCACGGGTCCAGCGATTTTGGCAGCCATTCCGGGCAGCGCTGCACGATGCGCACGAACGACAATCCGCGGTGATGGTACGCAGCCTTGACGATGTCGAACAGGACTTCGGGAATCCAGTCCACCGCCTGCGCCACGAACGAGACGTTCTGCACGCCAAGCGTGACGGTCAGTGGATTGAGTGCTTCCAGGTAGCTGCCACGGGGGGTGGTGTTGCTCTTGGTGCCAATCGGCGAAGTGGGCGATGCCTGCTTCTTGGTGAGCCCGTAGATCTGGTTATCGTGCAGGAACACCGTCAGGTTCATGTTGTAACGGATGGCGTGGATCCAGTGCGCGGCACCGATACTGCAGCAGTCGCCGTCGCCGGTATTGACGAATACCGTCAGGTCCGGACGGGCCATTTTCACGCCTTCGGCCACCGGCAGTGCGCGCCCGTGGATGCCATGGAATCCGTAGGTTTTCATGTAGTGCGGAAAACGGCTGGAGCAGCCGATCCCCGAAACAAATACGGTCTTTTCCGGGCGCAGCCCCTCGTCACGGCACAGCCGCTGCACCGCAGCCAGGATGGCATTGTCGCCGCAGCCGGTGCACCAGCGTGGCACGCCGCTCTGGTAGTCCTCCAGCTCGTAGTGCTCGTCGCACATCTGCAGCAGGCATTCGGTGGCCGACATCATGTTCATGGTGGAATTCCTTTTCCTGGCTAGAGAGCCTGCAACTGGTCGCAGATCACCCGGCGAATGGTGCCGGGCTTGATGGGCTGGCCGCGGACCTCGCTCCAGCAATCAACGTCAATCAGGTAGCGGGCGCGCAGCAAGATCGCCAGCGACGAGTAGCGCCGATTGCTTTCGTCGATCACCTGTTCGTCAGGCCGGTCGCTCCAGTTGCTCTCAATGGTCATCACGCGCTTGAAGCCCTGCATGATCGGCTTGATGCCGTGGGGCAGCGGCTGCAGGAACTGCAGGTGCATGGCGGACACCCTGCTGCCCTCCGCGCGCGCGGTTGCCACGGCTTCCTCGATGGCGCCCTTGGTGCTACCCCAGCCGATCAACAGCAGGTCGCCTTCCGGGTCGCCGAACACGGTCGGCGCCTTCAGGGTTTTCTGCAGCGTGGCAAGCTTCAGGCTGCGCAGCCGCAGCGTCTGCTCGTTGATGTCGGCGTCGTACGCGACGTGGCTGTCACGATCGTGGGCAAGTCCCGTGAGAGTGTGCATGCCGCCAGGCTGCCCGGGAATGAAGCGGCGGGCGAGACCGGTGGTGTCGTCCCAGTCGTAGGGTCGTGCACCGGCCGGGATGGCACTCTGGTCCACCGGCGGCGCGACCCACGATGGGTCGAACTGCGGCCGCGGGAATGGCTGCTGGGAGGTAGCGAGGCCGGCATCGGACAACACAATGACGACCATGTTGAAGGTTTCCGCGATCTTGCGCGCGGTGATGATGGCGTAGAAACATTCCTCGATCGTGCCGGGCGCCATGACCACCTTGGGTGCATCGCCGTGGCTGCCAAATATGGCCGTCATCAAATCGCCCTGTTCCATTTTGGTTGGCTGCCCGGTACTGGGGCCACCGCGCTGGACGTTGACCACCACCAGCGGCACCTCGCCCATGACCGCCAGCCCAATTGCCTCCTGCTTGAGCGAATAGCCGGGACCGGACGTGATGGTGACAGTGCACTTGCCGGCATACGACGCGCCGATGGCGAAGGCGCAGGCGGCAATCTCGTCCTCGGCCTGGTGCACCATGCCGCCGACGTTTTCGAATACCTCGGACAGGTAATGCGAAGCCGAAGTTGCCGGCGTGATCGGGTACATGGCACAGATTTCCATGCCCGAGGCCATGACTCCCAGCGCGACGGCGGTGTTGCCATTGACCACCAGCTGGGGCACTGTCGAACGCACCGCGGGAATGCGATAGCAGAAATCGAGATTCGCCGCGGCCCACTTGTGGCCGGCCTCAAGCAGGCGAATATTGGCGTCGATCACGCTCTGGTCCTTCTTGCCGAAAGTGAGCATGATCTGGTCCACGGCCAGCTTCAGTTCCAGGCTGTAGAGCTGGCACAGCATCCCCAGGGCAAACATGTTCTTGCCGCGACGTGCATCGGCAACCAGCAACTTGCACTCCTGCTCCATCGGGATCTCGTGCACCTTGTAACCCGCCGCGACCAGCTTGCCGTAGGTCTCGACATAGGACGCGGCGATGCGGGCATCGCTGTTGGTGCGCCACATGCTCTCGAGCAGGATGGTGCAACCCGGTTTCAGCTCTTTGGCGCGCACCCTTCCCAGCAACACCTGTTCGTTGAATGCGACCACCAGGTCGGTCTCGTCGCCGCCGTTGGTGACGTAGCCCGCGCCAATGCGAATGCGGTTACCGCTGGCGCCGGCGACGCTGCGCGCCGGCGGCCGGATCTCGGCCGGGATGATTTCGGTGGTCCAGATGCCGTTGCCCATTTGGGCCGCAATGGCGCCGAGCGACTGCCCGCACTTCTGCGCGCCCTCGCCCGAGTCGCTGATGATCTCGATGATGTGTTCCTTGAGGGTGACCGGCACCTTTTGGCTCACAGCCGGTGTGGACCTGGTGGCGGGCTTCTCGGCTGGTTTCTGCAGGGTAAGTTCGTTCATGTTGGTTCCGTGGCAGCGTGGTTGCTTTGGTGCCATTGCAGGCTGCGCGTGCAGCCGCGTTGGGTCAGGCAATGCGTACGCGGGCGAAGTTGCGCTCGTGGGTATCGATGCCGAACAGGGTGCCGGCACCGTCACCATTGACATAGGGCCGCCACGGGTCGCGCAAGCCCAGATAGGCTTTCATGCTGCGTGCGGCCTTGCGGCCGGCGCCCATCGCCTCAATGACGGTGGCCGCACCGGTAACGATGTCTCCGCCGGCAAACACGCCCGCCACGGAAGTGGCGAGGCTGTCGTCGGTGGCGATATAGCCCCATTTATTCAGCTTCAGGCTCGAGGTCTGACCCATGATCGGGTTGGCATTGGTGCCGATTGCGTACACGATCAGATCAGTTTCGAAATCGAATTCGCTGCCGGCAACCGCAACCGGCCTCCGGCGGCCCGATTCGTCCGGCGCCCCCAACTCCATGCGCACACAGCGCATGCCGCGCACGCTGCCTTTGCCGTCATCCAGCACAGCCACCGGGTTGGTGAGCCAGTGGAACTCCACGCCCTCCTGCTCGGCGTGGTGCACCTCTTCGGCACGCGCCGGCGCCTCGGTGCGCGACCGGCGATAAATGCAATAAACCTTTTCCGCACCCAGGCGGATGGATACGCGCATTGCGTCCATGGCGGTATTGCCGGCGCCGACCACGGCCACCCGCTTGCCGATGGGCAGCGGCGTGTCGACCTTCGGGAAATCACGCGCGCGCATGAGGTTGCAGCGCGTCAACAACTCGTTGGCGGACAGGACGCCGTTAAGGGAATCACCGGGGATGTTGAGCATCGACGGATAGCCGGCACCGACGCCAACGAATACCGCGTGATAACCCATCTCATCAATCATCTGCTCGATGGTGAACAACCGGCCGACCAGCGTGTTGCACTCGAACTTGACACCGAACTTCTGCAGATTCGCGATCTCGGCATCGATCACGGCGTTGGGCAGGCGGAAGTCGGGAATGCCATAGCGCAGCACGCCACCGGGCTGGTGGAACGCCTCGTACACCGTCACGTCGCAGCCTGCCTTGGCCATGTCGGCGGCACATGCCATGCCGGCAGGACCCGAACCGACAATGCCGATGCGAAATGGGTTCGGCTGGATATAGGGGATGTTGACCCAGCCTTCGCGGATGGCGGTATCACCGACGAAGCGCTCCAGCCGGCCGATGGCAACCGCCTCCAGGGACTCGCCCACCGTGCACACACCCTCACACTGGTTCTCCTGCGGACAGACGCGCCCGCAAATTGACGGCAGCAGGTTGGTGTCGGTAAGGATGTCGTAGGCACCTCGAAAATTCTTTTCGCTGATCTTCTGGATGAAGCCGGGGATATTGATGCCGACCGGGCAACCCGAGATGCAGGGTTCATCGGGGCACATCAGGCAGCGCTCGGACTCGCGTATCGCGTCCTCCAGGCGGTAGCCGCACGCGACTTCCTGGAAATTTCCGGCGCGAATGCGTGGATCCTGCTCCGGCATCGGCGTCCGTTCCTGCGGAATGGTCCGAATTGTCTTTTTCTTCGCCATCTTTTCTTCCTCCGGCAACCGCGCCGCGAAAACCGGACTCCGGCTGCGCTATGACTTGATCAAAGTCCTGCTGGCCTCAACCACCCGGCGTATCGACGAATGCGTCGTCGGGCAGTTCCAGCAATTCGGCTTGCGACCCGCGACCGCGCGCCAGCGTCTCGAGCGCGCCAAGTCCGGACTGTTGGTTCATGTGGCAACTTTCCGACCAGCGCTCATGCGCCTGCTTTTCGACGGTCGTGTAGCGTTGCAGGCGCAGCATCAGGTCGTCAAAATCCACCAGGTGCCCATCGAAATCCGGCCCGTCGACGCAGGCGAATTTCACCTGGTCACCCACTTTGACGCGGCAGCCGCCGCACATGCCGGTACCGTCCACCATGATCGGATTGACGCTGACCATGGTCTTGATCTTGTGTGGCCGCGTCGCCTCGGCACAGGCTTTCATCATCACCGGCGGGCCGATGGCGATGACTTCCTCGATATTGTTGTGACCTTCGAGTGCCATGCGTATGCCATCGGTAATCATGCCGCGCATGCCGGCTGAACCATCGTTGGTGCAGAGGATCAGCTGGTCGCAGCAGTCGCGAAACTTGTCCTCCCAGAACACGAGATCCTTGGTGCGGAAGCCAAGCACGCCGATGACGTATGCGCCTGCCTCCTTGAATGCCCGCGCCTGCGGGAAAATCGGCGCGACACCGAGGCCGCCGCCAACGCACATGACTTTGCGGGCGTGGCTGATCGGACTGGGGACGCCCATCGGGCCGACCATGCCATAAAGGCAGGTCCCCACCTGGCATTCCTGCTGCATCTGGCGCGTGGTTTTGCCGACCGCCTGTATGACCAGCGTGATGGTGCCCTTCTCGCGATCAAAATCGGCGATGGTCAGCGGTATGCGTTCGCCATCTTCATTGAGCATGACAATCACGAACTGTCCTGCCCTCGCCGCTTTTGCCATCAGCGGATGCCGCACTTCCAACATGTAGGTGACATCGGAATAATCCTCCCGTGCCACGATCTCGAACGTTGCCATATCGATCAACCCCCGTCTGAGGATTCTCGTAGCCAAGGCGGCTACCGCAGTGCTGGATACAACAATAGACGGTTGCGATGCCCGGCTTTTGATCTGCGTCAGCTACGCTGAAATTGCGCCATTTGCAACGCAGAGCTGCGGGTTGCGGTCGATTTTTTGACAGTTGTCAAACGAGGCGGCTGCGATACGCCACCTGAAAGCAGCGCCGTTTTTACCGACTGTGGTTGATCATTCGACGGTTGGCGCATGCCAGGATGGCAGGGCCGGAAACGTCGAAAAGTCTGCCCCGGACAGAGGCATGCGGCGGGGCTATTCGGAAACGCGCTCGGCGTTTTGCAACATCTCTTCAGCCGCGGTGCGCGTGGCAGCGGTAATCGTGATGCCACCCAACATGCGCGCAATTTCGTCGACGCGCTGTTTCGCACCCAGTGGCGAAATGCGTGTAGTAACGACCCCGTCTCGCGCCGCCTTCTCGACCCGGAACTGGTTGTTGGCACAAGCCGCGACCTGCGGCAGATGCGTGACCGCGAGCACTTGATGGCGGCTGCCCAGGGAACGCAGCAGGCGCCCCACCACTTCGGCCACACGCCCGCCGATGCCGGCATCCACTTCATCAAAAATCATGGTCCCCACGCCGCCGCGCGCCGAAGACATCATCTGGATGGCCAGCGAGATGCGCGACAGTTCGCCGCCCGAGGCGATCCTGGCGAGCGCACCCAGCGGCTGCCCTTCATGCGCCGCGACCTGGAAGTCACAGGATTCGAGTCCACTCGCGCTTGCCTCGCGCGGCAGGAACTCGACGGCAAAGCGACCGCCGGCCATCGACAACTTCTGCAGCGATTGGGTAATGGCGGCAGCGAACTTCTTGGCCGCGGCCTGACGCGCTTTGCTTAGGCGCTTTGCGGCTTCCGTGAAATGCGCCTGCGCCGCCTGCTCCTGCGCGATCAACTCGTCCAGGGAGTGGCCGCCACCCAGCGCGGAAAGCCGGTCGCGCTTTTGCTGCAGGTATTCCGGAATTCGTGCGGGCTCGATGCGGAACTTGCGCGCAATTTCCTGCACATCGGCGATCTCGCGGTCAAGTTCCGCAAGCCGTGCCGGGTCCAGGTCGAGTTTGCGCAGGTAATGGCGCAGGGTGGCGACGGCTTCGCGCAGTTCCACGCCCGCGCTGTCAATCAGTTGCGCGGCTTCCCGGAGCGCCGGATCGGTATCGGCAGCTTCACCCAAGCCGCCGGCCAGTTCGTCGATTCGCGTCAGAATCGCATTGTCGTTTTCGTCAAGGGCATCCACGGTCCTTTCGCTGGTGGCGATGAGGCTGGCGGCGTTGGCGAGACGGCGGTGATTCGCCAGCGTCTCGTCCCATTGCGCCGGCGTGAAATTGAGTTTCTCGAGTTCGCCGATCTGCCAGCTCAAGTCCTCGAATTCCCGCGCGATGGCGGCTTCGTTGGCTTCGCGCGCGGCACGCATGTTGGCCAGCTGCGACCAGATCCCGTACTTCTCGCGCACCTCCCCCAGCAGGGCCGCGTTACTGGCGAAGTCATCGAGCAGTGCCATTTGCGCCTCGCGCCTGAGCAGCGTCTGGTGCTCGTGCTGACCGTGAATGTCGATGAGCAGCTCGGAAAGGTCGCGCATCTGCGAAAGCGTCACCGATGTGCCGTTGATGAAGGACTTGGATCGGCCGCCGGCATCGATTACCCGGCGAAACAGGCACATGTTGGTATCGTCATCCACGAGCTCGTTGTCGCACAGCCATTTGCGCGCAGGCGCATTGGCACGCAGATCGAATTCTGCGGCGATTTCCGCCTTGGGCTGGCCGACACGCACCACGTTGCCCTCGGCGCGCGATCCCAGTGCCAGCGCCAGCGCATCGATCATGATCGACTTGCCGGCACCGGTCTCGCCCGTGAGCGTGGTAAAACCCGCCTCAAAATCGAGTTCGAGGCTGTCGACGATGACAAAGTCGCGAATGGTCAGGGAACGCAGCATGGTGCTGAAACGGGGTCGCCGGGCTTGCGGTTGACTAGGAGGTGCGTTCGTTCCAGTGCAGCTTGCTGCGCAGCATGGAAAAGTACGAGTAACCGATGGGGTGCAGCAGACGCAGTGGCTTGGGGTGCGCGCGCACTGCCACCACATCGTCGTTGGCGGGGTCGAAATACGCCTGTACGTCGAAGTTGACCCGGCCATTCTGTCCGCGCAGCAATTTCACCCGCACCTCGGAGCTGCTGGCGATGGCGATCGGCCGGTTTGACAGCGTGTGCGGCGAGATGGGCACCAGCGAAATGGCCGGCAACCCGGGCTGCAGGATGGGGCCGCCGCTGGACAGCGCATACGCGGTGGAGCCGGTGGGCGTGGCAATGATCAGCCCGTCGGCGCGAGCCGAATAGACAAATTCGCCATTCACCTCGACAGCAAACTCGATCATGGTACCCATCGCGCCGCGTGTGATGACGACATCGTTCAGCGCGACTGCTCGAAACACATGCGCTCCCCCGCGCAGCACTTCGCCCTCGAGAAGAATGCGCTCTTCGACGGTGTAGCGACCGTCCAGCAGGTGGCCCAGCGACTCGACGGCTGATTCGGCCGCGATATCCGTAAGGAAGCCGAGGTGGCCGAGATTGACACCCACCAGCGGCACGCCGTGGCGCGCCACGACGCGAGCCACGCCCAACATGGTTCCGTCGCCGCCGACCGCAATGGCCAGATCCGCACCTTCCATCAGGGTATCGAGTTGATCGCGCGGGAACACTTCCCCCGGGGAAACGGTGGCAAAGCCCGCGCTACGGTCGTCGGTGCGTACGGCAATGCCGCGAGCCTGGAGCATGCCGATGATGGCATTCAGCGGCTCGCGCACGCCCTGACCATCCGGCTTGGCAACCAGCGCGACTGTGTAGAAGTGTGATGACATTGCCGCCGATTAAAGCATATTGCCGGGCAGAAATTGCTGCCAAACCCGGTGTTTTTTCCTCCGCTTCCCATCTCCCCGTGGCGGTGTAATTTTCCGGTTAATATTGCGGCATGCTTTCGGAACGCGCCCAGACCCTCCTGAAGATCCTCGTCGAACGCTACATTGCTGACGGGCAGCCGGTTGGTTCTCGCGCCCTCTCCAAGTTTTCCGGGATGGAGCTGTCGCCGGCCTCCATTCGCAACGTCATGGCTGACCTGGAGGAAATGGGTTACATCGCCAGCCCGCATACCTCGGCTGGCCGCATTCCCACTCCCAAGGGCTATCGGCTGTTCGTCGATACCCTGCTCACCATGCAGCCGCTGGATCGTATCGAACGCGAGCAGCTGGAAAACAATCTTCGCCCCGACGATCCGCGGCATGTGCTCGCGTCGGCATCGCAGCTGCTTTCGGACCTCACGCACTTTGCCGGAATCGTCATGACCCCGCGACGGCGCGGGGCGGCGCTCAAGCATGTCGAATTCCTGCAGTTGTCGGAGCGGCGCGTTCTGCTGATCATGGTGGCCACCGACGGCGACGTGCAGAACCGTATCCTCGTCACGGAAAAAACCTACTCCCCGTCGCAGCTGACCGAGGCGGCCAACTACATGAACACGCATTACGCCGGCTACGAGTTCGACCAACTCAAGGACAAGGTGAAATTCGAGCTCGCGCAGTTGCACCGCGACATTTCCACGCTGATGTCGGCCGTGGTGGACTCGCGCGGCCAGGGATCGGACAAGTCGGCCGTAATGGTCTCCGGCGAGCGCAACCTGCTCGATGTTGATGACATTTCGTCAAACATGGGGAGCATCCGCAAGCTTTTCAGTGTGTTTGAGCAAAAGACCCAACTCATGGAACTGCTGGACATGAGTCAAAGCGCCGAGGGCGTGAAGATTTTCATCGGTGGCGAATCAACGCTGGTACCGCTGGACGAATTCTCTGTGGTAACCGCCCCGTATGAGGTCGACGGACAGGTGGTCGGCACCGTCGGCGTGATCGGTCCCACGCGCATGGCCTATGACCGCATCATTCCCATCGTCGACGTGACCGCCAAGCTGCTTTCGTCGGCATTATCCCAGCACTGACCGCCTGTTCTTGCCGATGCCGTGCGTGGTCATTTTTCTGGCGACCGGCGGCGGCAGGATAAACTCGCACTCGCCCACGCGTTCCACGCCTGGATTTGCCGGCGTGCAACCATCGATCCCTGCCTGACCACAAAAACATCCGCTCAGAATGGCCAACCTGCCCGAACCCGAATTCACCCACGGTACCCAAAACAGCACGGGCATTCTGCTGATCAATCTCGGCACACCGGACGAGCCGACACCATCAGCGGTGCGCCGCTACCTGAAGCAATTCCTTTCGGACGCGCGCGTGGTCGAAATCTGGAAGCCGCTGTGGTGGCTCATCCTCAACGGCATCATCCTCAATGTCAGACCAAAAAAGACCGCGAAGAAGTACGAGGGCATCTGGATGAAAGAAGGCTCGCCGTTGCGGGTATACACCCAACGGCAGGCGCAAATGCTGCGCGGCCACCTCGGCGAGCAGTTCAAGGCGCCGCTCCGGGTCGAGGCCGCCATGCGCTATGGCAACCCCTCGATTGAAAGCGCTGTGGTGAAGCTCAAGGCCGCGCATTGCGACAACATCCTGGTGCTGCCGCTCTACCCGCAGTATGCCGCCAGCACCACGGCGTCCACATTTGACGAAATCGGCCGCGTCATGATGCGGGTGCGCAATATGCCCGGCATCCGCTTCGTGCGCAGCTTCCACGACCATCCTGCGTACATCAAGGCAGTGGCGAAGAACGTGCTCGCCCAGTGGACGCTGATTGGTCGCCCGGACTTCAGCAAGGACAAGCTGTTGATGACTTTTCATGGTTTGCCGCGATTTCATCTCGATCGCGGCGATCCCTACCACTGCCAGTGCTACAAGTCGGCACGCCTGATCGCGAAGGAACTCGGCCTCAGCGAAAGCGACTATGTCGTCACCTTTCAGTCCCGCTTCGGCAAGGCCGAGTGGCTGCAGCCCTACACGGACAAGACGCTGGAAAAGCTGGGCGGGGCCGGTATCCGCCGCATCGATGTGATCTGTCCGGGCTTTTCTGCAGACTGCCTCGAGACGCTCGAGGAAATTGCCGATGAGGGTCGGGAGACTTTTCTGCACGCCGGCGGGAAAGAATTCCAGTACATCCCGGTAGCCAACGATTCCGAGGCCTATGTCGCCGCTCTTGCCGAGGTCGCCCGCGATCACCTTGCCGGCTGGGTGGATGCCGGATGGGATCGCGACGCAGCAAATGCCGAAAACGCGGCGTCAGCGCAGCGCGCAAAGGCGGCGGGCGCCGCGCGCTAGATCGCCTTCAGCAGCCCCGCGACCGCGCCAGTTTGCCAGGGTCGTTCCCGGAACATCATCATCCGCTTGGCCTGTTTGTTCGCTGCGCCGCCGTGTTTCCGCGCCGCAAAGAAAAATAGACAGCCATCAAAAAAACAAAGGCCGATGCCACTTTCGTGACACCGGCCCAGGATGCAAGTAACGGCGATGCGCGCGGATTACTTGAGGTGCGACGATACCAGCTTGGTCATTTCAAACATCGAAACAACCTTCTTGCCGCCAAACACGGCTTTCAGCTTTTCGTCAGCATTGATCATGCGCTTGTTGACAGCGTCTTGCAGCTTGTTCTTCTTGATGTAGTCCCAGAGCTTCTTGGTGACTTCGGTGCGCGGCATTGGAGCAGCACCAATAACGGCGCCCAGGACGGAACTGACTGTCATCGGCTTCATGAAAGCGGCATTCGGCTTGCGCTTCGCAGCGGGCTTCTTGGGAGCGGCTTTCTTGGCGGCCGGTTTCTTGGCAGCAGGCTTCTTGGCAGCGGGTTTCTTTGCTGCGGGTTTCTTGGCGGCGGGCTTCTTAGCCGCGGGCTTCTTCGCTGCGGGTTTCTTAGCAGCGGGTTTTTTTGCAGCGGGTTTCTTTGCAGCCATGTAAATCCTCCAGTCTATTGTCGAAATTTCCGTAAGGCTTGCGGCGGAGAGTCTCTGTCACAGAGGGGAATCCGTACCACAGCCGAGAATATAGCGCATTATTTACGAGAATGTGCAACACCTCGTTGCATGTATGCAACGCGCACAACATGCGCGATTTTTCGCGCGTTTCCCTCGGAAGGCATAACATTGCAGGTTTTTTGGGGACGGCCATGCATGCCGAACATCTGCTGGCCGCGCTTCGCATGCACCGCACGCACGATGCAGACGAGGCCCGGCATGTAGCCGACACGATCGCATTCATTTTGCGGCACTTGACTGGCACGTGGTGGCATCGCAGTACGCTCGAGGGCCACGTCACCGCCTCGGCATGGGTGGTCGACGACGCACGTGAACACGCACTGCTGCTGCACCACGCCAAGCTGAATCGTTGGTTGCAGCCAGGCGGGCATCTCGATGCCGGTGACGCGACCGCGGCTCACGGTGCACTGCGCGAAGCGCTCGAAGAAACGGGACTGCCCGGGCTGGCGATGCCTTCGCCCGAACTATTCGATGTTGATGTGCATGCGATCGCCGCGCGCAGGATCGAGCCGGCGCATTTGCATTACGACCTGCGTTACCTCATCATCTCCCCGGAGCGGGACGCCCGCATTTCCGGCGAGTCTCTGGGTGCGAAATGGCTGCCTATCGACACTATCGTCGCCGGAGGCTTTGAGTCCAGCATCACCCGCATGGCCCTGAAAACCAAACAACAGAAACGTACATGACCACGCACACCGCCAGCCCCGCCGACCTCCGCAAAGAATACAGACTCGCCACCCTGGATGAGTCTGATGTTGCTTCATCGCCTCTCGCGCAGTTCGACAAATGGTTCAAGGAAGCACTGCGTGCCGATCTGCCGGAGCCAAATGCCATGACGCTGGCAACCTGCGACACCGATGCGCGACCCTCCGCGCGCGTGGTGCTGATCAAGGGATACGACGAGCGCGGATTTGTGTTTTTCACCAACTACGAGAGCCACAAGGCACACGATCTCACCGCCAACAATCGCGCAGCCCTGCTGTTTTTCTGGCCGGAACTCGAGCGGCAGATCCGCATACAAGGCCGTGTGGAAAAAATCAGCGCGGCCGACTCGGAGAACTACTACCGCTCTCGACCGCTGGCCAGCCGCATTGGCGCCTGGGCCTCGCCGCAAAGCCAGGTAATGCCATCACGCACGGCGCTGGAGGCGCGCGTCGCGGCCTTCCAGGCAGAGTACGGCGACAACCCACCGCGCCCGCCACACTGGGGCGGCTACCGGGTGGTGCCGCAGGTAATGGAGTTCTGGCAAGGCCGGCGGAATCGACTGCACGATCGCCTCCAGTACCGGCTCAACAACGGCTCGTGGAAAATCGAGCGTCTTGCGCCCTAAATGCCGGCAGCGTTCACTGGCGACGGTAATACTCCGGCAACGCACGCAGGTATGCCGGAATATTGGGATTGGCAAGCAGGCGCCTGAAATATTCCTCGTCGTCCTGCACGGCAAGCGAATTGAGCTTTGTCGGCTCCACGGGCAAACTGAACCGGCAGGCCAGCATGCGCTTCGCATCCTCACTGCTGACGGTCTCGCCCGGCGGTGGCAGGCCGCACAGCGCGAGGTCCTTCGCGATTTGCTCGCGGCCGACCTTTTGGGCCGTAAATGCGCCGTCGAACTGCAAGCCCGCTTGCAGTCGTTCCCCGACTTCCCTCAAGGTGACTGGCGGCAATCGCACAGCTGGGCAAGTGGCGGCGATGGACTTTGAACGCCGCTCGCCAAACAATGCAACTGCCTCGGTGTCCGAGGCGCTGCCGCGCGTCCTTTGCAGCAAGTCGCTATCGCCGTAGAGTGCTTCGCCGCGCACGATCACCAGGCGCACATTTTCCTCGGTTGAAACAATCAGGTTGCGATCAGCAGCAGCCGCGCGCGAATCCACGACCAGCAGATCCGCGAGAAAACCCGGGGCCACCTGGCCCAGCCGATGCTGCCAGCCCAATGCCCGGGCCGGATTGCGCGTGACCATTTCCATCAGTTCATGATCGCTGAACAGCCCGCCAAGTTGCCGGCGATTCACCAGGTCCGCCACTTTCAGTTCGCCGAGCACCGATTTGCTGCCCGAGGGCGCCCAATCAGGCGCAATGCTCAGCACGACGCCACTTTCCTTCGCCGCGCGCACGTCGGCAGTACGCCCGTACAGGAGAAAGTTCGACAGCGGCGACCACACCAGCTTGGCGCCGACCGCGCCCATTTCCTTCAGTTGCGCTGGCGTCAGGCCGACGCCATGTATGACCACCAGATCGGGTCCGATCAAGCCTTCAGCCTTCATCGAGCGAAACTCATCAGCCATGCGTGGCGACGCGCCCTCGGCAAGATGCACCACCAGTGTGCCGCGCGCGCCGTCGTCCTTCAGCTTCTTCCACTCGCTGCTGTCGCGTCCGATATCGACGTAGGAGAACGCGGGCCTGGCCACTACCTTCGTCGTTTCGATGTTCCTCGCGAGGCACTCTTCCGCAGCCCACGGTCCAAAGTAACGGCCCCCAACCGGCACCAGAAATTTTCCCGGCGCACCCGATCCCGCGCCCTGCAAGGATGTGGTGCCCCCTGCCAGAGCCATGTACTCACCCCACAGGCCGACTTCCATGCCGAGCTCGTAGTAAGGTGCCCGGCCGAGTACCACGCTTGCAGCGCTGATCCGCTTCGCGTAATCATCATCGTAGTAGCGCCACTCGTAGCGATCCTTGTACTTGCGCGTCAAGGGCATCAGAGGAAATACGGCGTATTCCGGATGGTTATGAATATCGATCAGGCCTGGATAGATCACTCCCCCGGTTTCCACCAGTCTTGCCTGCGCAGCGGCGGCAGGCAATGACTCTCCTGCGCGCGCCAGGGCCTCAATTCGCCCATTGCGGATCCACACCCGTGCGTTTTCGAGTACATCGTGCGCGTCATTCATCGTCACGACCTTGCCGGACAGAATCATGCCCGGCTCCGCGGGCGCAGACAGCCCTGGGTGGCCCGGCCCGGGAGAGGGCGCCTGGGCACAAGACAGCAACAACGAAGCGGCAAGCAACAAGATTGGCTTTCTCATTTATCCATGACTCCGATGGTTGGTTCGGATTCCGCCCGAATTGCGATAATCGTATCTTAGCGCCCTGCAATCGAGCCTTCATGAGCAACAGGTATCCCGGACGGTTTCGCGCGCGTTTGACGCTGCCTCCAGTACTTGCAAGTGAAACTGCCGTACGCCTGGCACTGCCGCATGCCAATCGTGGCGGTGAAGCCGGTCGCGCTTGAAAACGCAACAGCCCTCCCCCAACTCAGAGGGATGATCAAGGAAGTGACCCGCCCCTTCACCAAGCTGTGGCGCAAAGTTCGTCAGGTTGCCAGCGCACCGGTTGTCGCCATCGACGAGGCGCTGTGGCACCGCGCGACCGCATCCTATTCATTTGTGCAGCGCCTCAGCGTCGAAGAGAATCGCCGCCTGCGCCTGATCGCCGCTGATTTTCTGGCGCGCAAGCGCATTGTCGGCGCCGCAGAACTCGCCATCACCGATCTGATGCGCGTGCAGATCGCGGCGCAAGCCTGCATACTCGTGCTGGAACTGGGTGTTGACAGCTACGACGGCTGGCGCGAAATCGTCGTGTATCCCAGCCAGTTCGTGCCGCAACGCGAGGTCGTGGACGAGGCGGGCGTGGTACATACCACCCGTGACCCGCTGGCGGGCGAGGCCTGGCTGGGCGGTCCGGTAGTGCTTTCCTATGAGGACGTGGCACGTACCGGCGACCCGGTGCACGGCGTAGATGGCTACAACGTCGTCATCCACGAGTTTGCGCACAAACTGGACATGCTCAATGGCGAGCCAAACGGCTTTCCGCCACTGCACCGCGGCATGAATCGCGAATCGTGGAAGCAGGCGTTCATGTCCGCCTATCTGGAATTCTGCAAACAGGTTGATGCCGCGGACGCACGCGAAGCGTTCGACGGCGGCCGTGCCCTCGATGCGCTGCCCATCGATCCCTACGCGTCGGAAAGCCCGGCGGAGTTTTTTGCCGTGGTATCCGAAGCTTTTTTCGAACTGCCGGATGTGGTCGCTGACGCGTTTCCTGCCGTTTATTCCCAGCTTCGAGACTATTACCGGCAGGATCCCAAAGCGCGGCTCTCCGGGCGCTGATCGGAGATTTGGTTCACGCAGCACGCGTGCGACAATCGAGGCTTGCAAAATACTACGGTCACGACCAGCCCCTTGAACGCCGCCCCGACGCGCAGCCGCTTGCAGGAATTTCTGCGCAGTGAAGCGCAGGCCGGCACCCATAACCAGCAGTTCGTACTCGGCCTGACCGGCATTCGCGCGCTGGCGGCGATGATGGTACTGATGCATCACCTGTTCGCCGTGGCCGGTCCGCGCATCATCTGGGTGAACTTCGGTGAATTCTCGATCAAGGTGCATTTCCTGCTGACCTGTGCCTGGATGGGGGCCAACGTATTTTTCGTGCTGTCCGGCTTCCTGCTGGCTTTGCCGTTCATTGCGCGGGCACCCGCTCCGGTAACGCTGCCCCAATCCTCCCAATTCATCTGGCGGCGCATTCGCCGGGTGGTGCCGGCCTACTGGTTCCAGATCGCGTTCCTCACGATTGTCGCCGGCGGGCTCTCGTCATGGCCCGAATGGAAGATGCTCGGCGCGCACCTGCTGTTCCTGCAGAATTTCCGCGAGGACTACGCCTATGCGCTCAACGGCGTTTACTGGACGCTGCCGACCGAGTTCGGCTTCTACCTGATGCTGCCCTTGCTGGGCTGGCTGGCGTATCGCATGCGTCGCGATGATGCGCGCTCCTGGGTAATGCTCGGCGTGCTTCTGGTCGCCTTCTCGATCGCGTGGCGATATGTCGCGTTCCTCGGCGTATCGGACCAGCCGGTCGGCAAGCGCGTATTTGCATTGATGCAATTGCCCGGCCTCATCGACCATTTCGCCATCGGCATCCTGTTGGCCTGGGGCTACGTCCGCGCGCAGCAGACCGGAAAGCCCATTTCCGGGCGACAGTCAGACGCGCTCACCATCTTCGGCCTGCTGGGCATGGTGATGGTCATGGCAGTTTTTGAAGTGATATACGAGCAGTACTGGGACGGCCATCCCTACCTGTTTGTAGGCTATTCGGTGACGGCCGTGTTCATGGGCATGTTCATCGTCGGCACCGCCGGTGGAGGACGCGTGTCGCAACTGCTGTTTGGCAATCCGCTGGCCGTCATGCTGGGGCTGATCAGCTACAGCCTGTACCTCTGGCATTTTCCGGTGCTGCTCTGGACCATGAAGCTGCTTGACCGGATGGGGGTCACGGGTGACCGGCTGTGGTTGCTGGTCGCCATCGCCATACCGGCATCCGTCGCCACAGCCGCGATTTCGTACTGGCTGATCGAGCGGCCATTCATGTCACGGCGCAAGCGGACAACCTGAGATTCCGGCTGTTCAGTGCACCATTGACTGCACCAGAAGCAGCACGGCCCGCGGACGCCAAGGGCATCGCGGGCCGTGCGGAATCAACGACGCAGGCGGTGTTGTGGCTACAGGTACAGTACTGCGGGGAATACCGCCACCGCGAGCACGATCAGAATCCACTCTGCATTCCAGCGCTTCAGGTGCCCTGTGTAATACAGAATGATGCACGCGATGGAGAATATGTAAAACAGCGCCAATAGCATGTATTGCCCCTTAAATTGGTCCGAGTGATGCGTTCAAACGCGCTCGCAGCCCGTAAATTACCATAATAGCCCGCCCGGGGGGCATGACTTGCGTCGATTCAGACCGCGTCCTCGTCAGTTTCGCCGGTACGGATGCGCACCACTTGACTGACGTCCGTTACGAAAATCTTGCCGTCACCGATCTTGCCGGTGCGGGCCGCCGCAATGATGGCGTCGATCGCCTTTTCCACCATGGCCTCGGCAAGCACCACTTCCACCTTCACCTTCGGCAGGAAATCCACGGTGTATTCGGCGCCGCGGTAAAGCTCGGTGTGCCCCTTCTGCCGGCCGAATCCCTTCACCTCGGTTACCGTCAGGCCGGTGCAGCCGAGTTCCGACAACGCTTCGCGAACCTCGTCGAGTTTGAACGGCTTGATGATTGCTTCGATTTTTTTCATCTGGGCACCTTGGACGGGTAAGGCTATTTGGCAACGTAACCGGATGTTATGGGATAACGCCAGTCTTTGCCAAACCCGCGCCGGGTGATTTTGGCGCCAGGAGGCGACTGGCGACGTTTGTATTCGTTAATTTTGAGCAGTCGCGTCACCCGGGCAACATCCGCCTCGAGAAAGCCCATGGCGACAATTTCCGATGGCGAACGATCCTGCTCCATGAACAATTCCACGATCTGGTCGAGGACATCGTAGGGCGGGAGCGAATCCTGATCTTTCTGGTCGGGCCGCAATTCGGCACTGGGTGGACGGACGATAACGCGCTCCGGGATGACGCGGGACAAACCGTTCCGGTAGTGGCAGAGGCGATAAACCAGGGTCTTGGAAACATCTTTCAGGATGGCGTAACCGCCTGCCATGTCGCCGTAAAGGGTCGAATAGCCCACCGCCATCTCGCTCTTGTTGCCGGTGGTCACAACCATCGACCCGAACTTGTTCGATAGCGCCATCAACAAAGTGCCGCGTACCCGAGCCTGGATGTTTTCCTCGGTGGTATCCGGTCTGCGGCCTTCGAATTCACCGGCCAGAGCGGCCTTGAATGCCTCAAACATCGGACTGATGGGAATTTCCGAGTAACGAATGCCGTGGATCTGCATCATCTCGCGCGAGTCATCCAGCGAGATTTGCGCGGTGAATTCCGAAGGCATCATCACGGCATGCACGCGCTCCCGGCCGAGAGCATCCACGGCGATGGCGAGTGTGAGAGCCGAATCCACGCCACCCGACAGGCCCAGCAACACCCCGGGAAACCCGTTCTTGTTCACGTAGTCGCGCAACGCCACCACCAGCGCCTTGTAGACACTGGCTTCGGTGTTGAGCGAAGCATGGATATTGCCGTGCAGCCGCCCGTTTTCAAATTCGACCAATCCCAGTGTTTCCTCAAACTCCCGCTCCTGGTATCCGACTTCACCGTCTGCATTGAGTCCAAACGAGGCGCCGTCAAACAGCAACTCGTCCTGGCCGCCGGTCCAGTGCGCGTAGAGAATGGGAATCGCGTTCTCACGAACCCGCGCGCGCACCACGTCGTAGCGGGTCTCAAGCTTGTTGAAGTCGTATGGCGAGGCGTTGGGCACGACGATCAGTTCGGCGCCGGCAGCCTTGGTCTCGGCGACCGGTTCCGGGAACCACACGTCCTCGCAAATCAGCACACCGATATTGACGTCACGGTGGGCGAAAACGAATGGCTGATCGCCGGTTTCGAAATAGCGTTTCTCGTCGAACACCTGGTAATTTGGCAGGCGCTGCTTGAGGTAGGTGCCGACGACACGTCCCTCTTCAACCAGCGACGCGGCGTTGTACAGCTTGCCGGACCGCAACTGCGGGTGGCCGACAATAAGACTGATGCCGTGGGTTCTGCTGGCGAGATCAAGAAGCGCCGCGGAGCAGGCCAGGCGAAAATCACGCCGGAACAGCAGGTCCTCCGGCGGATAGCCGCACAATGCCAGTTCCGGCGCGACCAGCAGGGTTGCCCCTTGCGACCTGGCGTTTTCGGCATAGTGCAAGATGCGCTCGACATTGCCGGCCAGGTCGCCGAGTACAGGATTCATTTGGGCGACAGCAATTTTCATGCGTATGCGAACTCAGGAGGACTGCGGAAGTCTATGCAACCGCGGCAGGTTTGCCGCTGGTGCGCCGGTATGCCCCTATTATACGAGTCAGTCCAAATACAAGACCCATGCGCGAAGTTGAACTGAAGGTCCTCGAGTCGCTGGCCGACATTCCGCCGCTGCAGTGGGATGCGCTGGCGGCCGGGAACCCGACACTGCGGCACGCGTTCCTCCAATCGATGATCGATACCGGTTGCACCACCGCAGAGAGCGGCTGGCTGCCGCAGTTCCTTACGCTCTGGCGCGACATCGATGGCAGGCAGCAGCTTTGTGGCGCCGTGCCGCTGTACTTCAAGGGCCATTCCTACGGAGAATACGTCTTCGACTGGGCGTGGGCGGAAGCTTATCAACGGCATGGATTGGACTATTACCCAAAACTGCTTGCCGCCGTACCCTTCACGCCCTGTGGCGGCACGCGGTTGCTGGCGCAGACCTCGGCCGATCAGGTATTGCTGGCGGATGGACTGCTGAAGCTGGCACACCAAAGCAACGTCTCATCATTGCATGTGCTATTCCCGACGGAAACGGAACAACAGCTTTTGCTGGACCGGGGCATGATGGCGCGCAGTGCTGTTCAATTCCACTGGCGCAATGCCGGCTACCGCCACTTCGAAGATTTCCTCGCAACGTTTTCGCACGACAAACGGAAGAAACTGAAACAGGAGCGGCGCCGCGTCGCTGACGCCGGAATTACTTTTCGCCGTGTCAGCGGCAGCGAGATCGCCGCTGCGGATTGGGACTTCTTCTTCGAATGCTATTGCCGCACCTATGCGGCGCATTTCTCAACGCCATATCTGAATCGCGATTTTTTTGCGCAACTCGGTGAGCGCATGCCCGAGCAAGTCCTGCTGGTCATCGCCGAGCGCGGCGGGCGGCCGGTCGCCAGCGCGATGAATCTGTTCGGCAATGCGGTTCTCTACGGACGTTACTGGGGCGCGCTGGAGTTCCACAGTGGCCTGCATTTCGAATCCTGCTACTACCAGGCAATCGAGTTCTGCATTGAACGCGACATTCAGGTATTCGAGGGCGGCGCCCAGGGAGAGCACAAACTGGCGCGCGGCTTCCTGCCCGCCAAGTGCCCTTCCGCACACTGGTTGCGGCACCCGCGCTTTGCCAGTGCGATTGAGGATTTCCTCGAGCGGGAAGGCGCCGGCATAGAGCGCTACATGGACGAACTGGAAGACAGCAGCCCCTACAAGGCCGCGATAGGAAAACTCTAGCATTGGCGCGGCTTTCAGGGCATTTTTGCCCTGAAAGGCCCGCCAGTGCTGGAGTTTACTGCTTGGGTGCTGGGCGGCGGCCTGGCGACGAGGCGAGTCAGCTAACGGGCCCAGGCGTCGGCGAATGCTTTCCAGTGCGCAGCACTGCTGTTGGCCGCAACGAAGTCGCGCGCCACCTTGACTTCACTTTCGTACCCTGCCTTGTTCAAGGTGCCGCGCATGAGCTGGAACCGCAGGAAAACGAGATAGGTGTTCATCACATCGGTCTCACAGTAATCGCGGATTGAGGCCAGGTCGCCCTTGAGATACGCGTTCCAAACCTGCGAACCATCCATGCCGAGCTTCCCGGGAAAGCCACACAGCTGGGCGATCTGGTCCAGCGGTGCGGCGGCGCGCGGCTGGTACATCGCCAGCAGGTCCATGAGATCCAGATGCCGCATGTGGTAGCGGCTGATGTAATTGTTCCACTTGAAATCGCGATCATCGTCGCCGAGGTCCCAGTAGCGCGACGCGCTGACGCCGTTCACCATCGCCCGATAGTGCAGCACCGGCAAGTCAAAGCCGCCACCGTTCCACGACACCAGTTGTGGCGTGTAGCGCTCGATGCCGTCGAAAAACCGCTGGATCAACGTTGCTTCGCTGTCTTCCGGCTTGCCGATGGACCACGCCTTCAGCCCTTCATCGGTTCGCAGCACGCAGGAAATTGCCGCGACTCGATGCAGATGATGTTGCAGGAAATCGCTGCCACCAGTCGCCTGGCGCCGGCGCTGAAAAGCCAGCTCCGCAACCGCCTCGTCGCTCATCGACGGTTCGATGCCGTTCAGCTTGCGCAGGCCGGCAACGTCCGGGATGGTTTCAATGTCAAAAACGAGTATCGGTGTCATGGCGCGCTGCGAAGGAGGTTATCTGGATGATTCTGACGTTGTCGCGGCGGCCGGCGCAGGCTTCCTGATCCAGCGACCATTCGACTCGCGGTAGTACCAGCCTGGCGGCGCGCGATGAATCCAGCGCTGCGCAAAGGTGTAGCGCAGGTTCTCCTCCCAATCGGGGCGACCGTTGGCGCGGGCGATTTCACGAAACAGGGTGAGGCGATCCTTGTTCTCGTCGGCAACCAGCCCCTCTACCAGCTTTCGCATGTCTGCCTGCAGGCCCTCGGCATCGCGCAACGCGACGTTACCGTCGGAGGTAAGGCCGACGACACCAGACTCGATGTAACTTCCCAACACCGCAAAACGGTCGGCGAGACTCTTGCGGATGGCCGTAATCGACGGGGATTCAATCTGAAATTCAAACGGCGCGGCCGAGACGGGTTGCGCCGGCATCAAGCCGAACAGTGCGACGGCTGCCAGCAATCGCCGTGTGAAAAGCGCAAAGCGTGTCGTCACGAGTTCACCCGCTCAGGCTTGGCCACCTGCGTGTCCTTCGGCTTTTTCACGAGGATGTCGTCAAGTACCTTGTCTGCGGCCCGTTCAGCCGGCGCCGAGGGAAACATCGATCCGCATGCAGTCAACAGTCCGGCCATAAGGATGGCCAGTCCGACGGTAGAGAGTTTGTTGATTGATTTCATCGGCTGGAGTTCAGGGTTAATACAGGTCTCGGGCCGTCACGCAGGGAAAACACCCGTGGACAGGTAACGATCACCACGATCACAGACGATGTGAACGACCACAGCATCTCGTACCTGCTTTGCCACCTGGATTGCAGCGGCGAGGCCGCCACCAGATGAAATGCCGCCAAAGATTCCTTCCTCGCGCGCCAGGCGCCGCGCCATCTCCTCGCTCTCGAACTGCGATACCTCGATGATCCGGTCAACACGCGGCCGTTCGAAAATTTTCGGCAGGTAGGCTTCAGGCCATTTACGAATGCCCGGCACACTGGCACCGTCCATCGGCTGCACGCCGATGATTTCAATGGCAGGGTTCATTTCCTTCAGGTAGCGTGATACCCCCATGATCGTGCCGGTCGTGCCCATCGTGGCGACAAAGTGCGTGATCTTGCCGGCGGTATCGCGCCAGATTTCGGGTCCGGTACTCAGGTAGTGAGCCAGTGGATTGTCCGGATTGGCAAACTGGTCAAGGATCCGGCCGGCACGTTCGATGCGAATCTGTTCGGCGGTATCGCGCGCGCCTTCCATGCCGATCGCCTGTGGGGTCAGCACCAATTCCGCGCCAAAGGCGCGCATCGTCTGGCGCCGCTCGACGCTGAGGTGCTCGGGCATGACCAGTACCATCCGGTAGCCCTTGATTGCGGCCGCCATCGCCAGCGCGATTCCGGTATTGCCACTGGTGGCTTCGATCAGTGTATCGCCGGGCTTGATATCGCCGCGCGCCTCGGCGCGCGAGATCATGGACATCGCCGGGCGATCCTTCACCGAGCCGGCCGGATTGTTACCTTCCAGCTTGGACAGCACACTGGTGGATGCATGCACGCCATCCCGGCCGGGAATGCGTTGCAAGCGAGCAAGGGGTGTATTGCCGATGAAATCTTCGATGCTGGATGACATGATCAATTACAGGGAGCGTCAGCGATGTTGCAACTGGCTGGACAAGATTGAAATGAAATCCTTCACATAGCCGCGCAAGTAGGCGCCTTTGCGATAGGCGAGCTTGGCGACCCGCTCCGGAAACAGCTTGCTGCCGTCAAGCGCCACCAGGTCAACATCGCGTTCCGGATCAAACGCCACTCCTGAAATGATACCGATTCCCATGCCATGCCGGACATAGGTCTTGATTACATCGGCGTCGATGGCGGTGAGTACGATGTTGACCTTCACATCGGCCGCCGCAAAGGTCTCATCCAGTGCCGTTCGGCCCGTGAACGCCGCATCGTAGGTCACGAGGGGAAACTCGGCGATCCGCGACAGGGTCAGTCGCCGTTCGCCTGCCAGGGGATGGCCGCGCG
Organism: Usitatibacteraceae bacterium; assembly: GCA_044229235.1. Classification (GTDB taxonomy): domain Bacteria; phylum Pseudomonadota; class Gammaproteobacteria; order Burkholderiales; family Usitatibacteraceae; genus UKL13-2. The sequence continues at coordinate 33,650 of JBGATH010000034.1, forward strand.
GGACCACCACACAGTGATGCCAGCGGTAAAGCGGTTGCGTGACCAGTTCAGGAAACCGGTCCAGCGTCTCCGTCGCGATGGCCAGATCGGCTTCGCCCGCGATGACCCCCTGCGCAAGATCGCGTGGGCTGCCCTGGTGGATGGAAAGCTGCACACCAGGATACTTGGCGGTGAACAGTTTGATCGCCGGTGGCAGGATGAAGCGCGCCTGCATGTGGGTTGCCGCAATGACCAGCGCGCCTTGCTCGGCATTGGTGAAATCCTTGCCCACTCCTTTGAGGTTTTCTACCTCGGCCCACAGGCGATTGGCAATCTGCACCACACTTTCACCTGCAGGTGTCAACGCTGTCAGGCGTTTTCCCTGGCGAACAAACACGTCTACACCCAGCTCGCTTTCGAGTTCACGCACCTGCCGGGACACACCCGGTTGCGAGGTGTGCAGGGCGAGGGCTGCGGCGGAGAGATTGAGTTTCTGCCGGGCGATTTCCCGTACATAGCGTATCTGTTGCAGATTCATGAGGCGGTCCGGCAAACGCCGGCAAGAAAATGTACGACCCTCATTTTATATAACTTTTCGGCATCTTTTTCAGATTTTCGTGGATTGAAGGCATATGAGAAATAGCCCGCCGCGTGCCGGAAGTCAGTACCTTTGTTGTCCGCAGCAGGGCGAAAAAAAACCCGCGATTGCTCGCGGGTTTTTTCGGACGTCGTCGATTTACTTCTTAGGCGCGTCTTTCTTGTCATCAGCCTTCTTGTCGTCCTTCTTGTCGGCCTTGGCTGGTTTTTCTTCCTTGGCGTCTTTCTTGTCGGCCTTCTTTTCAGCCTTCTTGTCTTCCTTGGCATCCTTCTTATCGGCCTTCTTGTCGGCTTTCTTGTCTTCCTTGGCCGGCTTTTCTTCCTTGGCGTCCTTCTTGTCAGCCTTCTTGTCAGCCTTCTTGTCGGCTTTCTTGTCTTCCTTGGCCGGCTTCTCTTCCTTCACTTCCTTCTTGTCAGCTTTCTTGGCATCAGCTGCAACTGCCTTTTCTTCCTTCTTGGCAGCGGCGGCTTCTTTCTTGTCGGCCTTGGCGTCAGCTTTTTTCTCTTCCTTGGCCGGCGCGGCAGCCTTCGCATCTGCCTTGGCGTCAGCTTTCTTTTCTTCCTTGGCCGGCGCAGCAGCCTTGGCGTCCGCTTTCTTCTCGGCCGGAGCAGCGGCCTTCTTGTCGTCAGCCTTGGCAGGAGCGGCTACCGTGGTCTTACCCGACAGGGTCACGTCTTTTTCAATCTTCTTCAGGGTACCTTCACCGATGCCGGGAACCTTGTCCACGTCGGCAAGCGACTTGAAGGGGCCGTTCTTGGTACGGAAGTCGATGATGGCCTGGGCCTTCACTTCACCAATGCCGTTGAGGGACATCAGTTCTTCCTTGGTGGCGGTGTTCACGTTCACAGCTGCGAACGCGATCGAGATCGACGCGAAAAACGCGGCGACGATTGCGAGGACTTTTTTCATTTGTGTTCCTTGAGTGAGTTAAACAAAAACATCTTGCCCCGACCGCCACGCCAAAACTGGCGCGCTACTTCGGTGCGGTTCTTTTTGCCCATCGTTACAACCTGTTGCAGAACCGCTGTCGTTAAAACGACGGCCTCATGGAACGGTTGACGCAAATGCCCAGCGTGGAATTATTGGCTGCTTGTAGCGCTGACATCGCAGGCTGGATTTCTCCAGCCCTCCCGACTTCGCAAAAAATCCTGCCAGCCGGCGAATCCAACCCGCCAACCAACAAAACTCGTTGATTATACAGTGTTTTATCTGCGAAGTCCAAGCTCAAGGCTGACGCGGTCAGCCCTTGCGCGCAGCCAGCCACGGGACGTAGCGCCCTACCCCCTCGGCCACGCTGAGAAAGGCCGCGTCATATCCTGCCGCGCGCAGCTTGCCGATGTCAGCTTCGGTAAAACTCTGGTATTTACCTTTTAGCGCATCGGGAAAAGCGGTGTATTCAACCAATTGCTGCGAGAGCATTTCCGTCAGTGTCAATCCGGGCTTGCCTTCAAGGGCGCGGCAGGCGTTCACTGCGGCGACCGCAACATCGTTGAAAGTCTGGCTGCAGCCCGTTCCGAGATTGAATATGCCCGAGCGGTCTGGATGGTCGAGGAAATACATGTTCACATTCACCACATCTTCCACCGACACGAAATCGCGCCGCTGCTCCCCGTTGCCATAGCCGTCATTACCCTCGAACAATTTGATGCGGCCATGTGCGCGATATTGGTTGAAGAAATGAAATGCCACCGAGGCCATGCGCCCTTTGTGACCCTCGCGCGGACCGTACACGTTGAAATAGCGAAACCCGACGATTTGTGCGCTGGCTTCCGCCAGCCGCGGCCGCACAGCCTGGTCAAACAGGAATTTCGAATAGCCGTAGACATTCAGCGGCGCTTCAAATTCGCGTTCCTCGCGAAACACGCTTCCCCCGCCATATACCGAGGCCGACGATGCATAAATGAACGGTACCGCATCTTCCTGACACCACTCCAGCAAGGACAACGAGTAGCGATAGTTGTTGTCCATCATGTATCGCCCATCGGTTTCCATCGTGTCCGAGCACGCGCCTTGGTGCAAAACAGCGTCGATGCCACCACCCAGTTCACCCGACTCCACAACCTCCAGGAAATCCTTCTTGTCGACATACTCGGCGATTTCACAATCGACCAGATTCCTGAACTTGTCGGCTTTGGCCAGATTGTCGACTGCAACGATGTCGGTGACGCCGCGGTCGTTGAGCGCCTTGACGAGGTTGCTGCCGATAAAGCCGGCCGCGCCGGTCACGATATAGGTCATGTCAATTCTCTCGAAAATTCATCAGTTCAATTGAGGTACGGCGCCACTGCGCGACATCGGCCGGGCGCACACCCCGCGCCCGCCCCCCTTGCCTCGCCAACACGGAATTACAGCGCCGCCAGCAGTTCTTCGCGCGACGCCGTTGCCGTACCCAGCTTGCCGACGACAATTCCGGCGGCAAGATTGGCAAAATGCATGGCGTCAGTCATTGACGCATTTGCCGCCAGCATCAAACCCAACGTGGCGATCACGGTATCCCCTGCCCCGGAAACGTCGAATACTTCGCGGGCGCGCGTCGCCTCGTGCACCACGCCGCTTCCCGTAAACAGTGTCATGCCTTCTTCGGACCGCGTCACCAGCAGGGCATCGATTTCCAGTTCATGCCGCAGCTTTTCGGCACGTGCGGCCAGGTCCGCTTCGTCTTTCCATCGGCCCGCGATTTCGCGGAACTCGCTGCGATTTGGCGTCAGCAGCGTGGCGCCACGATAGCGGGAATAGTCATCCCCCTTGGGATCGATAAGCACACGTTTGTCATGTCGCCTGGCCGCTGCCACCATGGCCGCGACGTGGGTCAGCCCACCCTTGCCGTAATCCGACAGGATGATCGCGTCCGCGCCATCCACCAGCGACTCGAAGTCGCCGAGCTTGTCTTCCAGCACCTCGCGCGACGGCGGCGTTTCGAAGTCAATGCGCAACAGTTGCTGCTGGCGACCGATCACACGCAGCTTCACCGTCGTCGGTAGCGTCGCATCCTTGTGGAACAGCGTGTGGACACGCTCCCTTTCGAGCAGGGCTGCCAGCGAGCGCCCGGCTTCGTCATCACCGATCACCGAGAGCAATGTGGCCTTGCCACCGAGTGAAACAATGTTGCGGGCAACGTTCGCGGCGCCGCCAGGGCGCTCCTCGGTGCGCTGAACGTGAACCACCGGTACCGGCGCCTCCGGCGAAATGCGCGAGACCTCGCCAAACCAGTAGCGATCCAGCATCACGTCGCCCACCACCAGCACATGGGCGTTTGCGCAGTCCGGCAGCGTCGGTGTCATGCGCCGGCACCCACCTGTTCGCGGCCGATCGGATAATATTCAAAGCCGAGGGCGCGCATCGCATCCGGCTCATACAGGTTGCGGCCATCGAACACCACCGGCGTCTTCAGGCCGGCCTTCATCGCCGGGAAATCCGGCGAGCGGAATGTCTTCCATTCGGTGGCAATGGAAAGCGCATCGGCCCCGAGCAGTGCGGCCATGGGCGTATCGGCATACACGATACTGTCACCCAGGACCTTGCGGGCCTCGTGCATGGCAACCGGATCATGCGCCACCACTTTCGCGCCGCGTTGCAGAAGATCTTCAATGAGCATGAGACTGGGCGCTTCGCGCATGTCGTCAGTGTTGGGCTTGAACGCCAGCCCCCAAAGAGCAATGGTCTTCCCGGCAAGATTGTCGCCGAATCTCCTGACGATCTTGTGGGTGAGTACATGTTTTTGCGCATAGTTGGCGCGTTCAACTGCATCCAATAATTTGAGGTCGATGCCGCTGGCGGTCGCCGTGCGCTGCAATGCCTGCACGTCCTTCGGGAAGCAGGAACCACCATAGCCGATTCCCGGATACAGGAACTGGTAGCCGATGCGCGGGTCCGAACCCATGCCGCGGCGCACCGATTCGATATCGGCGCCGACGCGTTCGGCCAAAAGAGCCAGCTCGTTCATGAAGGAAATGCGTGTCGCCAGCATCGCGTTCGCGGCGTACTTGGTGAGTTCCGCAGAACGCACGTCCATGACCATGAGACGGTCGTGGCTGCGGTTGAAAGGGGCATACAGGCGGCGCATCGCCTCAACCGCATCCGCATCCTCCGCGCCAATGATGATGCGGTCGGGCCGCATGAAGTCCTCGACTGCCGCGCCCTCCTTGAGGAATTCGGGATTCGACACAACCGAGAATTTGATGGCAGCGCCGCGTTTGTTCAACTCATCCGCGATGGCGGCCTTTACCTGGTCTGCGGTACCAACAGGAACAGTGGATTTGTCGATGACGATTTTCGACGTGGTCATGTGCCTGCCGATGGTGCGTGCAGCAGCGACCACGTACTGCAAATCGGCCGATCCGTCCTCACCCGGTGGCGTGCCGACCGCAATCATCTGTACGTCGCCATAGGCCACCCCCTCCGCCACATCCGTCGAGAAGCGCAGGCGGCCCGCGCGGATGTTGGCCGCAACAATCTCCTTCAGGCCAGGTTCGAAAATGGGAATGCCGCCGGCATTGAGTACCTCGATTTTCCTTGGGTCGATGTCGATGCAAAGCACCTGGTTACCGACATCGGCAAGGCACGCACCGGTCACCAGACCGACATAGCCGGTTCCCACGACAGTTAGTTTCATGATTTTCTTGTATTGGCGGCTAGCCGGCAGCCGCGAGTTGTTGATTGATTTCCTGCAGGCGCCGGATCGGATCCGCCGCGCCAGTAATACTGCGGCCGATGACCAGGTAGCTGGCGCCCATTTTAATCGCATCCACTGGCGTGACCACGCGTTGCTGGTCTCCCTTGGCGTCTTCGGCAAGGCGAATCCCCGGCGTCACTTTCAGGAATTCAGGACCAAAAGCTTCACGCAGCATCGGCGCCTCCTCGGCCGAACAAACTACGCCGTCAAGTCGCGCCGCGTGGCAAAGCGTGGCAAGTCGCATCACCTGTTGCTTCGCATCGCCAGAAACACCGATTTCGGCCAGATCGGCAGAGGCGAAGCTGGTAAGTACCGTCACGCCAATCAGCAGCGGCTTGTTTGGACCTGACTGGTCGATCGCCTCGCGAGCAGCGGCCAACATTGCACGACCGCCACTGGCATGCACATTTACCATCCAGACGCCCAGCTTGGCCGCCGCGCGACAGGCGCCGGCCACCGTGTTCGGAATGTCGTGATACTTGAGATCGAGAAACACATCAAAGCCGCGCGCCACCAGCAATTCGACCAGCGCCGGCCCGGCGGCAGTAAACAGTTCCTTGCCGACCTTCACACGGCAAAGTGCCGGATCGAGGCGCTCCACCAGCCGCATCGCCTCTGCAGCATTGGGATAATCGAGTACGACGATTACCGGGCTCTTGGTCATGTTGGATGCAACGACTTGGAAACGCTGGATGAAGCGGATCGCTCGACGTGATCGCGCACAAGATGCCGATCGGCAGTGTCATATTCGGCCGTCTGGCGCGGCGGAAATGTCTCCCACCCGCCGCAGGCCGGGCACTGCCAATGAAACTGCTTCGCCTTGAACCCGCAGTTGGCGCATAAATACACCGCCAGGCGACTGGAGTGGGCATGAATCACGTCTTTGAGAACTTGCAAGTCCGCTCTGTCAGCTTCCCTGGCGGTTAGCAGTTGCGCCTCGAACAGGCGATCCAGCGCCACCAGCGTGGGGTGCCGCTTCAAATCGGCTTTCACCATCCGCAACGCTGCATCCGCGCCCTCCCGTTCAACCGTGGCGCGATAAAGCGCATTGAACATGTCCAGGGCCGGATACTGCTCCTGCATACGGCGCAGCGCGTCCAGACCCTGGTTGGGCTCGCCGAGTGCCGCGTAGCTTGCCAGCAACTGGTCCGCCATCAGCCCGACATAATCGGCATCCTGCGCTTCAATGCAGTGCCACGCCTCGATTGCCTCGCGATGCCTGCCGGCCTCCGCCAGCCACTCGCCGCGCAACAGATTGGCGCGCACGCAACGTGGATTGGCGGACAGCGCCGCATCCAGGTGAGGCGTGACATCCTTGCCGTCGCGGTGCGATTGCACGGCCAGCTCACAATGAAAATTGGCGATTTCCCTGGCGTGTGAAGCGTGCCCAGGCTGGTCACCGGAATGCAAACGGCCCGCGATCTCTATTGCCTTGTGCCAATCGCGCTCCTGTTCGTAGATCTCCTTTAACAACTTCAAGGTCGCACGCTGTTGCGCGTCGCTTCCCGCCCCACGGGCGGACACGTCTACCAGGATGCGTTCAGCGTGATCAAGCAGGCCGGCCTTCTGGTAATCGATCGCGAGTTCGAGCAAGGCGGCCATGCGCTTTTCAGCGCCCAGATCAGCGCGTTCCGACAAGTCCTGATGCACACGGATCGCGCGATCCACCTCACCGCGCCGGCGAAACAGGCTGCCGATGGCGAATTGAAGCTCGATCGCCTCCGGGTTGGCCTTGGTCACCTCGATAAAGGCTTCGATGGCCTTGTCCTGCTGTTCGTTGAGCAGGAAATTGAGGCCGCGAAAGTAAGACTGCGGCAGCGCGCGCGATTCCAGCAACATCTGTTTGACATCGATGCGCGCGACCAGCCAGCCCATGGCGAAAAACGCGAGGGCGCCGCCGAACAGCCAGGGCAGCCACTCAAACATTACTGGTGTTCGGCGCCGGCAATGGCGCAGGTGCGGGCTCGGGTTCGCGTGCGCGTTGCTGCAACGCGCGATTGAGCTTGCGAATCTCCCGCTTCAGCTTGAAGATGCTCGGCAGCGACGCCAGCAGGCCCAGCATCAGTCCGCCGCCAAAGAAGGCCAACAGAATGAGCGCCAGCGGAGCTTTCAGCGAAGAATCGAGGTAACCATTCAGTACGACCGGCTCCGCATTCTTGGCGGCAAACCAGACAAACAGCACGATGACGATGATGCGGATGAACCAGATGAGTATCTGCATGGCGCTTACCCGAAACAGCGAGGACTTATTGTAATCTTTGCGGTGTTGATCCCCGCAGCACGACCGGCACGCGGGCAAAAAAAAGCCAGATGCGGATCGGCATCTGGCTTATGTTTTTCGATGATCGTCAATCAGCCTGCGGCGACTTGCCTTCCGCCGCTGCCGCGTTCGCCGCATCGATCAGGTCGACGCGCTCGCGCAGTTCCTTGCCCGCCTTGAAATGCGGGACGTGCTTCATCGGCACCTGCACCTTTTCGCCGGTCTTGGGATTTCTGCCGGTGCGGGGCGGCCGATAGTTGAGACCGAAGCTGCCAAATCCGCGGATTTCAATGCGATCGCCCTGCGCAAGCGTCTGCGACATGGCGTCCAGCATGGTCTTCACCGCCAGTTCGGCATCCTTCGGCGCAAGCTGACTATGGCGCGCCGAGAGAATCTCTATCAACTCAGACTTCGTCATGGATTTCACGGGTGATTTGTCCTGAAATCGATACAAGCAGTAGGGTTCATCAGGAATGGCGCCGCGGATTAACGCGGCGCCGACTCGATGAGTTTTAGTTGTTTTCGCCTTGCTTCAACTTGGCCTTCAACAGCGCGCCAAGGTTGGTGGTACCGGCGTTGGACGGCGCATCATCGGCCATCTTCTTCATGGCGTCTTTCTCTTCCGCAGAGTCCTTGGCCTTGATGGAGAGGTTGATGTTGCGGGTCTTGCGGTCCACGTTGACGATGACGGCTTCGATCTCGTCGCCTTCCTTCAGGTGCGAGCGGATGTCTTCGACGCGTTCGCGCGAAACTTCCGAAGCACGCAGATAGGCTTCGATGTCGTCGGTCAGGGCAATCACCGCACCCTTGGCGTCAATCGACTTGACCTTGCCGGTGACGATGGAACCCTTGTCGTTGATGGCGGTGTAGTTGGTGAACGGGTCGGCATCGAGTTGCTTGATGCCGAGGGAAATGCGCTCACGTTCCATGTCGATGGCCAGTACAACCGCCTCGACTTCATCGCCCTTCTTGTAGTTCTTGACGGCTTCTTCGCCCGGCACATTCCAGGACAGGTCCGACAGGTGAACGAGGCCGTCGATGTTGCCCGGCAGGCCGATGAACACACCGAAGTCGGTGATCGACTTGATGGTGCCCTTGACCTTCTCGCCCTTCTTGTGGGACATCGAGAACTCTTCCCACGGATTCGGCATGCACTGCTTCATGCCGAGCGAGATACGGCGGCGGTCTTCGTCGATCTCGAGGATCATGACTTCGACTTCGTCGCCCAGCGACACCACCTTGGCGGGGTGAACGTTCTTGTTGGTCCAGTCCATTTCGGAGACGTGCACCAGGCCTTCGATGCCGGCTTCGATCTCGATGAACGCGCCGTAGTCGGTCAGGTTGGTGACCTTGCCGAACAAGCGCGTGCTCTGCGGGTAACGGCGCGAGAGACCCATCCACGGATCGTCGCCCAGCTGCTTCATACCCAGCGAAACACGGTTCTTTTCCTGGTCAAACTTGAGGATCTTGGCTTCGACTTCGTCACCCACCGCGAGCACTTCCGACGGATGCTTCACGCGACGCCATGCGAGGTCGGTGATGTGCAGCAGGCCGTCGATGCCGCCCAGATCGACAAACGCGCCGTAGTCGGTGATGTTCTTGACCACGCCCTTGACGACGGAGCCTTCCTTCAGCGTTTCCAGCAGCGCGGCGCGATCGGCACCGGCGGAGGCTTCCATTACGGCGCGGCGCGATACCACCACGTTGTTGCGCTTGCGATCCAGCTTGATGACCTTGAACTCGAGTTCCTTGCCTTCGAACATCGAGGTGTCCTTGACCGGACGGGTGTCGACCAGCGAGCCGGGCAGGAAGGCGCGGATGCCGTTGACCATGACGGTCAGGCCGCCCTTGACCTTGCCGGATACCACGCCGGTGATGACGGCCCCCTTGTCGAGCGCCACATCCAGATCGTGCCAGGCGGCCAGCTTCTTGGCGCGTTCGCGCGAGAGCTTGGTGGCGCCATAGCCGTCTTCGAGCTTTTCGATCGCGACGGTCACGAAGTCGCCTACCTTGACTTCGAGCTCACCACGGTCGTTCTTGAATTCTTCCACCGGGATCACGCTTTCGGATTTCAAACCGGCGTTGACCACGACGATGTTTTGATCGACGCTGACAACTTCAGCGGTGATCATTTCGCCTTCGCGCATTTCCTGACGAGTCAGGCTTTCCTCGAACAAGGCAGCAAAGCTGTCGATCGGGTGCTGGGAGGCTTTTGAGGGTTGGGCAGATGCGGACATGAGAACTACACCTTCGGGTTAGGTCTGCGGCGGGAGCCGGAGACGATTGATCAACGCCGGTAAATTGGAGAAAAAACCGACACCATTACTGCCATTGCGCAGGAGCTTGGAAAATGCCCGGGAATTACTGTCTGGAGACAAAAAGCCGCAAAAACCGACTTTCAATCAAGCGCTTAGGGAACTTTTCGGTACTGCTGCAAAATCCGGGCGACGGCTTCGTCGGCGGAAATCTCAGTCGTATCAATTAGATAGGCGTCCGGATAGTGCTTCAAAGGTGCAACCGGGCGAGACATATCGCGTTCATCCCGGATGCGCAATTCCTTCACAACGTCCGCCATTATTGCAGACATTCCTTTTTCTTTCAACTGCTTAGTACGCCTGTCCGCACGTGCCTCGACGCTCGCTGTGAGGAAAACTTTCAGCGCCGCATCCGGGAACACCACCGAGCCCATGTCCCGGCCGTCACACACCAGGCCCGGCAACTGCCGGAAGGCCCGCTGCCGCTGGAGCAGGGCTTCCCGAACCGCGGGCAGCGACGCCACCCGCGACGCATTCTGGCTCGCCGCCTCGCTGCGAATCTCGTCACTCACGTCGCGTCCGTCAAGCCAAACCTTGCCCTCCGCAAAGCGAATATCCAGCGCGGCCGCGGTGCGCGCCACTGCCGCCTGATCTGCCAGATCCTGACCCGCCTGGGTAGCTGCCAGCGCCGTGAGCCGGTATAACGATCCGCTGTCCAGGTAGTGAAAACCGAGCGCACCGGCGACCCGTTGCGCGACCGTTCCCTTGCCGGATGCCGTCGGGCCATCGATGGCGATTACCGGGACACTCATGACACCAGCCTTGCGAATTCTTCAAAATACCCGGGAAAGGTCTTCGCCACACAGGCCGGATCCTCAATGGTGACCGGCACGCCGCCCAAGGCCACCAGTGAAAAACACATGGCCATGCGGTGGTCGTCGTAGGTGTGTATGACGGCGTCGGGCAGCAGCTTTGGCGGTGGCGTGATGCGGATAAAGTCGCTGCCCTCTTCGACGGTCGCGCCAACCTTGCGCAGTTCCGTGGCCATGGCGGCAAGCCGGTCGGTCTCCTTGACCCGCCAGCTGGCCACATTGCGGATGGAGGTGGTGCCGTCTGCAAACAGTGCGCACATGGCGATGGTCATGGCAGCGTCAGGGATGTGATTGAAATCCGCGTCGATCGCGATCAGCCTGCCAGAGGCGGGTGCGCGCACCTCGATCCAGTCCTCACCCATGTCGACCTGTGCGCCCATGGCAGCCAATGATTCGGCAAAGCGTACGTCGCCCTGGATGCTCGCCTTCCCCACACCGCCGACCCGCACCGGTCCGCCGGCGATGGCACCGGCGGCAAGAAAGTAAGAGGCCGAGGACGCATCGCCCTCGACGTGGATGGTCCCGGGACTGGTGAAGCCGCCACCCACAGGAACCGTGAAGGCACGCCACGCATCACGCGAAATCGTTACACCAAAACGCCGCAACAGGTTGAGGGTAATCTCGACGTAGGGCCTGGATATGAGTTCTCCCACGACCTCCACGCGCGACGTCCGGGCCAGCAGCGGCAGGGACATGAGCAGTGCCGACAGGAACTGGCTGGACACATCTCCGCGCACCTTCACCACCTCTGCTCTCGGCATTCCACAAGGTTGTATGTGCAACGGCGGGTAGCCGGATTCCTGCGAATAGCGAATATTGGCGCCGGCTTGCGCAAGGGCATCGACGAGGTCGCCGATCGGCCGCTCGTGCATCCGCGGCACGCCGGATAAACGGTAGTTGCCGTCGCCCAAGGCCAGCACGGCCGTCAGCGGCCGGAACGCGGTACCCGCGTTACCGAGGAACAGATCGGCCTCGCGACAGCTGAATCGTCCCGCGCACCCGGTGATGCGGTAATCATTGCCGCCGAGCGCGGTGATGGCAACGCCCAGTTTTGCCAGCGCCGCCAGCATCACGTCGGTGTCGTCGGATTTGAGCAAGCCGCGCACCACCGTTTCGCCCGTGCACAATGCCGCCAACAGCAACGTGCGATTGGAAATGCTCTTGGAACCCGGAAGCAGGACACTGCCGGCCGCACGAGAACAGGCAGCCAGCGGCAGGGAGGATGGATAACCTGTCATGACGCCTCGTCCCGGAAATCCTCGAGTTCACCCGCCAGCCAGCGGTCCCTTGCGAGCTTTGCGCGCTGCATCAGCGCCTCGATGCCGCTTTCGTCGGCCGCGGCGATGGCATCGCGCAACTGCTGCGCGTGCTGAAGGTAACGATCAAAGTCCGCCACGATCGCATCGCGATTGTGCAGCGCGATATCACGCCACATTTGCGGCGACGAGCTGGCTATGCGTGTGAAATCGCGGAACCCGGAGGCCGCGAACGCAAACAGCTGCTTGGCGTTGGCGCGCCCGGCAAGCTCATCCACCAGCGCAAACGCCAGCATATGCGGCAAGTGGCTCACGGCGGCGAACACTGCGTCGTGCGATTCCGCTGACATCTCCACAACGTTGGCGCCGCATGCCTTCCATACGCTGCCGACTCGTTCCAGCGCGCCAGGCTTGTTTTCCGCCAGCGGGGTCAATACCACATGCTTGCCCTCGAACAGCTCAGAGGCAGCGGCGGCCACGCCGCTGTGTTCGCGACCCGCAATCGGATGTGCCGGCACGAATTGCGCGACCTGCGCGCCGAGTCCGGCGCGTGCTGCGTTGATCACCCGCTGCTTGGTGCTGCCGACATCGGTGAGGATGGCATCCGGCCGAAGGCGCGCGGCAATCTCGCCGAACAGCGTGTCCATCTGCCGCACGGGCACCGCCAGCAGGACCATGTCGGCGTCAGCAATCGCATCCAGCGTGCCCGCCTCGTCGATTACCCCGCGACGGATGGCAAGATCCAGGTTGGCTTCATCGCGATCAATGCCGATGATGCGAACCTCCGGATGCGCCCGCCGCAAACCCAGCGCCAACGACCCGCCAATCAGGCCCACGCCGACAATGGCAATACAGCCGGGGACGGCCCTGGCAAGATCAAGCACTGGCGCGGCTTTCACGGCACTTTCGGCCTGGGAGGCGCGCCAATGCTGGACTTTGGACCGTGACCATCTCAGCCGGCAGGCTTGGCAGCCACATCCAGTGCAGCCAGGAAACGCGCATTCTGGGCCGCCGTGCCGACGGTCACCCGCAACCAGTCGGGCATGCCGTAGCCGGCTATGGGCCGGACAATGACGCCCTGGCGCAGCAGGCGCTGGAATACGCCCGCGGCATCGTCAATCCTGAAGGTCACAAAGTTGCCATAGGCAGGAATGGTTTCAATGTTGCGACGGGCAAACTCTTGCGCCAGGTAGCGCAGGCCCTCGGCATTGACCGCGCGGCTCCTCGCGATGAATTCGTCGTCGTCCAGTGCCGCGGTCGCGGCCACCATCGCGAGGTGATTGACGTTGAAAGGCTGGCGCACGCGATTCATCAGCGCGATCACTTCCGGCGCACCAAACCCGAAACCGACGCGCAGGCCCGCCAGGCCATATGCCTTCGACAGTGTCCGCGACACAATCAGATTGGGAAACCTCGTCAGCCACGCCGCGCTGTTATACGCGAGGTCAGCAGGCAGGTACTCGGTGTAGGCTTCATCGAGCACCACCAGCACGTTGGCCGGAACGCGCTCGATGAATGCAAGCAGCGCGTCTCCCGGCACAAAAGTGCCGGTGGGATTGTTTGGATTGGCGAGAAACACGACCTGCGTATCAGCGCGGATGCCGGCCAGAATCGCGTCCAGATCATTGCCAAACTGCTTTGCCGGCACCTCGATCCCTGTCGCGCCAACAGCCTGGGTCGCAAGCGGATAGACCGCAAAGGCATGCTGCGAGTAAACCGCCGACTTTCCCGGACTCAGGAAAGTCCGCGCCACCAGTTCGAGTACGTCGTTGGAACCATTGCCGAGGATGATCTGGCGGGGCTGCACGCCAAATTTGCGGCTGATGACGGCCTTCAGCGCGTAGCCACCGCCGTCCGGATACAGCGCCAGGTCCTTGATGGCCGCCTCGATGGCCTCGAGCGCTTTGGGAGAGGGCCCGAGGGGATTTTCGTTGGACGCCAGCTTGATGATGTCCGCCTCGGCCATGCCAAGTTCGCGCGCGACATCGGAAATGGGCTTGCCGGGCTGGTATGGCGCGATACCGTGGATATAGGCTGGAGCGAGATCGGTCAGTTTCATGGGGCTTTCAGGATTGTCGGGCACGTCGCAAGCCCGGAAGATCACACACGCGGCATGCGGCGTGCAAGGTTTTTTGCGGCTGCAAGGCCGGTCGGAATGAACTCAGATGACAGCAACCGGATAGGAGCCAAGCACCTTGACGTAACCCGCGATGCCGCGCAACTCGGTCAATGCCGCGGCAACGTTGGCATCATCCTGGTGCCCGTCGATATCCACAAAGAACAGGTACTCCCAGACTGCCACTTTCGACGGCCGCGATTCGAACCTGCTCATGGACACGCCACGCTTGGCGAACGGGGTGAGCATTTCGTAGACCGCACCTGCGCGATTGGCGGCCGACAGCACCAGCGACGTCTTGTCCTTGCCGCTCGGCCGGGGCTCGTAATTGCCCAGCACCAGGAAGCGCGTGGTGTTGTTCGGCTCGTCCTCGATGTTTGATGCCAGCAGCGTGAGTTTGTAATGCTGTGCTGCCATCTCCCCGGCAACAGCCGCGGAGAACGGCTCGAGCGCGGCACGCCGCGCGGCTTCGGCATTGGATGCGACGGCCACACGTTCAGCATGCGGCAGATTGGTGTTCAGCCATTCGTGGCACTGCGCCAGCGACTGGCCGTGCGAGAACACCTTCTGGATGGACGAAAACGGCATGATGTCCGACGCCATCAGATGGTGGTGGATGCGAATCAGCACCTCGCCGCAGGTTTTAAGCGGCGTTTGCGGCATCAGGTCCAGCGACCGGCCCACTGCGCCTTCCGTCGAGTTCTCCACGGGAATCACGCCAAAATCCGCGGCCCCCGACTCGACGTGCCGATACACCTCGTCGATGCTCGCGCAAGGTTGCGCCTGCGCGCCCTCGCCGAAATGCTTTATCGCGGCGCGTTCGGAAAAGGTACCCGGCGGCCCGAGGTAGGCCACCGTCACAGGTCGCTCCAGCGCCAGGCAGGCGGACATGATTTCGCGAAACAGGCGCGCCACCACTTCGTCCGGCAGCGGACCTTCATTCATCTGCTGGATGCGGCGCAGCACCTCGGCCTCGCGCTCCGGCCGATAGGCCTGGCCCACTTTCAGCGAACCCACCTTGCGCGCCAGCGCGGCACGCGCGCTCAGGTTCGCGAGTATTTCCTTGTCGACGGCGTCGATTTCACTGCGCAGTTTGGAGAGATCGTCAGACATCTGGCTCGTCATCCTGAACTGGCGTAGCCAGCGAAAGGCGGTATTTGCGGGAAGCGTATCCCCGCTATTTTGCTACAACTGCCGTCGCACTTGCCGGGCGAGGGCATTGAAAGTGGCCATTTCGCCGCCGGCGCGGCCAATCAACCGTGGCGCGTCGCGAAATCGCGCATGAATGAGGTCAACGCCTTGACACCCGCCAGCGGCATCGCGTTGTAAATGGATGCGCGCATCCCTCCCAGAGCCTTGTGTCCCTTGAGACCGGCGAGGCCGGCCTCTGCGGACTGTTCGAGGAATTTTGCGTTCAACGCATCGTCAGCGAGAAAAAACGGTACGTTCATGCGCGACCGATCCGCAGCAGCAACGTCATTGCGATAAAAGCCGTTGGACTGGTCGATACACGCGTAGAGCGACTGCGCTTTGGCGATGTTCTGCTTCTCGATGGCCGCCACGCCGCCCTGTTGCTTGAGCCACTTGAAGGTAAGGCCGGCCAGGTAGACCGCAAACGTCGGTGGCGTGTTCAGCATCCACTCGCTCGCGGCCTGCTGCGTGTAATCAAACACCGACGGCGTCATGGGGTGGGCATGACCAAGCAAATCCTCGCGCACGATCACCACCGTCAGTCCGGAGGGACCGATGTTCTTTTGCGCGCCGCCGTAAATGCATCCGTACCTCGAAACATCGACAACGCGCGACAGGATGTGCGATGAAGCGTCCGTCACCAGCGGCACATCGTCGTCGATCTGCGGCGTCCAGTTGTATTCCACGCCCTGAATCGTTTCGTTGCCACAGATGTGCCGGTACGCGGCGCTGGAATTGGGACGCCAGCTGTCTTGTGCCGGCACGCAGGTGTAGTTTCGGTCGGCAGACGAGGCGATGACATCCACCTCGGCGTACTTGCGCGCTTCCTTGATGGCGCCCGTCGACCAGTGCCCGGTATCGACATAATCGGCGCGCGCCTTGCCGCGCAGCAGGTTCATCGGCACCAGCGAGAATTCCCCCTTGCCGCCGCCCTGCAGGAACAGCACCTTGTAGCTGGCCGGGATGCCCATGAGCTCGCGCAGGTCGCGCTCGACCTCGGCCGCGACTTCCATGAAGACCTTGCCGCGGTGACTCATCTCCATCACCGACATGCCGGTGTCGTGAAAATCCAGCAACTCGGCCTGCGCCTGCAGCAACACCTCGCCGGGAATCGCTGCCGGGCCGGCGGAAAAGTTGAAGACGCGGCTCATCGACGATCAGGCGACGTCGTCTTCGTCCGACTCGACCACCTTCTGCAAACCGGTCAATGTCTGGCCGGCGTCGAGGTTGATCAAGGTCACGCCCTGCGTCGAGCGCCCCATCTCACGGATCTGCTTCACCTTGGTACGAATCAGCACGCCGCCGGTGGTGATCATCATGATCTCGTCCTCCGGGCGCACCAGCGTGGCCGCCACCACCTTGCCGTTGCGGCTGGAAGTCTGGATGGCGATCATGCCCTGCGTGCCGCGGCCATGACGGGTGTACTCGGTGATGGCGGTGCGCTTGCCGTAGCCGTTTTCAGTGGCCGTAAGCACCGACTGCTGCTCGTCCTCGGCCACCAGCATCGAAATCACTTTGCCGCCCTTGGCGAGGTTCATGCCGCGCACGCCGCGCGTGTCGCGTCCCATCGAACGCACATCGCTTTCTTCGAAGCGAACTGCCTTGCCTTCATTGGAGAACAGCATGACGTCATGCTTGCCGTCGGTCAGTGCCACCCCGATCAGGTTGTCGCCCTCATCCAGCGCGATGGCGATGATGCCGGCCTTGCGCGGGTTGCCAAAGTCGGAGAGCGCGGTCTTCTTGACCACGCCTTCGCTTGTGGCGAAAAACACATACTTGTCTTCGGAGAATTCCTGCACCGGCAGGACTGCGCTGATCTTTTCGTCCGCCTGCATCTGCAGCAGGTTGACGATCGGCTTGCCACGCGAAGCGCGGGAGCCCTGCGGAATCTCGTAAACCTTGACCCAGTACACCCGCCCCTTGTTCGAGAAACACAACACGTAATCGTGAGTCTTGGCGATGAACAGCGTATCGATGAAATCATCTTCTTTCATCGCCGTTGCCTGTTTGCCGCGACCGCCGCGTTTTTGCGCGCGGTAGTCGGCCACCGGCTGGTACTTGAGGTAACCGGCGTGCGACATGGTGACCACGACCTCTTCATTGGCGATGAGGTCCTCCATGGACATTTCCTGGCCATTGGTGACGATTTCCGAACGACGGCCATCGCCGAACTGCTCCTTCACCACCTTCAGTTCGTCGGAAATGATGGCGGTCACCCGCTCCGGACGGGCGAGGATGTCGAGGAGATCGGTGATTCTTTCCATCACCTCGCGATATTCGCCGACGATCTTGTCCTGCTCCATGTTTGTCAGTCGCTGCAGCTGCATCTCGAGGATTCGCTGCGACTGCGCCTCGGACAGGCGATAGCCGTTGGTCTGCAGGCCAAATTCCTTGCGCAGCCCTTCCGGCCGATACGACTCGGCGGTGGCACGCGACAGCATTTCCTCCACCAGCTTGGAGCGCCAGACGCGCGACATCAGGCCTTCCTTGGCGGCAGCCGGCGTTTCGGAGGTCTTGATCAGCTCGATGATTTCATCGACGTTGGACAGGGCAACGGCCAGGCCTTCGAGAATATGGCCGCGATCACGCGCCTTGCGCAGGTCGAACACGGTGCGGCGCGTCACCACCTCGCGGCGGTGGCGCAGGAAGACTTCGATGAACTGCTTCAGGTTCAGCAGGCGCGGCTGGTTGTCCACCAGCGCCACCATGTTCATGCCGAACGACTCCTGCATCTGCGTCATCTTGTAGAGGTTGTTGAGCACAACCTCCGGCACTTCGCCGCGCTTGAGTTCGATGACGGCGCGCATGCCCGACTTGTCGGATTCGTCGCGTAGGTCGGAAATGCCTTCCAGCTTCTTGTCGCGCACCAGTTCGCCGATGCGGATCAGCAGGTTGGCCTTGTTAACCTGGTAAGGCAGCTCGTCGATGATGATCGATTGCCGCCCGCCCTTGTCGAGATCCTCGAAATGGCAGCGCGCGCGCATGATGCAGCGGCCGCGGCCGGTGCGATACCCTTCGCGCACGCCCTCCAGGCCATAGA
>JBGATH010000035.1:0-51682 GCA_044229235.1 Usitatibacteraceae bacterium
CAACCTCACCCCGGCCAAGGTCAGGCGTCTACAGGAAAAATACAACCACAGGCCAAGGAAATGTCTCGGCTTCCTGACCCCATACGAGGTAGCATTCAACCGCCCACCGCGTGTCGGGACTCGTACTTGAATCCGCGAAAGAGGCTGGAAATGCCCGCCATTGCTGGTGTTTTGGGTTTGAGCAGGTGGCAATCGACCGGAACGCTCGAAGAGCAGCCGAGCCGGGTTCCCTATACAAATCGGGAGTTCATCATGCAGTTCAGGCAATCACGAATGTTGTTCATTTGCATGGTAGTTATCGCGGGCGCAGCCACCATCTTCGCCATGTCGGGCGCAGTGCGCGCGCAGACACCAGCCGTAGTGCCGCCCGCCAATACCCCCGCGGACGCCGCGCCGGTTCCGGCGTCACCGCCAGCCAATACCGGTTCGGTGAAATTCGGCAAGGAAACCAAGATTACGCTGGGCAAGGTGATCGATGTTGAGCGAGCAGACAACGGCTGCCTGATCAATTTCAGGAATGACAAGGGCGACGAATTCATCGAGCTCGGCCTGCCAAAATTCTGCATGTTGAAGCCGCCGCTCAAGGGCAAGCAAATTGAAATGGAATATCGCCTGGAAACGGTGTTGGCCAGCGAGTGTGCCGGCAATTCGAAGTGCAAGAAAACGGAGTCGCTTCCGGTAATCGTTGAGGTGAAAGCCCTCAACTAGCGAGGCCGGCAGCGAATGGTTGCAACACGGTCGGTGTGGTGCCCAGCAGCGCCATCTGCGCGACGGCCTCGCCGATCGCTGCCGAGTGCTTGAAGCCGTGCCCCGAGCACGCGGAGACGACGATCACCGACGGCCATGATTCTGGCCGGCCGATGACAAAATTCGCGTCGGGCGTGGTCGTGTAGAGACAGGTTGCGGCTGCCTTGCGGGTCGGCCGGATCCCGGGCAGGCGCTGCTGCACATGGCGCGCATACAGTTCGGCCGATTCAGCCGCTAAAACGTCGCGCTTGACCGATGCAGGCGTCGTGGCACAACTGAGTTGCTCGGCGGCGACCTTTACGCCGCTGCCAATGTCCGGAAATCCATAGAAGACATCGTCGGGGCCGTTGCCCCAATGCCAGATGAAAATCGGGAAGCGGTCCGGAGTGAAGTCAGCCGGTTGCGAGGTCTCGAACCAATGCAGGCTCTGTCGCTGCACGGCAAGCGGCTGCTTCACGGCACCCGGCAGCAACTCAGGCAACCAGGGCCCGGCGCAGATGATCAATGTGCCGGGTAGGTAAGTGGCGCGCTTGGTCTCAACACTGGTGCGCTCGCCTTCGCGCCTTATGCCAATGACCTGCTCATCGAGGTGAACCCTGGCGCCCTGTTGCACGGCAAGCTGCAATTGGCTGGCCACACAGCGCTCGGGAAACAGAAAGCCGGCACCGGGTTCAAAGTAGGCAGTCTCGTCCCCGCAAAGGGAAAACTGGGGAAACCGACTGGCAATCCCGCGTGCGTCGAGCAATTCGTGCGCGATGCCGAATTGCTTGGCCAGGCGTATGGTCTGCCCCAGAAAGTCGGCTTGAGAATGCATGTGGCTGGCCCTGCCGGCACGAGCCATGATGAGTCCGCCACAAGCATTGAATACGCTAGACCCCGTTGCCGCTTCAAGTTCCCGCCAGAGCTGATGCGAGCGCTGGACCAGCGGCACATACGCTGCGCCTTCGCCCACCGCTTGCCGGGTGATGCGGGTTTCGCCATGCGTGGAGCCATGGTCGTGCGGTGGCGCGAATTGGTCAATACCCAATACGTCTGCCCCAGCCGACGCCAGATGCATGAGCGTGGCGCTTCCCATGGCCCCGAGTCCGATTACCAGTATGTCCGGCGAATTGCTGCCGTCCGCGTTCATGTATCGAAGTCCGCTGCTGTGAGATACCAGTTGATGGCCGCGAGACCACCAGGAAATTGCGAGGAGGCGCAGGCCAGCACCGGGCATGTGTCGCGCGTAACCAACCCTGCGGCAGCGATTGCTCCGCGGTGGGCGGGGCTGCCCAGGAACTGAAGGGTGAGAGCCGCGTGTCCCTGGCGGTAGGCGGCTCGCGCCAGTGCGCGCCAGAAGTTGGCGTGCATTTCTGCAGCGTCCGCGTCGATGAGGAAGTCATCCACGTAAAGGTGATCTGCCTGGACGCGGCAGGCTGCATACCCCAGCAGACGCTGGTCGCTGGGGGCGCGCAGCGTGAAAAAGCGATAGTTGTAAAACGGGCAGTCGGCGAAACGCCAGGCGAGAAACCTGGCGTCGCGTTCACCCAGCAAGGTAGAACGGTCCAGGCAACGCTGGAACAGCGCATCGAAGCTGGCATCGGGCCGTTCCTGCCAGGCCGGATCCATGCGCGGCGCGGTCAGAAGTTGCAAAGCGACTCCAGCGTTCCGAAACAGGTCGGCAACGGGTCCAATAATTCCACCGATGAATGCCGGCAGATGGTGCGAGAGATAGGGTGCCGCGCGCAGCACGCGGGTATGGCGAACCAGCTCGCCAATCCTTTTGTAGCCTGCTCGCGCAAACACGCCCAAGGATTTGTCGTTGGGCGACGTAAAGGCGATGGCGCTTGCGATGAGCGCTGCGCGGCGAATGTGCTTCTGCATATGAATCGCCGGAAACAGCGAGCGATGTGCTTCTGTGATCACGAAGTCGATCGGAACGCACGCCATCATGGTTTTGCCGTCGAGATACATCTGTCGCTTGGCGAGTGAACCAATACCGACAGCGGCGCCGGCAACGGTGAGCAGGAATAGATCCGGGGATCCGGTCGGGCTGCGGCGGTAAAACCAGTCGAGTTTCTGCATCGCCGATGCAGGCTGAAAGAGCCCGTCCTGCCAGCGATCCAGAATGACCGCCTCGTCATCTAAGGCGTGTGCGGACCTGATCTCGTAGCCGACTTCTGATTCCCGCGCCGCATCACTCACCGCATCCACTTTGGCGACTGCCGCGCGCGCCACCAGTACGCGTGGATTGCTGTGCGCATCGGCAATCTCGCGAATGTCGTCAAATGTGCCTTGCTGGGCCAGTCGCTGGCGCACACCGCGACTTTGGCCCAGGCCGACCTCGAAGCACAGCCAACCCCCCGGGCGCAGGTAGCGCGGTGCCTCCCTGATCAGGCGCGTGACCACGCTCACCCCCAGCGGGCCACCATCGAAAGCCAGCCTGGGTTCATGGGCGATGATCTCGTCGGCCATGGTGTCTACCTTGCCGCTGGAAATGTACGGCGGATTGCAAATGATCATGTCGACGCGGCCGTGAAAATCTGCGGAGTCGAATGGTGCAAGCAGGTCACCGGCCATGAATGTAACGCGATTGGCGAGCTTGACATGCTCTGCATTGCGCCGCCCCAGTTCAACCGCCTCGATGGAGAGGTCGGCTGCCCACACGCGGGCGCGCGGCTCCATCGATGCAATTGCGAGCGCGAGGTTTCCCGAGCCGGTGCAAACGTCAATTACGGTCAGCGTCGACCGGTCAGGTGCGATGGTCTTCAGCGCGTCGAGAGCGGCGAAACCCAAAAGCTCGGTTTCGGCGCGAGGCACCAGCGCGTCAGGAGAGGCCAGCATCTCGAGACCCATGAAGCGCTGTCTGCCTGAAAGGTGCGCCAGCGGCGTGCCGGCGAGACGCTGGCGAATCAGGTCGCGCAAACTTTCCGGGCCGCCCTCCGGCAAAGGGCCGATGGCGTGCTCGCTGGCAGCGGCGACGCTCCGAGGGAAACCGGCAGCAAGATGCCAGAGCACACGCAGCGTACTTTCTGGTGATTCTTCTGGCTTGTCAGGCAATAGTGCCAGGCGCTGCCGCAACGAAAGCTCGCATTCGGTATAGAGCGCCTGCATTTCGGGCGGCAATTGCGGAGGGCCGCTCATGCTGGCCGCTGCCTAGCCGGTGATCTCGCCGACCGGCTCCACCAGCACCGGCGCGGTGTGCAGATAGCCAGTGGTACGGCGCTTCGACTCAATGTCACGGTAGATGAAGGCGGCGCTCGCCTCGGACATGCCCAGGAAGGAGGCGAGTTCGTTCTCGGTGACGCGATGGTTATGCGCCCATAGCGCAATGTCCATCTGCTGGTACGGGAGCGCAAAGTAAAACTCGTCCTGTCCCTGCGCAAGGCTGTAGGTATCGGTGGTCGGTGGCGCCGCGCAGATTTCTTCGGGAATGCCCAAGTGGCGTGCCAGCGCGTAGACCTGTGTCTTGTAAAGGTGGGCAATGGGCTTCACGTCCGCCGCGCCGTCGCCGTTTTTGACAAAGAACCCCTGGTCATATTCCAGGCGATTGGGGGTGCCGATCACCGCGTAGTTGAGCCGGTCTGCGTGAAAATACTCTACGGTTTTCCGGACCCGCTGCTTGTAATTGGTCGCTGCCACGATTTGCAGATACTCGCGCAGGGGCAGGCGTTCCTCGCACACGTCGCCGCCGGGCGATTGCACGATCAGCTTGAAGTAGTTGAATGTGCCGTCGCGGCCACCGGCGATGGCGATCTTGCATTTCCACTCAGCTGTGTAGGCAGGAATCAGCGTTCGAATGGCGTCATCGCGCCAACGGTAGCAGCCCAGGCCTTCCAGCGCCGGGCCAATATCCTCAACCGCATATTTGAGACCGAGTTGCGCCGCAACCATCTTCGCGCGGCTGACGCTGGTGGAAGACGAGTCGCGCTCGGGAAGCATCAGTCCGAAGACCTTACCGGCACCAAGTGCTCGGACTGCCAGGGCTGCGCATACGCTGCTGTCGACCCCGCCAGACATCGCGATGATCAGGCCACGTTTGTGCAGCTGTGGCCCGGTGATTTCCCTTAGTCGGGCGGCAATGCGCCCCGCCGCGGCCTCACAGTCCAGGTCAAGGACGCCCGCGTGAAGGAGACCCGTGCTCACCTTCGCCGAAGCCCCGGTGTCGACGATGCAGTCATGAGGCAGCGTGCTTGCGGGCAACGTATGCAGCGATGTTTTGCAGGCTGTCGAAATTTTCAGGCAGCATTTCCGAATCCTCAACCGTCACGTGGTAGGTTTCTTCAATGTACGTGATCAGCTCGATGAAACCGGTGGAATCGAGGATATGGCGCTTCATGAATGACGTATCGTCGTCGATCGTCACATCGCCACCCATGATGAAATTGTCAAACAGGAACTGCCGAACTGCGGCCTTTATGTCGGTTTTGTTTTGCATGTCATTCCCGGGTTCTGTCTCTGTTGTGCCGTCGGCAGTTGCTCATGCCAGGCCGGTCTTGCGAATTTTACCGGTATCCGTCTTTGGCAACTCGCTGACGAATTCCACGAACTTGGGCGCCATGAAATTTTCGAGGCGGGCGAGGCAATGGCGTATCACCTGTTTTTCATTCAGCGGAACCTCCGTTGAGCTGACGACAAACGCCTTGATGGCCTGTCCCAGCACATCGTCGGGAACGCCGACCACCGCAACGTCTATCACGCCCGGCAGACTGTAGATGGCATTCTCCACTTCACGCGGACTGACCTTTTCCCCGCGGCTCTTGATGATGTCGTCGCGCCGGGCGACAAAGTAAAGCCAGCCTTCGTCGTCGGTCCGGAACAGGTCGCCCGAGTAAAGCAGCATTTCACCCGCGTTTGGGCCTGGTGAAGGAGCGGGTCGCAGACGCTTGGCGGTTTCAACCGGATTCTCCCAATAACCGCGCATGACGTTGGAGCCGCGGATCACCAATTCGCCGGTGCTGCCGTTGGGCAGGCGCTTGCCGTCCTCGTCCACCAGCCAGACTTCCTCGTTCGGCATACCGCGCCCGACGCTAGCCGGGCGAATGTCCAGCTGCTCGGGCGGCAGATAGGTGACGCGCTTGCATTCGGTCAGTCCATACATCGAGAACAGCGTCGCCTGCGGAAACAGCGCACGGATACGGCGGATGTGCTCTTCGGAGAGCGCAGCGGCGGTGTTGGTAATCATGCGCAGGGGCTTGAGGTCATAATTCTCGAGGCCTTTCAATGTCATCAGCAGCGAAAACATGGTGGGAACACCCGGGAAAACCGTGATTTTCTCCGCGGCCATGCGCTCGAGTATTTTCAGGGGAAAGGCAAACGACTGCTCCAGCACGACTGTCGCGCCCATCTTCACGCTCATGAGTACCTGGTAGAGACCGTAGTCAAACGCAAGCGGCAAGGCGCACAGAATCACGTCCGATTCCTGCAGTTGCAGATAGGTGCTGACGGAATTCGCGGCCGATACCATGTTCAGGTGCGAAAGCATCACCCCTTTAGGATCGCCTGTGGAACCGGAGGTGTAGATGAGGCTGGCCAGGTCCTGGTCGATCGATTCCGGACAAGCGGTACGCGAGTCGGTGCCTTGGTCTTGCTCCGGGAAGGGCAAAATTCGATCCAACGCATGGGCTGGCGCCGCATTATCGTCGTTGCGGACCACGCAGGTGTGAACCGTGGGGCTGGCTTCGATCGCCGCGCGCCACGCGAAGGCCAACGAAGACTGGGTCAGCAGTACGCCGGCGCGCGCGTTATTGAGCAGGAAGGTGAGTTTGTCCTGCTTGGTCAGCGGGTTAACCGGCATGAATACCGCACCAATGCGCAGCGCGGCGAACACGCCCGCCACCATATCCACGCCGTTATCGAGAAACAGCGCCACGCGATCACCGCGCGCGACGCCACGCGCGCGCAACAACCTCGCCAGGCAGTCTACGCGCCGGTCCAGTTCGGCATAGGTGATGCGCTCGTTGCCCGCGACCAGTGCCGTTTTACCGGGTAGCCGGTCAGCGGTATTGTCGAGGAAGTGGTGCAGGAGCATGTGAATCCGGAAGTGGCGGTGGGGAGTCGAGTCAGGCGGCGACTGGCAATCAGGTGCCGGCCTATTCGATATTCTCTCCCAGGATGAACTGGTGGTGCAGCAGCATGGTGGAAAGAATGGTCACAAATGCCATGTTGTCAGCAAAACCGATGACGCGCCCGGCCGCGCATTTTCGGACAAGCTTGCCGACGGCGGCCGGATCGAAGTAGCCCGCCGCAGAGATGGCCGTTTCTCCCAAAAGCTCGCTCACATATGAGACGGGAACGCCGTCGTTAAAAAAACTTTGGCTGTCCGGCGCGCGATACGGTTGCTTGGTGCGCCGCCGGATCGTCTCCGGCATTTCCCCCTGCATGCATTTTTTCAGGAGGTATTTTTCGGTGAGTCCGTGCAACTTGAGCTGAGGCGGCAGCCGATTGGCAAATTCAATCAGGCGGTGGTCGAGGAACGGCACGCGGCCTTCCACCGAGTTTGCCATGGCGACGCGATCCCCTTGCGAGGACAGCAGGTAGCCCGACATAAGGGTATGCGCCTCAATGTACTGGTCGCGCCCCAGCGGCAACCAGTTCTCCATGCCGCGCGGGAGAGTGGCGCGAATCGCCGCTATGCCATCCCAGCCGGCGACTGCGGCTCGCAGGTCACTGGAAAAGAACTGGAACATCCTTGCGGTCGTGGTCCAGCGTGGCAGATGTGCAAACCAGGGTTGCGAAGCGTGTTCGATGCCTTCCCGGAAAAAGTTCTCCGTGAACGCGCGGCCGCTGGAAGGCGAGTGTTTGAGGTAGGGATACAGTCTCTCAAGTATGCGTGGTCGCATGGTCGACGCAGGCTGGCGCGCCCAGAACCGGCGAATTTTCGCTTCCTTGAAGAGGTCATAGCCACCGAACACCTCATCGGCCCCCTCGCCGGTCAATACAACCTTGAAACCGTTTTCGCGCACGTGACGCGACAAGAGCATCAACGGTGTCGGCGCGGTTCTGACGATCGGTGTCTCGGCGTGGTATATCGTCGCGGGAAACAATGCCGCGATGTCGCTTCGCCGGCAACGCACCGAGGTGTGCTTGGTGCCGAGAGCCGCAGACATCTGCTGCTGCTGGGCGCTCTCGTCGAATTCGCTGTCTTCGAAGGTCAGGGAAAATGTGCGTAACGGCGTGCTGCTGTAGCGCCGGACGATAGTGGCGATGATGGAGGAGTCAAGGCCGCCAGAGAGGTATGCGCCAACTGGAACATCGGCACGCAGTTGCAGCCTCACCGCATCGATGAGCAGCGATTTCAGCTCCTCGGCGTAGTCTTCCTCCCGGCGGCGCAAAGACGGCAGCGAATCAGGGAAGACCCAATCCCAGTACGGCTTAAGATGGCGCCCCTCGCGTTCAATGATCAAACAATGCCCCGGTGGCAGGCTGGATATCCCGGCAAATGCCGAACGCGACGCCAGCGGCGCCCAGAAAGTGGCGATTCCGGCCAACGCTGCGGTATCGAGTCGGCGCGGAACAGAAGGAATTGCAAATAGCGCTTTGATTTCTGAGGCAAAAAGCAGACGGCCGTCACTTTCCGTGTAGAACAGGGGCCGGATGCCGACACGGTCGCGCGCGAGCAACAGGCGATGCCGCTTGGCGTCCCACAATGCCAAGGCGAACTGTCCATTGAGGTGCTTCACGAATTCGTCGCCGTACTCTTCATAGAGGTGGACGATTACCTCCGTGTCGGACTGGGTATAAAAGCGATGGCCGCGACCCGCCAGGTCCCGGGTTAGTTCGACGTAATTGAAGATTTCGCCGTTGAAGGTGACCCACACATCCTTGTTTTCATTGTGAATTGGCTGATTTCCGCCGGCAAGGTCAATGATCGAAAGCCGTGCGTGCGCGAACCCAATATCGCCGTCGATGTGAAAACCGGTGCCATCCGGGCCGCGGTAATGCAACTGTTCGATCATTCGCTGCAGTTCCTCCCGGCGAGGAGCATCTGCGGAGGTCATTCTGAGTATTCCGGCAATGCCGCACATTTATGCGTCTGACTCCCAGAAAGCAAAGTGGATTGGCGGGGAGGCGGCAGCGCACTGCGCGGAAGAATTCGCTGCATGCCCGTTCCTGCCTGACCGCAGGCATGAGGCCGTGCGCCGGCGAACGGGGTCAATTTCAGGCGCGCGATTCATTGGCTGGCGTTGCCGCAATAATCGTCATCGGCACCTCGCAGATGTGGCATCCTAGTATTCTTCAACTTGCGTTTGCCTGCGGCGCGGAGCCAACATGAATCATCGATACTTCCCATTTTCACTTTTAGCTGCGTCGTTCGTATTGTGCATGCAGGCGCAGGCGCAAGTACCGATCGGCGAGTGCCCGCAGCCACGATTCACCGGCAAGGCACCTGACGAATATTACAACCGCAAGATGCCCAGCGGCCCGGCAACAGATTCCAAGGCAGGCGAGTCACTTTACCGGGGTGAGGGAGGTCCCGTTGCCAATTGCGTGATATGCCACGGCCGCACGGGCAACGGCAAGGGCACGCTAGCCAACCAATATGATCCGCCACCGCGAAACTTTGCCTGCGCAAAGGTCGTGAACGGCATCCCCGAAGGCCAACTTTTCTGGATCATTCGTTTTGGTTCGCCAGGCACCGGAATGCCGCCGCATCCGGGACTCAAGGACGACCAGGTCTGGCAAATTGTGAGTTACCTGAGATTGCTGGCAAAGTAGTCGCCTGACGGCAGTCGCGGCGGGAGCAAGCCCGCAGCGATGAGCGGCGATCAGTTGTTGTAGCGTGCGTTTGCGTCGCGTCGCGAGCGCGCATACTGCTCCTCGCGCTCGCGTTGCTCCAAGAATCGCTTTTGCCTCGCCACTTCGGCTTGGGCTTGCGAAAGGCTGCGGGCTTCATCATAGCGTTGTTGCCGCTCCTCGGACTGGCGACGGTAGGAATCGACTCGATCGACGAACACGTTGAGACGCTGTTCCTGATGCGGAATGCGGTCGTCGGCCACGAACTGCTTGTCCGCGACTTCCGCTTTTCGCACTTCATTGGCGGCCTGCCGCTGCGTTTCCTCAGCCTCGCGTTGAAGGCGAATCTCGTCCAGCACGCGCTGCCGCTCCCGCTCGACCGCCTGCTTCGCCTCCACAATCTTGCGCTGTTCGGCTTGTTCAATCGCTGCCAGCTCGCGCTCGATGCGCAATCGAGCCTGTTCGCGCTCTTGCTGCCAGTAGGCAGCACCGGCGATGCCAACTATGACCGCCACGCCCGCCCAGAGCGCCGGCGAACCGAGCCGGGCAGTCCAGTTGGGATTTCCCGCTCCATTTTGCAGTGCAATCAGGCTTGCATCGTACGCCTGCCTCGTGTGTTTCGAGGTCAAGGTGCGAACAGCGATGTCCAGTTCGCGCTTGGTTGCGGCGCGCTCGGCGTTGGAGACTGCCGTATCGGCGGCGAGGCGACCCAATGCTGATTCGTGGGCGGTCCGAATTTCTGCCTCGGTCGCTCGGTTGGAAATGCCAAGCAAGGCGTAATAGTTGTCGGTCATGATTTATGGGTATCGCGAAGAATTGGATAAAGCCGGCGAAATTATAGGGGTTTTCCGAATGGTCGCGGTTGCAGGGGCACGATGTCGGGACCGCGGCCAGGCTCCAGCCATCATGAATCGTCCGGGCCAAAGGGGTGCCTCGTGGGCCCGGGGTGCCCGGCGCGGCTCTCGGTCGGGGCCGCGGTAAACATTCCCGCAACAAGCTGCCATCGCTTGTCCGGGGAATTACTGCGAAAATGTCAGGTCAATCAGTTGTCGGGTCACGAGCTTTTCTTTGCGGGTAACAAACATTCCAATCTTGACCTACGACCAGTTTACGCCGCGCACGAAAGAAGGGCAGTCCGTCCGGCGGCTGGAAATGTTGTTCCTGCCTGCTGCGGCCGCACTGATCAACACGGAGCGCCGTTGGTCCAGGCGGTTTTGGGTCGTTTTTGGCATTTCTGTTGTCCTGCACGCCTTGCTTTTCATGTTTGTCCCTGCGCTGATCAAGCAGGATCCGGAAGCGGCGGCCAGTGGTCCATTGCTGGTGCAACTGCAAGTAGGCCCATCGACGCAGGCGGAGGTTTTGGAGAGCCGGCCGCCATCGCCAGCCAAGCAGCCACCGAGGATGATGGCTACGCCGGCGCGTAGCCCGAAGACGGCGGACGTGCCGTTGCCGCCGCCCGAAAGGCTCGAACCAGACCGAACTCGCCCCTCTGTGCCCGTACAACCGAACGACTTCGCATCGGTACTCGAGGCCAGGCGTGCCCAAAGGCTCGCCTACGAGGCGGGGTTAGCCAAAGCAAACGCGGAGGCGAGTGCTGCCGACCGTGCCGGGGACGGCGCCAGCGCCGGGCTCGCAAATGCCATGCGCAACCTCAGCACGCTTGCCAATCCGCGCAGCGGCACGGGAGGTGTTTTCGAAATTCTCGACAAAGGGCACCGGCGTGCACAGTTCGCATTCAATGGCTGGACACCGAGTGCCAGCAATCGCTGGCGCGAAGTCATTGAAGTCGACGCCGGGCCTCAGGGCGATATCGATCGCGCCATCATCCGGCGCATGATTGAATTGATTCGCAAATACCACTCGGGTAGCTTCAACTGGGAGTCCCATCGCCTCGGCCGTGTGGTGAAGCTGTCAGCTCGCATCGAGGATAACGACGGCCTCGAGGAGTTCATGATGCTTGAGTTCTTTGGTCAGCCGCGACCACGCTGATTACAGGCGGCAACGCTCGCTTTTGTTGGAGCTGATTGGTCCACGCATCGTTAGATGCCGATTTTTCCACCCGCTGTCGTGCCGGGATCACTGTCTGCGCCGGCCAGGTGGCTCATGACGCGGCGCGCAATCTGGTTGAGTGCGGCAATGGCCATAGCGGCGCCGATATCAATGGCCTCCTTTGGCATGCCGAACACGATCGAACTGGCTTCGTCCTGCGCCAGCGTAAAGGCACCCTTCTGGCGCATGTGCAACATGCCCTGCGCGCCATCCTTGCCCATGCCGGTCAAAATGACGCCCACGGCATCGGGTCCTGCGCACTCTGCGGCGGAATCAAACAGGACATCCACGGAAGGTCGGTGCAGGTTGACCGGGGCATCCTGAGCGAGTTTGATGCCGTACCCCCTCGTACCGTGGCGTTCAACGCGCAGATGGTAACCGCCGGGTGCGACGTAGGCGTGCCCCGGCAGCGCCGGCTCTTCGTTTTCTGCCTCCTTGACGGTGATCTTGCACAAGCCGTCGAGGCGTTTGGCGAACAGCTTGGTAAACGTGCCGGGCATGTGTTGGGCGATCAGGATCGGCGGGCAATCTTCCGGCATCGACGTGAGGATATCTTTCAGCGCTTCCGCGCCGCCGGTTGAGGCACCCATCACAATAATCTTGCTTTGCGTGACGGTGGTATTTCCCAGCATCGGCAAAACTTCGTCGGCATCCACGGCGCGATTGATGTCGAGAGGCTCGATCTTGTCGCGCGCTGCATAGGCGCCGCGAATCTTTTCCACGATCAGTTGGGTGTAGTCCTCGTCGGTGGTCTCGCCCGCAACCGGCTTGCCAACGAAGTCGACTGCGCCCATGGCCAGCGCCCGGAAGGCGATGTCCGACCCCTCCTGGGTATGCGACGAGAGCATCACCACCGGCATTGGGCGAACGCGCATCAGTCGTTTCAGGAACGACAGGCCGTTCATGTTGGGCATTTCGATGTCCAGCGTAAGCACATCAGGGTTCAGGCTCCGGATCATCTCCCGTGCCACCAAAGGATCCGGCGCCGAGCCGACGACCATCATGTCCGGCTGCTCGTTGATGATTTCCTTGAGGATGTTGCGGATGAGTGCCGAGTCGTCGATGACGAGTACTTTTATTTTCATGATGATTCCTACTTGAACATTTCCACATCGCCGCCGACGACAGCATCACGCAGCCGCAGGTTGTATTCGCTTTCGCGTTCGACGATGGTGTGATTGTGCAACTCGCGGATTTTCTTTACCAGAACCCGTCCGCTACCTGGGAAATAATAGATCTTGCGCGGGTGGACGCCGAGCATGTCCTCTGCCGCAACGCGGATACCTTCGTTTTGCAGGTACTCGAGGACGAAACTCGCGTTTGATTCACCGATGTTGTTGAGTGTGAAACCCCGCAGTACATTGCCGCCGCCGAACACCTTGGCCTCCATGTTTTCCCGGCGTCCGCCCATCTTGATCAGTTGATTGATGAGGATTTCCATCGCAAATGTGCCATAGCGGGCTGACATGGAAACCGGGTTGGTCGGGTCCTTTTCACTGCGCGGCAACATGAAGTGATTCATGCCCCCGACGCCAGCGCGCACATCGCGCACGCAGGCCGCCACGCAGGAGCCAAGCACGGTCACCAGCAGCATGTTCTTGTCGGTGGCGAAGTACTCGCCCGGAAGAATCTTGGCTGCCTCCATGCCGAACTTCTTGTCGAAGTAGCGGGAAGGGGACTTCTCTACTGGCGGCGGCGCGTCGTTCATATTCATGCCAATGCCAGTTCGTAAACCGTCTTGCCGCGAATCCGGAATGTGTCACGGGCATTGTAAAAGAAATTCTCGGAGTGGCCTGCAAACAGCAGGCCTTCCGGGCGCAACAGCGGGGCGAAGCGGTCGAGTACCTGCGTCTGTGTCTGTTTATTGAAATAAATCATGACATTGCGGCAAAAGATCGCTGCCAGCGGACCCTCGATGTTCCAGCCGTCGTCAATGAGATTGATCTGGCGAAACTCCACCATGCGCCGCAACTGTGGCCGGATGCGGGCGAAGCCTTCCTGCTCTCCGGTGCCCTTGAGGAAGAAACGCTTCAATTGTGCCGGAGACAGCGAGGCCACCCTGTCCAGTGCATAAACACCACGCTCGGCGACGCGCAGCACGTCGGAATCCAGGTCGGAGGCAATAATGCGCACCGGCGGCTGGTCGGAGCCGAAAGCTTCCACCACTGACATGGCGATGGAGTACGGTTCTTCTCCGGTTGAACAGGCGGCACTCCAGACTGTGAGGGGTTCACCCTTATAGGCTTGTCGAAGGTGATCGCCGAGGATGGTGAAGTGGTGCGCTTCGCGAAAGAACGAGGTGAGGTTGGTGGTGAGTGAATTGACGAACCTGACACGTTCTTCAGGGCCGGCGGACTCCACGAAATCCAGGTACTCGCGGAATGTCTGCAGGCCGAGCTGGCGCAGGCGCTTTGTAAGGCGACTGTAGGCCATGGGCTTCTTGTTGTCGTTCAACGAAATGCCGGCGAGATCGAAGATCATGCGTTGCAGGCGCCGGAAATCGCTGTCGGAGAACTCAAAGACGCGAAACGCAGCACCCATCGATTCCGCATCGGGCGGCGCGGCTGCAGCCATGCCAGGCTCAACGCGGGCGTGCTGGCGTTTCATTCAGCCTCCAGACTGTCGACCAGACCGTCTTTGGCAGACATGTCTCGCCATGCCGTGAGTATTTCCTTTGCATCACGCCAGAACTGCTGGCTGCGCTCCAGTCCGACAGACATGGCCAGGCGATTGGTAACGGACTTGGCGGTGAACGCAAGCTCGCGCAGATTCTTGGCCTCCAGCAGTTCGGCGCCCAACAGATCGACCTCGTCGCTGCGCGTGCCCTCCAGCCTCAGCAGCAATTGCATCTTGGCGGCAACCACCGGCGGTAAATCCTGCGCCTTGGCGCGATGGTGTGGGGCCACTGGCGTCGTCGATGTCGCCGAACCGGTATCGCGGCCGGCTCCGGCTGGCGCCAATGGCTCCACCAATTGTTTGTCAACGAGTTGGCGAATTTGTGCTTCCAGCAGCGCGCTCAGGCTGCCCGCGCGATCCAGCAGCTGGCCGAACGTGCTCTGGCCATCAATCAAGAACAGCACGGATCGGAGCTTCGGCGTAAGGTCGGAAGAACGCGCACGCATCTTCGCCGTGCCGGACTCGGTGCGAGTAAGCACGCTGTCGTAGTGCATGGGCTTAGTCTGCAAAAGTCGCTCCGACCTGGCTGTTCAGGGCGCCGGCGCTGACCGAATGGGCGATCGATACAAGGTAGGCGGCATCGAGTATCAGTGCAACGCGCCCATCGCCGAGGATGGTGGCACCGCTGACGCCGTTAATCTTTCGGAAGTTTGCTTCCAGGCTCTTCAATACCACCTGGTGCTGACCGAGTAGTTCATCGACGCGCACCGCCGCTCGCTTGTCATCGACCTCGAGCACGACGAGAATTTCCTGTCCGGTGCCTGCGGACGACGGCAAATTGAAGTGTTCGGCCAGGGAGGTAATCGGCAGGTATTCATCCCTTACCTGAACCAGCTGGCAGCCGTTGACAGTTCTGATATCGGCGAGCCCGGGCTGAAGCGATTGCGCAATATTGGCCAACGGCAGGATGTAGGTTTCGTCGGCAACGCGGATGGACATGCCGTCGAGTATCGCCAAGGTCAGGGGAAGGCGAATCGTCATTGAGGTGCCTTCACCCTGCAGCGACTCGATTTCAATTTTGCCGCCAAGCGAGTGCACGTTTTGCCAGACCACATCCATTCCCACGCCGCGCCCTGACACGTCGGTCACTTGCGAGGCAGTGGAAAAGCCTGGTGTAAAGATGAGCTGCCAGACTTCCTCGTCCGACCAGTGGCTGCCGGCGTCCAGCCCGAGCTCGCGCGCCTTGGACAAGATCTTTTCACGGCTGAGGCCCGCACCGTCATCACTGACCGACAGCACGATGCTGCTGCCCTGGTGCATTGCGCGCACCGTCAGCCGACCGGTGGTCGGCTTGCCGCAGCGGGTGCGTTCTTCGGTGGACTCGATGCCATGATCGATGGCGTTGCGCACAAGGTGCGTCAGCGGGTCGGCGATTTTTTCGATGATGCTCTTGTCGAGCTCCGTATCCTCGCCGATCATTTCCAGCTCGACTTCCTTGCCGAGTTTCTCTGACAGATCGCGGGTCAGGCGCGGCAGCCGGCTGAACACAAAGCTGATCGGCAGCATGCGGATCGCCAGCACGGCGTCCTGCAGTTCGCGGGTGTTCCGCTCGAGCTGCACCAGGGCGCTGGCGAGGCGCGTTTCGCCATCCGGGTCCAGCCCTTGGGTGGCCTGCGCAATCATGGCCTCGGCAATCACCAACTCGCCGACAAGATTGATGAGTTGATCCACCTTGGAAACATTGACGCGAATGGAACTCGCGTCGACCAGCGAGGCCAGCTGTACCTCCACGTCGGCGGCCATTGCCGGCACCGGGGCCGCTGCCGGTGTTGCCGGCTCGTCAAAGAAACCGAAGCTGTCGTCGGTCGCGGTTTCAGGGGTCGCCTCCGCCGGACTGCGGCCTGCGCGCCTTTCGTTGGCCGTGATCTGCATTGCTTCCGAAGGGACAAGAAACTCAAGGCTCTCGCGCAGTTCGGTCTCGTCGATTTCGCCGTCCAGGCCGAACGAGAAAGCAAGCAGGCGCTCGTCCAGCGCCTCAGTTACGGGCGACGTGATGCTGCCGAGCCCGGCGATGTCGACTTTCAGCGCTTCAATGGCTTCCAGATCGTCGTAGGTCAGGCGATCCAGATGAATGCATACGCTGTAGCGGGGCGGCAGCGCGGGCTCGACCGGTTCGACAAATACTGGCTCAGGCGATTCATCCACGGCCAGCAGCGCCGCACGCAGTGCCTCCATGTTGTCGACATCGGGTGTCGTTTCCGCCTCGAGCGCCTCGATGTGCTGGCGCATCAGGTCACCGGCCTTGAGGAAGGTGTTGACCATCGGTTTGGTCAGCGCGAGCTTGCCCTTGCGCACCCGATCAAGGATGGATTCGAAATCGTGCGTGAATGCGGCCAGTGCCTTGTGGCCGAAGGCTGCCGCGCCCCCCTTGACCGAGTGCACGGCGCGAAAAATCGCATTCAGGGCTTCCGCATCGGGGCGTTGCAGGTTTACCGCGACCAACAGGCTCTCGAGCGCACTGATGTGCTCATGCGCTTCTTCAAAGAAGGCCTTGGCAAAGCGGGATAGGTCGAGAGCCATGGCTGCCCGTGAACGTTGCGGCGAGCCGGATCAGGCCGAAGTCTGCGAAAAGGCCCGACGAAGCATTTCAAGAAGCTTGTCGGGGTCGAAGGGCTTGACCATCCAACCCGTGGCGCCGGCTTCCCGACCCTGCTGCTTCAGCGCCTGCGATGATTCCGTAGTCAGCATCATGATTGGCACCTTCTTGTACTCGGGCAACCGACGCAAGGCTTTGATCAGCGTGATGCCGTCCATGCGTGGCATGTTCTGGTCGGTGAGTACCAGGTCGGCGCGGTGGGACTTGGCGAGCGCCAACCCCTCCTCACCGTCGGAGGCTTCGATCACCTCATATCCGTTGCTGGTCAATACATAGGTCAGCATCTGGCGAATTGAGGGTGAATCATCTACGGTAAGAATGGTTTTCATTGTGCAGAGTCTCGGGATGGAGTTTGGCGCTCAAACAGCTAAAACAGTTCAACTTCACCTGTGGCCAGGTGCGACTTGCCCACGGGCTTCAGCAAGTTGGCGTCGAGGTCGGCGAGATTGCCGTTGGCACTGGCCACCAGTCGGGTCAGCTGATCGACAACTTCGGGTCGTTCGCCGCCGGCCGCAAGCGTGGCAATCACGGCCTCCATTTCCTGCAGCAGGAAGTTCAGCCGGGCTTGTGCGTGGGCCAGCAACTGGTCGGAAATGTCCTGAAACTGCAGTGCGGAAAAAGCCTCGCGGCGCGACGGGTTAATGACGGGGCGTGTGTCGCCGGAGCGCATCGCCGTGAATGCCGGCATCAGCCGGTCAATCGCATCCTTCAGGATGTCGCGAGTTTCGCCGATCTCACGCTGCGCGGAATCGATCTGCGCGGCAAGCCGGCTGGCCAGTTCGTGCAGTGCCGCGAGCGAACCCGGGGAGGGGGGCGGGCCGTGACGCACCGGGAGGTCAGCGTGAGGATTGGTCGACAAGCGCCATCTCCCCACTGGTCATCAACCGCTCGATGTCAAGGAGTATCAAGAGGCGTTCGTCCAGAGTTGCCAGTCCCATCAGGTACTGCGTGTCAAACGTGCCGAACTCCGGTGCGGGGTGAATGCTGTCTTCCGCGAGCGAGACCACGTCGGAGACGGAATCCACCACCACACCGATGACGCGCTTGCCGATGTTGAGAATGATGGCAACCGTAAAATCGTCGTACACCGGTTCGCTGAGGTTGAACTTGATGCGCAGATCGACGATTGGAACAATCAGGCCGCGCAGATTGATCACTCCCTTGATGAACTCGGGCGTGTTGGCAATCTTGGTGACGGATTCGTAGCCGCGGATCTCCTGAACCTTGAGTATGTCGATCGCGTACTCTTCTGCACCCAGCGTGAAGGTGAGGAACTCGCGCAGGCGTTGCGTTTCGGCGGCGCGTTTAAGTGTGGAAACCATGTCTCGCCCGGTCCTGTCCTAAAACTCTTCCCACTCGCCCTCGAGATCCTTGGGCAGGGCGGGCGACTTGCTGCGCGGTTCGGAGCTGGCGATGCGTGGAGCCGATGACTTTGCCTGGGCGCTGTCGGCCAGCGCGGCGGCGCGTCGGGCCCGCGTCTGGTCCTCGCGCAGTTTGGCGTCATCAAGCTTAAAGCGGGAAACCAGTTCGGACAGTACTTCAGCCTGCTCGCGCATGGATTCGGCAGCGGCAGCGGCCTCTTCCACCAACGCGGCGTTTTGCTGGGTCACGTCCTCCATTTGCACGATGGCCTTGTTTACCTGCTCGATGCCGGTCGCCTGCTCGTGCGAGGCCACCGAGATTTCATTGATGATCTCCGTCACCTGCTGGATACCCACCACAATATTCTGCATGGACGTTCCTGCCTCGTTGACCAGTTGTGTGCCTTCGCTCACCTGATCGACAGAATTTCGGATCAGCTCCTTGATCTCTTTGGCCGCTGCCGCACTGCGCTGCGCCAGGGCACGCACCTCGCCGGCCACAACGGCGAAGCCACGACCCTGTTCGCCGGCACGCGCGGCTTCCACTGCGGCGTTCAGCGCGAGGATGTTGGTTTGAAACGCAATGCTGTCGATCGTGCCGATGATTTCGCCAATCTTGCGTGAGCTGGAATTGATGGCAGCCATCTTTTCCACAGCCTTGACCGCAACGCTGCCGCCTTTTCGCGCTGCATCCGATGCCGACAAGGCGAGGCCATTGGCCAGCTTGGTGTTTTCGGCGTTCTGGCGAATGGTCGAGGTGAACTCCTCCATGCTGGAAGCGGTTTCCTCGAGTGTGGACGCCTGCTCTTCCGTGCGCGCCGAAAGGTCGGTATTGCCGGCGCTGATCTGGCGCGCGGCGTTGGCAATTTCACCGGCGTTGATTGCGACCTGCGCGATCAGGTCATGCAACTGGCCGACAAAGCCGTTCATCGACTTGGACAACTGGCCAAACTCGCCGGTCATCACCGGCAGCTTGCGGGTCAGGTCGCCTTCGCCCGTGCGCAGGTCCTCGGTCGCCCGCAGCACTGCGTCGATCGGCGTGGAAATGATGTGGTGCGTCCACCAGGAAACAAATCCAACCGCAGCCAGCCCCAGAAGCACTGCCACAAAGACCGATATTGCCGAGTTGGCCGCCATACCCTGGCTCTGTTCCTGGAATGCGTTGTTTTCCTTCTGCATGGCTTCCGACAGCTTCTTCAGCGCCTCGCCGGTGCGATTGAATGATTTCTCGAATTCGGGAATTTCGGCGATCACGCCGATCAGGTTGCTTTTGGCGTCCGCGATGCGCTTGTCGGCGTCACGCAGGTAGGATTCAAGCGCGGCCTTGGCCCCGGTCAATGCCGCCGCCACTTCCGGCGTGGCCTTGGTGGAGTCGATGGCCGCCATTGCCGCCTGCATGGTCTTCTTGTCCGCCGCGTATTTTTTTTCGGTGCGTTCCACCCAGTCGGCCTCACCGCGTTCAAAGGCCAGAATGTAGGTAACGATGTCGCCGCGAATCGAATCGTGCATCTTGCCGAGATCGGCGGAATACGAAAGCATCACTGCATTTCCCGTTGACTTGTCGAGGATCGTCCGGAATGACCCCGCGGAGGAATATGCGATCACGCCGACAATCACGAAAATGACGGCGACAATTCCGCTGAATGCCATCAACGATTGCTTGACCGATAGGCCCTTCATAAACTGGAACATGGTTCAATCCTGTGCGCTGGTTGAGTTCTGGTTTCTCGGTCGTGCAGATTGCTCACCGGCCAGATGGAGGTCTTGGAGAGCCATTATTTCACTTTAGTCGTCCGCTGAGCGTGAAAAAGCGTTTCGCGACGCTGCGTGCCGGCGCAGGGCCGGAAAGTGCATTATTTCTTGACCTGGGCCAATACGTTGCTGGTCCAGGCGAGGCGTTCGATGAGCGTGCGCAGGAACTGGCGGTTGAAGCGCAGTTGGCAGGCATCGGACAGCTGTTCAAGCTGCACGTCCTGGATCCTCAGCAGCTGCACCTCGGAGACCGCAATAATGGAGGCGGTGCGCCGCGCCTTGTCCCCGGAAAGATAGGCCATCTCGCCGAAACAATCCCCATCCTTGAGCACATTCAGCAGCTTGCCGTCCTTGCTGACCTTGACCTGCCCGGAAACGATGATGAAGAACGCGTGGCCGACATCGCCCTCCAGCAGCAGGCTCTGCTCCCGCGAGTGGTTCTCCCAGATGGCGCCGCGCAGCACTTCCCAGAGCTCGGAATCGCGAAAATCCTTGAAAAAGTCGAGCTTGCGCAGGGCATTGAATTTTTCGGCGGACGAGATCTCGAAAGAGTACTTTTCCAGCTGCGGAAACGTGTCGGCGAGGTCTCGCGCCATGGCGTACCACGCGGGGTAGCGCTTGGTCACGTCGCGCGCCATTGCCGTCTCGACGATTTCAACCAGCTTGTCGGGAATGTCGGGCCGGATTGCCTTCAGCGGCGTGGGGGCCTCGTTCATGATCTTGTTGATCATGGAAACCGAATTGGCGGCCTGGAAGGGCAGTCGCCCGGCCAGAAGTTCATACATCGTCACGCCCAGAGAATAAATGTCGGTTTGCACCGACGGTGGCTCCTCGGCAATCTGCTCCGGCGCCATGTAGGCGGGGGAACCGACGAAGCCATCGATCTGGGTGTGCGTCGAATGGGCGATCTGGGCGGTGCCAAAGTCGGAAATCTTGATGTCATCGCGGTCGGAAATCAGGATATTTGCCGACTTGATGTCGCGGTGAATCACGCCGTTCTGGAAGGCGTAATCGAGTGCGCGGCAGGCTTTGAAGATGATCAGCACCGCCTGCCGTACAGGCAAAAGGTTGGTTTCCGTGCAAAATTTCTTCAGGCTGCCGCCGCCGACATATTCCATGACGATGTAATGCATGTCGCCTTCCACCACGGCATCGTAAACGCCGACGATATTCGGGTGGGACAGCTTGCCGACCATTGCCGCTTCGTTCAGGAACAGTTTTTCGAAGCGACGCGCCTCGTCGGGAGCCATGTCTTCGGTCTGCAGCGCGACCTTGATGGCGACCTTGCGCTCGTTGAACTGATCCTCGCCCAGATACACGACAGCCGTTGCACCGCGTCCGAGCTCGGAAATGATGTCGTACTTGCCGATCTTGCTTGGGCGGTCAATCATCGGATGTGGATTTGCCTGCGGTGCGATTGTTGGGGTGGGAGAAAGCCAAGAAACAGGTCTAGCATTAGTCGGCTATTCCCTGATTTTGAAGGATATTAGCCCATTGCGACGATGTGGGCGACTGTTTTTTTGGCTGTCTCAGACAAAGTCGGGAAGGGTTCGCGCAAGGCGTCGAAAAGCGTCTTCGCCGATCGCGTTCAGGCTGAGCACCTGGGCTGTGTTGGCGCCCGTGTAATTGCGGAACATGGAGCGGCCGTAGGCTGGATCGTAATGGTGAACCAGCATCTCTTCGACAAAACGGTCCCAATCGCCGTGTTCTGCCAGCGATTTCCACTCGTCAATACGGGCATGGGAGTGCAGGTCGGTGAGGCAGTCCAGTTTTTCGAAAAGCAGCCGTGTGTCGTTGATCAGATGCGTGTATTCCTCCCGCAGCAGGGCGACGCGCAGCGGCTGCGGGGTAGACACCTCGAGGCAGGCACTCGCGCGCATCAGCGTCATGAGTTTTTCCGGAACCCGCAAGGCGCCGACTTTCTTGCTCTCGGCTTCAACATAAACGAATTTCGCCGCGTCGAAGCCAGACAAGGCCGTCCAAATCCGGCTTTCGAATAGCTTCTGCGACGGTTGCGGTTCGCTTGGCAGGTCACCCAGCACTGAGCCTTTGTGCGCGGCGAGGCGTTCCAGATCGAGCACTTGCCGGCCCTCCGCGGCCAAGGCGTCCAGAAGGCGGCTTTTGCCCGAACCGGTGCGGCCGCAAACGACGCGGTAGGTGAATGCCCCTGGCAGCACGTCCAGATCGTGGATGACCTGACCGCGCCACGCCTTGTAGCCGCGCTCCATCTGCACGGCCGGCCAGCCGATACTTCGCAGTATGTGGGCCATTGCGCCGGAGCGGGAACCGCCGCGCCAGCAATAGATTAGCGGCTTCCAGCTGCGCGGCTGTTGCTGAAAGTTGCTTTCGATGTGGTGCGCAATGTTGCGCGCCACGAGGGCGGCGCCAACTTTCTTGGCATCAAACGCCGACGATTGCTTGTGCAGCGTACCGACGGCGGCGCGCTCGGCATCCGACAACACCGGGAAATTGACTGCCCCCGGCACGTGGTCCTCTGCGAACTCGGATGGCGAACGCACGTCAATGATGGAATCGAATGCCCGCAGGCTCGATAGCGTCAGCGGCAAGGGTTGTACACCGGTCTTTCGAGGTGCAACAAAAGCCTGGTCCACAATCTTCACCGGCGCGTCCCGGCTGCTGCTGCAGTCGCCGGCGTGGCCGGGCTGGGTGCTTTCTTGCCGGCGGCCGTCAAAACTGCCGGCAGCACGTTGTCGAGAATCCGTGGCTGGGCGGCTGCGGTCGGATGCAGGCGGTCAGCCTGGAACAATTCAAAGTTTTCCGCTATTCCCTCCAACAGGAAGGGAACGAGAATCAGCTTGTTCTGGCGGGCGAGGTCGGCATACAGTTCACGAAACTGCCGGGCATACTCGATACCGTAGTTGGGCGGAACCTGGATGCCGATCAAAACCACCTGCGCACCAGACGCCTTGCACGCCGAAATCATGCCTTGCAGGTTCCTGCGCACATCCGCGGCAGGCAAGCCGCGCAGACCGTCGTTGGCGCCCAGAGCGATGACCACGATATCCGGTTTGTGGCGCCTCAGGTCCGTCGGCATGCGGCTCAGCGCGCCATTCGTGGTTTCTCCGCTGATACTCGCGTTTATTACGGTCATGCCCCGCGAAGCAACGCGCTGCGCCAGCAGGCTGACCCATCCTGCGGCTTCAGGTATTCCATAAGCGGCGGAAAGGCTGTCGCCGGATACCATGATGCGTGCGCCATGGGAGGGCGCTGCAGCCTGCAAAGGGAACGACAGCCAGAGCAGCACGGTCAAAACCCCCATCGCCGGCGAACAGACCACCGCGAACCATGACAAACAGCGACTTGAAAGCGCGCGATCCGGTGCAAAATTCATCTGGCAGTTCAAAGATTCCACGCTTTAGTCCCATTTCCCCGTCGCTCGTCGCATTGCCGGTGCGTCCGCTGACACGTCAGCCGACACTGCGGCATGTCTCCACCCAAACAACTTTTAAATCTCAATTCCATGCCTCATTCAAGCAGCCAGTCCCCGGCGCCCAACATGATACGGGTTGAACACCTCAGCAAACGGGTGATGACCAGCGACGGCCGCCTGGACATCGTCAACAATGCGCATTTTACCGTTCTGGCCGGCGAGACCGTCGCAGTCGTCGGCGCTTCCGGGTCGGGAAAATCGACGCTGCTGGGGCTGATGGCCGGGCTGGATGTGCCCAGCGAGGGCAGGGTGTTCATTGATGAGCAGGATTTGTTCGCGCTGGATGAGGATGGCCGCGCGCGATTGCGCGGCCGCCTGGTCGGCTTCGTGTTCCAGTCATTCCAGCTGCTGCCTTCTCTGACTGCCCTTGAAAACGTGATGCTGCCGCTGGAACTCGCGGGCGCCAGCGACGCCGGCGGACGCGCGCGCAATATCCTCGAGCGCGTCGGTCTGGGCGCGCGCATCAAGCACTACCCGAAGCAGCTCTCCGGAGGGGAACAGCAGCGCGTGGCCATCGCGCGCGCTTTCGTCACCGAGCCGCGCCTGTTGTTTGCCGATGAGCCCACCGGCAACCTTGATGCCAAAACCGGACGCGCCATGACCGACCTGCTGTTCACCCTCAACCGCGAACATGGCACGACGCTGATTCTGGTCACGCATGACGCCGGGCTGGCCGCGCGCTGCGGGCGCCGCCTGACCATAGATGCCGGTATTGTCTGCACTGAAGACCAGCAAGCTGCATTGGCGATGTGACGGCCATGTTTGCACTCGCCATGAGAATGCTCAGGCGCAACGCGAAGTCCGGCGATGCGCAAGTACTGCTGGTTGCGCTGCTGATTGCCGTAACCAGTGTCACGACCGTTGCGTTTTTTGCCGATCGCGTGGAAGCCGCGTTGAATCGGCAGGCCAATGAGCTGATCGCGGCGGACGCAGTCGTCATCAGCGACAAGCCGCTGCGCGCGGCGTTTCGTGATGAGGCGCTGCGCCTCAACCTCAACATGGCCGAGGCCGCCAGTTTTCCGAGCATGGTGGCGGGCGATGCCGCGCAGGGGCAAGGCGTGAATCTGGCCGAAATCAAGGCGGTAACGCGTGGCTTCCCTCTGCGCGGCAAGATTCGCATCGCCGACGCGGGCGGTGCCAACCCGCGCGACGCGGAAGGCATCCCGGCCCAGGGGACGGCCTGGGTGCCGGAAGTTTTACTGGTACGTATCGGGGCCCGCATCGGCGATGAACTTACGGTGGGTGCGATCAAGCTGCGCATTGCCGCGCTCATCACCAAGGAGCCCGACAGCGTGTTGGACTATTTCGGTATCGCGCCGCGAGTGATGATGAACATGAACGACCTTGCCGCCACCCGTCTCGTGCAAGTCGGCAGCCGCGTGACCTACCGTTTGCTGGTGGCCGGCGAAAGTGCTGCGGTTGACGGATTCCGCGCGGCTGTCGGCGACAAGCTCTTGCGCGGAGAGAAGCTCGAGGGGGTGCGCGATTCGCGGTCCGAAGTGCGCGTGGCGCTGGAACGCGCGCAGCGTTTTCTCGGCTTGGCGGCACTCCTGTCGGTGGTACTTGCCTCGGTGGCCGTGGCGCTGGCCGCGCGGCGCTTTTCTCAGCGGCAGCTGGACAGCGCTGCCATGATGCGTTGCCTCGGTGCCAGCCAGACGGATATCTTTGCATTGCATATCTGGCAGTTCCTGGCCCTCGGTTTCCTTGGCTGCGTATTGGGTGTACTCGGCGGGTTTGCCGCTCAAAGCGTGCTGGCTGCGACGCTGAGCAACTTTTTCACGGTGGCGCTACCGATGCCGTCGGCTACGCCGGCGCTGCAGGGTGCGGCGATCGGCATGGTTCTGCTGCTGGGATTTACCTTGCCGCCACTGCTGGCGCTGCGCAAAGTCTCGACATTGCGGGTGCTGCGCCGCGATCTCGATCCGTTTGATGCCGGCGCGAGCTTTGCCTATGTGCTCGGGTTCCTGACGCTGGCGAGCCTGATCATCTGGCGCGCCGGCGACCTGAAACTGGGCGCGGTTGCCATCGGCGGGTTTTCGCTGGCACTGGGTATCTCCGCCGTGGCCGGCTGGCTGCTGATCCAGTTTGCCGGGCGCTTGCGCGGCGCGGCCACGGGCTCCTGGCGCTATGGAATCGCCAATTTGAAACGGCGTTCCGGCGGCAGCCTGATACAGATCATGGCGCTGGGCCTGGGCATCATGGCCATGTTGATGCTGACCCTGGTGCGTACCGACATGATCAGCCGCTGGCAGGCGACACTGAAGGAGGACATGCCCAACCGCTTCGTAATCAACATCCAGGCGGATCAGCTCAAGGACGTGCGCGCCTATTTTGCCGGGCGCGGCATGGCCACGCCGGACCTGTACCCGATGGTGCGCGGCCGCCTTGTCGCCATCAATGAGCAGCCACTCGCGCAGCGGTCAAGGAAGCCGGCTGATGAGGGCGCGCGGCGCCTCAGCGAGCGCGAGTTCAACCTGTCCTGGACAACCACGCTGCAGTCGGATAACCAGATTCTTGCCGGCAAATTCTGGGACGCCGGTACCGCCGAGAAACAGTTCTCGGTCGAGGAGGGCATCGCCAAGTCGCTTGGCATCAAGCTTGGCGACACACTCACCTACGACATCGCCGGTTCACGCTTCACCGCGCCCGTGACCAGCCTGCGCAAGGTGGAATGGGATTCCTTCCGCGCGAATTTTTTCGTGATTTCAAGCCCGGGCGTTCTCGAGAGTTATCCGGCGAGTTACATCACCAGCTTTCACCTGCCGCCCGGCAACGAAGCCGTGATCAACGGCCTGGTGCAAAAGTTTCCCAACCTGTCAGTCATCGACATGACAGCCATCATGAACCAGGTGCGGGTCATTACCAATCAGGTCGCCGACGCCGTGTCATTCGTGTTTCTTTTCACGCTGGCTGCCGGTGTGGTGGTGTTGTATGCCGCAATCGCGACCACCCAGGATGAGCGCGTGTTCGATGCCGCCGTGATGCGTACGCTGGGCGCGAGTCGCCGGCAGATGGTCGTGCTGCAGCTCGCGGAATTCCTGGCCATCGGCTTTTTGTCGGGGCTGATTGCCAGCACCGGCGCATTGGGGCTGTCTGTCGTGCTGTCGGAACGCGTGCTGAATGTGCCGTTCGCCGTGAACTGGTGGATTCCGCTCATCGGCATAG
This sequence comes from Usitatibacteraceae bacterium, assembly GCA_044229235.1. GTDB lineage: Bacteria > Pseudomonadota > Gammaproteobacteria > Burkholderiales > Usitatibacteraceae > UKL13-2. Next base: position 26,513 of record JBGATH010000035.1, read on the forward strand.
TCGGCGGCGGCGCGGGAATCGCGCTGGCCGGTTTGCTGGGAACGCGAAAGGCCGTCGATGCACCGCCGCTGGCGACGATTCGCAGCCTGACTTAAACATTGAAACTCCAGCATTGGCGCGCCTTCCAGGGCTTTTTCGGCCTGCAGGCCGCGCCAATTCTGGAGTTTCGCCTCCCGATGCTACACCAGACGTTTGGATGCCTGTAACTGCGGCGCGCCTGGCGCAGCATGGCGCCAACCTATAATTCATGCATGTCTGTGCAAAACCCTGCCACCCGCGCACCGTGGTGGACCTCGCCGTATCTCCTGCTTACCCTGACAAGTTTGTTCTGGTCCCTGAACTGGGTCATCGGCCGTGCAGTCGTGGGCAAGGTGCCGCCCGTGGCACTGGCGTACTACCGCTGGGTGACGGCGGTGCTGATCCTGCTGCCGTTCGCCTGGCCGCAGTTGCGGCGGGCATGGCCTGCCATCCGGGCCAATCGCCGCATCCTGCTGATGCTTGGTCTGGTCGGAACCGGCTATCACAACCTGGTTTCCTATGTGGGCCTCAATTACACGACCGCGACTAACGGCGTAATGCTCAATTCCGCGATACCGGTGCTGATCATCGTTCTGGGTGCCCTGTTCTTCGGTGAGCGCGTCAGCCGGGGACAGGCAGCCGGCGTCGCGGTTTCCCTGGCAGGCGTGCTCACAATCGTGGCCAAGGGCCATCCCGAAACCCTGGCCTCGATGAGTTTCAACATCGGCGATGTCATCGTGCTCGGTTCGATGCTGCTGTGGGCGCTGTACACACTCATGCTCAAATGGCGGCCCGGCGACATTCCGCCACTGGCGCTATTGACCATCTGCGGAGCGGTCGGCGTGATCGCGATGACGCCAACTTTCGTGTGGGAAATTTCCAGTGGCGCACGCGTCGCATGGTCGTGGCCGGTGGTGGCGGCCATTGCCTATCTGGGACTGTTTCCATCGGTCGTCGGTTACATATTCTGGAATCGCGGCGTCGAGCAGGTTGGGCCGAACGTCGCCGGCCTGTTCGTGCATCTCATGCCGATGTTCGGCAGCCTGTTGTCATGGCTGTTTCTGGATGAGCGCCTGTACTGGTTCCATTTCGCCGGCATCGGGCTGATCCTGGGCGGCATCGCCTTGACATCGCGCGCGCGGCCCAGCCCGGTGCTGCTCGCGGGGGAGGAGTGATATGCAACTGATCCTCTGGCGGCATGCAGAGGCCGAAGACCATGCGCCGAACGACATGCTTCGACCGTTGACGCCACGCGGGCGCAAGCAGGCAGCCAAGGTGGCGGGCTGGCTGCATTCACAGCTAGGCTCGGAGCTGCCGCAGTGGCGGGTCATAGCCAGCCCGGCGCTGCGTGCGCAGCAGACGGCCACCGCACTGCAACTGCCGGTGGAGACCATTGACGCCATCGCCCCCGATCGCGGCGCGCCGGCGGTGCTCGAGGCTGCCGGCTGGCCACGGGCAAAGCACAATGTCATTGTGGTCGGACACCAGCCGACGCTGGGCATGGTGGCGGCGCGCCTGATCAACGGCGTCGACGGCTACGTTTCGGTCAAGAAAGGCGCCATGTGGTGGTTCGAGTCGCGCGAGCGCGACGGCGGGATGCAGATCGTGTTGCGCGCCATGGTATCGCCGGACACGATCCGCTAGCGGCCTGAGCGCTCCTCACGCGGCCAGCACTTCGAGCTTCAGGCCCGCGCCTTTCCATTCGTCGACTTCCTGGCGCAATTCGTATTCTGTCAGGCTGTGTGCGGCCAGCCAGTCCGCCTTCACGGTGAAACGAAAGTCGGCATTGACCCGGGCCAGAGAAAACAGCCGGGGGTCCACGTGCCGCCGACTGCGCGACAGCAGCACCGCCAGGCGCAGGCACAGCGCCTTCGCGGCGAATGATTCGTCCCCCGGAAGGTCGACGGCGACTTTGGCCAGGCGCCCGCGTTGCGCCAGCACCAGCGAGGCGAGTGCCGACTGCTCGCGTTTGGAAAAGCCCGGCATGTCGGCATTGGCGATCACATAGGCAGAGTGCTTGTGAAAGTTTGCCTGCGCGATATCGATGCCGATCTCGTGCAGTCGCGCCGCCCAGCCCAGTTTTTGCCGCCGCTGGAAGGACAATTCCGCATTGGCAGAATCATCCAGCTGTTCATAGAAGGCGAGCGCCAGCTGCTTCACCCGGCTCGCCTGCGACGGATCGACGTGGTAGCGGCGCGCCATCGCGTCAACCGCGGTATCGCGAACGTCCTCATGATGGGTGCGTCCCAGCAAATCGTAGAGCACGCCGTCGCGCAGGGCCGTGTCCGCCACCGACATGTGCTCCAGGCCCAGCTCTTCGAAAAGCGTCAGCATGATGGCCAGCCCGCCCGGCAATACGGGGACGCGATCGCCTTTGACACCCGGCAGGTTCAACGCGTTGAAGCCGCCGGCCTTTAGCGCCTTGTCTCGCAGCCATTCGAGTCCGGCGAGTGAGATTCCCTCTTTGGTCACGCTGTTTTCCTGCATGATGATGCCCAGAGCCTTGGCGGTGCCGCTGGAGCCGAACACTTCGCGCCAGCCTTCCTTGCGGAAACGTGACGCGATCAGTTCGAGCTCCTTGCGCGCCGCCAGCTGAGCGTCCTTGAAGCTCTTCTTGTCCATGCTGCCTTCCGGGAAATAGCGCCCGGAAAAACTGACGCAGCCCATGTAAAGGCTGTCAAGCAACTTGGGCTTCAATCGGTGGCCGATGATGAACTCGGTGGAACCGCCGCCGATGTCCACCACCAATCGCTGGTGCGCGGAGGGCGGCAGGCTCTGTGCGACCCCGATGTAAATGAGCCGTGCCTCTTCACGTCCGGCGATGACCTCGATGGGATAACCAAGAATGGCCTCCGCCTGCCGCACGAATTCCTGTGCGTTCTTGGCGACGCGCAGTGCATTGGTGCCGACCACGCGCACGGCATCATTCGGCAACCCCTGCAGGCGCTCGGCGAAAAGCCGCAGCGCGGCAAAGGCGCGCTCGGCAGTCGCGGCATCGATGCGGCGGTCGCTCGTCACGCCAGCGCCCAGGCGCACTGTTTCCTTCAAAGCATCGAGCGGGTATAACTGATCGTTGACGACGCGCGCGATCTGCAGGTGGAAGCTGTTCGAGCCGAGATCGACGGCTGCTAGCGTTTGACTGGTCATGGACGATACCTGAAGTTGCCGCAGTATGTCATACGCGGGGTGGCCCATGGGGTTGTCACAAAACCGTAATTAGCCGGATGTATCGTGACCAGGAATTCCAAAAGCAACATCAGGCCCGACAAGAAAATGGCAACGCGCAAATCCGCGGCGCTGAAGATGCGCGACCGCTTTCTGAACAGGGAGCTGCAGCTGCTCGGCTTCAACCGGCGCGTACTCGCGCAGGCTGAGGATCCTTCCGTGCCGCTGCTCGAGCGGCTGAAGTTTCTCACCATCCTTTCATCCAATCTCGACGAATTCTTCGAGATTCGCGTGGCCGGCCTCAAAGAGCAGCTGAAACTCAATGCGGCTTCCGCCGGGCCAGACGGGCTTTCCCCCCGAGAAGTGTTCCGCCGCGTGACCGAGGAAGTTCACGCGATGGTGGTCCGCCAGTACCTTGTCCTCAACGAAAGCCTGTTTCCGGCACTCGCGGCAGAGGGCATCCGATTCTTGCGGCGATCCCAATGGACTCCCAAACAGCAAGCCTGGGTGCGGGAGTATTTTTTTCGCGAAATGATGCCGGTGCTGACGCCCATCGGGCTCGACCCTTCGCATCCGTTCCCGCGGGTGTTCAACAAGAGCCTCAATTTCGCCGTCGAGCTTTCCGGTCGCGACGCGTTCGGCCGCGACTCGCAGCGCGCCATCGTACAGGCGCCGCGGGTGTTGCCGCGGATCATCAAGCTGCCGGAGAACATCGCTGACGGCGAAAATACCTTCATTTACCTCACCTCGGTGCTGCATCAGCATGTCGGCGAGTTGTTCGCCGGCATGGAAGTGCTGGGCTGCTACCAGTTCCGCGTGACGCGCAACTCGGACCTGTTCGTTGACGAGGAGGAAGTGAAGAACCTGCGAATTGCCCTGCAGGGCGAATTGCCGCAGCGCCACTTCGGCGACGCCGTGCGGCTTGAAGTGGCCGACAACTGCTCGGAGGAAATGGTCCAGTTCCTGCTCGCCCAGTTCGACCTTGACGAAATCGACATCTATCGCGTGAACGGCCCGGTAAATCTGGTGCGCATGATGAATGTGGGCGACCAGGTAGCACGGCCGGACCTGAAGTTTCCGCCGTTTACCCCGGGCACACCCAAACCGCTGAACAAGCTGGCCAAGGGCAAGGATTTTTTCGAGGTTCTCAAGAAGCAGGACGTGCTGCTGCATCATCCGTTCGAGAGTTTCCTGCCGGTCATCGAGTTCATCCAGCTGGCTGCGCGCGACCCGCAGGTGGTGGCCATCAAGCAGACGGTGTACCGCACCGGCACGGACTCAGCCATCATGGAAACGCTGATCGATGCCGCGAAGCGCGGCAAGGAGGTCACCGTCGTGGTCGAGCTGATGGCACGCTTCGACGAAGAAGCAAACCTGAACTGGGCGGCGCGACTGGAAGAGGTTGGTGCGCACGTGGTTTATGGCGTGGTCGGGCACAAGACGCACGCGAAAATGGCGTTGGTGGTGCGCCGCGAACTCGACGACCCGGAGGAGAAAACATCCAGGGCGCGCCTGCGGCGCTACGTGCATCTCGGCACCGGCAACTACCATCCGCGCACCGCGCGCCTGTACACCGATTTCGGCTTGATGACTACCAATGAGGCGATCTGCAACGATGTGAACGAAGTGTTCGTGCAGCTAACCGGTCTGGGCAAGGCAACCAAGCATTCACAGGTCTGGCAGGCACCTTTCACCCTGCATGCCAACGTCGTTGCATCGATCGAAAACGAGGCCAGGCTGGCGAAGGCCGGCAAGCGTGGGCACATCATTGCCAAGATGAATTCGCTGCTTGATCCGGAAGTGATCGAGGCGCTTTACCGTGCGTCTGCGGCCGGCGTGAAGATCGACCTGGTCATTCGCGGGGTTTGTGCCTTGCGCCCCGGTGTGGCCGGACTTTCGGAGAACATCCGTGTGCGATCGATCGTCGGTCGCTTCCTTGAACACTCGCGCGTCTTCTATTTCCGCAATGGCGGCGGCGGCAAGGAGCGGGTCATGTTGTCCAGCGCCGACTGGATGGAGCGGAATTTCTTCCGCCGGATCGAACTGTGCTTCCCGGTGCTGGACCCGCGGCTGAAAAAGCGGGTCATCGCCGAGGGACTGACGCCGTACCTGGAAGACAACGTTCAGGCTTGGGAAATGGACGCTGATGGTGGCTACAACTGCAAGCGTGCTTCACGCGGAACACCAAAAACCCGCTATGCCGCCCAGGAACAGTTGGTCCTGTTGCTCGCCGAGCGCTAGGCTGCTACCAGAGTTTCCACCACGCTTTGCGTTCGCTTCCCTGCACCGCGACCATCACATTGCGGGGAAAGTTTTTCAACAGTACGCGGCGCGTGTCGTCTGCCAACTGCTTTTCACCCATCTTCTCGTAGGCCTGTACCGTAATCACCAGCGCTTCTTCATTGGCAGGGGCCTGCGGGTAGCGCTGTGGAACGTTGCCGGCGCGGTTGACGGCGGCAAGATAGGCGCCGCGATTGTAGTAGTACCGCGCCACGGCCACATCATGCTTCGCCAGCGAATTCACCAGGTAGGACATGCGCGCGCGCGAATCTTCGGCGTAGCGGCTGTCCGGGAAACGCACCACCAGGTCCTTGAACACCTCGAACGATTCGCGCAGCGCCTTGGGGTCGCGTTCCGAAGGATCAAGGTCGAGCAGTTCGCCGAACAGTCCCAGATCAGGTTTGAAGTAGGCCAGTGCCTTGATGTACAACGCGTAGTCATACGCGGGGTGATTGGGGTGCAACTTCATGAATCGGTCGGCTGCGGACACGGCTTCCGCGGTCTCGTTTTCCTTGTAGCGGGCGTAGGCAATGTCCAGCTGCGCCTGTTGCGCATACCGGCCGAACGGATACTTGGCCTCCAGCGCCTCGTATGCCTTCACCGCGCCGGCGTAGTTGCCCGAGTCCAGTTCGGCGCGCGCGTTGCGGTAGTGCTGTTCGACCGTCCAGTTGCGCTGATCGTCAAGTTTTTCGCCAAACCAGCCGCAACCGGCGATCAGGCTCGTGGCAATCGCCACGGCGGCTACAAGGGTTCGTGTCATACTTTTGATCATGCAATCTATTGAAATTGAAGAGGAAGATTATAGCGCAAGCGACCTGTCCTCCCCGTTGCCGGCTGCCGGTGAAAAGGTGCAACTCAAAGTGCCGTCGGCACTGGCCGGCATGCGCTTTGACCAGGTTTTGGCCGAATTGTTGCCGGAATTTTCCCGCAGCCGCCTGAGCGCAATGATCAAGGATGGCGCCATCCTGCTCGACGGCTTCGCAGCCCAGCCCAAGACCAAGCTGCTTGGCGGCGAATCCATCGATGCGACACTTGCGCCGCGCGCCGAGGAATCGGCATTCAGTCCGGAACCTGTGCCGCTGGACGTGATATTTGAGGACGGCGCCCTGATCGTAATGAACAAGGCCCCCGGTTTGGTGGTGCATCCGGCAGCAGGTAACTGGAGCGGCACGATGCTCAACGGCCTGCTGTTTCGCAACCCCTCGGTCGCCAACCTGCCACGCGCCGGCATCGTGCATCGCCTCGACAAGGACACCAGCGGGGTGATGGTGGCAGCCAAGAGCGAGGCGGCGCAGTTTTCGCTGGTGCAACAATTGCAGGCACGTACCATGAAGCGCGTCTACATTGCACTGGTGCGCGGCCATGTGGCCGCAGACGGCAAAGTGGACGCGCCCATTGGCCGTCACCCGCATCAACGCACCCGCATGGCCGTGCTCAAGGACCATGCCGCTGCCAAACCTGCGGTCACGCATTATCGTGTGCTGGAACGCTTTGCTTTTCACACCTTGCTGGAGTGCCGGCTCGAAACCGGGCGAACCCACCAGATCCGCGTGCACATGCAGTCGATCGGTTTCCCGCTGGAAGGCGACCTTGTCTATGGACCGCCCATGACGGGAATTGACCCGGATGTTCGCGATGCCATCCGCGATTTTGGCCGTCAGGCACTGCACGCGCGCCGACTGACGCTGGTGCATCCCGTGGCCGGCGACGAGCGCACCTTCGAGGCGCCGGTTGCGCCCGACATGCGCGACTTCATCGACTACGTTGCAGGTCTCGGATGACCCGCTCCGTGCAAGATTGGCTGCGGCCGGAATGGCCGGCGCCTGACTCTGTAGGTTGTCTTGTCAGCACCCGCTCTGGTGGCGTCAGCACAGGCCCGTTCGCGAGTCTCAACCTGGGACGTCATGTCGGCGACGAGCCGGCTGCGGTCGCGGAAAATCGCCGGCGCCTGCGTGCCGCATTGCCGGATGAACCGCTGTGGCTCAACCAGGTACATGGCGCGGACGTGGTTTGCCTCGACACCGGTACCGACCTGCAGGTGGTTCATACCGCCGATGCGGCCGTGACCGCCCTCAAAGGCAAGCCCTGCGCGGTGATGGTGGCTGACTGTCTGCCGGTACTGTTCTGTGACGAAGCGGGCACCTGCGTGGCGGCGGCGCACGCCGGGTGGCGCGGCCTCGCCGCCGGCGTTCTGGAGGCGACCGTTGCGGCCATGCCGGTAAAGCCGGAACGCCTGCTGGCTTACCTGGGTCCCGCCATCGGGCCGGATGCGTTTGAAGTGGGGCCGGAAGTGCGCGAAATCTTCGCGTCGCGGGATTCGGCGGCACGCGCTGCGTTCAGGCCGCTGCTGGAGCGGCCTGAAAAGTATCTTGCCGATATCTTCGCGCTGGCGCGCCTGCGCCTCGCCGGCGCCGGTGTCGATCGCGTCTACGGCGGCACGGAGTGCACTTTCACCTCGCCGGACAAATACTATTCCTACCGGCGCGATGGGAAGACGGGCCGCATGGCTGCGCTCATCTGGCTGCAGTGAAGCCATCCTCGCGGCCGGTGCCGGATGGTAGAATGATGCAATAGAGTTGCAAGACGCGGCCGGCGCCGAACGCGTGAACCCGCCGGACACTGCGTAGCCATCGTTGGCGAACAAAACAACCCTTTGCACGCGCCTTTCGCGCCGGCAACCAATGCCGGTGCAAGTGGCCCGATGCCGATTGGCGCAAGAAAAGCAGATTTCCATGACGCTCGCCTACATCATCGTTGCCAGCCTAGCCGGCGGATTTTCGTCCGCCGCGCTGGCTGCCTTGGTCGCCTGGCGCATCCAGCCGCGGCTCATCCCGATGTTTGTCAGCTTCGCTGTCGGTGCATTGCTGGGTGTCGTGTTTCTCGACCTGATGCCGCACATTTTCGAGCGGTCCAACGATGCCCGCCAGATGGCCGGATGGATTCTGGCCGGCATTCTGGCGTTCTTTGTCCTCGAGAAACTGGTGCTATGGCGGCACGACCATGACCATGCGGGCGCCGCCGAGCGCGCCGCCAATGAACATGCGCATCAGCACGACCACCATCTCGCGCAACCGCAGGTGAAGATCGATGCCGTCGGCCACCAGCCCGGCAAGACAAGCGATGCGCACAAGCACCCGGTCGCCAGCGCGTGGATGATCATCATCGGCGACGGCTTTCATAATTTCACCGACGGATTTGCCATCGCTGCCGCATTTGTGGCCGATACCCGCCTGGGCGTCGTCACGGCGCTCGCCATCGTGGCCCACGAACTGCCGGCGGAACTGAGCGACTTCCTGGTATTGCTCAATGCCGGCTTCAGCAAATCCCGTGCGCTGTTCTGGAACCTCGTATCCAGCTTCGCCACCCTGGTCGGGGCCCTCATCGCCTATTTCGCCATCCAGGGCCTGCAGCAGTACTCGGTTGTTTTCCTCTGCCTGGCCGCGGCAAGCATGATCTATGTCGCGATCGCCGACCTGATGCCGGGGCTGCATTCGCGCACATCCCTGATCGAGTCGATCCAGCAGGTGGCGCTGATTGCACTCGGCGTGTTATCGATCGCCGCCTTTCACTATTTCAGCATTCACTGAGTTTTTGGCGGCCGCCTGGGCGCGCCGCTGGCGGCGACGTGCACGCAAACCCGCGGCGGCACCGGTCAGCCAAAGCAACAGGAAACACGGCGCCAGCCCGTAGAAGAAAAACGTCATGACGCCGCCCACCACGCTGCGCTCGGTGATTGCCATCATGAGGATCACGTACAGCCAGGTAATGGCGATGATGATTACCACAGTTTGTCTCCTGCGTGTGATGGCAAGGCAAGGGCGCTTGCCGCATAATTCAACCAGTCTCGATTATCCCCGCACAGGTTTCTGAATGTCGTCGAACAACGCAGCTTTTGATTTCAACAAAATCCTGTCCGGCATACAGGAGTCCGGTGCGCGAATGATCCACGGCATGGGCGCGATACCACCGCCGGTGAGCCTCAATGAGGCCTGGCAAAGCGCCATGCTCAGATTGCGCGATGAACCGACGAAGTTGGCGGCGCTGCAAAAGCGCTTCGTCGAGGAGCAGCAGCGTCTGATGCTGGCGTTTGCGCAACCGGAAGGCGCAGAGCACGCCGTGCCGGCGAGCCTTCAGGACAAGCGCTTTTCCAGCGCCGCGTGGCAGTCCGCGCCGCAATACCGTTACCTCGCCGAATCACCGGGAGGCCGGTACATCGGCGCCTGCTGCTGGAGAGCTTCATGAACGGCTGCTGCCTGCAGGATGAAGCAGAAGATGCTTTTTCGCCGAGCAGTACCTCGACGCCAGCCGCCAACTTCCTCATGACCAATCCGGAGGCGCTCAAGTCGGCCCTCGAATCGCAGGGAGAAACGCTGCGGACCGGCCTCGAGAACCTGCAGCAGGACATGAAGAAGGACACATCTCGATGACCGAACGAGGTATCGACCGGCGAGAACATCGTCCGTCGCCGGGCAGCGCGGGTGTTCGAATGAGATCCTGCAGCTGATCCAGTACGCACCCAGCACACCGCAGGTGCACATGCGGCCGCTGCTGATGGTGCCGCCCTGCATCAACAAGTACTACATCCTCGACCTGCGGCCGGACAACTCATTTGTCAAATATGCGGTGGAGCAGGGTTTCACGGTGTTTATCACCTCGTGGCGCAATGTCAAGGCGCCGCAGGGGCAACTCACCTGGGACGACTACCTTGCCAACGGCGTCATCAAGGCCATCGACGTGGTGCGGCAAATCACCAACGTGGAAAAGATCAACGCGCTTGGATTCTGCGTAGGGGGCACCATGCTGGCCTGCGCGCTGGCGGTGCTGCGCCGCATGGGCCACGACGTGGTCGAGAGCGCCACCTTTCTCACCACATTTATCGATTTTTCCGAAGTGGGCGAGATCTCGGCGTACATCGACGAGGCCTTCGTCAGGCGGCGCGAGAAAGAGGTCGCCGGTGGCGGCATCGTCAGCGGCAGCGACCTGGCATTCGCCTTCACCTCGCTGCGCGCCAACGAGCTGGTCTGGAACTACGTCGTCAGCAACTACCTGAAGGGGGCAAGCCGCCTGCCTTCGACCTGCTGTTCTGGAATTCGGACAGCACCAACCTGCCGGGCCCCTGGTACTGCTTCTACCTGCGCAACACCTATTTCGAGAACAACCTCATCAAGCCCGACAAGCTGACGATGTGCGGCGTGCCGCTGACCTGTCTTACGCCGACATGCCCGCCTTTGTTTGCGGCCAAGGAAGACCCTCATCGTGCCCTGGAAAGGTGCCTATTCCAGCGCAGCGCACCTTGGCGGCGACACCGAATTCGTGCTCAGCGCCTCCGGCCATATCGCCGGCGTGGTCAATCCCGCCTCCAAGAACAAGCGCAGCTACTGGGTGGGGGGCAGTGTCGATCAAGGCCACGAGCAGTGGCTGCAACGGAGGTCGAGGTAGCTGGTGGCCGCGCTGGGCAAAATGGTTGAAACAGTACGGCGGCCGGAAATCGAGCGCAGGCGTGCTGGTGGCCGCGCTGGGCAAAAATTCCGGCGCATGGTGCCGCCTGCAAAGATCTGGGCAACGCGCAATTCCGGCCGATCGAGTCCGCGCCGGGCCGCTACGTGAAAGAGCGGGCTTGATGCTTGGGCCCTACACGCTCGTTTTCGTTGCGATCTGCGGCGCCATCTTCTTTGCCCGCGCCGCGCAACATGAACACCGGTCGCCGCTGGTGTGGGGCGGGTTGTCGCTGGGGGCGTCGGGAATCGTCGCCTGGCTGGGCGGCGGCTGGCTGAGCATGCTGGCGGCGCAAGTGGTATTGTTGCTGGGAATCGCGGTCTTTCGAACCGTGACCGAAAAAGATTAACGACAGAGGAGAAAAAAGCATGACGCAACGCATTGCAGTGGTGACGGGAGGGATGGGCGGACTGGGCGAAGCCATTTGCATGAAGCTCGCCCGCATGGGCATCAAGGTGGTCGTGACCTATTCGCCATCGAACACCAAGGCGGACGCCTGGCTCAAGGAAATGGCGGCGCGCGACTATCACTTCAACGCCTACGCCGTGGACGTGGCCGATTTCAATTCCTGCGCGACGGCCGTGGCCAAGATCCAGGCCGAAATCGGCCCGGTCGACATCCTTATCAACAATGCCGGCATCACCCGCGACACCACCTTCAAGAAAATGAGCAAGGTGGATTGGGATGCCGTGGTCAGCACCAACCTCGACAGCGTGTTCAACATGTGCAAGCCGGTGGTCGACGGCATGGTCGAGCGCGGCTGGGGCCGGGTCATCAATGTGTCTTCGGTCAATGGCCAGAAGGGTGCGTTCGGACAAACCAACTACTCGGCGGCCAAAGCCGGCATGCACGGTTTCACCAAGGCACTGGCGCTGGAAGTGGCTAAAAAGGGTGTCACCGTAAATACCATTTCTCCCGGATACATCGGCACGGCGATGGTGACGGCGATTCCGGAGGACGTCCTCAATTCCAAGATCCTGCCGCAGATCCCGGTGGGACGATTGGGCAAACCCGAGGAAGTTGCCGGCCTGTGCGCCTATCTGGCCTCAGACGAGGCCGCATTCCTCACGGGCGCCAATATCGCCATCAACGGCGGCCAGCACATGTTCTAGAGCGCGGTCCGGTAAACAAAAAAAGGGCGCCGGTGGCGCCCTTTTTCATGGCAATAGCCGCAACTCAGGCATACATGTGCAGGCCGCCATTGACCGACAGGTTGGTGCCGGTGATGTACCCCGATTCCTCGGAGGCCAGAAAGGCGATTGCGCTGGCGATTTCGTCCGGGCTGCCCATGCGGCCGGCCGGGATCGTCGCGACAATGCCTTCACGCACGTCAGGCCGGATCGCCTGGGTCATCTCGGTGTCGACGTAGCCCGGTGATACGGCATTAACGGTCACGCCCTTCCTGATGACTTCCTGGGCCAGCGACTTGGTGAAGCCAAGCACGCCCGCCTTGGCCGCGGCGTAGTTGGTCTGGCCGAACTGGCCCTTCACGCCGTTGACCGAGGAGATGTTGATGATGCGCCCCCATCCGCGCTCGACCATGCCGTCGATGACGTGCTTGCAGGTGTTGAACACGCTGGTAAGGTTGGTGGTCAGCACCGCATTCCATTGCTCGGGTGTCATTTTGCGCAAGGTCGCGTCGCGGGTGATGCCGGCGCAGTTGACCAGCACGCTGATGGGGCCGTACTCCGCCTCGATCTTGCGGATCATTTCACCCGCCGAGTTGTAATCGGAGACATCGCCGAACGCTGCCGCGCTGTCGACGCCATTGAATCCGGCGTTTTTCATTTCCCGCTGCCATTGGGTTTCCGAGCCCGGCACCACATAGTTGGCGACAACGAAGTAGCCCTTTGCGGCGAGCGCCTTGCTGATTCCAGTGCCGATGCCGCCGACACCACCGGTGATGAGTGCGATTTTCTTTGTGGTCATGCTGGTTTCACTTTCTTGCTGGTTGCGACTATCGCTGCGTTGTGCAGCGGGTACGGCAATTTGCGGTGCTCGCACGTCTGCAACTGAATTTCGCGGCGCGCGCGCAAAAAAACCCCGGAGTGTTTAGTTCCGGGGTTGAAGCCTAATCATGTTGATTAGGAGGAGGAGACGTTAAGGTTACTTACTTACGCTTGCTGGAAGCGGCAGCCTTGGTCGTGGTTTCGGTGGCGGTCTTGATGGCCGTATCAGCGAAATTCGCGACTTGCTTGGAAGCCTTGGTCAGGGTGTCCATCGCGGCGGTGGAAGCGGCAACGCTGGACTTCAGTGCGGCGAAGGCAACATCGGAACCGGCCGGGGCGTTCTTGGCGGCTTTGTCGATGGTGTCAACAACCGACTTCTGTGCGGCGGAAACGCTTTGCTCGATCAGTGCCGAGTACTGTGCTTGCGCGGCGGTGCTGATGTCGTACAGGTTCTTCGAGTAGCCGGTGAGGAATTCCAGACCGGTTTCAGCTGCCTTGGTGCGAAGGGTGTTCAGTTCCTGCACATCCTTCACGCCGGTGATTGCCTTGGTGCCCTTGGCGGTTTCGTCCAGGCTGACTTTGGCGGCTTCCATGTTCAGTGCGAACATGCGCTCGGCGCTGTCGAAGGAAACTTTGGCAAACTTCATGGCGGCGTCGACGGAAGCTTTGGAGAATTCGCCGAATTGTTCGTTGCTCAGGTTCATATTCAGGTTAGACATGGTCAAACTCCTATAGAGGTTTGGGGGCTGCATTGAAATAGGCGCCACATCCGTTTGCTAAATCGAACTGCACCAGAAATGTTGCGCTGCACAAACTGAATAATATGGGCGCCGGAATCGAAAGTCAAGTACTTTTTGTTGCGGTGCACCAATTTGCGTTTTCAGGGCCGCAACAGCCAAAAAATGCTAAGATAATCAAATAGCTAAAAGCGCATTACGGCAACGGCTTGTGCGCTGCCGCAAGCTTCAGCGGGCGCATTTTTACCGTCATGCAGCATGATGGCCAGCGATCGTGAACGGTTGATGACCGCTGTTCAATTTGAACCAACTTCGGAAGGACGCAACGTGGCCCGGATCATCAAGAAATACCCGAATCGCCGGCTGTACGACACGGAAACCAGCGCGTACATCACGCTGGCCGATGTGAAGCAGTTCGTGCTTGAAAACCAGACCTTCGAAGTGCAGGACGCACGCAGCGGCGAAAACCTCACGCGCAGCATCCTGCTGCAGATCATCCTTGAAGAGGAGAGTGGCGGCGTGCCGATGTTCTCTTCCGACATGCTGGCCAACATCATCCGCTATTACGGTCACTCCATGCAGGGCCTCATGGGCAGCTACCTCGAGCGCAGCATCGGTGCGTTCCACGAAGCGCAGCGCAAGTTCCAGGAACAAACCCAGTCCATCTACGGAAATCTCGGCGCCGCTGGTGGCAAGGCGGTGCCCGCCTTCGATCCGCAGGCCTGGACCAAACTCATCCAGGGTGCGGGCGGAACGGTGCCCGCAATGATGAGCGAGTACCTGGAAAAGAGCGCATCAAACGTCATCGGCATGCAGGACGAATTGCGCAAGCAGGCCATGCAGATGTTCTCCACGTTTCCCTACAACCCGATGCAGGCCGCGCCGGGTGCCGAGCCGCCGGCGGAAGGCGACACCGAACCCAAGGCAGCCAAGCCCCGCGCGCGTCGCGGCAGCAAAAGCTGATTCCCAGCGAAGGTCCGCATGAAGTCTGCAAGCCCCGGCACCGCCAGCCCGATCAAGTTCAGCAAGGTCGGCAAACGCAAAGCCCAACCGCCCAAGGTGGGCTTTGTTTCACTGGGCTGCCCGAAGGCGCTGGTCGATTCCGAGCAGATCATCACCCAGTTGCGCGCCGAGGGCTATGACATCGCCGCGAGCTACGACGGTGCCGATCTGGTGGTGGTCAATACCTGTGGCTTCATCGATTCGGCCGTCGAGGAATCGCTGGATGCCATCGGCGAGGCGCTCGCCGAAAACGGCAGGGTGATCGTCACCGGCTGCCTGGGGGCAAAATCGGGCGAGGGTGGTGGCAACCTCATCAAGCAAGTCCATCCCAAGGTGCTGGCCGTGACCGGGCCGCATGCCAAGGATGAAGTGATGGAGCATGTGCATGCGCATCTGCCACAGCCGCATGACCCGTTCATCGATCTGGTGCCCGCTGCAGGCATCAAACTCACGCCCAAGCATTACGCTTACCTGAAGATTTCCGAGGGCTGCAACCATCGCTGCACCTTTTGCATCATCCCCGACATGCGCGGCGACCTGGTCAGCCGGCCGGTGGCGAGCGTCATGCAGGAAGCCGAAAACCTGGTGAAGTCCGGCGTGCGCGAGCTGCTGGTGATTTCACAGGACACCAGCGCCTACGGCGTGGACGTGAAGTACCGCACCGGCTTCTGGAACGGTCGCCCGCTGAAAACCCGCATGACCGAGCTGTGCGGGGCGCTTGGCGAGTTGGGTGCCTGGGTGCGGCTGCATTACGTCTACCCGTATCCGCATGTGGACGACGTGATCCCGCTGATGGCCGAGGGCAAGATCCTGCCGTACCTGGATATCCCCTTCCAGCATGCAAACCCCCGCATCCTGAAACTCATGAAACGGCCTGCCGCCGCAGAAAAGACCCTGGAACGCATCCAGGCGTGGCGCAAGACCTGTCCCGACCTGACGATTCGCTCCACATTCATTGCCGGTTTCCCGGGGGAAACCGAAGCCGAGTTCCAGGAATTGCTCGACTTTCTCACCGAGGCGCAGCTCGATCGCGTCGGCTGTTTTGCCTACTCGCCGGTCGAGGGCGCGCGCGCCAACGACCTGCCCGATCCGGTCGCCGACGAGGTGAGGGCGGAGCGCCAGGCGCGCTTCATGGCCCATCAGGAAAAGATCAGCCGCAAGCGCCTGCAAGCCAAGGTGGGCCGCGAGATCGATGTGCTGGTGGATCGGCTCGCCGAGGGAGGTCGCGGCCACCGCATCGCCGTCGGCCGCTCCGCGGCGGACGCACCGGAAATCGACGGCGTGGTGTACGTGACCGGCGTGAGCAAGAAACTGCAGCCGGGCGAGTTTCTGCGCGCCCGCGTGGTCGCCGCCGAAGATCATGACCTCGTCGCTGAAATCATCACCGGGCAATAGCACGCAAACGAAGAACTCATTGACTGGCGGGCGTTGCAGGCCGAATGTGGCCGGCAAGGCGCGCCAGTGCTCGTGTCTTGCCATGCCTCATCGCGTGAATTTGCTGGAGACCGTGCCATTCCGCCCATGAGTGCGTTCACGGTGCGCGCTGCGGATACTGCCGATGCCGCAGCCATTCAGGAGATCTTTGCCGCCAATATTTCCGCTGCACATTGGCTGCCGCCGGCCGCGCGCCTGCGCACCGACTTCTCGCAGGTTTCAGCGGGCGAGGCGATCTTCGTCGCGGTTGCCGCCGACGGCTCGATCGCCGGTTTCGTTGCCGTGCAAGCCGCGACGGCCTTCATTCACCATTTGCATGTTCGGCCCGGTGCACGCGGCCTGGGTGCGGGCAGTTTGTTGCTGGACTCGCTGGGCAGTTGGCTGCCACCACCCTGGCGCCTGAAATGTGTGGAAGCCAATTACGCTGCCCTGGCCTTCTACTACCGCAGCGGTTGGGTGCAGGTGGCGTCCCGTCACTCCGGTGACGGCCGCTACGCGCTGCTGGAGTGGCAGCCGAAACAAGACGGCGCAGACATGGCAAACTCGCGACCCGTGAATGCTGAAATCGACAAACTGGCCTGGATACACATCGTCGACCGCAAGCTGCTGTTCGCGCGTTCGGCGGGAAAGCGCGCGCCGTATCTTCCGGGTGGCAAGCGCGATCCGGGTGAAAGCGACCAGACGGCGCTGCTGCGGGAGATCCGCGAGGAACTGAGCGTCGATCTCGATCCGGCATCGCTGGCATTCTGCGGCGAATTCCGGGCGCAGGCGGATGGCCGGGACGACGGCACAATGGTGCGCATGCGCTGCTATCGTGGCCGGCTGAAAGGTGGCAGCCAGGCCATCCAGCCGGCGGCGGAGATCGAGGCGGTAATGTGGCTGGTCCATGCCAACCGGCCCGCCTGTTCGGCTGTGGGAAGGATTGTTCTCGACTGGCTCAAAGATCAGGACCTGATCGACTGAGTGTCGATCGCGGCCAAATATCAACACGGAAAGGGTGTCATGCAACAAGTCATCGACTTCATCCTCGAACTGGACAAACTCAAGGGCGTGACGCGCAAGACGCGGCCGCTGGGGCTCGACCGTTACGAGAATTCGGCCGAGCACAGCTGGCAGATCGCCATGCTGGCATCCTCGCTTGCGCACTACGCACAGGAGGTAATCGATCTCGACCGCGTCATCCACATGCTGCTGGTGCACGACATCGGCGAGATCGATACCGGCGACACCATCGTTTACGCCGAGGGCGGCTGGGAGGAGCGCAAGGCTGCCGAACGGGCCGCCGTCGAGCGGATTTTCGGTCTGCTGCCCGATGGTCACAGCGCGCGCTTCCTCCACCTATGGCATGAATTCGAGCAGGGCGAATCGCCCGAGGCGCGCTTTGCCAACGCCGTGGACCGCGCCATGCCGGTGCTGCTGAATCTGGCCAACGCCGGGCAGAGCTGGCGCGAAAACGGCATCACCCACGCGCGCGTGGTCGCGCGCATCGCCGATCCCATCCGCGAAGGTTGTCCGGCCTTGTGGGACTACATCGAGGCGCGGCTGGAAGAGGAACGCGGGCGCGGCTGGTTCGGCATGGGTGAGGCGTGATTCCCGCCAGGCGTGAACCGTGAACGCATCCTCCTTGAAAACCCTCAAGCTCATGGTGCTGATCATCGGCATCTACGTGCTGCTCTGCCTGCCGGCCTATTTTTCGCATCGCTACGCCGATTCGCCGATGGGCGTGCTGATGGCGATCCCGTTCCTGTCGGTCTATTTATTTCACGCCGTCGGCATTCCTGGCTTGCTGGAACATAACGGTGCCTGCGGCTGGGGCTGGTGCGCGCCGACGGTGTTCGGCTGGATGTTCATTGCGGCCGTGTGGCTGCTGATTGTGTGGCTGGTTGCCCGTCTGGTTGTTCGAGTGCGTAGCCGGTAGGGCGGATCCGTGGTGCCGCCTTCGCGTGGTCCGGTATCCAACCATGTGGAAAATACCCCCGCGTGCAGTCCTTCCCCGGCGAAGGCCGGGGCCCAAGTTATCAACGGCAAAATTGGGCCCCGGCCTTCGCCGGGGAAAGAAGTTTTGATCAATAGTTAAACAGTTCGCGGATCCATCACGCAGAACCGCTCAAGGGAACTTCTAGGAACCGTCGCGAGCGGCCAAAATTCGAGTCGAGGAGCGGACGCGTACGTAGGTACGCAGAGCACCGGAGGCGCGAAGGTTGGCCGCGCAGCAGGTTAATAGAAGTTCCCTCAACACACGGATCGCCATTTGGCGAGCCTTCCCTGGCAAAAATGCCCTGCGAAGCCCGCCAATGCTTGAGTTTCGGCTTGCAATGCTGGTGCCACGCCCAAAAAAAAGCCCGCTTACGCGGGCCTTCTTTTGGTGTGGCCTGAAACGCTATTCGCGCACCAGCTTGTTGTCGACGATCTTGATCTTGTCGCCAACCTTGTAGGCGGTTCCGGAATTGAAGGTGAAGGTGCGGGACTCGCCGCTTTCCATCTTCACGATCACTTGGTACTGGGTCTTGGATTTGGCGTTCTTCTCGACCTGATGGCCCGCATAGGCGCCACCAGCCGCACCGGCCACCGTGGCGACATCCTTGCCGCGGCCGCTGCCGACCTGATGTCCCAGCACGCCGCCGAGCACGCCGCCGGCCACCGCGCCGAGGCCAGTGCCTTCGCCCTTGATCTGTACGGTCTTGAGATCGGTAACCGTGCCGCAGTTGTCGCACTTGGCGTAGGCAAGCGGCGATGCCGCGACGGCGACGGCAACGAGCAGGGCTTTGGAAATCTTCATGTGCTGTCCTTTCAAAATGGGAAGCGAACGACCAATCATAGCACCGCGGGTATCGCGGGCCTCACCATCAAACGCGTGAGGCCGCGGTCGGTTTACCGTTCGACGTCGCTCGCGCGCAGCTGAGGGAACAGAATCACGTCGCGGATCGACGGACTGTCGGTCAGCAGCATGACGAGGCGGTCGATGCCGATGCCTTCGCCGGCGGTCGGTGGCATGCCGTATTCGAGGGCGCGCACGTAGTCGGCGTCGTAGTGCATGGCTTCAGCATCACCCGCCTCTTTCTGCCGCACCTGCTCGCGGAAACGTTCGGCCTGGTCCTCGGCATCATTGAGCTCCG
The DNA here is from genome assembly GCA_044229235.1 of Usitatibacteraceae bacterium. Classification (GTDB taxonomy): domain Bacteria; phylum Pseudomonadota; class Gammaproteobacteria; order Burkholderiales; family Usitatibacteraceae; genus UKL13-2. The sequence goes on from JBGATH010000035.1 coordinate 45,710, forward strand.
AGAAGCCGTTGGCGATTTCGCGCCCGGCGATGAACAGCTCGAAGCGGTCACAAATGGCCGGGTTCTGGTCGTTGCGGCGCGACAGTGGTGAAGTTTCGGCCGGATAGGCGATGAGGAAGGTCGGCTGGATCAGCTTGGATTCGGCCACCGCTTCGAACAGCTTCAGCTGCAGGCTGCCGACGGTATCGGTTTCCTTGGCCGCCTCGCCATTGGCGCGGATGTGCTGGATAAGCGTGGCCTTGTCGGTGAAGTCGATGCCTGCCAGTTCCGGGGCGTACTTCTTCACGGCGTCGACCATGGTCAGGCGGTCGAACGGCTTGCCGAAATCGAGCTCATGGCCCTGGTAATTGAAGGCGGTCTTGCCGAGCACCTTCGTTGCCAGCTCGCGAAACATCTCCTCGGTAAATTGCATGAGGTGTTCGTAATCGCGCCAGGCGATATAGAACTCCATCATCGTGAACTCGGGGTTATGCCGCACCGAAATGCCTTCGTTGCGGAAATTGCGGTTGATCTCGAACACGCGCTCGAAGCCGCCGACCACCAGCCGCTTCAGGTAGAGCTCCGGCGCGATCCGCAGGTACAGCTGCATGTCCAGCGCGTTGTGGTGTGTCACGAACGGTCGCGCCGCGGCACCGCCGGGGATGGGATGCATCATCGGCGTTTCCACTTCCAGGTAACCCGCGCGCACCATGAATTCGCGGATACCTTGCACCACCTTCGAGCGCACCACAAAGGTGTCGCGTACTTCCGGGTTGGTGATCAGGTCCACATAGCGCATGCGATAGCGCTGTTCGGTGTCGGTGAGGCCGTGGAACTTTTCCGGCAGCGGACGGATGGATTTGGTGATGAGGCGAATCGAGGTGACGTGGATCGACAGCTCATTCGAATTGGTGCGGAACACATAACCGCCTGCGCCGACAATGTCACCCAGGTCGTATTTCTTGAACGCTTCGAAGGCCTCCTCGCCCACATCATCGCGCTTCACATAAAGCTGGATGCGGCCGGATGAATCCTGGATGGTGACAAACGCGGCCTTGCCCATGAGGCGCTTCAACATGATGCGTCCGGCCACCACCACGTCAACGTGCGCGGCGGCTTCGAAGTCTTCCTTGGTCCTGGCGCCGTGCGCCGCGTGCAGCTCTTTCGCCAGATGCTGCGGCCGGAAGTCGTTCGGGAAAGCAATGCCGCCCGGTGCCGCGGCGCGGATCGCCTTCAGTTTTTCGCGGCGCTCAGCGATGACGTGGTTTTCGTCGATGGGCGGGGTTTGGTTTTGTTCAGACATGGTGATTCCAGTACTTGGTAGTGTATTCAGTAACGATGATGAGTCTCAGGGCGCTGACTTCCAGCTGATCAGGCCGATGCCCGCAAGGCACAGCGCGATGCCCGCCAGTCTGGTCAGCGATACCGCCTCGCGAAAAAAGAACAGCCCAACGAGCAGCGTGCTGATAGTGACCGCCGCCGAGGTCAGCACGAACGCGCCCGAGAGCTCGGCGCCCGCCCGATAGGCCAGCAGAAAGCCGATCTCGATGAGCACGATGCTGGCGCCCACCGCATAGACCGCCCAGTTCAGCTTGCCGACTTCCTCGACCACGGAGCCGCTGACCGGAAACAGCAGGAACAGTGGCAGCGACAGCAGGGCGGCCACCACATAAAAGCCGATCAGTGACACGACCGGGTGGGCGCCCGGCGCGACACTCTTTTGGGTGATGTGGTACAGCACCTGGCCGGCGATGGCGACGATCAGTGCAAAGGCAATGCCGATCTTCAATGGACACCCTGTTTCAGGCTGGCTTCGATGAATTCGTCCAGGTAACCGTCGAGCACCTTCTGCGTGTTGCCGGTTTCAACGTTGGTGCGTAGATCAACTTCGCTGACTTCGCCTTTGAGCATCAACATGATTTCTGCCTAAATCGTGAGAAGCCGTTCAAGTGTCATTTTCAAGTGCAAGAATGACTTTGATTTCTCAGCTAAGTTAGCAACGTCAAGTTGAGCAGCAAGAATCGGCTGGTGGATCGTCTCTTTGTATGCTGAGCCACTGGGCATATGGCGAGACAGCCACTGCTTTGCGCCGCGAATGTTTTCGGCGTTCTCCGGAAAGTGTACGTTGGGCGCGATTCCAAGACAATCGCGGGTTATTTCCGGGGAGGCGAGAAAGAGAGTCTCAAACTCTCTCACAAAAAAAGAAAATTCGATCCGCGCGTTCACCGCGTGTAGCGTGGCTAACCTGCGCAACTCTACGACTCTCTCCGCAGGGCAACCATCATCACAGTCTAGAAGCCACAATGCTCGGCAATTTTCGCGTGCGATCAGCGGGATGTGTCGATCTGCATTTGCGACTAGGCTGGAATAATCGCCGAGTCGATAGGGCCTCTCAAGTAGGACTTGATGGGCTCCCATATGGGCCAGCATGTTCCGCAAGAGTATCGGAACGGCCTTCACATCACCGTGTCCTTCGACCACGGGTAGGAGCCTCATTGGCCCACCTCAGGGCGAAGATTGTCATGAATCATTAGTTCCTGAATGGAGGTAAGGCGATCTTTGACTGCTCCAATCTGGGCTGCGCTGATTTCAGAGATATGTGTGTCACCTCTTTCCATCGTTACTAGTCGAAGCGAAGCTGGATCAAACAGATCAACCAAGGTAGGGCTATGGCTCGTAACGACCAATTGCGTTCGACGAGACGCTTCTTTAAGTGAGTCAGCCAGAATTGCTAGAGCTCCCGGATGTATCGTTAATTCTGGCTCTTCCAACGCCAAAAGTGGCGGGTGCGGCCGCTGGTAAAGAGCAAGAAGAATTCCAAAGACTCGGAGCGTGCCGTCGGATACCTGAGACGGATCAAAGTAGTGGGCGGTACCGTCCTCAGTATCCTTTACCAAAAACTGTGGAACTAAGTAGCCACCTACCGAACGGACGTGTACATCCTGTAGCGTCGGCCACATTGCACGCATCGCAGCAAGAATATTCGTATAGCCTTCGCGACCCGGATTGCCTGAGCGAAGCGACTTCAATACTGACGCCCAATTCTCTCCACTTTCTTTTAGGTGTTTGTCAATATCTGGCTTCGATGGCAGTCTCAGCATGTTTGGAAAAATAGACGTGAACTGAAACTTGCTAATTGCGTCCGCGACTGGCATGCCAAACCCTGCGAAACCTGCAGCGCGCCCCAGGGCCAGCTGTGTTTCTGGAGCTTGACCTCGCAATTTGGAAGCATTGCCAGCAAAGTCATCAATATCACTTTCAATTCGACCTGAATCATCACGATTGAAGTAATGGGGTTCGATTGAAACACTCATTTCGTTGGGATCGAACTGCAAGTTGCCCTGTGCGTCAGAGCCGCTGGGCTGCAAACTGAGAACCTCTTCGTGCCATTGAGCGACTTCGCGCTTGATCTTGTAGTTGCCTGCTCGTTGGCTAGCTATTTCTAGTTCGTAAGTGCCATCTCGGAACTCTGTATTTTGAAATTCTTGGCGAAATAGTAACTTCACCTTCATATCAAATGGTCGAGTACGCGAGTATTGGCGGATTGCTTCTACACCTTGGCGGATGGTGATGGCGTGTTCAATGTCATGCACAAGCGAATCGCGCAAGAATCGAAGTACATCGACAAAATTACTTTTGCCGGAGCCATTTGGCCCTGTCAGGACGAGTACTTCGCCAATATTCTCCACGGCAATGTCGCCAAGGCTACGGAAGTGTTGTGCGACCACGCCTGTAATAGCAAATCGATCCTCGCTGGACATTTCTAAACCCCCTGTTTCAAGCTGGCTTCAATAAACTCGTCCAGATAGCCGTCCAACACTTTCTGCGTATTGCCGGTTTCAAAGTTGGTGCGCAAGTCCTTGATACGCGACTGGTCCAGCACGTAGGAACGAATCTGGTGGCCCCAGCCGATGTCGGTCTTGGAATCTTCCAGCTTCTGTGCCTCCGACTGGCGCTTCCGTAGTTCCAATTCGTATAGCTTGGCCTTGAGCATAGCCATGGCCTCGGCGCGGTTACGGTGCTGCGAGCGGTCGTTCTGGCACTGCACCACGATGCCGGTCGGGCCGTGGGTGATGCGGATGGCCGAGTCGGTCTTGTTGATATGTTGGCCGCCGGCGCCGGAGGCGCGGAAGGTATCGACGCGCAAATCAGCCGGATTGATGTCGATTTCAATCGAGTCATCCACTTCCGGGTACACAAACACGCTGGCAAAGGACGTGTGGCGGCCGCCCGAGGAGTCGAATGGCGATTTCCTCACCAGCCGGTGCACGCCGACTTCGGTGCGCAGATAACCGTAGGCGTAATCGCCGATCACCTTGATCGAGCATGACTTGATGCCGGCAACGTCGCCGGCGGATTCTTCCAGCAGCTCGGTCTTGAAGCCTTTGCGCTCGCAGTACTTGAGATACTGGCGCATCAGCATCTGCGCCCAGTCCTGCGCCTCGGTGCCGCCGGCGCCGGACTGGATATCGATGAAACAGTTGGCCGGGTCCATCGGATTGGAGAACATGCGGCGGAATTCAAGATTCGCCACCTTCTCCTCCAGGCCCTTCGCATCGGCGCTGACCGCCAGCATGGTCTCGTCGTCGCCTTCGGACTTGCCGAGGTCGAACAGGTCACGCAGGTCTTTCAGGCTCTGAGTCAGCAGCGAGATGGTGCCGACGATTTCATCCAGCGCGCGCTTCTCCTTGCCCAGTTCCGTGGCGCGCTTGCTGTCGTTCCAGACAGCCGGGTCTTCCGTCAGGCGGTTGACTTCCTCGAGGCGCTCCGACTTGATGTCGAAGTCAAAGATACCTCCGCAACTCGACCGTGCGCGTGGTCAAGTCGGAAAGGTTGTTGGAGATGGCGTTGATCTGATCGGCTTCCATGATTCTTCTGGCTTCTTATGGGTGATTCGGTAAGGCGTGAATTATAGTCGAGGAGGGGCTGCAGCCCTGCATTTCCAGTGGGATGCCCGTGAGGCCATCCAGTGAAGAGCCGCGTGTACGCTTTCACGAAACTGCGTGCGAAAGCAGGCATCTGCGGCGCGCGCGATCCCCAGCGACGGGCCATGCTGCAAGATCCGAATCGCCAACAAAAACAGGAATCGACTAAGACGCCATTCATGCGGCGCTCATCTATTTTCACAGCACATGCTTTCGTAGATGTAATGTTTCAATAGGTTGTTCACCTGGCCGATTCGGAGAAACTGGTGTTTCCAGACAACAGAAACTCCGGGGAGCGACCAGATGAACATACACAAGAATGCCAGATTGACGGTGCACGGGCGAGTGCACGTAAATGAGCTGTCGTCGCGGTGGGGTGCAAGCTCGACCGCCGCCGCGTTGGGCGTCAGTACGCGCACGGTAAGCAAGTGGCGTCGGCGCTTTATTGAGGGTGGCTTGGCCGCTTTGCCGGATCGCAGCAGTCGGCCGCATCACAGCCCGGCCTCGCTCGGGCCACGCCTGACCCGGTGGGTGCGCCGCCTGCGCCGGTGGTGTCATTGGACGATGAGAAGGATTGCGCAGGCGCTTGAGATCAGCCTCACCAGCGTCTGGCGCATCTGTGCTGGCATCGGCTTGTCGCGCCTGCGGCCACCAGCCGAGCCGATCAAGCGCTATGAGCGCGACCAACCTGGCGAACTACTGCACATGGACACGAAGAAGCTGGTTTGCATCGGCGGGCGCGGCAGTGGCTATGAAGTCATGCACGTGGCCATCGACGATCACAGCCGGGTGGCCTTCGTGCAAATCCTGCCGGATGAAACCAAGTTCAGTGCTATCGCCTTTCTCAAGGCGGCTGTCGACTATTTTGAGCGCCAGCGGGTGCACATCCAACGCTTGCTAACCGACAACGGGTCCGCCTATTGGTCACGGGACTTTGCCGCCGCCTGTACCGAACTTGATATCAAGCAGCGCTTTACCCGACCTTACCGGCCTCAGACCAACGGCAAGGCAGAGCGATTTATCCAGACTTGCCTGCGCGAGTGGGTGCGGGTAAGACGCTACGCCACCA
>JBGATH010000036.1:0-50885 GCA_044229235.1 Usitatibacteraceae bacterium
GTGCATCAATACATTGGTATCGAGAACAAATAGCTTGGTGGCGGATTTGGTGACAGCCGGTTTTGCGCTCGCGGATCTCGGGGCCAAGTGGTTTCCTCGGTAGTTGGTCGGTCAGGCCGACGTGGTTTGGCAGCCTGAAAAAGTGAAAAACCCTCCCAAGGCTGGCGCCTCAAGAGGGTTCGTCGGTGAAATGATGGTCAAATTTGTTCGGGTGCCTTGCTCTGAAAACGATATTACACGGATTTGAGCGCGTCCAACACGGCCTGCGCATGACCGTCGGCTTTCACGCCGCGCCACTCCTTGACGATGTCGCCAGCGGGACCGATCACGAAGGTGGAGCGCTCGATGCCGAACACCTTCTTGCCGTACATGTTCTTCTCCTTGATCACATCGAACGCCTTGCACATGACTTCGGCGTTATCCGACAGCAGATCAAAGGGAAAATTGAACTTGGCCTTGAATTTTTCGTGGCTCGCGACGGTGTCGCGTGAGACCCCGAACACCATGTAGCCCGCCTTGATGAAGTCCTTGTGCAATGCGGCGAACTGCGCGCCTTCGACGGTGCAGCCCGGGGTGTCGTCCTTCGGGTAGAAATACAGGATGTACGGGTGTCCGCGAAATGCGGCGCTGGAAAAACGCTGGTTGCCGGTTGCGGCGACTTCAAAATCAGTGATCGGTTTGGCGGGCATGATGGATTTCCAGGTTGGTGAAGAGATAGTGGTGTGCGATTGACATCAGGCAGCAAGCGCAAAGCTGGTGGAGGCCGGGAGAAACGGCTTGCCCTGCAATAACAGGCTGCCGCTGCGGCCGGGTATGCTTCCCGCGCTGGCTTCGAAATAGGGCAGGTGCTTGCGGATCAGATTCTGGTAGACCGCATCGGTGGCGACGAGTTCATAGCCCTGTTCCTTCCATCCCGCCAGCAGCTGCTCGAAGCGCGGCAGCAGGCGCATGCCCTCGAGCTCGGCATGAAGCGTGAAGACATGGGCGCCCATTGGCTCGCGCGCGGCAGCCAGTGCTGGTGGCGGCGCGGCAGTCAAATTCAGCAGGTGCTCGTGCACATTGGTTTCGGTGCACCCGTCCAGTCCGATCAGTTCATCCAGCGTTGGCAGCGTGGTCGGTATTTGCGGGCAATCGATGATCTCGGCCTGCACAACCGGGAAATGCGGGGTGGCGTGCGGCAGTACCGCGCGGCCGTCCGAGCAATAGTCGAAACCCAGGTCCTGGGTGAGCCGCAATGCGTGCCGGGACATTTGCCAGCCGGCGGCCCCGTGGGTGCGTGCCGGTGACTTGAAAATATCGGTAAAGCGATCCTGTGCCTGCAGCATTTCGCGCCGGGTCCAGGCCGCATCGGCGCGCATCACGCCATCCTGCCAGCGTACGTGGTCCCAGGTGTGGATGCCGACTTCGAATCCCTCGTCGCGAGCGCGCCGCATGACGTCGCCGCAGCGCCCGCCGATGTCCGGGCCAGGCAGCAAGGTGCCGTAGAGCAGGGTGGGGAAACCATAGTGCGAGACCACGGAGGTGCGCTTTACCTTGCCGAGGAAGCCCTTGCGGAATACGCGCTTGATGGCGCGGCCGGTGTGGTCCGGTCCGAGACTGAACAGGAACGTCGCGCCGGCCTGATGGCGCTTGAGGGCGTCGATCAGCGCCGGCACGCCGAGGCTGGTGCCTTTGAGCGTATCGACGTCAATCTTGAGTGCGAGGACTTTCTTCATAATGCTCTTTTTGGTTTGGATGCATTATGCCAGCGCTATGCGTTCCGCCTGCGCACCTGGCGTCGCCGCTTGCCTATAATCGCGCCATGCAAATCGAAGAACCCCGTCACCCACTCACTCCGTTCGACCTAGTGGGCGGTGAACCGCAGGTGCGCGCGCTGGTCGACCGCTTTTACGACCTCATGGATGAGGATCCCGATTATTTCGGCATCCGCAAACTGCATCCACCCAGCCTTGATGGCTCGCGCGAAAAGCTGTTCAAGTTCCTCATGGGCTGGCTCGGCGGGCCGCCGCTTTATGAGCAGGAGTACGGCCATCCGCGCCTGCGCGCCCGGCACCTGCCGTATGCCATTGCCTCGGCCGAGCGCGATCAATGGATGGGTTGCATGGTGCGCGCCATGGCGGAGGTCCAACTCGACCAGGCATTGCAAAAGCGTCTCGCGCAGTCTTTTTTCCAGACCGCGGACTGGATGCGCAATCGCAGCGACTGAGTCGGTGCCGAACAAATCGCTAAATGATTGAAAATTCGCGATTTTTCTGGAAATTTTCGCTCTGCGCGTGCTAAAATCGCATGTTTATCCGGGTCAACTTTGGCTCGGCCACTTTTGCATGCCCCTGACGTCTGTCCCGGGCAGCAGTCACCACTCCGGAAAGTTTTTTCATGCCTCGCGCTTTACGCAACATCGCCATCATCGCTCACGTTGACCACGGCAAGACCACGCTGGTCGACAAGCTCCTGCAACAGGCCGGCACCTTTGCCGCCCACCAGCACGTCGCCGAGCGCGTGATGGATTCGAACGATCTCGAAAAAGAGCGCGGCATCACCATTCTCGCCAAGAACACCGCCATCGATTACGAAGGCGTGCACATCAACATCGTCGACACCCCCGGCCACGCCGACTTCGGCGGTGAAGTGGAGCGCGTGCTGTCGATGGTCGACAGCGTGCTGCTGCTGGTCGATGCCGTTGAAGGTCCGATGCCGCAGACGCGCTTCGTGACCAAGAAGGCACTGGCGCTGGGCTTGCGGCCGATCGTCGTGGTCAACAAGATCGATCGCGATGGCGCCCGTCCTGACTGGGTCATCAATCACACGTTTGAACTGATGGACAAGCTGGGCGCCACCGAAGACCAGCTGGATTTCCCGATTGTGTACGCGTCGGCGTTGAACGGCTGGGCGACGATGGACTGGAAGCAGCCGCATACCGACATGCGTCCGCTGCTGGACACCATCCTGAAGTGCGTTCCGGCACCGTTCGCCGAGTCGGATGGCTCGCTGCAACTGCAGATTTCCGCGCTCGACTATTCGAGCTATGTCGGCCGCATCGGCATCGGCCGCATCCGCCGCGGCAAGCTGAAGCCGGCACAGGAAGTGTTTGTGATGGCCAACGGCACGCAGAAGCGCGCCAAGGTCAATCAGGTCCAGTCGTTCCAGGGCTTGAACAAGGTCAACATGGAACTGGCCGAGGCCGGTGAAATCGTGCTGATCAACGGCATCGACGATTTGTCCATCGGCTGCACCATCGCCGGCACCGACGCGCCGGAAGCGCTGCCGCTGCTGGGCGTGGATGAGCCGACGTTGACCATGAACTTCCAGGTGAATACGTCGCCGTTTGCCGGTACCGAAGGCAAGTTCGTCACCAGCCGCCAGATTCGCGAGCGTCTGGACAAGGAGCTGCTGGTCAACGTCGCGCTGAAGGTGGAAGAAACGCAGGACACCGACGTGTTCCTGGTGTCCGGCCGTGGTGAATTGCACCTCACCATCCTGTTGGAAAACATGCGCCGCGAAGGCTACGAGCTGGCCGTTGGCAAGCCGCGCGTGGTGTTGAAGGATGTCGACGGCCAGAAGTGCGAGCCGTATGAAATGCTGACGGTGGACGTCGATGAATCGCATCAGGGCGCGGTCATGGAGGCGCTGGGCCAGCGCAAGGCGGACATGCTCGACATGGTGCCGGATGGACGCGGTCGCGTGCGACTCGACTATCGCATCCCGGCGCGCGGCCTGATCGGCTTCCAGTCGGACTTCATGAACATGACGCGCGGTACCGGCATCAAAAGCCACGTGTTCGACGAATACGCGCCGGTCAAGGGCGATCTGCCGTCGCGCCACAACGGCGTGCTGATTTCCGGCGAGCAGGGCGAGGCGGTGGCCTACGCGCTGTGGAACCTGGAAGACCGCGGCCGCATGTTTGTCTCGCCGGGCGACCGTTTGTACGAAGGCATGGTCATCGGCATCCACAGCCGCGACAACGACCTCGTGGTCAATCCCATCAAGGGCAAGAAACTGACCAACGTGCGTGCCTCGGGTACCGACGAAGCCGTGACGCTGACGCCGCCCATCAAGCTCACGCTGGAATCGGCCATCGAGTTCATCGACGATGATGAACTGGTGGAAATCACCCCCAAGACCATCCGCATCCGCAAGCGCTTCCTGCTGGAGCATGAGCGCAAGCGTGCGAGCCGCGAGGCCGCGTAGTTTGATTCGCTGGTAAAGTCCAGCACTGGTGCGGCTCCCCGGCCCTTTTTGGCCTGGAAGGTGCGCCGGTGCTGGGGTTTGAATAATTCGGAGTTCGGACATCGTGGATTTGTCGGCGCTCGTCATCCTCCTGGTTATTGTTGTCACCGTGCTGGTGGTGGCCGTCGTCTGGCTCGTGCTGACGGTTCGCGCCGGCAAGCCTGCCGACACCTCGGCTGACGATGAGGCGCGGCATCGTGCCATTCTTACCGACCTTGCAAATGGCCTGGCAAAGCAGGCCGACCGGATTACCGGCAGCCAGATGGATGCCGCAGATCGCATGCGGCAGTCGATCGCTACCCTTCAGGTCGAGCAGACACAGAGCCTTTCTGCCAACCGCGAGGAGCTCATCAGGCAGCTGGCTGCGCTGACGCTGGATATTCAGCAAAAGCAGGATGCCCTTAAGGTCGCCATGCTGGGCGGCACGCTGGAAAAACTCTCGCAGCAAAGCCTTGTTCAGCAGGAAAAGATCGAGTCGACCATGCGTCTGGTGACTGCGCAAATCAGTGCGACCGTGGAAAGCCTGACCAAGTCCACCGACAAGCGCCTCGAGGAAATCGGTGGCAAGGTCAATGAGCGCCTCGAAGAGGGCTTCAAGAAAACCAACGATACCTTTGCCAATGTGATGGCGCGGCTCGCGACCATCGACGAAGCGCAGAAGAAACTCGACGGCCTCACCACCAACGTTGTGAGCCTGCAACAGTTGCTGGGCGACAAGAAGTCACGCGGTGCCTTCGGCGAAATGCAGCTTGAGCAAATCATCCGCAACATGCTGCCCGAGACCTCGTTCGAGTTCCAGTACGGGTTCAGCTATGCCGGACACCAGGTGATCGCCGACTGCGTGCTGAAGCTGCCCGAGCCGGTCGGCCTGATCGCGGTGGATTCGAAATTTCCGCTGGAAAATTACGAGCGACTGATCGCCGACGGTCCGGACAAGGTTTCACCAGCGGTTTTCAAGGCCGATATTCGCAGGCACGTCGAGGCCATCTCATCCAAGTACATCATTCCCGGCGTCACTTCTGACGGCGCGATGATGTTCGTGCCTGCGGAAGCGGTATTCGCCGAGATTCACGCCCACCATCGCGATGTGGTCGAGTTCGCCCAGAACAGGCATGTCTGGATCGTTTCACCGACCACGCTGATGGCGGTGCTGAACACGGTTCGCGCCGTGCTCAAGGATGTCGAGACGCGCAAGCAGATTCATATCATCCAGGACGAACTCGGCAAACTCGGCAAGGAATTCGGCCGATTCGACGAACGCATGCGCAAGCTGGCCGAGCACATCCGGCAGGCCAACAAGGACGTTGACGACGTGGCCATCACCAGCAAGAAAATCAGCGACCGTTTTGCGTCCATCGAAAAGGTCGAACTGGACGCCAAGCCGGCGATCGACGGCGCCGCGCCTCCCACCCTGACACTGATTCATTCCGATCCCGACAAGTGAGATAAACCCATGCGCTTGACCACCCTCCTGACCGCCGCCGTGACCATGACCGCCACTTCCGCGTTTGCTGACAACATCCAGTACCCGGTGACCCGCAAATCCGATCAGGTGGATACCTATCACGGCACCACCATTGCCGATCCCTACCGCTGGCTGGAAGACGACAACAGCGCGGAAACCAAGGCTTGGGTGAAGGTGCAAAACGAGGTCACGGAGAAACTGCTGTTGGCCATGCCGCAGCGGGTGCCCACCAGGAAGCTATATACGGATCTCTATAACTTCGAGAAATTTGGCATCCCCTTTCAGGAGGGTGGCCGCTATTTCTACAGCCGCAACGACGGCCTGCAGCAGCAGAGCGTGATCTACATGGTCAGGAAGCTGAACGACGCGCCGCAGGTCGCGATCGATCCCAACGCCTTGTCCAAGGATGGCACCGTGGCGCTTACGGGCACGCAGGTGAGCCGCGATGGCAAATATCTTGCCTATGGTGTGGCGGGAGCCGGGTCGGACTGGCAGGAGTGGCGCGTGCGTGATCTGGCGACGGGAAAGGACCTGCCCGACCAGATCAAATGGGTAAAGTTCTCGGCAGCGGAATGGACGGCCGACGGCAAGGGCTTCTTCTATTCGCGCTACGACGAGCCCAAGGCAGGCGCCGCGCTGACCGGCGCAAATTTCTACCAGAAACTGTACTACCACCGCCTCGGCACCGCGCAGGCGAAGGACGTGCTGGTCTATGAAAACAAGGAGCAGAAAGAGTGGGGCTTCGGGGCGTCGGTGACGGATGATGGCGCCACGCTTCTGATCTACGTCTGGAAAGGCTCGGGCCGCAAGAATGGCCTGCTGTGGATGCCGCTCAAGGGCAAGGCATTTGCGCCCGCGCCGATCAAGCCGATCACGCTGGAGTTTGATGCCGAATTCGTTCCGGTCGGCAACCACGGCAATACCGTTTGGGTGAAGACCGACCTCGATGCTCCCAAGGGGCGCGTCGTCGCCATCGATGTGACCAAGCACGATCGCAAGATCTGGAAAACAGTGATTGCCGAACAGGCGGATGCGTTGACCGGCGCGACAGCGGTCGGCGGGCACCTGTTTGCGCAGTACCTGAAGGACGCCGCGAGTCTGGTGCGAGTACATTCCACCGACGGCAAGCTGGTGCGCGACGTGGCGCTGCCGGGTATCGGCAGCGCGGCAGGTTTTGGCGGTCGCATGTCAAAGGGCGAAACCTTCTTCAGCTATACCAGCACCACCACGCCTGCCGAGATTTATCAGTACGACGTCAAGACCGGCAAGGCCACGCTGTTCAAGCGTCCCAAGACGGCATTCAACCCGGACGAATTCGAGACAAGGCGTGAGTTCGTGACGAGCAAGGATGGCACCAGGCTGCCGATCTTTATCGCGCATAAAAAAGGCATCAAGCTCGACGGCAGCAATCCGACCCTGCTGTACGGCTATGGCGGCTTCAACGTGCCGATGACGCCGACCTATGCCGTCACGGCAGCAACCTGGCTGAAGATGGGGGGCGTCTACGTTGTGGCGGCCCTGCGCGGCGGCGGGGAATACGGCGCGGCCTGGCACGATGCCGGCACCAAGCTGAAGAAGCAGAACGTGTTTGACGACTTCATCGCCTCGGCCGAGTGGCTGATCGCCAACAAGATCACCTCGCCGGCCAAATTGTCGATCAACGGCGGTTCCAATGGCGGCCTGCTGGTGGGCGCGGTTCTCAACCAGCGCCCGGAACTATTCGGCGCCGCGGTGCCGCAAGTCGGTGTGATGGACATGCTCCGGTTCCACAAATTCACCATTGGCTGGGCCTGGGTGTCGGACTACGGTTCCTCGGATAACGCGGAGGAGTTCAAGGCGCTGCTCAAATACTCGCCGCTGCATACTGCCCGGCGTGACGTGGCCTATCCGCCGGTGCTGGTCACGACCGCGGACCACGACGACCGTGTGGTGCCGGCGCACAGCTTCAAGTACGCCGCCGAAATGCAGGCGGCGGCCACCGAGTACGCGGCCAAGTCGGGCAAATCCACCGGGCCGATCCTGATTCGCATCGAAACCGATGCCGGACACGGCGCCGGCAAGCCGACATCCAAGATCATCGAAGAACGCAGCGACATCCTGGCATTTGTCGCAAATGCCTTGGGACTGGCGGTGAAGTAATCGCCGGCAAGGCGCTGACGTACAATTTGCCCATGAAAACCATTGCCATCGCCGGTTACTCCGGCAGCGGAAAAACCACCTTGATCGAGAAGGTGATTCCCTGTCTCGTCATGGAGGGATTCCGCGTGTCGCTGATCAAGCATGCGCACCACGAGTTCGACATCGACCAGCCCGGCAAGGATTCGCACCGGCACCGCGAGGCCGGCGCGACCGAGGTATTGCTGACGTCGGGGCAGCGTTGGGCGCTGATGCACGAATTGCGAGGCGAGCAGGAACCGACGCTCGAGGAGCAGCTCAAGAAGTTCTCGCCGTGCGATGTGGTCATCGTCGAAGGCTGGAAATACCACTCCATGCCGAAGATCGAGGTGCATCGCAAGCTGGCCGGCAAGCCCTTGCTGTTCCCGCGTGATGACTCGGTCGTGGCCATCGCCACCGACGAGTCGCTGGCCACGGACAAGCCGCAATATTCCTTGGACGATGGCGAAGGAGTTGCCCAGTTCATCATTCGTCACCTCGGCCTGCGCAAGCCTGCCATCCACGTGGTTCGCTGATTGACCATGCTGAAAGTCCTGTTGTTCGCGAGCATGCGCGAGGCGCTCGGCACGGCGGTCGAGTCGGTACCGGTTCCGCAGCCGTGCACGGTATCTGCGCTCATCGAGGCCTTGCGCGCGCGCGGCGGGGCCTGGGCCGATGCCCTCTCCACCGGCAAGCGCTGGCGTGTGGCCGTCAATCAGGATATGGCGACACTGGAAACACCGGTGAAAGCCGGAGACGAAGTGGCGATTTTTCCGCCGGTGACCGGGGGATAGCGCGCCGTGTTCAAAAGTCTGTGCTGGTCCGCGCGCTGAGTCCCGGCCCGTGACGACCATTCGCGTACAAATCGACGACTTTGATCTCGGCAACGAGGTCGAAAAACTTCGCGCCGGAAAACCGCAAATTGGCGCGGTTGCATCGTTCATCGGCCTAGTGCGGGATATCAACGACGGCAGCGGTGTTTCCACGCTGACGCTGGAACACTACCCGGGCATGACCGAAAAAGCGCTGGCGGATATCGTCGCGCAGGCGCAGGCGCGCTGGGAGGTCATTGACTGCACCGTGATTCACCGCGTGGGCGAGTTGCAGCCGACCGAGCAGATTGTGCTTGTGGCCGTCGCCAGCGGACATCGCGGCGACGCGTTTGCCGCCTGTGAATTCATCATGGATTTCCTGAAGACTGCAGCGCCGTTCTGGAAAAAGGAACGTACGCCGGATGGCGAACGCTGGGTGGAAGCCCGCGACAGCGACGATGCGGCGGCGCGGCGCTGGAAGGACCAGCCGGAAGGCAAGGAATGACCATGGCGGGCGAAGCGAAGAATGTTCTCGCCGGACCGTTGCAGCAGTGCTGCATGTCGCCGCTGACCGGTTTCGAGCGCGATGGCTATTGCCGCACCGGACCACATGATCTTGGCTCGCACACCGTCTGCGCGGAAATGACCGATGAATTCCTCGACTTCTCCCGCAGGGTCGGCAACGATCTCTCCACGCCCCGCCCCGAGTACGGCTTCCCGGGATTGAAGTCAGGGGATCGCTGGTGCCTGTGTGTCTCGCGCTGGGAAGAAGCCTTCCTCGCTGGTATTGCGCCACAGGTGATCCTGGAGGCGACCCATGAACGTGCGCTGGATGTGGTCGACCTCGAGGAGCTCAAGCACTTCGCCCTGGACATCAATTAGCAAAGTCAAGCACTGGCGCGGCTCCCAGGCCGAAAATGCCCGAAAACGCTCGTCAATGCTGGTTCTTGACCGCGTTATCGAAGTAATCCGCCACCACCTGTATGGATCGCTCGATATCGGCGCGTGAAACATCGAGGTGTGTCACCCAGCGCTGTTTGCCGTACGCCGCCGACACGAGGATGCCATTGGCCTTGAGGTGGGCCGTGAACGCATCGCCCATGACGGGCGGATAAACCACCCAGAGAATATTGGTTTGCGGCAGGTCGACGCTCAATTGTCCTCGCGATGCCTTGACCAGCCCCTCCGCCAGCCTTGCCGCATTGGCGTGATCGTCGGCCAGGCGGTCGATGTGATGATCCAGCGCATACTGCCCGGCCGCAGCGATGATGCCGGCCTGGCGCATGCCGCCGCCGATCATCTTGCGCAGGCGATGCGCGCGCGCGATCAAGGCCTTGTCGCCCAGCAGCAGCGAACCGACCGGTGCGCCCAAGCCCTTCGACAGGCAGATCGATACCGAGTTGAACGACTGGCAGATGGTGCGGGCCGCATCGATGGTGGTGGTCCCTTGGTGCCGGGCATTGTAGACGGCTGCATTGAACAGGCGCGCACCGTCGAGATGCGTATTCAGGCCGCGGCGATCCGCCAACGCCTTCACTCCGGTGATGTAGTCGGCCGGCAGCACCTTGCCGCCCCAGGTGTTTTCCAGCGCGATGAGGCGGGTGATGGCGTAGTGCGCGTCATTGGGCTTGATGGCGCCTTCGATGGCCTCAAGGTCCATGGTGCCGTCGGCACGCTGCTCCAGTGGTTGCGGCTGGATCGAACCCAGCACAGCCATGCCGCCACCTTCCCATTTGTAGGTGTGCGCCGCCTGGCCGACGATGACTTCCTCGCCACGCTGGCAGTTGGCCATTAGGCCTAGCAGGTTGGTCTGCGTGCCCGACACGCCGTACAGGGCCGCTTCAAAGCCGAGCAGGGCGGCGGCCTTTTCCTGCAAGGCGTTCACCGTCGGGTCTTCACCGTAAACGTCGTCGCCGACCGGCGCGGCCATCATGGCCGCGCGCATCGCCGGCGTGGGACGGGTAACGGTGTCGCTGCGAAAATCGATGGGCGTGGTCATGGCGTCAGTTGGCACAGAAAACCTCGCGGGTCATGGCAATCATCTTGAGGATGCGAAGGTCTTCGACACCGTAGTAAACCTTGGTACCTTCCTTGCGGGCATTGATCAGCCCGCTTGCCTTCAGCACGCGAAGGTGCTGTGAGATGTTGCTCTGTGTCGATCCGATGGCACCTGTGATTTCCTGCACGATCATTTCCCTGGACGAGAGCAGGCACAGGATCTTGATCCGTGACGGGTGTGCCATTGCCTGCATCGCCAATGCCGCCTGGTCAATGTTTTCGGCCTTGCCGATGAGGGCAAAGATGTCCTGGGATTTGTCGGCTTTGCCGGCAGGATTGCGCGGCTTGGGGCGGGGTTTGGCTGTGGCAACCATCTGATTTGGTCAAAGTAAGACAAGCGAAGGTTACTTGACAGCGTGGAATCTTGTCCATTAGAGTTGTCTTATATAAGCAGTGGCTAATATATAAGAACGGCTGCGCGCAGTCCCGGTCGGTGAGCCGGTTTTATCTCAGGAGTGAGGCTATGGCAGGCAGTGCCCCCGACAATCCGGGAGCGCGGGGAAGAATTATCCGCGCGCCGGAAAATTTTCTTGACCAGCAACAGATCGCCGAAGTCACCGCCGGCCGACGCGGCTTCCTGCGGTCGGTTTTTGCCATGGCCGCTGCCGGGGCTGCGGCTCCCGCGGTGGCCGAATTCAAGGGCGACCCGAACATTCTGGAACTGCCGGAACACTCGCGCGCGCTCGGTCGCCCGGTCGCGGCCGACGGCTACGGCCAGCCGTCCCAGTACGAGCGCAACCTGCAACGCCGTGAAAGCCCGGGCCTCACCCGCGTGTCGGCTGCATCAGTGTCATTTGCGCCCATCCAGGGCATGTTTGGCATCATCACGCCCAGCGGCCTGCATTTTGAGCGCCACCATCAGGGCTGGTGGGATATCGATCCTTCCAAGCACCGCCTGATGATCAATGGCATGGTGAAGAACCCGATGGTGTTCACGATGGACGACCTGATGCGCCTGCCGTCGGTGTCGCGCATGCATTTCATCGAGTGTGGCGCCAACACCGGCATGGAGTGGGGCAACGTGGCGGTGCCGACGGTGCAGTACTCGCACGGCATGCTCAGCTGCTGCGAATTCACCGGCGTGCTGCTCTCGACCATCCTGGAAATGGCCGGCTACGACAAGAAGAACGGCAAATACATTCTTGCTGAGGGCGCGGATGGCTCGTCGATGACCCGAACCATCGCCATCGACCGCGCGCTCGATGACTGCATGGTGGCCTATGCCATGAACGGTGAGATGCTGCGGCCCGAAAATGGCTACCCGCTGCGCATGGTTGCGCCCGGCATACAAGGCGTGTCCTGGGTGAAGTGGCTGCGCCGCATCGAAGTCGGCGACCGGCCCTACGGCACCAAGGACGAGGTGATTCATTACATCGACCTGATGCCTGACGGGCGCCATCGCCAGTACACGTCCATCCAGGAGTGCAAGTCGGTCATCACCTCGCCCTCGGGCGGCCAGACCTTGCTGGACAAGGGTTATTACAACGTCACCGGCCTCGCGTGGTCGGGCCGCGGCAAGATCCGGCGAGTCGACGTCAGCTTCGACGGCGGACGCAACTGGCAGACCGCGCGCATGGAAACGCCGGTGCTGAGCAAGTGCCTGACGCGCTTCAATATCGGCTGGAAATGGGACGGGTCGCCAGCCGTCCTGCAGAGTCGCGCCATCGACGAGACCGGCTATGTCCAGCCGAAGATCAACCAGCTGCGGGCAGTGCGCGGCACGCGCTCGATTTATCACAACAACGCCATCCAGTCATGGAAAATCGCGGACTCCGGGGAGGTCAGCAATGTCCAGGTTTACTAGGCTGCTGGCGCTGCTGCTGCTCAGTGGCGCGGCAACGGCAGGCGAGCAGTACCCGGGGATCGGTCGCACCGCCTTGCCCGCGGAAATCGCCGCATGGGATATCGACGTGCGTCCAGACTTCAAGGGGCTGCCGCCCGGATCCGGCTCGGTGGCGCAGGGGCAAGTCATCTGGGATAACCGCTGTGCGAGCTGTCACGGCACGTTTGGCGAATCCAACGAAGTGTTCAGTCCCATCGTCGGCGGTACCACCGCCGAAGACATCCGTGTCGGGCGCGTAAAAGCCTTGCAGGAGCCAGTGGCGCGCACCACCTTCATGAAGGTATCGGCAATTTCCACGCTCTGGGACTACATCCACCGCGCCATGCCGTGGAATTCACCCAAGTCGCTGAAGACCGACGAGGTCTACGCCGTGCTGGCCTACATGCTCAATCTCGCCGATATCGTGCCCGAAGGCTTCGTCCTGAACGAGAAAACGATTCGCGACGTGCAGGAGCGGCTGCCCAACCGCAATGGCAAGGTGAAGTACGAGGGGCTGTGGTCCATTGCCAGCAAAGGCGACGTGAGCAACGTGGCGTGCATGAGGGACTGCAAGCAGGACATCGGCGTCGCATCGTCGTTGCCGGATTTTGCCCGCGGCACGCATGGCAACCTCGCCGAGCAGCAACGCATTGTCGGTCCGGCCCGCGGCACGGACACTGAGAAACCGGCTGCGGCCGCAAGCGCGACCCCGCCATCTGTCCCCGCTGCGCCACCCGCAAGCGTGGCCGCCGCCAAAGGAACGCGGCCGGTCCTGGAACTGGCTACCAAAAGCAATTGCATGACCTGCCACCAGGTTGAAAAGCGCGTCGTCGGCCCGAGCTTTGCGGAAGTGGCGAAGAAGTACAAGGACGATGCGTCGGCAGAAGGACGCCTGATTGAGAAAGTAAAGCGCGGTGGTTCGGGTGCATGGGGTTCCATTCCCATGCCCCCCAATGCATTGAAGGACGAGGACCTCAAGTCCCTCGTAAAATGGGTTCTGGCCGGCGCGCCGGCGAAATGAGTGGTTGCGGTATAGTGGCGGAAGAAACTTTTTGCTTGCCAAGTGCATGAATCTGAGGAGAAAACGCATGAATGAATCACGCAGGAATGTATTGAAGGCATCGGGCGGCGCGACTGTGATGGCACTGGCGGCTTCGGCCGGACTGCTGCCTTCGAACGCGGCGCTGGCAGCGGACTGGAACAAGGCGGCATTCGACACCAAAGGCCTGCAGGACACGGTCAAGGCGCTCGGTGGTGCGATGGCGGCGGAAAGCAAGGACATCACCATTACCTCGCCGGATATTGCCGAAAATGGCGCAGTGGTGCCGGTATCGGTTGCCAGCAGGCTCGGCAAGACTGAATCCATTTCCATCCTGGTGGAAAAGAATCCGAATGCGCTCTCCGCATCGTTCGATATCCCGGCAGGAACGGAGTCGTTCGTGTCCACCCGCGTCAAGATGGGGCAAACCTCCAACGTACACGCGCTGGTCAAGGCCGATGGCAAGTACTTCTATGCCACCAAGGAAATCAAAGTCACCCTCGGCGGGTGTGGGGGATGAGGCAGGACACAAAACAAGCCCTGCGGCTTGTTTTGAGCCAGCCGAATCCGAGCGCCCTGCAAGGCGCGAGGCGGGAGAGGCCGGACACAAAACAAGCCCTGCGGCTTGTTTTGAGCGTGCCGAATCCGAGCGCCCTGCAGGGCGCGAGGTGGGAGGGGCCGTTCGCCTTAAGGGCGAATGGCTGGGTGAATACGGCAGGCTGGCGCAACAGGCAATCGCCGGTCAGCACCAACGTGACGCAAAGAGATTAGGAGATCCAAATGGCAGACCCGATGAAAATCCGCGCAAACATGGCCGGCGACAAGGTTGTCGTCAAAGTCCTGATGGCGCATGAAATGGAGACCGGACAGCGCAAGGATTCGTCCGGCAAGACCATACCCGCATGGTTCATCCAGACCGTGACCGCAACGCACAATGGCAAGACCGTGCTATCGGCACAGTGGGGACCGGCGGTTTCCAAGAATCCGTTCCTGGAATTCCGCTTCAGCGGCGGCAAGGCTGGAGAAAAGGTGGTTGTCACGTGGACCGACAATCGCGGCGAGACGCGCACCGACGAAGCGACCATTTCCGGCTAGGAGACCAAAATGAGACTTCTTGCGAGCATCGGCCGCTGCGTACTGGCATTCTTCGCAGCGGCGGCAATGTCTTTTGCGTACGCGGCCTCGGCCGATGATCCCGTCAAGATTGTCTATCATTTTGACGCGGGATTTGAGCAGGCTACCAAGGGGCTGCGCAACATCAAGAATCACCTCGATGTCGATCCCAAGGCGAAAATCGTCGTCGTCGCGCATGCGCAGGGTGTGCAGTTCCTGATCGATGGCGCCACCAATGCCACCGGCAACCCGTTCAACATACCCGTTGAGGAACTGGCGGCGCGAGGCGTGGAGTTTCGTGTATGTGAAATCACGTTGAAATCCAACAAGATTGATCCGAAGAGGCTCTTGCCGCAGACCAAGCTGGTGCCTTCGGGTGTCGTGGAAATTGGACGATTGCAGGCCAAGGAAGGATTCGCGTATTTGAAGCCTTGAAGTACCGTTACAACATCAACGCGCCACGCAGCACGTGCTGCGACCAGAAAAAAAGTTGACGTCATTATTGAGGAGGCAGGAAATGCATCGATTCAAACGAGTGGCGGCGGTTGCTACTGTTGTTGCAGGATCGCTGATCGGCGTGGCCATCGCCTTGCCGTCGGCGGCACAGAACAACAACCAGAGCGGCGACAATGCTGTAAAGGAAATCGA
The DNA here is from genome assembly GCA_044229235.1 of Usitatibacteraceae bacterium. Lineage (GTDB taxonomy): Bacteria > Pseudomonadota > Gammaproteobacteria > Burkholderiales > Usitatibacteraceae > UKL13-2. The sequence continues at coordinate 15,339 of JBGATH010000036.1, forward strand.
AAAATACCGCCAGGCGCTTGGCGACGGCAATCCTGCCGAGCTTTGGGAAGCGCGTGGCGAGGACCTTTGGAAACAGAAGCGCGGGCCAAACAAGGTGTCGCTGGAACAATGCGACCTGGGATTGGGCGCCGGCAAGGTGAAGGGGGCTTACGCGGCATTGCCCAGGTACTTTGATGACACGGACAAGGTCGAGGACCTGGAATCGCGACTGGTTACGTGCATGGTGATGCTACAGGGCTTCACCTATGCGCAGGCGAAGAAAAATCCATTCGGCGGACCGAATGTGAAATCGGACATCGAAGCGCTGGTGGCGTACGTCACGTCTGAGTCTCGCGGCATCAAGATGACTGTGGCGGGCACGCATCCGAAGGAGCAGGAGGCTTACGAGATCGGCAAAAGGATGTTTTTTCATCGCGGCGGCCCGCACGACTTCGGCTGTGTGACTTGCCACGGGGCCGACAACACGCGCATCCGCTTGCAGGACCTGCCGAACCTGACTAAAAAGGAAGCGGCGCAGCGTGCCTACACCACATGGCCCGCGTATCGGGTATCGCAAGGCGAGTTGCGGTCGTTCCAGTGGCGCCTGAACGACTGCTTCCGCCAGCAGCGTTTCCCCGAACTTGAATTCACTTCACAAGGGTCTATCGCCCTGACGATGTACCTCGCTAAGAATGCCAACGGTGGCGTTTTCAATGCACCCGCCATCAAGCGCTAGGGAGAGAACATGAACATGAGAATTTCCAAACTGCTGGTAGTTGCTTTCGCAGTACCGTTTGCCGGCGCCGCGGGTGCGCAGGTTGTGAGTCAGGCACAGGCCGAAGCTGTGATGAAAGCGTCCTTCAAGGATCGTGGGCAGGCCAAGGTTGATCGGCTGAACCAGGACGAGACCCAGGCGCTATGTTCGAAATACCCGGCCAAGGTGCCCAAGGAAGTGGGCAAGAAAATTGAAGCGCTCAACCTGAAGCTGGTGAAGTATCCGGCGGACGGCAAACTGGTGGGCGACTGGAAAGCAGGCGAAAAGGTCGCACAGTCGGGCGTCGGCAAGCAATTCAGCGACAACCCGGCCAACCCCTCTGGCGGCAATTGCTACGCGTGCCACCAGATGACCAAGGAAGAGATTTCCTTCGGCAATATCGGTCCGAGCCTTTACAACTTCGGCAAGCTGCGCGGCTACAACGAAGCGACGCAGAAGTATGCCTACGGCAAGGTGTACAACGCCGAGGCCTACTCGGCCTGCACCAACATGCCGCGTTTCGGACACATGGGAATTCTGACCGAGCAGCAGATTAAGAACGTGGTGGCATTGCTGGTCGACCCCAACTCGCCCGTCAACAAGTAATGCAGAAGGCCCGGCATGCCGGGCCTTTTTTCGACACCAAATATAAGGAAATGCTTATGAAGAAGAGCTTGCTATGCGCAGCCGCAATCATTTGGTTCGGTGCGGCCGCCTCAGTGCCGGCAACCGCCGCGGAACCGGCGACGTTCACTGCAAGCCTGTTGACACCTGAAACGGCATTGAAGGCTGCACAGGCGGCGCTCGCCAAGTGCCGCAAGGATGGTTTTCAGACCGGTGTCGCCGTGGTTGATCGGGCCGGTGTGGTGCAGGTGGTACTTCGAGACCGATATGCGGGCGCCCACACGGTCGACATGGCCATTGGCAAAGCCTGGACGTCGGCAAGCTTCAAGCAATCGACAATGTCGCTTGCTGTGGAAACTCAACCCGGCAAGCCGATGAGTGGCGTACGTCAGCTTCCGCGCGTGATTGTTGCCGGCGGTGGCCTGCCCATCGAGGCGGCCGGAAATCTCCTGGGCGCAATCGCAGTTTCGGGGGCGCCGGGTGGCGAAGCGGACGAGGCATGCGCCAAGGCGGGCATCAAGGCAATCGCCGACGATATCGAATTCTAGGAGCCACAACGCATGTCGAACATGAATCGCCGCGAATTCCTGCAACTTCTTGCCGTCGCGAGTGCCGGTGGATTTGCGCTTGACCACCCGTTGGCGCTTGCCGCTGGCAACGAGGGTGCAGCCCTGTACGACTTGCCGCGCTTCGGCAACGTGCACCTGCTGCACATGACCGATTGCCACGCACAGCTCAAGCCGATCTATTTTCGCGAGCCCAATGTCAATCTGGGCATTGCTGCCTCAGTCGGACGTCCACCGCATCTGGTCGGTGCGGCACTGCTCAAGCACTTTGGAATCAAGCCCGCTTCCGCCGAGGCGCATGCCTTCACCTACCTTGATTTCGACAAAGCCGCGCAACGTTACGGCAAGGTGGGGGGATTTGCGCACTTGGCCACCTTGGTCAAGCGCATGAAGGCATCGCGTCCCGGTGCGTTGCTGCTCGATGGCGGCGATACCTGGCAAGGATCCGCCACCGCGTTGTGGACCAAAGGCCAGGACATGGTCGATGCCTGCCTTGAGCTTGGCGTGGACATCATGACCGGGCACTGGGAGTTCACGCTTGGCGACAAACGCGTCAAGCAAATTGTCGACAAGGATTTCAAGGGCAGGATCGAATTTCTCGCCCAGAATGTCCAGACCACCGATTTTGGCGACCAGGTATTCCCGCCGTACACCATGCGCGAAATGAACGGCGTGCCCGTGGCCATCATCGGCCAGGCATTTCCGTACACGCCGATCGCCAATCCGCGCTATTTCACGCCGGAGTGGAATTTCGGCATCAAGGAGCCGGAGCTGCAAAAGGTCGTCGATGAAGTTCGCGGCAAAGGCGCCAAAGTCGTGGTGCTGCTCTCGCACAATGGCATGGACGTGGACATCAAGCTGGCCTCGCGGGTGACCGGCATCGATGCGATTCTCGGTGGACACACCCATGACGGCGTGCCGGCGCCGCTGGTAATCAAGAACGCTGGTGGCCAGACGCTGGTGACCAATGCGGGCTCCAACGGGAAATTCCTTGGCGTGCTGGATTTCGACGTACGGGGTGGCAAGATCTCCGACTTCCGGTACCGGTTGATGCCGGTGTTCGCCAACCTGTTGCCCGCGGACAAGGCGATGGATGCGCTGGTTAGCCGCGTGCGCGCACCATTTGAGTCAAAACTTGCGGAGAAGCTTGCGACCACCGAGGGGCTGTTATATCGGCGCGGCAACTTCAATGGGACTTTTGATCAGCTCATCCTCGATGGCCTGATGGAAAGCAAGAATGCGGAAATCGCATTTTCGCCGGGATTCCGCTGGGGCACGTCTTTGCTGCCCGGGCAGGCGATCACCATGGAACATCTGATGGACCAGACCGCCATCACCTACCCGTACACGACGGTGAACGAGTTCTCCGGTGAAATGATCAAGACCATCCTCGAAGACATCGCCGACAATCTGTTCAATCCCGATCCGTATTACCAGCAGGGTGGCGACATGGTGCGCGTTGGCGGCTTGTCCTATACCTGTGACCCGAATGCGAAGATCGGTGCGCGCATCAGCCACATGATGCTCAAGGGCAAGGCAATCGATGCCGACCGGAAATACAAGGTGGCCGGCTGGGCGCCGGTCGCGGAAGGCGCTACCGGCGAGCCCATTTGGGAGGTCATGGCCAACTACCTGCGCGACAAGAAGACCATCAAAGCGAAAACGCTCAACCTGCCCACGCTGGTGGGGATGGGCGGAAATCCGGGAATGGCCTAGCCCTGTGCGCGGAATTATCGGCATCATTTGGCGGCTGCCGGCACTGGCCGTGCTGCTGGTGGCTGGGGCCGCGCTGGCTGCGCCGGACGTACCCGTGCTCGAGCCGAAGCTGGTGGCGCCAAATGTCTACGTGGTGACCGGCGAGGCTGGCGTCGCCTCGCAGGCCAATCGCGGCTTCAATTCGAATGCAGGATTCGTGATAACGCGCGATGGCGTGGTGGTGATCGATGCGCTCGGTACGCCGGCGCTGGGCCAGGCGCTGGTAAACGCCATTCGCAAGATCACTGACAAGCCGATCAGGTATGCCGTCATCACCCACTACCACGCCGATCACTTTTACGGTCTTGCCGCGCTCAAGGCTGCCGGGGCGCAGATCTGGGCGCACCGCAACGGTCGCATCTATCTGGAAAGCGGCGAGGGCGAGGCAAGACTCAAACAGCGCCAGCAGGACTTGCAGCCGTGGGTGGATGGTTCGACCACGCTGGTGCCTGCAGATAAATGGCTGGACGGTGATTCGGCGTTTACGCTGGGGGGCGTGCGCTTCGAACTGGTATACCTCGGTCCGGCTCATGCGCCCGATGACATGCTGGTCATTGTCGGCGAAAGCGGCGTGGTGTTTTCGGGCGACATCCTGTTTACCGGGCGCATTCCATTTGTGGGCGAAGCCGACAGCAAGCGCTGGCTGGAGACCTTTTCACGCCTTATCGCCCTGAAGCCAAAGGTGATGATTACCGGGCACGGCGCGCCGTCGCGCAATCCGGCTGCAGACCTGACCCTGACGCGCGATTACCTGACCTACCTGCGCAGCCAGATGGGCAAGGCGGTCGAAGATTTCGTGCCCTTCGACGAAGCCTATGCCAAAACCGACTGGGGCCGCTTCTCGAGCCTGCCCGCGTTTGATGCCGCCAACCGCATCAACGCCTACGGCACCTATCTGCTGATGGAAAAAGAATCCCTGGGTAAGAAATGATGTCGCGGGCAATGCGAGCGGATTCGGGATGGCGCAGGGCGACTCTCGCCTTGTTGCTCTACATGATGTGCATGCAGTGGGCGGCGGCAGAGTCGCTATTGCCGGCACGCGACCTGCGCGCCGACGGACAGTTGGCGAACAAACAGGGCGTGCCGCTGATCGTTCTGGTCAGCCTCGCCGGCTGTCCGCATTGCGAAGTGGTGCGTCGCTCGCATCTGCTGCCGCTGCTGCGGGATGGCGAACGCGCGGACGCGCCGGTCATTCGCCAGGTGGAACTGCGCGGCAATTCATCCCTGGTCGATTTCAATGGCAGCACAACAACGCACGCCGACTTTGCACGCCGCCATCGGGCCGCCATTGCGCCGGTCGTGTTGTTCTTCGACGGTTACGGCAAGTCGATCGCGACGCCACTGGTCGGCGCAATGATTCCCGACTTCTACGGTGCCTATTTCGATGCTGCCCTGGATGGCGCACGCCGGAATGTTCGCCAGGCGCCCGCCAAACTGCCGGCAGGCTTCAGTCCTTGAACTTGTAGAAGGAAAAGTTCAGATACTCGGCGATGGCTGCCTCGTCGTCAGGGAAGAGTCCGAGGTTCAATTCGCTGCTGCAGCGGGCCACCTGCGCAACCAGTTTCGCCTTGGTCGAGACCTTTCGATCCTTGCGCGTGTACATCACCGTGCCATCACCACCGACCTTGGCGGCGTGGCAGGTCTCGCAGGCGGAGCCTGCAACCAGTTTCTTGCCCTCGGCGACGCGGGGGGAAGTGGCTGTGCCCATCGCCGGCGGCAACCACGACGCGGTCAGCAGCGCGAAAATCAGCGCGGGAATCGAGCATGGCAGGTTGCGACGGTAGGCAGGCATGGCCAAGTATACGTCGCTAATCAGGCACAGGGGCGCGGAAAACGGCAATCAGCGTTGACCAATGAGGCGTTTTTTGGGTAAAATCGCGGTCTCGTTTGACGGTTAAACGACAATTCCCTGATAGCTCAGTCGGTAGAGCGACGGACTGTTAATCCGCAGGTCCCTGGTTCGAGCCCAGGTCGGGGAGCCAGATAAAACAACGGCTCAGTCTTCGGACTGAGCCGTTTTCTTTTTCGCAGGACGCTGTTTCCCGTTGTCGGTCCGTAACGCGAGTCCTGCTGCTTCCTGCTACACTGTTGCAACAACGCACCAGCGCCAAGTCGCCATCACCGACGTGACCCACACCCCCCAACGCCATCACTCGATACATCGCTCCCTGTGCGCGAGGTTTTTGGCTGTGCTGTTGTTGCTGGTGCAGCTTGTGTCGCTGGTTGTGGTGCCGTTGCATGCAATTGCGCACGGGACTGCCAAGGCCCCGATCGTTTCGGCGGCGCCCCACGCCGCTGCACAGGATTCGGCCGTTTCATTGTCACGGCTGTTTGGCCATGATCAGGGATTCGCATGCGATGACTGGAGCGCGGCATTTTCGCTCGATAGTCACTCCGGCAGCAGCATGCCGGTCGTGGACGCAGTGGTACCGCAGAGCTGCCTCGTTGAAGGTGTCGCGTCTGCCGATATACAAACAGCCCGCAATGGGTTGTTTCTCGCCCGCGCCCCTCCGCGCACCTAAAGCACTGCAGGACTGGATGGTGGTGCGCGTCTGCGTGCCGCCTGCGTTGTGTGCTTTGTGCGATCGGAGTTTCCATGCGTATTACTTTTAAACATGCCGCTGTGGCGTCGGCATTGGCGTTGGTTCAGGGTGGCGTCGCCCATGCGGCAGATTCGCCCACATCGAGTGCGGACCTGCAGCAAATTCGTGACGAGATCCGGCTACTGAAGCAGGGTTATGAAGCGCGCATTGCGGCGCTGGAAAATCGGCTCAAGGAAGCGGAGGAGAAGTCCCGTACCGCCTCCAGTGCGGCGCCGCCACCCGCGGCCACACAGCCGGCCACGGTCGCGCCTTCACCGGTAATTGCCGGCAGCAGTGGTGTCGCGGCGTTCAATCCCGGCATTTCACTGATCCTCTCCGGCGGCTACAGCAACTTGTCCAAGGACCCGTCGCAGTACCGGATCACCGGATTCGCACTACCTAATGGAGTTCTCGATGACCTGCGCCCGCAGCGCGGCTTCAGCCTTGGCGAGAGTGAACTGGGCATTTACGCGAGCGTGGATCATCTTTTTTATGGCGGTCTGAATCTCGCCGTTCATGCGGACAATTCGGTTTCGGCCGAAGAGGCATTTGTGCAGACAACGGCACTGTCGAACGGCTTGACGTTAAAGGCGGGGCGCTTCTTTTCCGGTGTTGGTTACCAGAATGAGCAACACGCGCATACGTGGGATTTCGTTGATACCCCGCTTGCGTACCGGGCATTTTTGGGCGGGCAGCTCAGCAACGACGGCGTGCAATTGCGCTGGCTGGCCCCGACCGATACCTTTCTCGAATTCGGCGCTGAAGTGGGGAGCGGCGCCAATTTTCCGGGTACGGACCGCAACCGGAACGGCGCAGGCGGCCGTGCCATCTTCTTTCATGCCGGCGACGATGTTGGCAGCAGCCACAGTTGGCGCGCGGGTCTGTCACTGCTGCAGGCATCCCCACGTGACCGCCAATGGAGCGATCTCGATGCCCGGGCAACGGTCGTGGAAAACAGCTTCAGCGGCCGCAGTCGGCTGGCGATCATCGACGGCGTGTGGAAATGGGCGCCGCTGGGCAACGCCCGCAACACCTACTTGAAGTTACAGGGCGAATACCTGCGTCGGACCGAGAAGGGCGATGTTACCTACGACTTGACCGGCGCGTCGTTTGGCACGCTCACAGGTGCGTATGCCGCGACGCAATCCGGCTGGACGCTACAGGCGGTGTATCAATGGACGCCGTATTGGCGCGTCGGCGTGCGCACCGAACGTCTCGACGCGGGCCGGCCGGACTTCGGTGCCAACGGCTTGAACCTGTCGGGTCCGTCATTTGCGCCGGCAAGAAACGCATGGATGGTCGATTACAACCCCAGCGAATTCAGCCGGCTGCGTCTGCAGTTTGCGCAGGATCGTTCGCGCCAGGGGATTACGGACAACCAGATCGTCCTGCAATACCAGATGAGTCTTGGCGCGCACGGCGCGCACAAGTTTTGAGCCGGCCGACGAGCCGCCGACAATGAATCCTACGAGGAAATGATCATGCAACGGATACGTTTATTTTTGATGCTGTGGATCGCGGCGCTTGCTACGCCCGCCATGGCTGCGCTCAACATTCTTTCCTGCGAACCGGAATGGGGTGCGCTGGCAAGGGAACTCGGTGGCGACAAGGTGAATGTCTATGACGCCACGACCGCCTTCCAGGACCCGCACCACATCCAGGCCAAACCCAGCCTGCTGTCGCGTGCGCGTAACGCCGACCTGGTGGTGTGTACTGGCGCGCAACTTGAAATCGGCTGGTTGCCGATCCTGCTGCAGCAATCCGGCAATCCACGAATCCAGCCCGGCAAGCCCGGAAACTTCGAAGCCGCGCGGCTGGTACAAATGCTGGAAATTCCGGCAACAGTGGATCGCTCACAGGGCGATGTCCATCCGGGAGGCAATCCGCACATCCAAACCGATGCGCGCAACTTTGCACCAGTGGCGGCGGCATTGGGCAAGCGGCTCGCCGAGATTGATCCCGCCAACGAGGCCTTCTATCAGGCGCGCCAGGCGGATTTTGCGACACGCTGGCAAGCAGCAGTCGTGCGCTGGCAGCAGCAGGCCGCGCCGCTCAAGGGCGTGCCCATCGTGGTGCAGCACACAGGGTTTCCGTACCTGGAGAACTGGCTCGGCCTGCGGCAAGTTGCCGCATTGGAATCAAGACCCGGTGTGGAACCGACCAGCGCGCATCTGGCGGAAGTGTTGGCGCTGTTGCAGCGCCAGCCTGCGAAAGTGGTGATTCGCGCGGCCTATAACGATGGCCGCGCCTCGGCGTGGTTGGCCGAACGCGCAAAAATACCTGCTGTGGAACTGCCGTTCACGGTTGGTGGATCGGACAAGGCGAAGGACCTGTTCAGCCTGTTTGACGACACCATTCAACGCTTGCTGGCGACCTTGAAATGAATACCGACGCCCTCAGTCTGGCCATCCTGGCGCCGGCTTTTATCGCGGGCCTGCTGGTGGTGGCCACGCATGTGCCGCTGGGCAACCAGGTACTCGGACGCGGCATCGTTTTTATCGACCTCGCGATTGCCCAGATTGCCGGGCTCGGCGTCATCGCTGCCGATCTGATGGGATTCGAACCACAGGGCTGGGCGGTGCAGGTTGCGGCGGTCTCCGCTGCGTTGCTGGGCGCGCTGCTGCTCACTTGGACCGAAAAGCAATGGCTGGACGTGCAGGAAGCCACCATCGGCGTGCTGTTCGTGCTGGCGGCCAGTGCAGGGGTGTTGTTACTGGCGAACAATCCCCACGGTGGTGAGCACCTGAAAGACCTGCTGGTCGGCCAGATTCTGTGGGTCAGCGCCGGACAACTGTGGCCGGTCGCGATTCTTACCGCCGCGATCCTGGCGCTGTGGTTCGGCTTGCGCGAGAAGCTCGGCCGAACCGGCTTTTATGTGCTGTTCGCGCTGGCGGTGACGGCGTCGGTGCAACTGGTCGGCGTATATCTGGTGTTCGCCAGCCTCATCGTGCCGGCGTTGGCCATTCGCCGCTATCCCCCGACGCGGCGACTCCCCGCGGGGTATATGCTCGGCGCGGCAGCCTACGCGGCCGGATTGGTCGTCTCGGCGTTGGCAGACCTGCCAAGTGGGGCAGTGATCGTCTGGGTCATGGCGGTGCTGGGCGGCGTGACGTATGCGCTGGGACCGAAGGCAGTTTCGCAACAGGGCTGACGCAAAACTCCAGCATTGGCGGGCTTCCCAGCGGCATTTTGCCGGGAAATGCCCGCCAGTGCTGGAGTTTCATCATTCGCTTTCGGCCGTAACCGCATGTCGTCCGAAAATAGACTGGCGCCGCGCGAGCCGGGACTGCTACACTTTTCGACTGCCTTTTCGCTTCGCAACCATTGCCCCATGCCGCTGCTCACGTATCCCAACAGCCCATACAAGCTCAACCAGCCGTTCCCGCCCGCAGGCGACCAGCCGGCCGCCATCGAAAAACTGATTGAAGGCATCAACGACGGCCTGGCATTCCAGACGCTGCTGGGCGTGACCGGCTCCGGCAAGACCTACACCATGGCCAACGTCATCGCGCAGCTCGGCCGGCCGGCACTGGTGATGGCGCCGAACAAAACACTGGCGGCACAGCTATACGCCGAAATGAAGGAGTTCTTTCCCGAGAACGCGGTCGAGTATTTCGTCTCCTACTACGATTATTACCAGCCCGAGGCCTACGTGCCGTCGCGCGACCTGTTCATCGAGAAGGACTCGTCGATCAATGAGCACATTGAACAGATGCGTCTTTCGGCCACCAAGTCGCTGCTGGAAAGGCCCGACGCGATCATCGTCGCCACCGTGTCCTGCATCTACGGCATCGGCGACCCGCAGGACTACTACTCCATGCGCATGTTGGTGCGCCCGGGCGACAAGGTCGGGCAGCAGGACATGATCCGCCAGCTTTCGGCCATGCAGTATTCGCGGGCCGAGCTGGATTTCAAGCGCGGTACCTTTCGCGTCCGCGGCGACTCGCTCGATGTATTCCCTGCCGAGAGTGCCGATGCGGCGCTGCGCATTTCGATGTTCGACGACGAGGTTGACGGCCTGACGCTGTTCGATCCGCTTACCGGCCACACCCTGCAGAAGCTGCCGCGCTTTACCGTCTACGCCAAGAGCCACTACGTCACCCCGCGGCAGACGGTACTGAATGCGCTGGAAGGCATCAAGGCCGAGTTGCGCGAGCGCATCGACTTCTTCACCGGTGAGAACAAGCTGGTGGAAGCGCAGCGCATCCAACAGCGCACCACGTTCGATCTGGAGATGCTCAACGAGATCGGTTTTTGCAAGGGCATCGAAAACTATTCAAGGCACCTCTCCGGACGCAAGCCCGGGGAACCGCCGCCGACGCTGGTCGATTATCTGCCAAAGGATGCGCTGATGATCATCGACGAAAGCCATGTGACGGTCACGCAGGTGGGCGGCATGTACAAAGGCGATCGCGCGCGGAAGGAGAACCTGGTGGACTATGGTTTTCGCCTGCCATCAGCCGTGGACAATCGGCCGCTGCGGTTCGACGAATTCGAACGCATGATGCGGCAGACGGTATTTGTCTCGGCCACGCCGGCCGACTACGAGGCCGAGCATGCCGCACAGGTTGTCGAACAACTGGTACGCCCCACCGGGCTGGTCGATCCGATCCTGCATGTACGCCCGGCGTCGACACAGGTGGATGACCTGCTCTCCGAGGTGAACAAGCGTGTGGCCGTACAGGAGCGCGTATTGGTCACCACACTGACCAAGCGCATGGCCGAAGACCTGACCGAATATTTGTCGGAGCACGGCATCAAGGTGCGTTATCTGCACTCGGACGTCGACACCGTCGAGCGGGTCGAGATCATCCGCGACCTGCGCGCCGGCCTGTTTGACGTGCTGGTCGGCATCAACCTGCTGCGCGAGGGGCTGGACATTCCGGAGGTATCGCTGGTTGCCATCCTCGACGCCGACAAGGAAGGCTTTCTGCGCTCCACGCGCTCGCTCATCCAGACCATCGGTCGTGCAGCCCGTCACCTGCACGGCACCGCCATTTTGTACGCTGATCGCGAAACCGACTCGATGAAGCGCGCCATCGCCGAAACCGAGCGGCGGCGCAACAAGCAGATCGCCTTCAACAAGGAGAAGGGCATCGTGCCCAAGTCCGTGTCGAAAAAGATCAAGGACCTGATCGACGGCGTTTACGACATGGATGACCAGCGTGAGATGCGCAAGGCTGCGCAGGAGCGCAAGAAGTACGATGTTCTGTCCGTGAAGCAAATGGAAGTCGCGATCAAGAAGCTCGAGCGCGAAATGATGGAAGCCGCGCGCAACCTGGAGTTTGAGAAGGCCGCCGCCGCCCGCGACGAGCTCAGGATGCTGCGCAACAAGCTGCTGGTACTCGGCGGCGACGGCAGCACCGACTGAAACAGACATTAGAATTGCCACCTCTGACCAACCGTGAGTCCCTGATGTCCGCTACTTCCCGTCCCCGCGTGCTTTTCGTCTGCATGGGCAACATTTGCCGGTCGCCGACGGCCGAGGGCGTGTTCCGGAAGATGGTGGCGGACAGCGCGCTGGCGGGAAAAATCGACATCGACTCCGCGGGCACCATCGGCGCGCACACCGGATCAGCGCCCGATCCACGCGCCATCGATATCGCCGCCCGCCGCGGCTACGACCTTGCCGCCCTGCGCGCGCGCCAAATTGCCGCCAGCGATTTCGAGTTGTGCGACTACATCATGGCAATGGACATGGCCAATGTGCGCTACCTGAAAGGCTCATGTCCGACGCGATTGGCGAACAAGATCGAGTTGCTGCTGGATTACGGCGGCGAGGAAGATGACATTGAAGTGCCGGATCCGTACTACGGAACTTTGCAGGATTTCGAGCATGCGCTGGCATTGATCGAGGAGGGCTGCCGGGGATTGCTTGAGCATCTGAGCGAGTTGCATGCCACGCGCGGGATAGCCGCGCTCAAGCGGGAGATGTGAGATGGAAGGCATGCTTACCGCAGCGGCGTACGTGAAGATCTTTGTTGCCATGATCGTCATTGTCAACCCGTTGGGCATCATGCCAGTGTTCGTGGCAATGACCGCGTCGCAATCCGTCGCGCAATGCCACAACATCGCGCGCATTGCGGCTATCACCGTGGGTTCAACGCTGCTGATCTCGGCACTGCTCGGCGAGCGGGTGCTCGAGGTGTTCGGCATTTCGCTGGCGAGCTTCAAGGTAGGCGGTGCGATTCTCATCCTGCTCAACGCCATCGCCATGATGCAGGCCATGCCGGCGCGCGACAAGCAGACGCCTGAAGAAGCGCGTGAAGCGGAAGACAAGGCCAGCATTGCGGTGGTGCCGCTGGGCATTCCGCTGCTGGCGGGGCCGGGTGCCATGTCCACCATCATCATTTATGCCAGCGAGGGCAGGGTGATCTGGCATGCCCTCACGGTGGGTCTGGTGGCCGTTGGTGTGGGGCTGGTGACCTGGTGGGCGCTGCGCATCGCCACGCGCATCGGCGGGCGCATGAGCACCACGACAGTCAATATTGCCACGCGCATCATGGGGCTGTTGCTCGCCGCGCTGGCGGTGGAAATCTTCGCCGGCGGTATTGTCGAATTGATTCCCGCGCTGGGCCAGCCGGACCTGTTTCGTTACGGACAAAAGCCATGAATACTCAAAAGCCGCCCCTCAGCCGTTTCCCCGTGCCAAAACTGGAGGATCTGCCGCCCGACCTTCGTGAGCGCATCGATAAGGTGCAGGAGAAGGCCGGCTTCGTGCCGAACGTGTTCCTGGTGCTGGCGCACCGGCCCGAGGAGTGTCGCGCCTTTTTTCTGTACCACGACGCGCTGATGCTGAAAGAGGGCGTGCTCACCAAAGCCGAGCGGGAGATGATCGTGGTGGCAACCAGTGCCGCCAATCAGTGCACCTATTGCGTCATCGCCCACGGCGCCATCCTGCGCGTGTATGCCCGCAACCCGCTGATCGCCGATCAGATCGCGTCCAACTACCTCAAGGCCGACCTCACACCGCGCCAGACGGCAATGCTGAATTTCGCCGTAAAGGTCGCCACGGAAAGCGCTCGCATCGGCGACCAGGACTTCGCTGCGCTGCGCGCGCATGGGTTCAGCGACGAGGACGCCTGGGACATCGGCGCCATCGCGGCCTTCTTCGCGTTGTCCAACCGGATGGCCAACCTCACCGGCATGCGGGTGAATGACGAGTTTTATTCAATAGGACGGTAGCGCCGGCGGTAGCCGCGGATTTTCGCCGAAGCGCGGGGAATGGCAGCCCGAATCGGCGTGCGTTGAGAAACGCCGGCAAATCCTAGAATCCGCCAGTCGCGAGCCATGCGTCGACTTGATCGAGCCGGTCGTTGCCCCAGAAAGGCTCGCCATCGACGATGATGAACGGCGAGCCGAACACGCCCCTGGCCAGCGCGGCATCCACCTCGTTTTTCAGCCGTTCCTTGACCGCCGGATCGGCCATTGCAGCGAGCGCGGCGTCCCGGTCCTCGCCCAGGTTCGTCGCGACCTCGGCGACCTTTTCCGCGGGCGTGATGTCGATGCCCAGCCCGAAATAGGTGTGATAGCAGGCGGCAGCAAACTGATGCGCGCGCACCGGATCCCGGTCGTTGATCCAGTAGAACGCCCGCGCGGCATTTTGTGTGCCGGTGGGAAAGGAATCCGGTTGTTTGTAGGGCACGCCAAGGAAGCGCGCCGTGCGCGCGAAGTCGCGAACCGAATAGGGCCCTTTCAGTGGCACACCCACCAGCGGCGCGGTGCCTGCGGCTTTGAACATCGGCCCCAGCAGGATCGGTCGCCAGGTGACCCGGCGCAGATGATGGGCCGCCAGCGCATTGATGCGCGTTGAGGCCAGGTAGCCGTAGGGCGAAGAGAAATCGAAGTAGAAATCGATGGGCGCTTTATCACTCATGTGTGCCTCCTGTTGTTCGTCATCTTAGACCGTCGACTGAAAAAAAGCCCCATTCGGGGAATGGGGCTTTTGCGCGGCAGTTGCGAGATCAATCAGACGCTGGTCTGGTCACTCGGCGGCTTGTTGGCCGTCTCGACAATGACCAGCGGCTCATTCACCACCTCGCGCGCCTTGCGCGGACGCGGTGTGCTGCGTCGCGGTGCCGGTTCATCGACCAGAACGACCTGCTGGATCTTGTCGGCAGATGTTTCGATGAACACCAAGGGTTCGCTGGCCGCGCCGGCGTTGTTGTCGCGGGGCCGACGGCGTGACTGGCGCGGTGCCTCGGGCGTGACATCCGGGATCTGGTCGACGCTGTTGAAAGCGACCGGAACCTGGGCCGGTGCGGCAACCGGTGCGGTCACCGGCGGTGGCATGACCGGTGCAGCCGGAACGACCGGCGCGGCGACTGCCACGACAGCTGGTGCCGGCGCCACTTCTGCAGGGGCGCTCGACGGCATTGCCGCTGGCTCAGGTGCGAATTCCGCTGTTTGCGGTGCCTCGGGCGCGTTCGCATACGACGCGGACGACTCGGCAACTGCCGCTGCCGGTGCAGCACTCACCGCAGGCGCTGATGCATGGTCGTTGCCGGCAAACTCCAGGGCGCCCTGTGCGGCGGGTTGAACGGCCGCATTGGCGGCTTCACCCGGCACACCGTTCTCTTGGCGCTCACCGCGGCCTTCGCGATCGCGCCCCCTGCCACCGCGGCGGCGGCGCCGACCACGGCCTTCTCCATCCTCAGCCTGCTCGACCGGGCGGCCTTCAAGAGCCGACTTTGGTGCCTGCTGTTGACGCGGCTTTTGCGGTTGACCTTCGGCGCGCGGCTGTTCGCCGTTGCGATCCGGACGCGGCTCACGATTTTCACGCGGCGGTCGATCGGCGCGCGGCTCGGCCTTGCGGTCGCCACGCTCCTGTCCCTGCGGCTGGCCTTGTTGCTGGCCCTGCGCCTGGCGGTCTTTGCCACCGCGGTCGCCGCGTTTACGGTCACCATCACGTCCGCCATCACGTCCACCGCCGCGTCCGCCGCGGTCATTGCGTTCGCCGCGCTCCGGGCGGCCTTCACGCGTTTCCTTACGTGCCGGTCGCGATTCGGCGATCGGTTGCGGTGCGGGTGCTGGCGCGGAAGCGAACAGGCTGGTGAAGCGCTTCCAGAGCGAAGGCGCCGCCGGCATGTCGGTTGCGGCCGGGGCGCGTTCGCGTACCGGGATCGGGTCTGCAACCATCGGTGCAGCCTGGTTCGGCGTAATGCCCTTTACCAGCGGCTCCGGGCGCGCCGGCTTGGCTTCTGCTTCTGCCGCCTTGGTGACGATTTCCTCGACCGGGCGATTGACCATTTCGTAACTGGGTTTGGAAAGATCGATCTTTTCCGAATCGGTGCGCAGGCGCTCGATTTCGTAGTTGCCGTCGGTGCGATCTCGAGGTGAGTTGGGTGTCAGCGGAATGTTGACGATGAGCAGAACATTGACCTTGAAACGCATTTCCATCTTATGGATGTCCTGGCGCTTTTCGTTGAGCAGGAAGGTTGCGACATCGACCGGAACCTGCACGTGGACGGCACCGGTGCTTTCCTTCATGGCTTCTTCCTGGATGATGCGCAGGATGTGCAGCGCCGAGGAGGCGGTGTCGCGGATGTGGCCCAGGCCGTGGCAGCGCGGGCAGGGGATGTAGGATGACTCCGACAGCGACGGCTGCAGGCGCTGGCGCGACAGTTCCAGCAGGCCGAAGCGAGAGATCTTGCCGGTCTGCACGCGCGCGCGATCGTGATGCAGCGCATCGCGCAGGCGGTTCTCAACTTCGCGCTGGTTCTTGGACGACTCCATGTCGATGAAGTCGATGACCACCAGGCCACCAAGATCGCGCAGTCGCAGCTGGCGGGCGATTTCGTCGGCCGCCTCACAATTGGTGCGGAAGGCGGTCTCCTCGATGTCGTGTCCCTTGGTGGCGCGCGCCGAATTGACGTCGATCGACACCAGCGCTTCGGTGTGGTCGATGATGATGGCGCCACCGGAGGGCAGCGTTACGTCGCGGCGGTAGGCAGTCTCGATCTGGTGTTCGATCTGGAAGCGCGAGAACAGCGGCACGTCGTCGTGATACAGCTTCACCTTGTTGACGTTGGCCGGCATCACGGTCGACATGAACGACTGCGCCTGTTCGAAAATCTCAGGGGTGTCGACGAGAATTTCACCGATGTCGGGCTGGAACAGGTCGCGGATGGCGCGCACCACCAGGCTTGATTCGAGGTAGATCAGTTCCGGGCCCTTGACTTCCTTGGCGGCGCCTTCGATGGCTTCCCACAACTGAATGAGGTAGTCCATGTCCCAGCGCAGTTCCTCGGCGGTACGGCCGATGCCGGCAGTGCGGGCGATGATGCTCATGCCCTCCGGCACTTGCAGCTGGTCCAGTGTTTCACGCAACTCGGCGCGGTCGTCGCCTTCAACGCGGCGCGAGACGCCACCGCCGCGCGGATTGTTGGGCATCAGCACCAGGTAACGGCCAGCCAGCGATATGTAGGTGGTCAGTGCCGCGCCTTTGTTGCCGCGTTCGTCTTTTTCCACCTGCACGAGGATTTCCTGGCCGACGCGCAGGTTCTGCGCGATCTTGGCGCGGGTACCTTCGCCGGTTTCGCCGGCAACGTATTCGCGCGTCAGTTCCTTGAACGGCAGGAACCCGTGGCGTTCGGCGCCGTAATCGACGAACACGGCTTCCAGGGATGGCTCGACACGAGTGACGACGGCCTTGTAGATGTTGCTTTTCTTCTGTTCCTGGCCGGCGTGCTCGATATCGAGATCAATGAGCTTCTGGCCATCAACGATGGCGACGCGGAGTTCTTCCTGTTGCGTCGCGTTGAACAGCATGCGTTTCATGAATGTTCCTTCTCGCGCAGCTTGCGTGCTGCGAGGGAGCGAACAGGAACGGGCAAGCGCGCCGGACGGCGCGCGCAGTCAGGCGGCTAACGAAACCCGGCCGGGACGCACGAAGACCCTCTGCGCGCGATGTTTGCATCGAGCGCAGCGATTGCCTGGCAATGGTGGGGTCGGGTGGTCATGGGCGGAGCGTTTTTTGCGTGGACTGCGTTCAAAATCGGCCGGGAATTTCCCGTCCGCTTGTTGCCTTTTCGGGGCGTTGCCGCGAGGCTCGCGGTTTCGCCGGATTGTTCCTATTCACGCCACCCGATGCTGCAATCCGCTTCGCGGACGGTGCGCGTAAATCGTTTAGTATCGCTACTTGTTCGACCCCATCTCAAGGGCCGGCGGTGAGCAAAAACGACCGCTCGTCTTTCATGGTTGGCGGGTTTCAACATTCGCTGGCAGTAGGTTTGGGAAACTGCGCGGGAACATCAAAAATCCGGCAAGCACGGTGATTTCTTGCAGGGTCTGGAGGCAGGCGGCACAGCTGGCACGCGCAGGGCGCAGCGACAAACTTGCCACAAACTTCGCAGGACTCGCTTCAAAATCAACGAGATAAGATTGTAACTTAAGATGTCTTCCCGCGGCAAAAAAACTCCAGCGCCGCCCGCCGAAGCACAAAACCCTGTGGAATCAACGGCCAAGGCCGTTACCTTTGCAACGGTGGATGAGGCCTCAGCCGGTCAGCGCCTCGACAATTTCCTGCTGGCCCGTCTCAAGGGTGTTCCCAAGAGCCATGTGTACCGCATCGTCCGATCGGGAGAGGTACGCGTCAACAAAGGCCGGGCAGACGTGGCCTACCGGCTGCAGATGGACGATGTGATACGCATTCCGCCGGTACGCACCAGCACGCCGGCAGCGAACCCCAGCATTGATGCGGCTTCCAGGGCATTTTCGGCTGGGAAGCCGCGCCAATCCTTGAGTATTTTGTTTGAGGACGAGGCGTTGCTCGCCATCGACAAACCGTCGGGCATGGCGGTGCACGGCGGCAGCGGTGTCAGTTTTGGCGTGATCGAGGCACTGCGCGCGTTGCGGCCGGACGCCAGATTCCTGGAACTCGTGCACCGCATCGACCGCGAGACTTCGGGCGTGCTTCTGATCGCGAAGAAGCGCAGCGCGCTGACCACGCTGCACGCAGCCTTACGCGGCGACGGCGGCGATCGCATCGAGAAACACTACCTGGCGCTGGCCAGGGGAAACTGGCCGGACGAGCGGCGCCACATCCGCGCCAGGCTGAGCAAGTTTGTCACGGCCGCCGGCGAGCGGCGGGTATCGGTGGACGAGGACGATGGCCAGGAATCACACACCATCGTCACGCGCGTCGAACAATTTACGGATGCGACCCTGCTCGATTGCGAAATCAGGACCGGCCGCACGCACCAGATTCGCGTTCACCTCGCGTCGATGGGTTTCCCGATCGTGGGTGACGACAAATACGGCGATTTCGCGCACAACAAGCTGATTGCCGCGACCAGGAACGGCGGCCTCAAGCGCATGTTTCTGCACGCCCGCCTGATGGCATTCCCACATCCGCTGAGCGGCGCGAAGACGGTGATCGAGGCACCGCTGGCGCCTGACCTCGCGCGCTACCTCGATTACCTGCGCCAGGCGGCATGATGCAGCGCTACGACCTCATCGTGTTCGACTGGGATGGAACCCTGATGGACTCCACGGCGCTGATTGCCGAGTGCTTGCAGCATGCGGCCGCTGAAATGCGCTTGCCGGTGCCGGATACGCAAGGCGCCAAGTCGATCATCGGGCTGGGCATCGCCGACTCGACGCGCCGGCTGTTTCCGCAGCTTGACCAGGCGGGTCATATCGAATTCGCGCGGATTTACCGACGATTGTATGTGCCACGAGACCATGAGGCACCGCTCTATCCCGGTGTGCGCGAGCTTCTGGCCTCGTTGCAGGCCCCGGAACGATTCCTGGCGGTGGCGACCGGCAAACCACGCGCCGGCCTCGAACGCGCCTTCGCGCACACCGGTCTCAAACCGATGTTCAATTACACGCGTTGTGCCGATGAGGGCTTTCCGAAACCACACCCGGACATGCTGCAAAAACTCATGGATTTTGCGTCGGTTGCGCCGGAGCGCACGCTCATGATCGGCGACACGACGCACGACCTTGATCTGGCCCGCAACGCCGGCGTCGAGGCGCTGGCGGTCTCTCATGGCGCGCATCCACGCGACGAGCTGGCGCGGCGGGAGTGTCTGGAAATTGTCGATTCCATCAAGGCGCTGTCTGCATGGCTGAAGAGTCACGCCTGAGGCGATTGCGCCTGGTATGCCGCCGTGACGCGCTGCGCGATGGCGGGGCCGCCACGCGTTTCGAAATCCGCCGCGGGGATCGCCAGCTGGCGGCATTTGCGATCGCGTTTGGCGGCGACGTATATGCGTATGTGAATGTTTGTCCGCATCGCGGCACGTCTCTCGACTGGCAGCCGGGGGAGGTGTTCGATGAATCTGGCTTATACTTGATTTGCGCTACGCATGGGGCTTTGTTCGAACCGAAATCAGGTCATTGCGTCGACGGTCCGTGCCGCGGCGCCAGTCTGGCGCCGGTCAGGTTGGTCGTGCAGGATGATGAGGTGTTGCTGGCGGAGGATGTTCGGGTGCTCGATACCGAGGCGTGAGTATTTGAGACAAGCATGCCGGTGTCCATGCGCGTTGCCGTAACCGACTGCATGGCGGGCTGCCGGATCAGTGCGTTGGGCAACTCGACCAGCGGGCACCAAGACGAAGTGTGTGCGGGCGATTCGCCGTAAATAACCGGCCGAAACTGGGAGCGTATTGCATACCGTGGGAAGTCAGGTCACCGAAAAACCCGCTGCAGAGCTGCTGCCGGAAGCAGTGCCTGCAACTGCCAGCATCCAGACACGCATCGTCGCCGGGTTCGCCCTGGTCACACTCGCTGTGGCGTTGCTGGTGGGCGTGATCGCACTGCGCCTGTTCGATGACGCCGGCATCCCTGCCGAACTGGCGACAAAACTTCGCGGTCAGCTGCTGTGGTGGGGCTTCGGCGCGGTGGTGCTGGCCTCGCTGATTGGCGCCCTGGTCGCTCGCCACATCGGCGATCCAATCCGCGAGTTGACGTCCGAACTGAGCCGCCAGGATTTTCGAGACTTCCCGCGCGGCGACAAGTCCCGGTCATTCGCGGAGTTGCAGCAATTGCGGCACGCCATGGTTTCGCTCGCGGAGGCAGTCCGGCGCCGCGAGTCCCAGTTGTCGGAAAGTGAGCGAAAGTTTCGCGAGGCATTCGATCTGGTTGGTGTCGGCCTCACGCAGGTCAATACTGAGGGGCGCTTCACGCTGGTGAACCGTCGCTTTTGTGAAATGCTCGGGTATTCGCCCGAAGAGCTGATCGGCAAGCGGTTTGTCGACGTCACGCATGTCGACGATCGCGAGGCCGACGAACAGTTGATCAGCGCGACCGTCAACCACGGGGTTGATGCACCGATCGCCAAGGAAAAGCGTTACGTTCGCAAGGACGGCTCGATCATCTGGGCGCAGCGGTCCGGTGTTGTGGTGAGGTCCGCCGATGGCAAACCGGTCTACGCGCTGGGCTCGATCGAGGACATTTCCGAATACCGGGCCGCGCAGGAAGCGCTGCAGGCGCTCAATGAGTCGCTGCGCGCAGTGGTCGAAACCTCGCCGCTGGCAATCTACTCCGTGACCCCGGCCGGTCTGGTGACGATCTGGAATCCGGCTGCGGAGCGCATGTTTGGCATTACCCGCGAGATGGCTGTCGGCAAGAGCATTCATGCGCTCGGCTGGAACAATGCCGCGCAAGTCGCGGCGCTGTTGCGCGAGGTGATGGCCGGCAACACCATTTATCAGCGCGAACTTTCACGCACCTCAGCAGATGGCGTGGCGACCGAAATCAGTGTCTCCGCCGCGCCGCTACGGGCGACTGCGCAGGAAATATCGGGCGTGCTGCTGACCTGCTCGGATATCAGCGACCTCAAGCGCACTTCCCGTGCCCTCGACCAGCAATTGCGATTCAATCAGCAGTTGCTCGAGATGATTCCATCGCCAATCTTTTATCGGCGCGCCGGTGGTGAGTACCTGGGCTTTAATCGTGCCTGGGAAGATTTTTTCCTGAAGCGGCGTGAGGACTGGATTGGCAAGCGCCCCGTGGACCTGCTCGACGCCGAAAGCGCCCGCTACGCCGAAGAGGAGGATCGGGAGGTCATCTCCACCGGCCGCTCGTGCGTGTCGGAAACCGTCGTGGCCGACGGCCGCGGCGCCGTGCGTCACGTGGTTCGGCATGTCAGTCGCTACACCGACGCCGACGGCACGCCGGCCGGGGTCATTGGTGTGCTTACCGACATCACTGATTTCAAGCAGGTTGCCCAGGCGCTGGAAGCATCCGAAGGGCGCTTCAAGGCGCTCACGGAGAGCGCGATGGATATTGTCACTGTGCTCGACGCCGAGGGCGTGATCCGTTACCAGAGCCCGTCGGTCCGCCACTTGCTGGGTTACGAGCCCGCGGACATGATCGGCAAGAACCAGTTCGACCTGGTTCACCGCGATGACGCCGAGGTGATGCGCGAGCAATTTCGTGTGCTGGTCGAGACAGGTGAAAGCGAGCTCGACGTCGAGTTCCGTGTCCGCAACGCATCCGGCAGTTGGCGCACGCTGGAATCCGTCGGCAAGAATTGCCTGGACAACCCCGAAGTGCGCGGCATCATCGTCAATACCCGCGATATCACCGACCGCAAGAACATCCAGGAACGCATACAGCACCTGGCCTATCACGACGCGCTGACCGGGCTGCCGAACCGCTCCCTGATGCAGGATCGGGTATCGCAGGCCATTGTGCGCGCCGAGCGGGCCGCCAAACGCTGCGCGGTCATGTTCATCGATATCGACAATTTCAAGAATATCAATGACACGCTGGGACACGATGTTGGTGATGAACTGTTGCGGCAGGTGGCGACGCGCCTGACCGATTCCGTGCGGACGCACGACACCATCGCCCGCCAGGGGGGCGATGAGTTCATCGTACTGCTGGATCAGCTCGAAGGTCACCGCGGTGCGACGCGGGTGGCGCAGAAAATCCTCGATGCACTGCGCGCGCCGTTTCAGGTGGGTGGTACCGACCAGCACGTGTCGGGTTCCATCGGCATCGCGCTGTTTCCTGACGACGGGCGCGACGCGCCAACACTTCTGAAGAACGCCGATACCGCCATGTTCCACGGCAAGGCATTGGGCAAGAACACCTATCAGTTCTTCACCACGCAGATGAAAATTGCCGTGAAGCGGCGTGCGGCGATGGAGTCCAACCTTCGCGCCGCCGTCAACAATGGCGATTTCGCGCTCGCCTACCAGCCGCAAATTGACCTCAACACCGGCGAAATTGTCGCGTTCGAGGCGCTGGTGCGATGGGTCTCCGAGGAGAGCGGGACGATGATGCCCGGCGAGTTCATCCCGCTTGCCGAGGAGACCGGGCTTATCAATGAGATCGGCGAGTGGGTGCTGCGCGAAGCGTGCCGCCAAGCCGCGGAGTGGCTGCGCGCGGGATATCCGTCGCGGCGCATGGCCATTAACCTGTCCGCGCGCCAGCTTTCGGACAAAGGCTTCATCCAGATGCTGGTGTCGGTAATCGAGGAAACCGGCCTGGATCCGAACCTGCTCGAACTGGAGATCACGGAGAGCCAGGTGATGCGCCAGGGCGAGGGCAGCGTCATGCTCCTCAATGAGATCGCCAGCATGGGCGTGCACCTGGCGGTCGATGATTTCGGCACGGGCTATTCCAGCCTGTCGTACCTCAAGCGCCTGCCCATCGGGAAACTCAAGATTGACCAGAGCTTTGTGCGCGACATCACGGTCGACCCCAACGATACCGCGATCGTCGTGGCGATCATCAACATGGCCAAGAGCCTCGATCTGGACATCATTGCGGAGGGCATTGAGACGGCTGGCCAGCTGACGCTGTTGCGCGCGAAAGGCTGCAGCGTGGGTCAGGGATTCTATTTCAGCGTTCCGGCCTCCGCAGAAGAGCTCATCCCGCTGCTGAGCCGCAAGTCCATTTTCGAGGAAGGGTCGCAATACCCACGCATTTGAGGCGCGCAGGGAACCGCGCCGGGTCAGGCGAGAAACAGGAACAGCGCCGGCGAGCGGGACAATTCCGCAGGCGCCTGTCTCCACCCGGCGATGCTGCGGCTGGTGATAGCTTGGGACGGTCCCGTAAGGTCTTGCGCGATGACGAGGCGCGTTGACTTTGACAGTGTTGCCAGCAGGTCTACCAGCAGCGACTGATTTCGGTAGGGCGTCTCGATGAAAATCTGTGTCATGTTGCGCTGGCGCGACTCCCGCTCCAGTTCGGCAATCACCTTGCTGCGCTCGGCTTTGTCGACAGGAAGATAGCCGTGAAACGCAAACCGTTGCCCGTTCAACCCCGAGGCCATGAGTCCGAGCAGGATGGAGGAGGGGCCGACCAGCGGAGATACCGCGATGCGGTTGGCATGCGCCAGTGCCACCACTTCGGCGCCAGGATCCGCCACGCCGGGTGCGCCGGCTTCAGATACCAATCCCACGTCCTTGCCGGCCAGTAGTGGCGCCAGCAGTTCGGCGCTGGCCCTGTCGCCGCGGTGCTTGTCCAGTTCAACAATACTGATTTCCTGAAGGGGCCGGGTCACGCCGATGGCTTTTAGAAAAGCGCGCGCAGTCTTGGCATTCTCGGCGATGAAATGGTCAAGCGCGAGCGTCCTGGCGATGACATCGCGCGGCAGGATCGTGTCATTGCGCACCGGGTCGGCGAGATTGGTGGGAATCAGGTAGAGGGTGCCGGAGCTCACGCCAGCACCTCGACGCCTTCAGCGCGCAGCAATTCACACAGCGCGATCAGCGGCAGTCCAATCAGGGCCGAGGGGTCATCGCTGCGCATGGAGGCGATCAGCGCCACGCCGAGTCCCTCTGATTTTGCGCTGCCGGCGCAGTCCAGGGCGTTTTCGCGATCAAGGTAGTTCTCGATTTCCGCATCGGTGTAGTCGCGCATCGTCACGGTCGTGGGTACCACAGTCGTGCGGCATTGATTACTGTCGGCGTTGAACAGGGCAACCGCCGTATGAAACACCACGCGCCTGCCTCGCATCGCGGCAAGCTGTGCGCGGGCCCGCTCCCGGGTGCCGGGCTTGCCGATGGGTGTGCCGTCGAGTTCGGCCACTTGATCCGAGCCAATGACCAGTGACGCAGGTGACCGGATGCTGCGCGCCTTTTCCACTGCCAGGCGTAGGGCGGTCGATACCGGCGATTCCCCGGGCTGCGCGGTTTCGTCGATACCCGGCCTCACGGCCTCGAATGCCAGCCCAAGTCTTGCCAGCAGTTCGGCACGATATCTGGAAGTCGAGGCTAGAATAATTTTCTTCTTCAAAATCAATCACTTTTTGACTTTTTCGCATGAAAATCATATCATGCGCGACTCCTTGCCAATCTCCACCATGCGCGAATCGATCAAAGTCGACAGCTTCACCCGGCTCGGGCAAGTGTGCTCAGGCACCGTGGCGCCCCGGGAATTACCGAGGCTGGCGGAATATCTCGCCGCGGCCGGCGGGGAAGTTTCGTATACGTTCACCGGACGCTTGACCACGGATGCGTCGGGTAGCCAAAAAAACAGTATTAAGTGTATAATTTATGGTTGGTTTTTCTTGACAGACCCCGTATCGCTTGAACCGGTCCGCCACGATTTGCAGATCGAGTCCACGCTGGTGCTAGTGAAAGATGAGTCGATGTTGCCGCCCCTGGAACTGGAAGCGGATGACGAAGACTACATCGTCTGCTCAGGGGAAATGGACGTGCTGGAGCGCGTGGAAGAGGAAATACTGCTGGATCTGCCCATTACCGCGATCAGTGTCACTGCAGCGGGAAAGGTCAGGGCCGGCAACAGTCCGGCGTCGGTCCCGGCGCCAACAGCAGTCAAAAAAAATTCGGCTTTCGCCAAATTGGCGGAATTGAAGAAGAAATAGTCAGATTTTGAATTCAGGAGAAACACCATGGCAGTCCAACAAAACAAGAAGTCCCCTTCCAAGCGCGGCATGCATCGTGCGCATGACTTTCTCACCAATCCGCCGCTGGCAGTCGAGCCGACCACGGGTGAAACGCATCTGCGTCACCACATCAGCCCGACCGGTTACTATCGCGGCAAGAAAGTCATCAAGACCAAGTCTGACGAGTGATTTGCGGCCGTAACGGCTTCGCAAAGACAAAAAGGTAAACTGCAAGAAAAGTCTCAGGAGGGGACTTTTCACACAAATGCAGACGACCATATCGATAGACGCGATGGGCGGCGATCACGGCCCGTCAGCCACTGTTCCGGCGGCACTTCAATTTCTTGCGCAATCAAGCGATTGCCGGGTGTTGTTGGTCGGCAAGCCGGACGTCATTGAGGAACAATTGAAGCTCGCCCGGGCGACGGACGTTGTCGGGCGCGATTCGCCACGCCTGAAGATTGTCCCGGCCAATGAGATTGTCGGCATGGACGAGGACATCCGCTCGGCCATCCGCAACAAGAAGCACTCATCAATGCGTGTGGCGATCGACCTGGTCAAGTCTGGCGAGGCCCAGGCATGCGTGTCGGCCGGAAATACCGGCGCACTGATGGGTACCGCCAAGTTCGTGCTCAAGACCCTGCCGGGAATTGATCGCCCCGCGATCTGCGCTGCACTGCCGACGCGCACCGGCGTGGTGTACACGCTGGATCTCGGCGCCAATGCGGAATGCACGCCCGAGCACTTGCTGCAGTTCGCCATCATGGGCGCGATGTTGTGTACTGCCGTCGAGGGCAAGGCGAATCCGACTGTCGGCCTGCTGAACATCGGCTCGGAAGATATCAAGGGCAACGAGAGCGTCAAAGCCGCCGGCGAACTGCTGCGCGCCAGCCACCTCAATTTCTTTGGAAACATCGAAGGCACCGACATCTACAAGGGCACTACCGATGTCGTCGTCTGCGACGGCTTCGTTGGCAACGTGATGTTGAAGACTTCGGAGGGTATGGCGCGCATGGTGGGTGACTTCCTCAAGGCCGAGTACCAGAACGGTATTTACAGCAAGCTGGCGGCGCTGGTTTCGCTGCCGGTCATCAACCGTTTCCGCCATCGCATGGACCATCGCCGCTTCAACGGCGCGGCGTTCCTCGGCTTGAAGGGCGTTGTCGTCAAAAGCCACGGCTCGGCTGATGCGTTTGCCTTTACCCATGCGCTCAAACGCGCGGCGACCGAAGTGGAGCATGGACTGCTCGGACTTATCACCACCGAAATGGAACGCCTGCATGCCGAGGGCATGCTCCAGCCCAAAGTGCCGGTGCATTCAACCGCCGAGGCAGCATGACCTACTCCCGAATCGTCGGCACCGGCAGCTACCTGCCGGAGCGCGTCGTCACCAATCAGGACCTGGAAAAGATCGTCGATACCAACGACGAATGGATCGTGTCGCGCACCGGCATCCGCGAGCGCCACTTCGCCGCCGACAATCAGGACGCGAGCGACCTGGCGGTTGAAGCGTGCAAACGCGCCATGCACGCCGCGCACGTGCATCCTGATGACATCGATCTGATCATCGTCGCGACCTCGACACCCGACATGGTGTTCCCGGCAACGGCCTGCATCCTGCAGGACAAACTGGGGGTAAAGCACGGCGTCGCCTTTGATTTGCAGGCTGTCTGCGCCGGTTTCGTCTACGGGCTGGCAACTGCGGATAAATTCATTCGCGCCGGTTCCTCCCAATGTGCCCTCGTGGTTGGCACCGAAGTATTCTCGCGCATCATGAACTGGCATGATCGCAGCACCTGCGTTCTCTTTGGCGACGGTGCCGGCGCCGTGGTGCTGCGCGCGTCCAATGCGCCCGGCATCCTCACCACCCATTTGCATGCCGACGGCCGCTACCGGCACGCGCTTTGCACGCCTGGCACCGTCGAGAATGGCAAGGTGCGCGGCTCGCCAATGCTGACCATGGAAGGCGGCACGGTCTACAAGTTTGCCGTCAAGGCGTTTGAAGACGTCGCATGGGAAGCGCTCAACGCCAACGGCATGCAGCCGTCGGAGGTGGACTGGTTCATCTGCCATCAGGCCAACCAGCGCATCATCATGCATGCCGCGCGCAAGCTGAACTTGCCGGACGAAAAGGTTGTCGTGACGGTAGACCGCCACGGCAATACTTCCGCCGCTTCCATCCCGCTCGCGCTTGACCTCACCGTGCGCGAACACAAGATCAAGCCGGGCGATAACGTATTGCTTGCGGCGCTTGGTGGCGGTTTTGCCTGGGGCGCAGCGCTCCTCAAGTGGTAACGGACATCGACATGAAATTTGCGATCGTATTTGCAGGGCAGGGCTCACAGTCGGTCGGGATGATGGCGGGGCTGGCGGCGTTGCCCGCCGTCCGCGCCACATTCGACGAGGCTTCCGCCGTGCTCGGCGTCGACCTGTGGAAAATGGCGGCCGACGGCCCTGCGGAAGTACAGAACCAGACCGTGAATACCCAGCCGCTGATGCTGACCGCCGGCGTGGCGAGCTACCGGGCGTGGATCGCCAGCGGCGGCGCAAAGCCCGATCATTTCGCCGGGCACAGCCTGGGTGAATACACCGCGCTCGTCGCCGCTGGCGCAATTGAATTCTCCGACGCCTTGCCGCTGGTGCGGTTTCGCGCGCAGTCGATGCAGGATGCCGTGCCGGAGGGAACCGGGGGCATTGCCGCCATCCTCGGGCTTGAAGTCGAACAGATTCGTGCGGTGTGCAGCGAAGCCGCCAATGGTCAGGTGCTGGAAGCGGTCAACCTGAATTCGCCTGGACAGATCGTCATCGCCGGCCACCGCCAGGCAGTCGAGCGGGGTATGGTTCTGGCGAAGGAACGAGGCGCGAAACGCGCCTTGCTGCTGCCGATGAGCGTGCCTTCCCATTGCGCGCTGATGAAGCCCGCCGCCAAGAAATTGGCGGCAAACCTCGCTGGTGTTACGGTGCGTTCGCCACAGGTGCCGGTTTTGCAGAACGCCGATGTTGCCTGCTTCGCCGAACCTGAGCGCATCCGGCAAGCACTGGTTGAACAGCTGTTCCGGCCGGTTCGCTGGATCGAGACGATCGAATACTTCGCAAAGGACGGCATTGAAGTTGTGGTCGAATGCGTACCAGGCAAGGTTTTGACCGGATTGAACAAGCGAATCGCCGCGCAGGTGAATTGCCTGGCGGTAACAGACAACGCATCGCTGGTCGCGGCAGTACAGGTCACGCAGTAATGCATCGAAGGAGCCGAAACATATGAAACCACTCGAAGGACAGACCGCGTTGGTGACAGGCGCTACCCGCGGAATCGGCGCCGCCATCCTCGCCGCGCTGGCAGGTGCGGGCGCAAGGGTCGTGGGCACCGCCACCAGCGATGTCGGCGCGAACGCGATCCAGAAGACCATCGATGAGGCCGGCTGGACGGGTTCGGGAATGGTGCTCAATGTCACGGATGCGACGCAATGCGACAGCGTGGTCAAGGCTGTGGAGGAAAAGTACGGCGCCCTGAACATACTGGTCAACAATGCCGGCGTCACGCGCGACGGCCTGTTGATGCGCATGAAGGACGAGGAGTGGCAGAGCGTGATTGACACTGATCTCACCTCGGTGTTTCGCCTGTCCCGTGCCGTGATGCGCGGCATGATGAAGGCACGCGCGGGCCGCATCATCAATATCAGTTCGGTGGTGGGATTCATGGGCAATGCCGGCCAGGCCAACTACGTGGCGGCCAAGGCGGGCATGGTTGGATTCACCAAGGCGCTGGCACGCGAGGTTGGCAGCCGCAACATCACGGTCAATTGCGTCGCGCCGGGATTCATCGACACGGACATGACCAAGGTGCTCGCCGAAGCACAAGTTGCCAAACTGGTGGAGAATGTGCCCCTCGCGCGACTGGGCAACGTAAACGATGTCGCGGCGGCGGTACTGTACCTGGCCTCGCCAGGTGCCGGCTATGTCACAGGTAACACGATTCATGTAAACGGCGGCATGTACATGAACTGATTTCGCAGTCAGCGCACCGCCGGCACGGCCGGTGCATTTTGGTAAAATAGGCAGGTTTTATTTTTCACCCCATCGGGAGGAAGCAGCAAATGGACAACATCGAAGCGCGCGTCAAGAAAATTGTGGCGGAACAACTCGGCGTCGCCGAGGCCGACATCAAGAACGAATCCTCGTTCGTGGAAGATCTGGGCGCCGATTCGCTCGATAACGTCGAGCTGGTCATGGCGCTTGAAGAGGAATTCGAAACCGAGATTCCGGACGAGGCTGCCGAGAAGATCACCAACGTGCAGCAAGCCGTTGATTACATCTCGGCCAACATCAAAAAGTAGCGATTGCCCCGCAGGGCCGCTGGCGGCTGCCAGCGGCCCGTCGTAACACCTCCTTCCACTCTTTCCCACCAGTCATGTCAAAGCGACGCGTTGTAATCACGGGTCTCGGAATCATTTCGCCGGTCGGTAACGGCATCAGCGAGGCTTGGGACAATATCGTCAACGGCCGCGGCGGCATCGGGCCCATTACCAGGTTTGATGCAGGCGTGCTTCCCACGCGCTTTGCCGGCGAGGTGAAGAACTTCGATCCGGCCGCATGGATGTCGTCGAAGGAAGTGCGTCGCATGGATACCTTCATCCACTACGGTCTCGCAGCGACCAAGATGGCCATCGACGACGCCGGACTGGTGGTGACAGAAGAGAATGCCGAGCGCATCGGCGTCAACGTCGGGTCGGGTATCGGCGGGCTGCCGATGATCGAGGACAACATCCGCGAGATGATTGCCAAGGGTCCGCGGCGTATTTCGCCGTTTTTCGTGCCAGGTTCCATCGTCAACATGGTGGCCGGCATGATCTCGATTCACTTCGGCATGAAGGGGCCGAATGTATCGATGGTGTCGGCCTGCACCACCTCCACCCACTGTATCGGCGATGCCGCGCGCTTTATCGAGTACGGCGATGCCGATGTGATGATTGCCGGCGGCTCGGAAGCCACCGTGTGCATGTCTGGCATCGGCGGATTCTGTTCGGTCAAAGCGCTGTCGGAGCGCAATGACTCCCCGGAAACGGCCAGCCGCCCGTGGGACAAGGATCGCGATGGCTTCGTGCTTGGTGAGGGCGCCGGCATCTTGGTTCTGGAATCGCTGGAACACGCCACGGCGCGCGGGGCGCGCATTTACGGTGAACTGGCCGGTCTCGGCATGAGCGCCGACGCCAATCACATGACCGCACCAAGCATGGACGGTCCGCGGCGCGGCATGCTGGCAGCGCTTAGAAATGGCCACGTCAATGCCACGGATGTGCAGTACATCAATGCCCATGGCACTTCGACCCCGCTGGGCGACAAAAATGAAACCGAGGCGCTCAAGGCCGCGTTTGGTGATCACGCCTACAAGATGGTCGTCAACTCAACCAAATCGATGACCGGGCACCTGCTCGGCGCTGCGGGTGGCGTGGAGGCGGTGTTTACGTCCCTCGCGGTCCATCACCAGATTTCGCCACCAACGATCAATATCCTCAACCAGGATCCTGAATGCGATCTTGACTACTGTGCCAACGAGGCAAGGGAAATGAAGATCGATGTCGCCCTGTCGAATTCGTTCGGCTTTGGCGGCACCAACGGCACGCTGGTCATCAAGCGCTTCGCCTGAAGCGACCTGCCGTGAAGCGCCTGCTGTCCTGGCTGTTTGTGGCAGCTCTGCTGGCAGGAGGCGCAACCGGCTTTTGGTTCTATTCCTTCGCCAACGCGCCGCTGCCACTACCCGCCACGCCGTTCGAGTTCACGGTGCGATCGGGGGCATCGCTGAAAAGTGTTTCGCGGCAGTTGCATGAGGCCACGCTGCTGCCCGATTCGCAGACCTTCTGGTTGCTGGGCCGTTTCACCGATCAGGCAACCGGGATCCAGGCCGGTACCTACCGCCTCGACAAACCCGCTTCACCGCTGGAAATTCTCAAGAAACTGAATGACGGCGATGTTGTGCCGGTCAGCGTCACCTTCGTCGAAGGCATCACCTTCGCGGAAATGCGCCGGCAGCTGGAAGCGACACCCGAAGTCAAAGTCACCCTCAAGGGCCTTCCAGACGGCGAAGTACTGAAGCGCGTGGGTGCCATCGAGACACATCCCGAAGGACTCTTTTATCCGGACACCTACCGGTTCGCCGCCGGGACCAGCGACCTGGAACTGCTGCGCAAGAGTTACCAGACGATGCAGAAAAAGCTCGCCGAGGCCTGGGGCCAGCGTCAGCCGAACCTGCCCTACAACGGACCATACCAGGCGCTGATCATGGCCTCCATCATCGAGAAGGAAACCGGACGCGTGGATGAGCGCCCGCTGATCGGTTCGGTGTTCGTCAACCGCCTGCGCATGCCCATGCGCCTGCAGACCGACCCCACGGTGATTTACGGCATGGGCCGCAGTTTTGACGGCAACATACGCAAGCGCGACCTGTCTGCCGACACGCCATACAACACCTACACGCGCGATGGACTACCGCCAACGCCGATCGCCATGCCTGGCTGGGGATCGTTGATGGGCGCGGTCAATCCGGCCGCATCCGACCGGCTATACTTCGTCGCCAAGGGAGATGGCAGTCACTATTTCTCACGCACACTTGACGAGCACAATCGTGCGGTTGCCAAATTCCAGCTTGGAAGGTAACGAATTGCGATGGCCATAAGCGGCAAGTTCATCACCCTTGAGGGCATTGATGGCGCGGGCAAGTCCTCGCACATTGAGTTCATCTGCCAGCGCATTCGCCAACGCGGTTTCGAGGTGCTGTCAACGCGCGAGCCGGGCGGCACGGAACTAGGCGAAAAATTGCGGTCGCTGCTACTGCATGAAAGCATGCACGCGGAAACCGAGGTGCTGCTGATGTTTGCCTCGCGCCGGGAACAGCTGGCGAGGATCATCGAGCCGTCACTGGCTGCAGGCACCTGGGTCGTTTGTGATCGCTTCACCGATTCGACCTACGCCTATCAGTGCGGCGGACGCGGCCTGCCGGCAGAGCGCGTTGCCGATATTGAACAATGGGTGCATCGGCACCTGCAACCGGACCTCACCCTGTTGTTTGATGCGCCATTGGAAGTGGCCCGCGAGCGGCTCGCCCGCAACACCCCGGACCCGGATAAATTCGAGCGCGAGCAGGGTGAGTTTTTTGCGCGGGTCCGCGCCAACTACCTGACGCGCGCGGAGGCGGAACGCGGGCGCATGAAAGTCATCAATTCGGCGCGCGACCTTGCGGCCATTCAGGCCGAACTCGCCACGCTGATCGGTGCGTTGTGACGATCGCCGTACTTCCCTGGCAGGAGGCCACGCTGCGCGAACTGCTGGCGCGTCGCACCTCCCTGCCGCACGCCTTGCTGATTTATGGGCGAACCGGCATCGGCAAGGTCGATTTCGCGCGCGCGCTTGCGCAATCGCTGCTATGCGAAGCGGCGGAGCAGGGCATTGCCTGCGGAGAATGCGCCGCCTGCAAGTGGTTCACCGATGGCAATCACCCGGACTTCCGGGAACTGATCCCTGAGGCGCTCGCCGAAGATGCGGCCGAGGGCGAGGATGCCGTCGATGCGGATGCGCGCGAAAAAAAGAAGAGCAAGGAAATCAAGATCGAGCAGGTGCGGGACATTGCCGATTTCATGACCTTGTCCACCCACCGGGATGGATTTCGCGTGTTGCTGGTGCATCCAGCGGAAGCCATGAATGCTGCCGCCGCGAACGCCTTGCTCAAGACCCTTGAAGAGCCGCCGCCGCGCACCTCGATACTGCTGGTGACCGATAGCATCGGCCGGTTGATGGCGACCATCAAGAGCCGCTGCCAGCGGGTCATGGCACCGATGCCGCAACATGCAGATGCATTGGCATGGCTCGATGCGCAGGGCGTATCGGCGCCGGATATCGCGCTGGCCCAGGCCGGTGGCGCGCCACTCGACGCCGTTGCCTTCGCCGATCCCGGCTATCAGCAGCAGCGCCACCAGTTCATCGGCGCGCTGGCGGATGCCAACGCCGACTACCTGGCCACGGCGCAGGCGTTCGAAAAGGGCGACCTGCAGAGCGTGGTGACCTGGCTGCAGACCTGGGTGAGCGATCTGGCGCTTTCGCGCCTCACAGGCGCGGTGCGCTATCACCCAGACCAGAAGGCGGCCATCTCGCGTTTTGCCACGCGCCTCGATCTGCCGACGCTGTTTCGCTACGAGTCGCAGTTGCGGCAGGCGCGCCGCAGCGTTCACCATCCGTTGAACGCGCGCCTCTTGCTGGAACAGTTGCTCCTGTCGTATTCTCAGGCCATCCGCCCCGCGAACAGTCCGTCCACATGAGCACCGAAGCCACCGCCACATTCAAGCGCCCCGACGTCATCTCGCTCAATCTCAAGGGCAAGAGCGCGTTGTACGCAGCCTGGATGCCGCTCCTCAAGGGCGGCGGCCTGTTCATGGAATCGCGGCGCGCCCATAAGGTAGGCGATGAAATTCTTGTCGTGCTGACATTTCTCGATGAACCGACCAAGGTGCCGCTGTCGGGGATCGTAGCCTGGATCAATCCGCCGCATGCGCAGGGCAACCGGCCGCAGGGCGTCGGCATCCGCTTGCCGGAAAACGACGTCGGCAAGGAACTCAAGAAAAAGATCGAGGGCATCCTCGCGCCGGTCATCAAATCCGACCGGCCGACTCATACCCTGTAGCCGCTACGGACGCGGGTTCAGGGTTTCATTTCGACCGCGGCGCGGTCGAGCCATTTGTTGTTATCCGGTGGCGTGAACTGCCGCATCCGCTCAAGCAGCGGTGCCAAGGCCGTATCCACCAGCAGGCTGTCGCGGTGCATGTCGCGCAGCAGGCGCTGGTCGCGCGCATGATCCAGGAACTTGAGCAGGTGATCGTAGTAGCCGGACACGTTGAGAACGGCGACCGGCAGCCGGTGGTACGACAGCTGTTGCCAGGTGAGGGCTTCGAACAGTTCATCGAGCGTGCCATAGCCGCCGGGGATGGCGATGAAGCCGTCGGACAGTTGCGTCATAAGCGCCTTGCGTTCGTGCATGGTCTCCACCACGCGCATGTCGGACACGCCAGGATGGCCGACTTCCTTTTCCATGAGCAGCCGAGGAATCACACCCGTCACGGCGCCGCCAGCCTCGAGACAGGCATCGGCGGCAACGCCCATCAGACCCACGCTGCCACCCCCATAAACAAGGCGGATTCCCTGGTGGGCAAACTCGCGACCCAGCGCGACTGCAGTATCCCTGAACGCGGGATCGGCACCGGGGCTGGCACCGCAGAACAGGCAGACGGATTTGAGTGTTTTCATGGCCCAATTATAGCCAGTGCGATAATTGCGTCATGTTCATCGACTCCCATTGCCACCTCGATTTTCCCGAACTCACCAGCGATCGCGACAGCGTCCTCGCCCTCATGAAAGAGAACGGCGTCAGCCACGCGCTGACGATTTCAACGACCTTGAAAACGTTTGCGGCGGTCCGCGCCGTTGCCGAGCAGCACGATCACATCTGGTGCTCGGCCGGCGTGCATCCGGACGAACAGGTGGACGATCACGAGGCCTCGTTGCGGGAACTGCTGCAAATGGCCGACCACCCGAAAGTGGTGGCCATCGGCGAAACTGGCCTCGATTACTATCGCCTGCCGGAGCCGCTGGATTGGCAGCGCGAGCGCTTTCGCACGCACATCCGCGCGGCGCGCGAAACCGGCAAGCCGCTCGTCATCCATACCCGCAACGCCGCCGCCGATACGCTACGGCTGATGCAGGAGGAGGGCGCAGCGGAAGTCGGGGGCGTAATGCACTGCTTCACCGAGTCACAGGAAATTGCCGACGCCGCACTGGCCATGAATTTCCATATTTCGTTCTCGGGCATCGTCACCTTCAAGAGCGCGAAAGAACTGAAGGAAGTAGCGAAACAGGTTCCGCTGGAGCGCATGCTGATTGAAACCGATTCGCCCTACCTGGCGCCGGCCCCGCACCGCGGCAAGATGAACCAACCCGGGTATGTGAAGCATGTCGCCGAACACATCGCCGAATTGCGCGGCATGCCGCTCGAAGCCGTGGCCCGCGCCACCACCGAGAATTTTTTTCGCTTGTTCAAGGCGGCGCGGCGTTGAGCACCGGCGCCGGCTTCGCCGTGATCTACCGCTGGCGGCTCAAGGCCGGCATGGAGGCGCAGTTCATCGAGGCCTGGTCGCAGATCACGCGCTTGCTGCGCGAACAGCGCGGCTCACTGGGATCGCGGCTTCATCAGGGCACGGACGGTATCTGGTACGGCTACGCGCAGTGGCCGAGTGCCGCAGCACGGGCGACCGCGTTCGCCACACCAGTGGATGCCGACGCCGGTGCGCGCATGCGGGCGGCCATCGCCGAGTCGCTGGAGGAAATTCCCCTGGCGCCGGTGGCAGACTTCCTGGTTCTGCAACCAACTTAAGAACACTAGCATTGGCGCGGTGTTCCGGGCAATTTCGGCCTGGGATGCCCGCCAATGCTGGACTT
>JBGATH010000037.1:0-49648 GCA_044229235.1 Usitatibacteraceae bacterium
CCTCACCCCGGCCAAGGTCAGGCGTCTACAGGAAAAATACAACCACAGGCCAAGGAAATGTCTCGGCTTCCTGACCCCATACGAGGTAGCATTCAACCGCCCACCGCGTGTCGGGACTCGTACTTGAATCCGCGAAAATGCCCGGAGAGTCCCGCCAATGCTGGTGTTTGACATTTTGGTCGCGAATTCACGCCCTCCGGCGGCGGTGCGACAGACGCATTATCGCCTGCCGCCAAAATTCGCGGCGCATCCGCGCACGCCGCAGCGGGATAATGTCCTCGACGACCTATAAACCGCCTCAAACGAACTCCCATGAAGCGCGCCCTTCGCGCCGGCCTTACCTACTTCGCGATGGTATTCGGCGCGGGATTCCTCTTGGGTATGGTGCGCGTGCCCTTGCTGGTTCCACGGCTGGGCGAGCGCATGGCCGAGCTGCTGGAAATGCCGGTAATGTTCGTCGTGATCCTGTTGGCCGCCCGATTCCTGGTACGGCGATTTAGTTTGGCTCCTGCCCTGTCCGGAAGCGGCGCCGCCGGGGTCATCGGGCTGGCGCTGCTGCTGGGTGCCGAACTGACCCTGGCATTGCTGCTTCAGGACCAATCCCTCGCCAGCTATCTCGCCAGCCGCGACCCGATATCCGGCAGTGTGTATCTGGTCATGCTGGTGGTGTACGCGGCCATGCCGACGCTGGTTGCGTATCACCGTCGCGTGCCTCGCGCGCCCAATTCCACTCAAAACCGAAACAGGTAATCCACTTCCACCGCGTTGGTCCAACTGTAGGCAGGATTCCAAGCCGCGCAGATTTTGCATTCACCCCGCGAGAATGTCGTACCCCCCGGTTTCACCCGGAATACCGCATACCGAATGTGACAAGTTTCCTACACTTCAAAAAAAGGCATGGCTTAGAATTGATTATGTAATCGGTGCGCAGTGCTCTTCACGATATTCGAGGCCCGCCATGCAAATCTCAAACGCGCGTTTTGGCAACTGGCGCAACGCGTTGCAAATCGTAGTGTTGCCGGTGTTGTTTTGCCTGCTGCAGCCCATATCTCATGCAACCACGGTTTTGCCGATGTCATTGAATGAAATCATTGATAACGCTCCCGTCGTCATTCATGGCATTTGCACCGGCAACCGTACGGAACGCGACCCGGTAACGAACTTGATCGTGACTTACACTTCCTTCGATGTAAGAGATGTCCTGAAAGGGGATGCAAAGGCCACGCACACTATCAAGCAAATTGGCGGCACGCTCGCCGGGGGGGAACAGTCCTATCAAGCGCAAGGGATACCGACGTTTGTGGTCGGACAGGAATATGTCGTCTACCTCGCAGGCGTTTCTTCGGCGGGGTTTTCAAGTCCGATAGGCTTGTCGCAAGGAAGATTTACCGTCGAACAGACCGACGCCGGAAAAATGGCAAGCAACGGCAGCAGTCTCAGATCGGCTTCGGAGTCCGCCGGCGATGGTGTCAGCGCCAGACCCGCGCAGGCCAGAAGACTGGCGCTGGATGAACTGAAGCAGGCCACTCGTGCCCGCAGCTCCAGCCTGGTGAACAAGCCATGAAAGTCTTGCGCTGCTTGGCCATTTGCTTCGCACTTGCTACGGGTGCCACGCACGCTGCCGGTCCGCTGGCAGTCTGCAATGATGCTTCCCGGTCATTGGTGAAGTACCCGGGAGCGGGCACGATTTCGCTAAGTTACGATATCGGCCCACTCGGAACACGATCAAAGGCGCAGGCTGACGTTCTTGTCACCAACGCACTTGCGATGTGGACCAACAGCAGCACATCATCCATCACACTCAGTCGCGGCGCTGATCTACCGGTCGATATCACCACCGCCAATTACCTGACGTATTACAACAATACCTCGGACGGGATCTTCCCGGTTATCTACGATACGGATGGTTCGCTGATTGACCTTTTGTTAGGCGCGAACCAGAAGAGCAGCGTGGTCGGGTTCGCAGGCTCGTCATTTTCGCTCGCGCCAACCTGCCAGTACACCGAGGGGCAGGCGATTATTAGCGGTTTCCTGAATACGTCCGACACGACGATGACGAACGTTACCGCGCACGAAATTGGGCACCTGATCGGTCTAGGACACACACAACTGGACGCAGACCAGGGACTGGCGCAGTCCAACTTCCCGCTCATGTATCCGACCGCATTTCGAAGCACTCAAACACTGCACGAAGACGACGAAGCATTCATCAGCACTCTTTATCCCGATCCAAGTTTCTCTTCCGTTTACGGGCAAATCAGCGGCAACTTTGTGCTGGCGGACGGCGTCACCGCTGTGCGAGGCGCCAACCTCTGGGCGACCGAGACGACAACCGGCAAGGTCTACAGCATCGTCTCTGACTTCCGCTCGCAAGCCACAGGGTTCTTCAGCCTTTCGTTGCCTGCGGGGCTTTACGAACTACGCGCGGGTACCGTTCGCACGCCGAACACGGGTATCGGGCCTTATTCGGCGGCGGGTGGGCTTTCCTTTCAGCCCCCGCTGTATGTCGGTGGTGTTCCAATGGCAAACGTCACGCTGGGCAATGCGACGCCAACCACCTTCTATATCAGCGCAGGTTGTGCAGCAACAGCGACATTTCGAATCGATGGCACCGGCAGCATCGGCGGCAACTGCACGCCGGCCGGCAGCTATACGATGACGGTAAGCAAAGCAGGATCGGGAACCGGCGCGGTCACCAGTGCCCCGGCAGGCATCAATTGCGGCGCAACCTGCCAGGCAACATTCGCGACCAACACAATGGTTACCCTTACCGCTGTACCTGACCCAGGCTTCGTGTTTGTGGGCTGGTCGGGGGGCGGATGCACCGGCACAGCGCCCTGTACGGTGACCATGTCTACCACCAAAACAATCGTCGCTACTTTTGACCCTCCCGAGTTTCCCGCCAACTGCGCGCTTCCGAGCGGATGGACTGTTCCCGGAACCGCAAACGCGGCTTGGTCCTCTGCGACCGACCGAAAGCGAACCGGCACATGCAGCTTGAAATCGAATCCCATGCTGGACGCTGCGCAACCTGGCGCGGCCAACGCCAACAAAGCACAAGTCAGCATCTCGGGTAACTATCAGGCCGGAAACGTCAGCTTCTACTACAACGTAAGCAGCGAGAACGGCTATGACTGCCTGAGGTTTTTGGTCGACACGACTGAACAATCGCAAATGGGGAATTGCAACGGACCTGGTGGAAACGGTGGATTCGGCGCATCAGGCAATATTTCGACGTGGACACTGGTGACGATTCCGGTGGCGGCGGGTGCGCATACGTTTACATGGTCATACGAAAAAGACGAACAGGTCACATCTGGTTCGGATGCCGCGTGGATCGACGACGTTGTACTTCCCCCCGTTACGCTGACCGTTGCACGTGCAGGCGCCGGTACCGGCACGGTCAGCGGCTCCGGAGTCAACTGCGGCGCAACCTGCAGTGTCAACGTTCCAGGCGGAACCGCAGTGACGCTTACCGCGACTCCCGCCGTCGGCTCAACATTTGCCGGATGGAGCGGCGGTGGTTGCACCGGTACCGGCACTTGCACGACGACATTGAATACGGCAACGACGATCACGGCGACATTTGATGCGCTGTTCAGCATTGCAATCGCCAAGGCAGGGGCAGGGGCCGGCACGGTGACCTCGAATCCGGCAGGTATCAACTGCGGCGCCACGTGTAACAGCGCCTTCGGCAATGGCGCATCGGTCACCCTCACAGCCGCCCCGCTTGCCGGCTCTTCGTTTGCTGGCTGGACAGGTGGAGGCTGCACCGGAACCGGCACGTGCACGGTATCAGTTACGGGACTCATCAACGTCACCGCCACCTTCACCCTGCTGCCAGTCGCGCTGACAGTTACAAAATCCGGCAACGGCGCCGGCACCGTCTCGGGGACCGGGATTGCCTGCGGCGTCGACTGCACCGAAAGCGTCGCGCCCGGCACCATCGTTGCGCTGACCGCCTCGCCATCGGCCGGTTCTACCTTCACCGGCTGGAGCGGCGGCGGCTGCGCCGGCACCGGAACCTGCAACGTGACGGTGAATACGGCCACCACGGTGACCGCCGTGTTCACGCTTCAGCAGTTCATCCTGACCTCGGCTAAATCCGGGACGGGTAGCGGCACCGTGAGCGGCACCGGCTTCAACTGCGGTGTGGATTGCACTGAAACAGTCAACTTTGGCACCCTTGTGGTACTGACGGCTACGCCAAGCGTCGGCTCCTCGTTTGCGGGCTGGAGCGGTGGCGGGTGTACCGGCACCGGCACCTGTAGCGTTACCGTGAACGCGGCAACGACCGTCACGGCAACGTTTACCCTTCTACCCGTAACGCTGACCGTGACCCCGTCCGGCACTGGCGCTGGCACCGTGACGGGCACCGGCATTGCCTGCGGCATCGATTGCACCGAAAGCGTCGCGCCCGGCACCATGATTGCACTGACTGCATCGCCTGCGGTTGGCTCCACGTTCACCGGCTGGAGCGGCGGCGGCTGCGCCGGCACCGGAACCTGCAACGTGACGGTCAATGCGGCCACCACGGTGACCGCCGTGTTCACGCTGCAGCAGTTCACGATCAGCGTGATCAAGTCCGGTGCGGGCGCCGGCACGGTAACGTCCTCACCCGGCACAATTTCCTGCGGAGCGACCTGTTCGGCAGCCTTTGATTTCGGCACCAGCGTGACACTGACTGCCGCCGCGGGCCTCAATTCGGTATTCGCCGGCTGGAGCGGCGGCGGCTGCGCGGGAACCGCGCCCTGCACCTTCCCGGTTTCGGCAGCGGCAACCGTGACGGCCGTATTCAGTGTCGCGGCCAACCCGCCCGATGCGCCCACCGGCGTGACGGCCACCGCCGGCAGCGGCCTCGCCGTCATCAGTTTCACGCCCCCAGCCAACAACGGCGGCTCACCGGTGACTGGTTACACGGCAACCTGCGCCGGGACCGGCGGCACGGCGGTGTCGGGGACGGCGTCGCCCATCGTTGTCAGCCCGCTCACCAACGGCACCCTGTATTCCTGCTCGGTAAAGGCCACCAACATCAACGGCGACAGCGTGGCCTCGGCCAGCGCCGCCGTGACGCCCACGGCGGCAGCGCCGGTCTCGCTCATCGGCGTGACCTCGCGCAAGAACCACGGCGCCGCCGGCGACAGGGACTTGCCCGTACAGTTCGCCACGCCGCTCGGCGGCGCGATTACCGTGGAGCCGCGCACCAATTCCGGCGGCCATCTGCTACGCTTCCAGTTCAATGTGCCGGTAAACAGCGTTGGCGCCGCCAGCGTGGTTACCACCGGCAATGTCGTCATCGGATCGGCCAGCGCCACGGCGGACGGCTCAAACATCGTGACAGTCACGCTGACCGGCGTGCCGGACAATTCGCGTGCGCTGGTGAGCGTCAATGCCATCAACGGCGGCGCCTATGTTGCGCAAGCCACAATCGGTTTCCTGGTTGGCGATGTAAACGGCCTGGGCTCGGTCAGCGCATCGGACCTGAGCGCCATCAAAGCGCGCAACACTCAGTCGGCATCGACCGCCTTCATGTTCGACCTCGATCGATCGGGCACCGTGAATGCCGCCGACGTCTCCGTCGCGAAAGCACGCTCAGGCCTGCGCCTGCCGCCATAGCGATAGCGGTTCACAGCACCAGCACAAGGCATTGAAACACCAGCATCGGCGCGGCTCTCCGGGCACTTTTGCCCCGGAAGCCGCGCCAGTGCTTGACTTTGGCTGTTTCAGCCTGATTTGTTGAGCCACGCCACCAACACGCCCAGCCCGATCATGCAGATCGAGTCAAACACGATCTGCTGGGCGACCAGGTCCGACGGCAGGCGCTGCACGGCAAAGTAAATGAGGTAGGTCGGGATCACCGTCAGCACAATGATGGCGAGGCCGAAGCGCGAACCCTGCACCAGCACACCCTTCCCCGCCTCATGGCCGCGACGATAGACCCATGTGAGGCCGATGCCGATCAGCAGATGCGCCAGCAGCATGAAGCCGAAGTAGCCCTGCGCCTCGGACTCCGGACGGAAAATGTTCGGCAGGCGCAGGTAGTCGCCTTGCAGCAGCAGACCATGCACCACGAAGCCTGCCATCAACGCGGCAAACGCCATCACCAGCGACGACACCACAAATTTCTTGTTCATATCGGCCTCCTCCGTTGAGCGGTGGAGGCATGGTAGGCCGATGCCCTGCCCGGCGCAATCGGCCCGCCGCTAGTGACCGCCGGCCGCGCTTCCCCACAGTTGCTTCAAGCGTGCGTCACGGCCGCAGCCATTGCGGTAGAACTTGTAGCGCACCGGATTCTTTTGATAGTAGTCCTGGTGATATTCCTCGGCAGGGTAGAACTGCGTGGCTGCCGTGATCTCGGTGACGATGGCGCCCTTGAAGGGCTTGGACTTTTCCAGCGCGGCCTTGGACGCCTCGGCGGCTTTCTTCTGGGCTTCGTCGACATAAAAAATACCAGTGCGGTACTGGGTGCCGTGGTCACAGAACTGGCCGTTTTTCTCGGTCGGGTCGATGTTGCGCCAGAACACATCCAGCAGTTTTTCGACCGTCACTCTGGACGGGTCGAAGGTGATCTCCACTGCTTCGGTATGGCCGGTGGTGCCGCTGGAGACCTCCTGGTAGGTGGGGTCTTTCTTGCTGCCGCCGATATAGCCGGAAATGGTCTTGAGTACGCCCGGCAGGACATCGAACGGCGGCTCCATGCACCAGAAGCAGCCACCGGCGAAGACGATGCGCGCCGTCGTCGGCGACGCCTGCTTGGCAGGCTGCGCCTGAGACAAGGTGCTGGCCAGCGCGGACAGGCCTATGAGGCATAGTGCGAAAAACGTGCTGAACTTTCGGGTCACAACGATTACTCCTTGAGGTCGAACAAAACAGGTGGCGCGGCAGTCAGATTGGTCGTTTGAGGCGAACACACCTTGCAGGCACGTACGCAATCGGCCCGCCAACGGTTTCAGCGGCGCCGCTTGATGCAGAATTCCGATTATCAGACATCACAACCGGCAAAAAGATGCGCAACTATCCTTATCGAATCGTCAATGTGTTCGCCGAATCCGTGTTCGGTGGCAATCCGCTGTGCGTGTTCGAGTCTGGCGAGGGTCTCAGTGACGCGGAAATGCAGGCGCTGGCCCTGCAGTTCAACCTTTCCGAAACTACCTTCATCCTGCCGGCCGAGGGTGCCACCGCCCGCGTGCGCATCTTTACGCCCACGTTCGAGATGGCGTTCGCCGGGCACCCGACATTGGGCTCGGCGCACGTGGTGCGTGAGCTGCGCGACGCCGGGGACAAGCTGGCGCTGGAGATGAAGGCGGGCCGCATTCCGGTTTCCGCAGCCGGAGACGTGTGGACACTGACCGCCAACCCGCCGAGCAGCCGCGATCCCGG
Organism: Usitatibacteraceae bacterium; assembly: GCA_044229235.1. Classification (GTDB taxonomy): domain Bacteria; phylum Pseudomonadota; class Gammaproteobacteria; order Burkholderiales; family Usitatibacteraceae; genus UKL13-2. The sequence goes on from JBGATH010000037.1 coordinate 7,381, forward strand.
TTTTTCGCGTGCCCGGCTGGCCACGATGCTCGGACTCGACGAGGCCGACGTGCTCGACGGCGCGCGCTGGGTCAACACCGGATCCGACCAGCTCATCGTGCCGCTGGCCAGCCCGGACGCCGTGCGCCGCGCCGCGCCGCTTGCCGATCAGCTGCGTGCGGTCAGTAGCGATATCGGCCGCTCCATGGCCTACGTATTCGCGCACAACGGGTCGGGCATGCTGCTGTCGCGATTCTTTTTCATGAAGCACAGCAGCATCATCGAGGACCCGGGAACGGGCTCGGCAACGGCCAACCTCGGAGGATGGTTCCTCAGCCGCAACGAGCACCCCGTGCAATTCGCCATCGAGCAAGGCGCCGCGGTAAGTCGGCCCTGCCACCTCGGGTTGTGCGTGGATGCGGCAGGCGGGATCTATGTCAGCGGGCGGGTGATCGAGATCGGGCGGGGTGAGATTCGGCTGCCTTGACGCAGCACGGCGCAGAGGCGATCACCGCAAATCCCTCCCCCCTCCCTTTAGAAAAGGGAGGAGCACATCGTGCCCGCTTGCAAAGCCTGGGCACACTGAAAAACGCAATCTCCGCGATATTGCGCAGCTTCACCCACAGGCGCAGTCCACTCCTCCCTTTTCTAAAGGGAGGCGGGAGGGATTTGCGGTGGTTGCGCGGCGACATGTCGCTTCAGCGCACGCCACAGCCCATGTCAACCCGCCTGGTCGTACGCCTGCTTCAGCCAACCTTTGACGGCGAGATCGAAGTCTTCCAGCGAGGTGATGCGCACCCGATGGCTGACCATGCCGTTCCAGGTTCCGGCCGCCTCAAGCTTGCCTGCCGGCGGCGTGTCCTTGACCTTGATGCATTCTACGTCGGTCACTTACCCACCATTCCGATGAGCGGCCCGCCGCGGCAAACGCGCGCAAATGCCGCCCATCCCAACCTGTCCGCCTACCCGCCGTCCTCATCGCGGGTGAGCGCGCGCCAGCCGACCATCACGGCGCCCACACCCAGCACTAGCATGAACGCCAGTCCGAACAGGAATACACCACGGTCGTCGGCGAAGGTGACGACGTAACTGCCGCCACGCTTGCCGCCCAGGTCGATGGCGCCGGCCAGCATCGACTTGCCCGCGTAGCCGATCGCCAACAGGCCGATGCCGATCAGTGCAAGTGCGCGAAACAGTCCCATCAACCCGCCTGGTCGTACGCCTGCTTCAGCCAGCCTTTGACGGCGAGATCGAAGTCGTCCAGCGAGGTGATGCGCACCCGATGGCTGACCATGCCGTTCCAGGTTCCGGCCGCCTCAAGCTTGCCTGCCGGCGGCGAGTCCTTGAGCTTGATGCCGATGTCGATGCGTGTGGCCGTCGATGGTTCGATCAGTGCGAACTGTTTGGCGCGGCGCAGGCTCATGTAGCCTTTTTTCGGCGCGAACTCAACGTCGCGCCCGAAGGTGCCGACGGTCTTGGCAATGGCATCGTAGATCGGTCGAAGTTCGCGCCTGGCGCCGGCGAACATGGCATCGACTGGATTTTCCTCGGCGACCGTGTCGGGCGAGCGAGCCGCGTGGGCAATGGCATTGGCATAGCCGTGCCCCATCGGGCCCTCGGCCTTCAAGTACGCAACGATGTCGCTGTGCCTGCCGGTACCGAGGCTGCGCGCGACATGCACCCACGCGGCGAACGATTTGCCGGTGCGTTCTTCCAGGTTGCGGCGCATGCTGGCCGCGGCATCGTACGGTTCCTTTGCCGCGGGCGCTTTCAAGCCGCCTTCACCGGCGTGTTCTTGACCTCGCGCCGCAACACTTTGCCGACGTTTGTCTTGGGCAGGTCGGACCAGAACTCAACGATCTTGGGCACCTTGTAGCCCGTCAGGTTGGCCTTGCAGTGCTCAATGACCTTGTCGCGATTCAGGTCGGGGTCTTTCTTGACGATCACCACGCGCACCGTTTCACCCGATTTTTCGTCCGGAGCCGCTACCGCGCAAACTTCCAGCACGCCCGGGCAGGTCGCGACCACATCCTCGATCTCGTTTGGATACACATTGAAACCCGAGACCAGGATCATGTCTTTCTTGCGATCGACAATCTTGAAGTAGCCGCGCTCGTCCATCACGCCGATGTCGCCGGTCTTGAAGGCGCCGTCGGGGGTGGTCACCTTGGCGGTTTCTTCCGGCCGCTGCCAGTAGCCCAGCATCACCTGCGGGCCCTGGATGCAGATTTCACCGGCTTGCCCCATCGGCAGGATGTTGCCGTCGTCATCGCGGATGGTCATGATGGTCGATGAAATCGGCAGGCCGATGCAGCCGTTGAAATCGGTAAGCGTCATCGGATTGATGCACGCCCCGGGTGAGGTTTCCGTCAGTCCATAGGCCTCGATCAGCGGCATGCCGGTGACCGCCTTCCATTTTTCGGCCACGGCGCGCTGCACCGCCATGCCGCCTCCCAGCGCCAGCTTCATGTGGCTGAAATCGATGCTTGCGAACTGCGGATGGTGCAGCAGCGAATTAAACAACGTGTTGACGCCGGTAAGCACATTCCAGCGACGGATCTTGAGTTCCTTGATGAAGCCGTCGATGTCGCGCGGATTGGCGATGAGCACGTTGTCGCCGCCGCCCTTCATGAAGACCAGGCTCGAGCTGAGCGCGAAGATGTGATACAGCGGCAAGGGCTGGATCACCACTTCCTTGCCTTCTTCGAGGCGCCCGCCGGTCCAGCCACCCACCTGCTCCATGTTGGCCACGAGGTTTCGATGGGTCAGCATCGCCCCCTTGGAAATGCCCGTGGTACCCCCGGTGTACTGCAGGAAGGCAATGTCCGAACCGGTCACGCTCGGCGCGGTGAACGGCGCCGAGGCGCCTTTGGACAGGGCGGTATTGATGGCCACGGCGCCAGGCAGGTTCCATGGCGGCACGGCTTTTTTCTTGGAACCCGAGCAAGTCGCCGACCTGCGTGGTAATGACGTGGGTGACGTCGGTCTTGGCGATCACCTGTTCGAGCGTGGTCGCGAAATTCTCGAGAATGACGATGGCCTTGGCGCCCGAATCCTTCAATTGGTGTTCCAGTTCCCGCGGCGTGTACAGCGGATTGCAGTTCACCACCACCAGTCCCGCGCGCAGGACGCCGAAAACCGCCACCGGGTACTGCAGGATGTTGGGCATCATCAGCGCCACGCGCTCACCCTTTTGCAGCTTCAGCACGCTCTGCAGGTAAGCCGCGAAATCCCGCGCGCGCCGGTCCAGCTGCCGGTAGGTCAGTGACTTTCCCATGCAGGTGAAGGCGGGCCGGTCGGCAAACTTCCCGCACGCCTGGTTGAAGACGTCGTTGATCGACGAGTAGCTGTCGGGATTGATGTCGGCGGGGACGCCTTCGGGGTAGGACTTGAGCCAGATGCGTTCGACGGCAGAATTCAAGCAGCGCTCCTCTGATGATGTGAATGGCCTGGCGATCAGGCCGCAGACCGGATTTTTTGACCATATTAGCGTACGCAGCCGGCAAATTCCGACTGGTTCCGAATGCCGCTTTGGCGAACCCGATCCAGGAGCTGGTTGCTCCCCCCGAGCCACGGCGGGGCCAATAGTGTGTTTACTCTAAAAATCCCGCCTAGAGTTCAAGCATTCCCCGTTTCGCAACCGCGCTGATGTGCCTGCCGGCACCGCGGTCTGCATGAAACCCCGAACACCTAACCTCCAGGAGCACAAGAACATGGCAACCCGTCTGAAGAAAACCGTGAAGTCAGCAAAATCGGCCAAACCCGCGAGCGATTTCGCAGGCAAGTTGTCAGCGATGGCCTCAACCCTCGGCGAGCAGCCGACGACCAAGCAGGTTGTGGAATCGGCGCAGCAGATCTGGCTGGCCGGCCTCGGTGCGTTCGCCAAGGCACAGCACGAAGGCCGGAAGGTCTTTGACACATTGGTGAAGCAGGGCGAGGCGATTGAAAAGAGCACCCGCCATGTCGCCGAAGCCACCATCGAGACCGCCCGTGAACAGGCCAACCGCACGCTGGAAAAAGCCACCGGCAAGTTTGACAAGCTCGAGCAGGTATTCGAAACCCGCGTACACAATTCCCTCAACCGCCTGGGTGTGCTGACCAGCAAGGACGTCGAAGCGCTGTCGCGGCAGGTGGCCGAGTTGTCCGAAGGCGTGCGCGCATTGCTCGCCAAGGAAAAGCGTTCCGCAGCACGCCCGGTAGCGAAGAAAGTGGCGCCAAAAGCCGCCAGGCCGGTTGCGAAGAAGCCCGCTGCCAAGCGCAAGTAAGGATTGCAAGGCGTATCCGTCTGACGGGTACGGAAGTCTCCTCCTCGTCCTAGATCAACAGGACGTTTCGCCCCGGTTTCGCAAGATGCCGGGGCTTTTTCTTGGGCGCCTCCGGCCGGCGCCGGTGCCGCCTATTCGCGCAGGACGCGTTCCACCAGCTTGACGTAGGCCTTCATGGCGTCTTCCTGGGAGGTGCCCTTGAGCTTGGCCCAGGCGTCGTACTTGGCGCGCCCGACGAAATCGGTAAAACCGGGCTTATCGCCAGTGACATCACCTTCGCTGCCCTGCTTGTAGTGGGCATAAAGCCGCAGCTTCATGTCATTGCCGGGATCGGTCTTGGCCTTGGTTACATCTTTGGCGGCTTTTTCGAACTGCTTTTTGACATCTGACATCGGGAAACTCCTCCAGAAGCTTGTTATTTGGCGGATTCAAGGGCTTTCCACGAGGGAAAACTAAGGCTAAAGTAACTGTAACGGAATCGACATGGCGCGGCAAATTCGGGCGCAACGCGCCGGTTTCGTTACCAGGAGGGCTGCTTTTCGGATCGGCGGGAGGTCGCATTCGAGCCGGTTTGGCCAAGCAGATACCAAAACCAGAACAGCCGCTCATCCATTTATGGTCAACATTCCCCACATCCCCGGCATGTCCCTGCTGAATCGCGAACGCATGTCCGGTGTTGACACCGCGTGGCTGCGAATGGAACACCCGACCAATCTGATGATGATTGTCGGCATCATGGTGTTCAAGGAAAAACTCGATTTCAGGAAAGTGCAGGACACGCTGGAGCAGCGCTTCCTGTCGTTCCCGCGCTTCAAGCAGAAAGCGGTGCAGGACCCGACTGGCGCCTGGTGGGAGAACGATGACAAGTTCGACATCCGCCACCATCTAAAACGCGCCAAGCTGCCGCCGCGCGCCGGCAAGAAGGAACTCGAGGATTACGTCAGCCACATGGCCAGCGAGGGCCTCGACTTCACCAAACCGCTCTGGCAATTTCATATTGTCGAGAACTACCACGGCGGCGGCTCGGCACTGCTGACGCGCATCCACCACTGCTATGCCGACGGCATCGCCCTCATCAGCGTGATGCTGTCCATGACCGGCGACAGCGCTGAACTGAGCCTCATCAAGCCGCGGCCGCGCGACAAGGGCGCCCGCGCCGCCTCACCCGACATGGATTTCTGGACCAGCGTGAGCAAGCCCGTGGCCAGCGTGTGGTCGGGTGCCATGAAGCTCACTCGCGGCATCGTCGAACAGGGTCTGGAAATCGCCAAGGACCCGGCCACCATGCGCGAATTCGCCACCAAGGGCATGGAACTGGCCGACGAGTTGCGCAAGATCGCGATGATGCAGCCGGACTCGCCCACCCGCTACAAGGGCAATCTCGGCCGCAAGAAGCGCGTGGCGTGGTGCGAGCCGCTGCCGATGGCGGAGGTGAAGATCATCGGCAAGACGCTGGGATGCTCGATCAACGATGTGCTCCTGTCCACGGCTGCCGGCGCCCTGCGCGATTACATGGCGCGCCGCGGCGACAAGACCGAAGGCGTGGAACTGCGTGCCGTGGTGCCGGTAAACCTGCGGCCGGTGGAAAAAGCCTCGGAGCTGGGCAACCAGTTCGGGCTGGTGTTTGTCGATCTGCCCATCGGCATCGAAGACCCGATCGAACGCATGATGAAAGTGCGCGAGCGCATGAAGGAATTGAAGGGCTCGTCACAGCCGATCGTCGCATTCGTGCTGCTTTCGGCAGTGGGCATGGGGCCGAAGATTTTGCAGGACCAGATCAGCGGCCTGATCGGCCGCAACGCCACGGCCGTGATGACCAACGTGCCCGGTCCGCAAAAGCCATTGTTCTTCGCCGGCCGCGAAATCGATGAAATCGATTTCTGGGTGCCGCAGTCCGGTGGCATCGGCATGGGCCTGTCCATCCTCACCTACAACGGCAAGGTGCAATTTGGCCTGATCACCGACGCCGGTCTGGTCCCCGACCCGGAAAACGTGATCAACCGCTTCGGCGAGGAATTCGAGACCTTGGTGCTGCAGACGCTGCTCGGCCCCTATGGCCCGGAATTCGAAGCAGACCTGGAAAAGGCCTTCGGCGGCGAAGGCACCGATGCGGCGCCGAAGAAAACGCTGAAACGCCTGCGCAAATAAGCCGGCACGGCATTGCGCACCGCACTCATCGCCGGCGCCACCGGACTGACCGGTGGGCATCTGCTCTCAGCGCTGCTCGATAGCAACCAATACGGCAAGGTGCACGCGCTGGTGCGCAAGCCGGCGCTGCCACCGCACCCGAAACTGGACGAACTCATCGTCGATTTTGCGCATCTGCCGCGGCTGCCGCGCGTGGACGATGCCTATTGCTGCCTTGGCACGACCATTCGCAAAGCCGGCTCACAGGCAGCGTTCCGGCTGGTGGATTTTGACTATGTTGTGAATTTTGCCAAGGCCGCGCGGCGTGCCGGTGCCAGGCAGTTTCTGCTCATAAGTGCCATCGGTGCCGACGCGAAATCAGCGGTGTTTTACAGCCGCGTCAAAGGAGAGACCGAGGAAGCGCTGCGAGACATCGGCTTCGAGGCTTTGCACCTGTTCCGGCCTTCATTCCTGGTCGGCGACCGGCAGGAATCGCGCTTGGGTGAACGCGTCGGCATCGCCGCGTTTTCGCTGGCGGCGCCCCTCATGATGGGTGCGATGCGCAAGTACCGGCCGGTGGAAGCCAGCGTGGTTGCCGCAGCCATGCTGAACGCGGCGCTGAGCGACGCCACCGGGGTGGTGGTGCATGACTCGGCACAGATCGCGGCCGATGGCGCAGCGGCCCGGCAGTAACACCGCCTGAGGGCAAAGTCCTTTTCGCCGCTGCTGCGTTGTTGGCCTGCGCGGTCTAGCCGGGCGTCCAGTCCAGTTCTTTGGAAGTCACCGGATCGAACGCTACGCGCGGCGCAATGCCGGCGTCTATCGCCGCAGCAGTCTCACGCACGACGCGGTAATACTCCAGCAGCAGTTTGACCGGCAGCGCGATCTCATCCGCATCCGGCCGCTTCACCCCACGGCGCTGCATCGAAATATAGAACTGCTCGTCACCTGCTGCCAGTTGTGCGGCCAGTTGCAGGAAGGTCTCATCACTTGGTGTCATGTTTGTTTCCGATCATCGTTTTTGATTTGGGGCGGTCGGGGCAATGGTGACCATGCCGACCGAATTCACATGCATGAAACCTGTCCTCACCCGGCCACGGCCGCGATCATGTCAATCTCGATGAGGAATCCGTTCTTGAATTTTCCGACCGGCACGATCGCCCGCGCGGGCTTGTGCGACCCGAAAAACGCGGTGTATTCGGCGTTCACGGTGGCCCAGTACGCGATGTCGGAGACATACAGCGTCGAGCGCAGCACCAGGTCGCGGCGCGAACCCGCAGCCAGCAGCACCGCCTCGGCATTGGCCAGCGCCTGCCGGGTCTGTTCTTCAATGGTGGCTGGGGCGAAGTCGGCGGGCTTGCCCGGTACGCGCGGCAGTTGCCCGGAAACGTAGGCGACGCCGTTGTGTACCACTGCCGGCGAGTAATGGCCGGACGGCGCCGGTGAGTTCGGGCTGTCGATGGTCTTCAGGATTGCCATGGGAGTTTGTCCAGGTCTACGTTGCCGCCAGTGAGGATGATGCCGACCTTCTTGCCTTTCACGGCGTGGCCATCCATGTTGCCTTCGAGGATAGCGCCCAGCGGAGGACAGCAGGAGGTTTCGACGATGATTTTCAGCAGTTCCCAGGTGGTGCGCATGGCGCGAATGATATTTTCTTCCGAGGCCAGGGCGATGCCATCGACATTTTCGCGAATGATGGCAAAGGTCTTGTCGCCGAGGCCGGTGCGCAAGCCGTCACAAAGCGTATTCGGCACGGCATCGGTGACACGCACGCCGCTGTAAAACGAGCGGTAGCCGTCGTCGGCCCCGGCAGGTTCGCCGCCAACCACCTTGATACCCGGCCTGATGCCCTTGGCCGCAATCGCCGTGCCGGACAGCAGGCCGCCACCGCCCAGCGGCGACATGATGATGTCGAGATCCGGCACCTCTTCGAGCAGTTCCAGCGCCGCGGTGCCCTGCCCGTTCATCACACGCTCGTCATTGAAGGGGTGCACCAGTTCAAGATTGTGTTCGGCAATCAGTTTGGCCACGGCCGCCTCGCGCGCGGCGACGTTCGGTTCGCAGTAGACGATGTTGGCGCCATAGGCCTCGATCGCGAACTTCTTGGGGCGTGGTGCGTTGGTCGGCACGACGATGGTGGACTTGATGCCGCGCAGCCCGGCCGCCCAGGCGAGTGCCGCGCCGTGATTGCCGGAGGAATGCGTCACCACGCCGCGCCTGGCCTGGTCGTCATTGAGCGTCATGACGGCATTGCAGGCGCCACGCGCCTTGAACGCGCCGACCTTCTGGAAATTCTCGCACTTGAAGTAGATCTCGGCGCCAACCTTGCGGTTGAGGACATGGCTCGACAGCACCGGCGTGCGGTGAATGTGCGGCTTGATGCGCGCGTGGGCGGCGCGGATGGATTCGAGGGTGGGCGGGGACATGGTTTATGGAAACGGTGATGTTGTGTGAGAGAAGTTCCTGCCCCGGCGAAGGCCGGGGAAAGTCAAAACATTAGCAGTGCTTAGTCTTCCAGTTCGTTTTGCGCCATTTCGATGTCGAGGATTTCCATCGCATCGCGGCCCTTCATCTTCGCCGCCTTTTCATAGAGCTTGACGGCCTTGTCTTCTTCCTTGTCGCCGAACAGCAGCAGCAGGCCGTTGGCGTATTCGATGTGGGCAATCGGCGAAGTCGGGTTCAACTTCAGGGCTTTTTCAAAGTGCTCGACGGCGGCGTCCTTGCTGGCCCCGTACGTAAGCTTGCCGACCATCGCGCCGACCTTGTCGATGATCTCGGCCTGATAGGCGCCGAGGGCGGTGTGCGCGTCGGCGTGCTTGGGGTCGAGCTTCAATGCCGTTTCCAGCGCGTGCTTGATCTTGCCGCCGTAGCCTTCCTTCAGCGCTTTCATCACCGAGATGCTCTGGCTGTAGCGCCCGGCGGAATAGCCGTACTGGTAAAACGCATTGGCGTTCTTCGGCTCGGCTTTCATCAGGTCGGTGGCCATGGCCATGGCGTCCTGAAAGAGCTTGGTCCTGGCGGCCTCCTTCTTCTCGAGGTGGGTGGCATAGATCGAGGTCGCCTTGAGCGCGGCCGTGCTGCCCTCGCCCAACTCCGCAGCCTCGGCAAAATTGCCGGCGTGGTATTGCCGCCAGGCATCCTGCAGCCGCGCGTCCTTGGGAAAGGCTTCGCCATCGCCTTTGTGCAATGCATCCCAGTGCTTCTTCAGCGCGTCACCCGCATAGGTGATCGCCTTCTGGTCATGCGGATATTTGCTCCATTTCGCCATGCTCGCCTCCGTGATTATTCTGAGTACTTGGTCATCAGGTGTTGCAAATGCTTCTTTGCGGCGCCCTGCAGGTACGGCGCGACCAGCGACATGACCTGATAGACGCCGCGCGACAGATGCTGGCCGTCATCGGTTTCTTCGCCAAACTTGCCCCGCGGCCTGGCGCGCAGGTGTTCGTAGTTGAGCCAGTAGGTGGCAACCACCAGGATATTCTCCGCCAGCGCCTGAATCTCGACTTCGGACGCCGCCATGGCACGCGCCTCCACCAGCGCCGTACACATGATCTTCACCGCGTCGCGCTTGTGGCCGACGATGATGTTGAAGTGCGAACGCAGCTTGGTATCGCGGCTGAGCAGGTCATCGAGGTTGCGGTAGAGAAAGCGGTACTGCCAGATGCGTTCGAACATCAGGTGCAGGTACAGCCACATGTCCTCGATCACCTGCGCCGCATCGCCTACGCCGTCCTCGCCGATCTCCCCCGGCGCCAGGTCGATGGCGCGTTCGAAATCCGCGAACAGGTGTTGGATGATCTCGTCCTTGTTGCGAAAGTGGTAGTAGAGATTTCCGGGGCTGATGTTGAGTTCGTCGGCGATGTGGCCGGTGGTGACATTGGCCTCGCCGCGCGCATTGAACAGCGCCAGACTCACTCCGAGAATGCGCTCGCGGGTGCGCGCGGAGCGGGATGGCGGCGAGGCGGTGGGGTCACTCATGGGTGAATCTTACACTGCGCACTTTTGCCGGCAGACGAGGGCAAAAGCAGGTTTCCGACCAGCAAATTGCCGCGCTGGCGTGTCATGCCAAAGATGCAAAGTCGAGCATTGGCGCGCCTCCCAGGCCAAAAGCGCCCCGGAAGCCGCGTCATTGCTGGAGTTTCGAATGCGAGTCGGAGCGGGTCAGGCCGCCTTGACCCGCTTCACCCAGCGTTCCAGGTCGCCGACGGCATCGGCCAGATCAATGGTGGCGTCGTTGAGGCGCTGGTCGCGGGACGGTTGGCGCTGCTTGAAAGCGCGCAGGTCCAGGGTACGTTTCTCGTCCTTGAGTGCATCGATGTCCAAGCTGATGCCAAACCGCGCCAGCACCGGCTCGAGCTCGTGGCGCCGCTTCAGAATGTCGAGGCGGGTACGCTGGTAGGCATGCTCGCAGACGCGCTTGCGCGAGGCATAGCTGAACAAGTTGGTGAAGAACATCTCGGGATCGTCTCTGCTCGGTTCGAACAGCACGATGCTCGCGTTCTTGTACTTGGTCGCATACTTCTCGAGGCCGGTGTGCATCCGCGAATGGATCAGGGTGCGAAAGGTCTGCGACAGAACCACCGGCAAGCCGCCGTCGATGAGCTTGTCCAGCTCCACGGTGCCGCGCTTGCCGCTGCGCCGGTTGGCGGCATCGGCGTCAAACGGCACCAGCGGGTTGATGCCGATCACCAGTTCCGCGCCGTCCTCCAGCGCGAGCGAGGCGTGCAGGGTCTTTTGCAGCGCGCCGTCGACGTAGTAATTGCCTTCGATCTCGACCGGCGGGAACAGGCCCGGCAAGGCCGACGACGCCTGGACCGCCTTGGAAATCGGCACGTGGTCAAATCCGGGGCCACCAAACGTGACCGCCTTGCCGGTATCGAGGTCCACCGCCACCGAATACAGGGTGTGTTTCAGCTGGCGGAAATCATCGGTGCGCCCGGTGCCGTGGAAGGCATGGCTGAGGTATCGCGCCAGGCCATGGTTGTCGAACACACCGGCCGGGATGGCGCGGGTGATGGGCGCGAACGCCTCCATGGTAGTGCGACGGAATGGACTGGCGATGCGGCGCATCAGGCCTTTCATCGCGAGACCGGGCAGGCTCTTCATGCGGCTGGCGTACTCGGTCATCGCCGGCGCGAGAAACAACTCGGGTTTGAGCGAACCTTTGCGCGATGCGCGCCGGTCGTTATCGATGAACAGGCGATAAATCTCGGTGGGCGTGAGCTGATTTGCCAGTCCGGCGGTGAGGAAACTGCCCGCCGATACGCCGACGTAAATGTCCATGTCGTTCAGATCAAGGCCGACCAGCGCCTCATCCAGCGCCATCAGCACCCCAATTTCGTACATGGCGCCGAGCGGACCGCCACCGGCCATGGCAAGCGCGATCTTCGGTCGGGCGGTGCCCTTGCGCGCGGCGGGCTTTTTCGCCAGCGCCTGGCTTTTCGCTCCGGTACGCGCCGCGGACGGCGGGTTGGACGGCTTGATCAATCTGGCCACGATGACTCCTATGCGCGGATCAGCTATTTATCTGGTGGCACCGTCTGCGCGGCGCTGATTGCAAAAATGGGGAATATCCCATCGATATTCCCCATTCTAGCCATTGCTGCGGTCACGATTCGTGACCTCGCTCAAGACGCCGGCGATCAGACGCGGACGCCGCGCCTGTTGAGTTCCTTGAGCGCCTTTTGCAAGTCAGCCATGCGCGCCTGCAGCTCGCGTACATTCTGGCTCGACGGGATGCCGAAGGTGTTCAAGGTGCGGGCCACGCGGGACTCGAACACATGTTCGAGACGGGTGATGCCTTCCTTGGCGTTGGCCGCCGTGGTGCTGACGGTGCCCGACAGGTTTTTGCGCAGAACTTTTTCCTGCTTGGCCGCAAAGGCCTTCACTTCCTTGGCGACTTCGCGTGCCTTGGCTTCGGCCGCAGACTTCACTTCGGTCTGGATCTTGTGGCCTTCCTTGACGAACAGGTTGGCGGTGCTGGCCAGGGTCTTTGCGGCTTCGCTGGTCATGACGCCCAGACGCTCGGTCTCGCGGGAAATCATGCCATAGACCTTCAGCGCCTCGCCCTGCGCGCGCTTGGCGGCGCCGAGGCCGGCCAAGGCCATTTTGCGGGCCACGCCGTCATTGGCGGCACCGCCCTTTGGCGCAGCGGTCTTGGTGACCGGCTTGCGGGCGACGGTTTTCCTGGCGGGAGCTTTGCGGGTGATCTTGCGGGTAGCCATGGTGAATCTCCTGAATGTAGTTCAAAGGGGCAGTGCGCGGCAACGCACTGGTGACTGAGGCAAAGTCTAGGCGCGGCAATTAGAGGGTTCACACTAATCAGCGCGGCCGCTCAGGCGCAATTCATGCCTGCGATCGCCCCTGCCGTGTTGCATCGCAGCATGTGACCTCCGGGTCAGAAAAGAGCCGCGCATGCGTCCATGAAAATCGCTTCGCCAGTGTATGATTTGCCGAAAGGTTGTCGGCGCAAGACCAGTCATTCCTTGCCGCGATATTGAAGCGTGCAAGCCGGGACTTGGCGGCTGAGCCACCCCTGCCATCCAACAAAAAAACCATCTCTGAGGAAACCCACCATGACTTATTTTGTCACTGGCGCCACCGGCTTTATCGGCAAATTTCTGGTGCAGAACCTGCTCAAGCGCAACGGCACCATTTACGTGCTGGTTCGCAAGAGCTCTCTGAAGAAACTCGAGGCGATTTATCCGTGGTGGGGGCTGGACGCCAGCCAGAAGCGCATCGTGCCCATCGTCGGCGACCTGGCCAAAGCAAAGCTCGGTGTCGCGCCGGCCGACATGGCCAAACTCAAGGGCAAGGTCACGCACCTGTTCCACCTCGCGGCGATCTATGACCTCTCGGCGGATGCCGAATCGCAGCGCGTGGCCAATATCGACGGCACCCGCAATGCGGTGGAATTCGCCGAAGCCATCAAGGCCGGCTGCTTTCATCACACCAGTTCCATCGCCGCGGCGGGCCTCTATGACGGCACCTTCCGCGAAGACATGTTCGAGGAGGCCGAGGAGCTGGACCATCCCTATTTCCGCACCAAGCACGATTCGGAAGGCATCGTGCGCAACGAATGCAAGGTGCCGTTCCGCATCTACCGCCCCGGCATGGTGGTGGGCCACTCCAAGACCGGCGAGATCGACAAGATCGATGGCCCGTATTACTTCTTCAAGCTCATCCAGAAGATGCGCAAGGCCCTGCCCTCCTGGGTGCCGACGATCGGCATCGAAGGCGGCCGCATCAACGTCATCCCGGTCGATTATGTGGTCGATGCCATGGACTACATTGCCCACAAGAAGGGGCTGGACGGCGAATGCTTTCACCTGACCGATCCGGAACCGATGCGCATCGGCGAAATTCTCAACGTATTCGCCAAGGCCGCGCATGCGCCGCAGATGACCATGCGCCTGAACGCCAAGATGTTCAGCTTCATTCCCAGCTATGTGGTGCAGGGCATGATGCAGGTGGCCCCGGTGCGCCGCGCAAGAAACCAGATTCTCGCCGACCTGGGCATCCCCAAGGACGTCTTCACCTTCATCAATTACCCCACCAAGTTCGACAATCGCGATACCGTCAAGGCGCTGAAGGGCTCCGGCATCAGCGTGCCCAAGCTGGAAACCTACGCGTGGCGGCTGTGGGATTACTGGGAACGTCACCTCGACCCGGACCTGTTCATCGACCGTTCTCTCGAAGGCAAGGTCAAGGGCAAGGTTATCGTGGTCACCGGCGGCACCTCGGGCATCGGCGAAGCCACGGCGATTCGCATGGCCGAAGCCGGCGCCAAAGTGGTGATCGTCGCGCGCGATCCGGAAAAAGCGCAAGCCACACTCACCAAGATCAAGGAAGCCGGCGGCAACGCCAAGTTCTATTCCTGCGATCTTTCCGACCTGGCCAGCTGCGACAAGCTGGTGGCCAGCGTGCTCAAGGACTACGGCACCTGCCATTACCTGGTGAACAACGCTGGTCGCTCGATCCGTCGCGGCATCGCCAACAGCTTTGATCGTTTCCACGACTTCGAGCGCACCATGTCGCTCAATTACTTCGGCTCGCTGCGGCTCATCATGGGTTTCCTGCCGGCGATGATGAAACAGGACAGCGGTCACATCATCAACATCTCGTCCATCGGCGTGCTCACCCAGGCGCCGCGCTTCTCGGCCTACGTGGCCTCGAAAGCGGCGCTGGATGCGTTCTCTGGCTGCGCGGCCTCGGAGTTCGTCGACAATCACATCCACTTCACCACCATCAACATGCCGCTGGTGCGCACACCGATGATTGCACCGACCAAAATGTACAACAGCGTGCCCACCCTCTCCCCTGAGCAGGCTGCCGACCTGGTGGTCGAAGCCATCGTTTACAAGCCAGTGCGTATCGCCACACGTCTGGGCATTGCCGGCGCCGTGCTGCACGCCGTGTCACCGAAGCTCACCCAGATCATCCTCAACGCCGCGTTCCGCATGTTCCCGGATTCGTCAGCGGCGCAGGGCAAGAAGGGTGAGGTGGCCAAGGAAGTGGAGATGACACCGGAGGCGATGGCGTTTGCGCAGATAACACAAGGGATACATTGGTAAGAATTGGATGACAGCTCACTCGTGAGTCGGCCCATGCGCGGACGGCCGTGGGTAGGCGCGATTGCTTGTATCGGACTGGGAATCCTGCTGGCGAAATTGCGGGATAGCCATCCTGATCTGATACTGCCGGTTGGACTTGGCGCGGGTATTGCGCTTTACATTGGTTCCGGCGTATTTCTCGGAAACATTGGAGCCGCGTCACGCTGCAGCATCTGGCTTGTGCTCATTTTCGCCAGCGCGTTAGTTGCAGTAACAACCTCGCTATCTCCTGATTATCCTTGGCGGGCCGACTTTGCCTTGTTCATGTTCGCGACCGGCTTGATACCCTTTCTGCTTGATTTGGCGATCCTGATCCGAACTGCACATATGCGAACTCGAAGGAAAGTGGATGACTAAACTAAAACCCGGCGACCCCGCCCCCGACTTCTCCGGCAAGCTCACCGACGGCTCTCACGTGAGCCTCAAGGACTATCGCGGCAAGAAGCTCATCATGTACTTCTACCCGATGGACGATACGCCCGGCTGTACGGCGCAGGCCTGTTCGCTGCGCGATGCCAACAAGGACATCGTGAAAAAGGGCGCGGCCATCCTCGGCGTTTCGACGCAGGATTCGGCCTCACACCAGAAATTCACCGACAAGTACAAGCTCAATTTCCCGCTGCTGGCCGATACCGACCGCTCGGTGGGCAAGGCCTACGGCACCATCGGCGGCGGCGGGCTGCTGTCGGCGGCGAAGGCGATCGTGGGGATCAGTGACCGGGTGACTTTTATCATTGATGAAAAAGGCAAGGTCGCCCACATCATCGATTCGCCGAATACCAAGAACCATGCGGAAGAGGTGTTGTCTCTACTGTAGGGCGTGGCGTGCGGCATTGTCCGGATAATGCGCAAGCAAAGTTGCTGGCCTTTCGCCAACGCGCCCCTTCCCCGGCGCAGGCCGGGGTCTAATTTCGATACGTCACGGTACAAAACTTGGACCCCGGCCTTCGCCGGGGAAGGAAGATCTTCGCGCCATCCGGCTGCGGCGCTGCACAATGATAGCCACCACCAGCAAACCCCAGCACCGGCGCGCCTCCCAGGCCGTTTTTGTCCAGAACGCCGCGCCAGTGCTTGAGTTTTGCCACTTTCCTCTCTCGCACTGATGTCCAAGCCCGCCCCACCCGAAGACGACCTGTTCCGCGCCGAAATGGCTGCGGACGGCGTGGCGCCCATCGCCGTGAAGCCGCGCGCCACGCTGGACAAGCCGCGCCCGAAGCCCATCGCCAAGAAGCGCATGGAAGACGACGCCGCCATTCCTCACGACCTGATGAAGGACACCTCCGGCTGGGACGCGGACATCGAGAACGGCGACCTCATCACCTTTCTGCGTCCCGGGCTGCCGGCTGAAGTGCTGCGAAAACTGAAGCGCGGCCAGTGGATCGTGCAGGCCACGCTGGACCTGCATGGCATGACCACCGACGCCGCGCGCGCCGAGTTGGCGCGCTTCATCGGCCATGCGCGCCACGAGGGCCTGCGCTGCGTGCGCATCGTGCACGGCCGCGGCACGCGCTCGCTCAACAACATCCCGGTGATGCGCAACAAGGTGCGGCTGTCCCTCTCGCGTCGCGACGAGGTGCTGGCATTTTGTGATGCCGCGCCCTCGGACGGCGGTTCAGGCGCGGTGGACGTGCTGCTGAAATCCGCCTGACCGTCCGCTCGCCGAAGCTATCATGCCCGTGGGCTAAAATCGCCCCACCCTTCCACGACCGCCGGCGACGGCGGCCTTTCCCGGCCCCTTCATGCCCATCCGTCTCTCCCGCCCGCTGCTGCTCCTGCTATCCGTGCTGGTGCTGTTCCTGTCCATGGACGGCCTCGGTGACCGCAAGCTGGCCAATCCCGACGAGGGGCGTTACTCGGAAATCTCGCGCGAGATGGCGGTTTCGGGTGACTTCATCACCCCGCGCCTCAACGGCCTGAAGTATTTCGAGAAACCGCCGCTGCAGTACTGGGCCACGGCCATCTCGTTTTCCTTGTTCGGCGAAAGCGAATTCACCGCGCGCCTCTACACGGCGCTGTGCGGCCTGGGCTGCATCCTGCTGGCGGCCTACACCGGCAAGCGGCTGTTCGACGAGGAAACCGGGCTGCTCGCCGGACTGGTGCTGTTGTCCGCGCCCTACTTCGCCGCGCTCAATGAAATCGTTACCCTCGACATGGGCCTTACCTTCTGGATGACGTTGTCGCTGTGCGCGTTCGCCATCGCGCAGTCCGCGAGCAATGATGGCTCGCGGCGGCGCTGGTTGCTGGTAGCTTGGGCCGGCATGGCGGGTGCCGTGCTTTCAAAAGGCCTCATCGGCATCGTCTTTCCCGCAGCAGCGCTGTTCCTGTATTGCGCCGTGCGTCGCAATTTTCGGCTGCTGCTGAAAATGGAATGGCTCTGGGGAATGCTGCTGTTTCTCGCGATTACCGCGCCGTGGTTCATCGCCGTCTCGGTCAAAAACCCCGAATTCCCGCAGTTCTTTTTCATCCACGAGCATTTCGACCGCTTCCTGAAACCCGGCCACCGGCGCGAAGCGGCATGGTGGTTCTTCTTCCCGATCCTGTTCGTTGGCTTCCTGCCCTGGCTGGTCAGTTTCATTCCGGCCTGCGTCGCCGGCTGGCGCACGCCGGCCCGGCTTTCCGGCCCGCACCATTCGTTCTCGCCGCTGAAATTCTTCCTGCTGTTCAGCGTCTTCATCCTGCTGTTTTTCAGCAAATCCAGTTCCAAGCTACCGGCATACATCCTGCCGATGTTTCCGGTGCTGGGCATTGTCATCGCCGCCTACCTGCGGCAGGCCGAGGCCCGGCGCCTGGCGTGGATGGTGCTGCCGATCAGCCCGCTGGCATTCTTCGGCGCCTGGCAGGCCTGGCTTGCGCCGGCCAAACGTGCCGACCACGACTTCCAGCGTGCCTTGTACGAGGCCATGAGCGTGTGGGTGACCGGCGCAGCAATCACCATCGGCATCGCGGCGCTGCTGGCATTCCTGCTATTGCGCGCCAATCGCAAATGGCTGGGCGTGCTGGTCATGAGCCTGGGCACCATGATCGGCATCGAAGCCATCGAGCGCGGCTACGAGAAACTGTCGCCGCAACAGTCCGGGGCTGCCACGGCGCAATCGATCATGCCGCACCTCAAGCCGGAAACCCGGCTCTATTCCGTGTTGACCTACGACCAATCGCTGACGTTTTACCTCAAGCGTACGCTGACGCTGGTGGAATACCTCGATGAATTCGAGTTGGGACAGACCATGGAGCCTGCGCGGGTCATCGCCAAAGTGGACGATTTCCCCGCCGCCTGGAACGCCCCGGGCCCCGCCATCGCTATAATTCACCCTCAGCATCTCGACAAAATCCGCGCGATGGGCCTCGGCTTCGACATCATCCATCAGGACCCACGCCGCATCGCGCTCAAAAAGACTGCTTCGTGAATCTCGTCAGTTTTTCCCTGATCCTCACCGGTGTCCTGCTCAATGCCGCGGCCCAGCTGCTGCTCAAGGCCGGCACCACCCGCGTCGGGCATTTCGATTTCAGCGCGGCCAACATCCTGCCGGTCGGGATGCAGTTCGCGACCCAGCCGCACATCATAGGCGGGTTGGCCTGCTATGCCGTGAGCGTGGTGGTGTGGATCATGGCGCTGTCGCGGGTACCCGTGAGCGTGGCCTACCCGATGCTGTCGATCGGCTATGTGGTCAACGCCTTCGCCGCCTGGTGGCTGTTCGGCGAATCGCTGGCCGTGCAAAAACTCGTCGGCATCGGCTTCATCGTGATCGGCGTGTGGCTGGTGGCACGCTCATGAATGCCGCTGCCTATCTACCCTTCGCGCGGCCCACGCTGACCGAAGCCATGGGCGATGCCGTCAGGGAGACGCTGCTTTCGCACTGGATCGCCAGCGGGCCGCAGGTACAGGCATTCGAGAAGGCGCTGTCGGCTTATCACGGCGGCCGTCCCGCTCGCGTGTTCACCTCGGCGACGGCCGCGATGGAAGTGGCCTTTCAGGTGATCGGCGTGCAGCCGGGCGACGAGATCATCACCTCGGCCATGACGTTTTTCTCAGTCGGCAACATGATCGAGAAAATGGGCGCAAAAACAGTGTTTGTCGACTGCGACCTCGATACCCGCAACATCGATCTCGAGCAAGTTGAGCGCGCCATCAACCCGCGCACCAAGGTGCTGGTGCCGACGCACTTTTCCGGCCTGCCCTGCGACATGGACCGGCTTTACGACATCGCCGCCGAGTACCAACTGCGGGTGGTCGAGGATGCCGCGCTGGCCATCGGCTCGTCGTGGAAAGGCAAGAAGATCGGTGCCTTCGGTGACATCGCCACCTTCAGCTTCCATCCCAACAAGAACATGACCACCATCGAGGGCGGCGCGGCGGTCTTCGCCGATGAAGCCGAGGCCAGGCGCGCCGAAGTGCTGCGCTTTCACGGCATTACCAAGCTGGCCGACGGCACGCGCGATGTCGATGTGGCCGGCGGCAAATTCAACATGAGCGATGTCTCGGCGCGCCTCGGAATGGAGCAGTTGCCGATGCTGGACGGCTGGTGCCGGCGCCGTTCGCAATTGGCCGCGCGCTACTTCGCGGGCCTGGCCGCGCTCGCCAAAGAGACCGGCCTACGCCTGCCGGCCGACGCCCACGAGGGCGAACCCGACGGACACAGCTGGAACATGTTCTGCGTGCTGCTGCCGCTTGCGCGCATGAGCATCACCCGCAAGCAGTTCATCGACGAGATGGCGAAGAGTCAGATCGGCATCGGCATTTCCTACGAGGCGATGCACCTTTCCACTTTGTTTCGCCGTCAGGGCCACCGGGAAGGCGAGTTCCCGGCATCCGAGCGCATCGCCCGCGAAACCGTCACCCTGCCGCTGTTCCCCACCATGTCGGAAGCGGATGTGGATCGCGTGTGCGCGGCGGTAGGCGAAATCCTCCACGGCAGCAGGCAATCATGAGCGCGCCACAACTTTCGGTGGTCATTCCCGTCTACAACGAAGAGGCCGGCCTGCAGACCCTGTTCGATCGCCTGTACCCGGCGCTGGACCAGCTGGGACGCAGCTACGAAATCATTTTCACCAACGACGGCTCCACCGACCGCTCGGCGGCGCTGCTGCGCGAACAATTCCAGAAGCGGCCCGATGTGACCCGCGTGATCCTGTTCAACGGCAACTATGGCCAGCACATGGCCATCATGGCCGGATTTGAACGCACCCGTGGCGAGCGCATCGTCACGCTGGACGCCGACCTGCAGAACCCGCCCGAGGAAATCGGCGCGCTGATGACCGAGATGGACAAGGGTTTCGATTACGTCGGCACCATCCGCCGCAAACGCCAGGATGCGATCTGGCGGCGCTGGGCATCGCGGGCCATGAACCGTACGCGCGAGCGGCTCACCCACATCAAGATGACCGACCAGGGCTGCATGTTGCGCGCCTACAGCCGCGACATCATCAACGCCATCAACCAGAGCACCGAGGTCAGCACCTATATCCCGGCGCTGGCCTATTCTTTCTCGCACAATCCGACCGAAATTGAAGTCGCCCACGAGGAGCGCGCCGCCGGTGAATCCAAATATTCGCTTTACAAGCTGATCCGCCTCAATTTCGATCTCGTCACCGGCTTCTCGGTGGTGCCGCTGCAGCTGTTCTCGTTCCTGGGCATCGCCATCTCGCTGCTGTCGCTGGCCTTCGTGGTGTTTCTGGCCATTCGCCGCATCATTGTCGGTCCGGAAGCCGAGGGACTGTTCACGCTGTTCGGCATTGCGTTTTTCCTGATCGGCATCACGCTGTTCGGCATCGGCCTGCTGGGAGAGTACATCGGCCGCATCTACCAGCAGGTGCGCGACCGCCCGCGCTACCTGGTGCAGGCTGTACTCGAAAAGCGCGAATGACCTCAGCGGTCGTATTCGCCTATCACAACGTCGGCTACCGTTGCCTGCAGGTGTTGTTGGATCATGGAATTGATATCCGCGAAGTCATCACCCATGCCGACAACCCGAACGAAAACATCTGGTTCGACAGCGTCGCCGAGTTGGCACGGGCAAACGGTATATCTGTATCGATGCCCGATGACCCCAACACCCCGGAATTCATCGCCCACCTTGCCGCGCTGAAGCCGGATTTCATCTTCTCGTTCTATTACCGGATGATGCTGTCCCCTGAATTGCTGGCGCTCGCGCCGCGTGGCGCGTTCAACATGCATGGCTCGCTGCTGCCCAAGTATCGCGGCCGGGTGCCGGTGAACTGGGCCATCATCAAGGGCGAGACCGAGACCGGCGCGACGCTGCACGAAATGGTCGCCAAGCCTGATGCGGGGCGCATCGTCGACCAGCAGGTGGTCGGCATTGACGGCGATGACGACGCGTTTGCCGTATTCAACAAGGTCACCGACGCCGCTGCGCAGGTGCTGGACCGCGCGCTGCCCGGACTGGTAGCCGGCACTGCCACCTTGCATGTGCAGGATCTGTCCAAGGGCAGCTACTTTGGCGGCAGGAAGCCGGCCGACGGCGTCATCAACTGGCACGACAGCGCGCAAAACATTCATAATCTGGTGCGTGCGGTGGCGCCGCCCTATCCGGGTGCCACCACGGTCATCGATCAAACGCCGGTCAAGATCATTCGCACCCGGCTGGCGCCGGCCCATTTTCAGCACCACAATCCGGGCAAGGTGAACGTCGGCACGGAGTCCGTCATTGCGTTGTGTGGCGACGGACGCATGCTGCGAATTGTCGAATGCGAAATCGAGGGGCAGCCGCATAACGAAGTGATGCTGGCCGCACGATTGGGAGTCGGTGTTTATCCATTGGGATCTGCGGATCCTGCGGGGAATTGAGTGAGCAACCAGGTTTCCGGCCAGGCCGGCCTATCCAAGCACCGCATCGAAGCCCTGACCGACGGTATTTACGCGGTCGCCATGACGTTGCTGGTAATCGAACTGAAACTGCCGGCGCACGACCTGATCCATTCCCAGGAAGAACTCATCCAGGCGGTGGTCAACCTGCTGCCGAAGTTTCTTGCCTGGGTCATCAGCTTCCTGGTGCTGGCCCTGTTCTGGCTGGGCCACCACCGCCTGTTCGCGGTGGTGCGGCATGTCGATGGCAAGCTGCTGGCGCTGAACCTGGTGCAGCTGGGTTTCGCCAGCCTGTTGCCGTTCTCCTCGGCGCTGTCGGGCGAGTTCGGCAAGGCGCTGTTTTCGCAGGTGTTCTATTCGGCCAACATGGCGATGTTGTCGGTATTGGCCATCCTGGTGGCGCGCTACATCCATCGCCATCCTGAATTGTGCGTGCACCCCATGCCTGAAAACATGTATCGCGCATCGCGATTTCGCGTCGGCGGGCTGATCGTCATCAGCGTCGTCGCCATCGGCATCGCCGCTGTCGTCCCGCAGGCCGGCAATGCGGCCTTCATGCTGATGATGTTCATCATGCCCATCAGCCGTCGCATCGAAGCGCGCGGCGCCAACCCTTCCAACGAAAACGCGACCCTATCCGTATGAAGAAAATCCTCATCCTCGGCGTCAACGGCTTCATCGGCCACCACCTGTCCAAGCGCATCCTCGAGACCACCGACTGGGAGGTGTACGGCATGGACATGAACACCGAGCGGGTGACGGCGTTCATGGATCATCCGCGCTTTCATTTCTTCGAGGGCGACATCACCATCAACAAGGAGTGGATCGAGTACCACATCAAGAAGTGCGATGTGGTGCTGCCGCTGGTGGCCATCGCCACGCCCTCCACCTACGTGAAGGATCCATTGCGGGTGTTCGAGCTGGATTTCGAGGCCAACCTGCCGTTCGTGCGCTCCTGTGTGAAATACAAGAAGCGCATCATCTTCCCCTCGACTTCCGAGGTGTACGGCATGTGCGGCGACGCTGAGTTCGATCCGCACAACTCCAACCTGGTGCTGGGCCCGATCGAAAAACAGCGCTGGATCTATTCCTGCTCCAAGCAGCTCATGGACCGCGTGATCTACGCCTACGGTTCGCGCGGCGAGCTCGATTTCACGTTGTTCCGTCCGTTCAACTGGATCGGCGCGGGCCTCGACAGCATCCACACCGCCAAGGAAGGCTCCAGCCGCGTCATCACCCAATTCTTCGGCCACATCGTGCGCGGCGAGCCGATCAAGCTGGTCGACGGCGGCGCGCAGAAACGCGCCTTCACGTATGTCGACGACGGCATCGCGGCACTGATGAAAATCATCGCCAACAAGGACAACGTCGCCACCGGCCAGATTTACAACATCGGCAATCCGAAAAACAATTTCTCGGTACGCGAACTGGCCACCATGATGCTGGAGCTGGCCAAGAGCTACCCCGAGTACAAGAAATCCTCAGCCAAGGTGAAGCTGGTGGAGACCACATCGGGCGCCTACTACGGCAAGGGCTACCAGGACGTGCAGAACCGCGTGCCCAACATCAAGAACACCATGAAAGACCTCGACTGGAAACCCAAGGTCAACATGAAGGATGCCCTCAAAGGCATCTTCGACTT
The DNA here is from genome assembly GCA_044229235.1 of Usitatibacteraceae bacterium. Lineage (GTDB taxonomy): Bacteria > Pseudomonadota > Gammaproteobacteria > Burkholderiales > Usitatibacteraceae > UKL13-2. The sequence goes on from JBGATH010000037.1 coordinate 30,826, forward strand.
CTACCGGCAGGAGCTGGAAGAAGCCAAGCATTTGATGGATTGATGACATTGCCATGAATGACACAGCTAAGCCGGTCGTCGGCGTGGTCATGGGTTCCAATTCCGATTGGGACGTGATGCAGCACGCCGCCAAGGTGCTAAAGGACTTCGGCGTGCCCTTCGAACACCGGGTGGTGTCCGCGCACCGTACGCCCGATGCCATGTTCGATTACGCCGAATCGGCGCGCGAACGGGGGCTGGCCTGCATCATCGCCGGCGCCGGTGGTGCCGCCCACCTGCCGGGCATGATCGCCAGCAAGACCACGCTGCCGGTGCTGGGCGTGCCGGTGCCCTCCAAACACCTGGCCGGCCAGGATTCGCTCTACTCCATCGTGCAAATGCCCAAGGGCGTGCCGGTGGCGACCTTCGCCATTGGTGAAGCCGGTGCCGCCAACGCTGGCCTGTTCGCGGTCAGCCTGCTCGCCAATGCCGACGCGTCACTGGCCACCAAGCTCGCCGAGTACCGCGAGAGCCTCAAGGAACTCGTGGCAAAAATGCAGTTGCCGGAAATCCTGTGATCCTGCCTGGCGCGACTCTGGGATTGTTGGGCGGCGGCCAACTCGGCCGCATGTTCACCATGGCCGCGCGCAACCTCGATTACCGCGTCACGGTGCTGGACCCCGATCCGCTCTCGCCGGCCGCCGAGTTCGCCACCGGCCATCTGAATACTGCCTACACCCATCCGGTGTCGCTGGAAGAACTGGCCAATACCTGCGCGGCCATCACCACCGAGTTTGAAAACGCGCCGGCCGAGGCGTTGATCGAACTGGCCAAACGAACCACCGTGCGGCCCAGCGGCAACTCGGTGGCCATTGCCCAGGACCGCATGGCCGAAAAAGGTTTCATCAAGGCCAACGGTTTTCCGGTCGGCCCGTTCGCCGTAATCCGCTCGGAGGCTGATTTTGACGCCGCGCTGCGCGAGGTAAAGTTGCCCGCGGTATTGAAGACCGCACGCTTCGGCTACGACGGCAAGGGGCAGGCGAAGATCGGTTCGCGATCCGATCTCGAGTCCACCTTCGCGGCCTGGAACGGCGCCTTGTGCGTGCTGGAGGAGTTTCTGCCATTGGAGCGCGAAATCTCGGTGATCCTGGCGCGCAAGGCCAACGGCGAAACGGCCTTGTTTCCGGTGGCCGAAAACCAGCATGTCCACGGCATCCTCGACCTCACCATCGCCCCGGCGCGGGTCCCGGCGTCGCTGGCGGCGCAGGCCGGCGAGATCGCCACGCGCCTGGCAGCCAGGCTCGAATACGTGGGCGTGATGGCAGTCGAATTCTTCGTCATCGCCGGCGATACCCTGCTCATCAACGAAATTGCCCCGCGTCCGCACAACAGCGGGCACTACACCATCGATGCCTGCCGCACCTCGCAATTTGAGCAGCAGGTACGCGTGCTCTGCGACCTGCCGATGGGCGACCCGTCCCAGCACAGCCCGGCAGTCATGTTGAACCTGCTGGGCGATTGCTGGCGCGGTGAGCAACATGAAATTGTCCCGGACTGGCAGGCGGTGCTGAAGCACGCCGGGGCGCACCTGCACCTCTACGGCAAGCGCAAAGCCCGACCGGGCCGCAAGATGGGCCACGTCACGGTGTGCGAGCCGACGCTGGAGGAGGCGCTGCGGGTGGCGACGCAGATTCGCAGCGAATTGGGGATTGGCAGCGGCTGATTTTCTGGTTGGCGATGTCCGCAGGCATATCGCCCCTCCCCGGCGGAGGCTGGGGGTGCGGCGGGGAATTCGCGGAGCAAGCTCCGCGCCTGCCAAACGCCAATCCAGTGCAATGGATTGGCCTAAGCTTGTTTTGCGACGTAGGCAATCAAATTAGGCCCCGGCCTGCGCCGGGGAAAGACTAAGAAAGCCGCCATGGTGTTCCGGCAAAAATCCAAACCCCCATCCCGCCGCATCCAACCGTCAGATCCACACCACTCAAGGAACTGACATGAAGCGCCGCAATTTTCTTTTCCGCATGTTGCCGGTTATTACCTGTACCGCCCTGGTCGCCTGTGTACCCGTCACTGCCCAGGCCTGGGACTGGGGCTTCGGCTTCAACACCACCAAGGGTTCGGGCGTGCTCAAGACCGAAACCCGCAACGTCTCCGGTTTCAACCGCATCAGCCTCAGCCTGCCCGGCGTGGTCGAAATCGTTCAAGGCGACAGCGAAGGCCTCACCATCGAGACCGACGACAATCTGCTGCCGCTGATCGAGACCGTTGTTGAAGACGGCGGACTGAAACTGCGCACGCCGAAAAAGGTCAACATCAGCACCAAGACCCTCAAGATCACCGTCAACGCCAAGACGCTGGAAGCGCTGGCCGTGGCCGGCTCGGGCGACCTGCGCGCAGCCAAGCTCAAGGCAGGCAAATTGAAAGCCAGCATTGCCGGCTCGGGTGACATCACCATCAGCAACCTCGATGCAGATGACCTGCATATCTCCATCGCCGGTAGCGGCAACTTCGTCGGTGGCGGCAAGGTAAACACGGTTTCGTCGAACATTGCCGGCTCGGGAGACATCAAGGCCGGCAAGCTCGAATCCAACGCCAGCAAGATCTCCATCGCCGGTTCGGGCGACGCCACCGTATGGGCCAAGGACACGCTGACCGTGAAAGTTGCGGGCTCAGGTGACGTCAAGTACTACGGCGACGCCAAGGTTTCGCAGTCGGTGGCCGGCTCCGGCAGCGTGAAACGGCTCGGCAACACGCCCGGCGCCTGATTCTCTCCCGCATTGCGCAATAGGGAACTTCTAGAAACCGTAGCGAGCGGTCAAAGTTCGTGCCGAGAAGCGGACGCGTACGAGAGTACGCAGAGCACTGGAGGCGCGAAATTTGATCGCGCAGTAGGTTAATAGAAGTTTCAAATAACGAAACTCAAGCACTGGCGCGGCTCTCCAGGCAAAACTGCTCCGGAAGCCGCGCTGGTGCTTGAGTTTCATGCTTTTATCTTTCCCTACTTCAATCCAGGACGCGCGCGGCGATAGACTGTCAGCCTGCCCAACCCGCTGACTCAGGACCCGCCGCCATGCCCACCGTACCCTACGTTTCCGACGCCGACATCGATGCCGGCCGCGTGCCCGCAGACCTCGTTGCCGCCATCCGCGCGCGCCGCGCCGGCGGGCGCCTGCTGAACCTCGACCGCATGCTGCTCAACAGCCCGCCGATTGCCAGGGGCTGGAACACCTATATGGGTTCGATCCGCCGCGACTTGAATGTATCCCCCATCCTGCGTGAGCTGGCCATCTGCGCCGTGGCGCATCTGAACCGCGCGCCCTACGAGCTCTACCAGCATGCGCCGGAGTTTCTGGCAGCCGGTGGCGCGCAGTCGCAGCTCAATGCGCTGGAAGACATCGAGACCGCGCACGACAACACCACCGCATTCGACCGCGCCGAGCGCGCTACGCTGAAGCTCACCTACGAAATGACCCGCAACATCGAGCCCAGTCGCGCCACGCTGGATGAGATCCGCGCATTGCTACCGAATGAGCAGGTGGTCGAAATCATCGGCACCATCGCCGCCTACAACATGGTGTCGCGGTTTCTGATTGCGTTGGGCATCAACACCGACGGCGAAGGTGGAGCCGCGTAGGGATTTGTCAATAAATTCGGAGTGTTGCAAAAAAGCCTAGTTCCGCGCAAGGCACTTCTCCCTTTACTAAAGGGAGACTGAGAGGGATTTGCCGCGGTCAAAACTTGATAACGACCGCAGATCACCCTCGGCATTCACTCTTCGCTTTGCCACTTTTGACAAGGGACAGCAAAGTGATCGTGCGTAAATTCGCGACAACCCAGACAAAGCGCCAGCCGCGAGATTGAACAAGTCCCAGAGCTGCGGCGCCCGATTCGTCAGTGCGCGACGCGCACTTCCACCGCCGCCATTTTCCAGCCCGGCCCCTGCTGCCTGACGCGGCCCAGCCGCAGGTGAAAGATGCCGGCGGCAACCATCACGCTCAGCGTCGGATTGGCTTTGTAGACGGCGTCGGTGACGATGATCGAGTCGGCGAAGCCGTGCTCGGCATTGCCCGCGACAAAAATACCCTTGGCGGGCTGTCGCACCAGGCGGTCGTTGAGCATCTCCAGCGTCGCCCGCAACGGCACCTTGGAAATCACCCGCACGCCAACCGTGACCATGCTGCGCTGCTGCGTGGTGGTCTTGCGCGCCACCACGCCGAGTACACAGGGCTTGTCGGCTTCGATGCGCACGGCGATGAGTTCGTCGACTTCAAACAGCGCGGCATCGTCGGTGCTCATCTCCAGGCCCAGCCCGGATTCGCTGATGTCCAGCAGATGAACCGGCTGCCGGCCGATGCGCTGCTCGACAAAGCTGCCGGTCTCACTCAGCGCCGCACGCCGCGATGCTGCGGCAGACAGCGCGTCGCCCGGGGCATTGATGGCGCTGCTCTCGGTGACATTGCTCGCACTCAGTGTCGACTGCCGTTGCAGGGCGCGCGAATAGATGTCGTTGAAACCGGCAAAAGCAGTGACTGCGGAGCCGCCGCCGACAGCGAAACGCTTGCCCTTCTGCCCGCTCGAATTCTCGATGATGGCGAATTCCCGCTCGAGGAAATCGACCACGCCGACATGTTCCTCGACCCGGAACACCAGGCCGATTCCCCAACCCGGGAAAATGCTGCCGCGGCGAAAATCGCGCACCGCCCGGTCCAGTTGCCGCTGCAGTGGCCGCATGCCCAGGAAGTAGTCGGCCTTCTCACCCGGCGCATGGCGCGTCAGCCCGACATTCGGATTGCGGGTGTTGATCGCCAGCGACGGTCCATCGGCTATCGGTTCGCGCGCCAGCCACAGCGAGCCCATCCACTCGAGCAGCCAGCTGTCGAGAATCTCCAGCCGCCGCGGCGCGAGGTTGCCGCTGGCAAAGCGCTCCAGCAGCAGCGCCCGCACGTACAGCGCTTCGACGGTGGTTTCGATGCTGCGCCGGTCCACCATGACATCCAGGATGCAATCGTGAACGCCCGCGTTGGTGGCAGTGACAAACAGCTTGTGCAGGCGTCCGCGCACGGCGGTATCGGCCCGCAGCCCGGCGATCTTGCGCCACTTGCTGGCGTGCCCGGTCAGCAGTACCGCCAGCGCCCAGGCCCAGCCCGCGGACTTGCGCTGCGAGGCATCGATGGCCTGTTCATACGGCACCACCGAACGGGCAATCCGCGCCAGGTGGTCGTAGCGCTCGGCCACCCACTCGCTGACGGCCTGATCGCTGCCGGTCTGCGCCAGACCGCCCTGCAGAAATTTCTCGCGATCGCTGCGGGAGAATTCCTCGAACTCGCGCAGCGCCTTGCCGACCGCTTGCGCCGACTCGTGCGCGTTTTTCTTGTCCAGCGACTGATCGAGCGCCGAATGCTTGTCCGCCATGCCGCTGTGATAGCGGGTGAGCTGCAGGCCGGGACCGACGGGAGGTATGGATGACATGCGGTCTGCCTCCGGTTCAGCGCGACTGCAGCAGCGTCATGGCATCGACCAGCGACTGATGCAGCTTGCGCTGCCGCAGCGCATCGCGCTGTTCCGAGTCCGGCGTAGTCCAGCCCGGAGCCAGGATGGCGGCGTCGGCGTGCGCATAGCGCGGGTCGTTGGGCAACAGGCGCCGGCCGAGTGAATCGATGGCGGCAATCTCTTCTGCCGCCGGAAATCGCCGGCGGAACATGTCGGCAAGCTCTACAAACGTGCCCGGATCGCCGGCCACGTAGGCAAGCTCGATGAGAAACAGCCACAGCGGCTTTTGTGTCGGTGACTCCTCCAGCGCCATCTGCAGCAACTCAGCCGCCTGGCGCGGTTCGTCGTCATCCAGCAACTCCTGCGCCCAGCGCAGCACATTGCTGGTGTTCTTCAGCGCCTGTGCCGGATTCGGAAACTGCGCAAACCGCGCGGCGATGTAGCGCTCGCGCAGGCGCCGTGCTGCCGGATCGCGTGGCAGGCGGGATTCATCGAGGATGAGGTCGCCGGTGCTGCCGGCGGCGATGGGGGAGGACGACATGCGTGGCGAGAACTCGGTTGGTCACGGTTGACCGTGGGATTGGCGGGACCGCGGACAGCGGCTGCGAAGGCATCAGCGGCGACGCCTGCAAGCTCCCTAAAGCACGCGTCGCGCGACTACGATGATTCTATGCCAACCGCCCGCTGCCGCGAGGCCGCGCACCCCCCGCGCGCCGTCTCGCGACAATTGTCTACAAAGCGCAAAAACCAGCCTACTCGCCCGCCTTGATCTTGTTGTCTTTCACCACCTTCGCCCAGCGGGTGATCTCGGCGCGCAGGAAGGTCTGCAAGGCCTCGGGCTTGCCGCCCACCACATCCATACCCTGGGCCGACAGTTTTTCCGCCACTTCGGGTGTTTTCAGCGCCTTGTTCAATTCTTCGTTCATCCGCGCGATCACCGCCGGCGGTGTGCCGGCCGGCGCCACCACACCCCACCACGCCACCGATTCGAAGCCAGGCACGCCCTGCTCGGCCACGGTCGGCGTATCCGGCAATCGCGGCGAGCGCTTGGCCGAGGTAACCGCCAGCGGGGTCAGCAGCTTGCCATCGATCTGCGGCTTGGCCAGGAAGACGGTGCCGATCATCAGCGGCACATGGCCGGCAATGGCATCCTGCACCAGCGGGCCGCCACCCTTGTACGGGATGTGATTGAAGCTGCTGCCGGCCAGATTGCCGATCTGCAGCATCGCCAAGTGGCCGAGGCTGCCCGAACCGATGGTGCCGTAGGAAATGGCATCCGCCTTGGCCTTGCCGAGCGCGATCACATCCTTGAAATCCTTGTAGGCGGCGCCGTGGTATTTGGCGATCACCATCGGCGAGGTGCCGATCATCATCACCGGCGCCAGTTCCTTGAGCGTGTCGAACGGCAGGTTGGGAATGAGGCTGGGGTTGACGGCGTGGGTGTCGAACACCACGGCGAAGGTATAGCCGTCGGCGGGCGCCTTGGCCACGAACCCGGTGCCGATGGAGCCCGAGGCACCACCCTTGTTGTCGACCAAGAATTGCTGCCCGGTCTGCTTGGTGAGCTGGAAAGAGAGAATGCGCGCGACGGTATCGACCGAACCGCCCGGCGGGAATACCGCCACCACCTTCACCGGCTTCGATGGCCAGGTGTCGGCCTGCGCCAGGGGGGCGCTGCAAACCAGCGCTGCCGTGAGCGCGCCTGCCGCGCGCAAAAGTGCTTGCTTCATGTAATTCTCCTCGTCGTATTGATTTGCGGCCGACTGTAGCACGCAGGCCACACGCCAATTTCATACACTGGCGTCAGTACCCATGTGACTTGCACCCCGCCGCTGCGACCGCGGCGCGGCACCGGTCAGCGCGCGTCGGCAGGTTCCTCGCCGCCGGCCGGTGCATCCAGCCAGTAGCGCCGGTGGATGGCGCGAAAGCCCTCGACCTGCGGACTCTGCCCGGCGCGAAACGTCACCGTCAGCGCACCCGCCATGTCGGTGCGCGCCACATGGATGTTGCGGTCAGCATAGCGCGCCATCACCTGCGCATTCGGGTGGCGAAAGCGGTTGCGATAGCCCACCGCCACGAGAGCCGTGCGCGGCGCCACCGCATCGAGGAATTCATCGGTGGAGGAGGTGCGGCTGCCGTGGTGCGGCACCAGCATGACATCGGCCTTGAGATCGTCCCCGGCGCGCTCGAGCAGTTCGCGTTCGCTGGGTTTCTCGATGTCGGCCGTCAACAGGATTGAACCGCCCGGTGAGGAAATCTTGAGCACGCAGCCGAGGCTGTTGGTCTTTGCGCCCTCCACGTAGCCGACCGGCACCGGGTGCAGGATTTCAAACAGCACGCCGTCCCAGCGCCAGGCGTCGCCCGCCTCGCAGCGCATGACCTCCCGCGCGCCGTCGATCGCGTCACGATCGGCGTCGAGCGAAGTCAGCAGCCATTTCGGCTGGCGCGCGGCAATGATGGCGCGGGCGCCGCCGGCGTGATCGTCGTCATCATGCGTGACGATGAGCGCGTCGAGTTCGCGAATGCCTTCGCCCCGCAGGAACGGCACGACGATGCGGCTGCCCGAATCGGCTCCCGGATTCCAGCGCGGACCGGTGTCGTACACCAGGCTGTGTCGCGCCGTGCGCACCACGGTGGCAAGGCCCTGGCCGACGTCGAGCACGTGCACCTGCAATTCACCTTCTGCGGGGCCGGCGGGAACCAGCAGGAACAATGGCATCACCATCGCCCCGCCCGCCCAGCGCGCCGGCACGCCGCGCGGCATCAGCAGGCACAGCATGCCCAACAGCGCGAGCCCCGCGGCCCACAGCGGCGGCGCATGCGATTGCCAGACGGCATCCGGCAAGGCGGCCAGCCAGTCGAGCGCGAGGTAGCAAAAATGCATCACCGTGTGCGCCAGCCCGAGCACCAAATCGGCCGGCACCAGCAGGCCCAGCGCGGCGCCGAGCAGTGTGATCGGCACCACCAGCAGGCTCACGACCGGAATGGCAAAGGCATTGGCAAACGGCGACACCAGCGAGACTTCCTGGAACAGCGCGAGCGTCATCGGCAGCAGGCCGAGCGTGACGGCGAGCTGGGTGCGGACGGCAGCCGACATCGTGCCGGGCACCCCGGTGCGGCGTACCGTGACAAAGAAGATCATCGCCACTGCACCGAACGACAGCCAGAAGCCGGGTGCCAGCACCGCCCACGGGTCGAGCAGCAGCACCGCCAGCATGGCCCAGGCAAGAATGCGCGTTGCCGAAGCGCCCCGGCCAAACCACAACGCGATGGCTACGGCTGCAAGCATGAAAAAGGTTCGTTGCGTCGGCACCGAGAAGCCGGCGATGAGCGCGTAACCCAATGCCGTCAGCGCACCGACTAGCGCGGCGGCGCGCTGGGCGGGCAATCGCAGCGCCAGCGGCGGCACCCGCGCCCAGAGGCGAAACGCCAGCCAGTACATGAGGCTCGCCACCATGGTGATGTGCAATCCCGAGATCGACATGAGGTGACCGGTACCGGTGCGCCAGAACACTTTCCATTGCTCGGGCGGTATGGCATTTTGCTGGCCCACCGCCAGTGCCACCAGTACGCCACGATAGGGCTGGTCGCCGAGCGCCACCAGCATCCGGTCGCGCAGGCGCATGCGCCAGCGATCGACGGCGTACATGAAGCCGGGAGCGCCAACTGCCTGCCGCTGGTTGATGCCCCTGATGCGTACATAGCCGGTGGCGCGAATGTTGCGTTCCAGCGCCCAGGCCTCATAGTCAAAGCCGTGCGGGTTCTGGGTGCCGTGCGGGCGCCGCAGTCGCAGTGTGAGTTGCCAGCGATCCCCGGGCACCAGTTGCGGCGGCGGCGTGGTTTCCTGGGTCTTGCGGTTGGTCTCGCTGTACCAGCCGATCGACAGGTGCGCGGGGATGCGGGCGCCGCTGGTAAGCGTTTCCTCAACGTCGAACTCGAAGCGCAGGCCCTGTTCATTGGCCTGCGGAAGGCTGGCCACCGCGCCGATGACCTCGACATCACGCCCTTCCCACTCGCGCGGCAGTTCTTCGGCAAGGCGCAAGTCGGCGCGCCACGCCGCCCACGCCACCCCGAGGGCGGCACAGGCCAGCAGCACCACCAGGTAGCGAACCAGGTGAACTGTCCGGTAACGCGCGTGTCTGAGCAACCACACCAGCGACAATGCCATGAGCGGCAGCGTCGCCCACCAAAGCGGCGGCAACGCTGCCTGCTGCTGCAGCCAGAACACACCCATCAGGAATCCGCTGATCGCCAGTCGCATATTGTTGTTCTTGTCGGCCGCAGAAAGGCCGGACGCCCGGCGATAATGAAAAAACAGTTTGCATAACGATTACCACGGCGTTTAGACGACAGGCGCCGGCCAATTTCACCCCCACCTTGAAAAAATTCCTCAAAAACAAGCTGCCCGGTCCGGAGATCATCACCGGCAACCGCTACCTCGGTTTCCTCGCTCCCTGGCTCAGCCACCCGCGCCTGTGGCACATGCACCGTCGTTCGGTCGCGCTGGGCATAGCCATCGGCCTCGTCACCGGCCTGCTGCCGGGCCCGGTGCAGATCCTGCTGGCGGTGCTGGTGGCCATCCCGCTGCGCGCCAACGTGCTGGCGGCGGCCTTTGCGACGTTCTATACCAACCCCTTCACCTTCATCCCGCTGTACATGCTGGCCTACCAGGTGGGCGGCCTCGTCACCGGCGAGCACGCCGCGGCCCTGCCGATGCAGCATATGGAGTTCACCTGGGCCAGCGCATGGACGGCGCTGCCCGACATGTTCCGGTGGATGCTTTCGCTGGGTGACACGCTGCTCATCGGCCTGGCCATCCAGGCCAGCGTGTTCGCGATTTGTGGTTACGTGCTCACGCTGATAGTCTGGCGAATCGTCGTCACGCGCATGTGGCGCAACCGGCACCAGCACTGACCCATCCGCAGCCCATGACCCCCGAATACTGGAGCGACGCCTGCAGCCATTTGTCGAAGCGCTGCAAGCTGATGAAAAAGCTCATCCGGCACCACCCGGAAGCGCGCCTGCGTACCCGCGGCGATCCGTTCCAGACGCTGGCACGCGCCATCGTCGGCCAGCAGATTTCGGTCAAGGCCGCCCAATCGGTATGGGACAAGACCGTGCTGGTCACCGGCCGCATCACGCCGAAAAACATGCTGGCGGTCACGCCGGAGGAACTGCGCACGGCCGGTAATTCGCGCCAGAAGATCGCCTACATGCAGGACCTGGCGGCGCACTTCGTCGACGGCCGCATCAAGCCGCGGCGCTGGCACACGATGTCGGATGAGGATGTCATTGCCGAACTGGTGGAAGTCAAAGGCATTGGCCGCTGGACGGCGGAGATGTTCCTGATCTTTTACCTGATGCGGCCCAACGTGTTTCCCGTGGATGACATCGGCCTGATTCGTGCCATCGAACGACATTTCCACGACGGCGAGCGCCTCAGCAAGGCCGAGGTTCAGGCCTACGCCGATCGCTGGGCACCGTGGAATACGGTCGCCACCTGGTACCTGTGGCGCAGCCTCGATCCGATTCCCGTCGAGTACTAGGTGTTTCGGCAATGAAGGCGCCTGCGACCGGGCAGACCATGTATCGGAAGTTTTATGCCATGGTGCGGCGCGTGCCGCGTGGCCGCGTGGCCACTTACGGTCAGATCGCCAGACTCTGCGGCATGCCGCGCCACGCACGCCATGTCGGCTACGCGCTGTCGGCCATTCCGGCCGACATGAAACTGCCCTGGCATCGCATCATCAACGGCCAGGGCCGCATCAGCCTGCGCCTGCGGCACTGGGACAGCGGCAGCGACGACCTGCAGCGCATCCTGCTGGAGGCCGAAGAGGTGACGTTTGATTCGAGCGGAAAAGTGAACCTGAAAAAATTCCAGTGGCAGCCGCCGGCCAAAGCCTGATCAGGCCGCCGTAGCCTTGGCCTTGCCGAGAATTTTTCCGCCCGCAGTGACTACAGCCAGCACCAGCGCACCGGCGGCAACGCCCAGCAACCCGTCGAGCGCCATCGACACCACGCTGGCCAGCGGACCGGTCGCCTGCGCGAGTTGCTCGAGGGCGTGATGCAGAGGCGGGACACCGTGGCTGAGAATCCCGCCACCCACCAGGAACATGGCCACCGTTCCTGCCACCGACAGCGCCTTCATCAGCCAGGGCGCGGCTACCAGGATCCATTCGCCCAGCGCACGCTTCGCCGCTGAACCGGCGCCCTGCGCGCGCGCCAGGAACATGCCGAGGTCGTCGAGCTTGACGATACCCGCCACCAGTCCATAGACGCCCACTGTCATGACAATCGCGATGCCCACCAGCACCGTCACCTGCTGCATGAAACCGGCCGCCGCCACGGTGCCGAGGGCGATGACGATGATTTCGGCCGACAGGATGAAATCGGTGCGAATGGCACCCTTGATCTTTTGCTGTTCGAGCGCCAGCAGGTCGATGGCCGGATTGACCAGCGCCTCGGACAATTCGCGGTGATGCGCGTCGTCCTCGGCCTTGCTGTGCAGGAATTTGTGCGCCAGTTTCTCGAACCCCTCGAAGCACAGGAAGGCGCCACCCACCATCAGCAGCGGCGTGATCGCCCAGGGCGCGGCGGCACTGATGGCCAGGGCTGCCGGCACCAGGATGGCCTTGTTCTTGAACGAACCCTTGGCCACCGCCCACACCACCGGCAGTTCGCGCTCGGCCCGCACCCCCGCCACTTGCTGGGCATTGAGCGCCAGGTCGTCGCCCAGCACGCCGGCGGTTTTCTGGGTGGCGACCTTGGTCATCACCGCCACGTCGTCGAGCATGGTGGCGATATCGTCTAGCAGGGCGAACAGGCTGGAGGCCATAGTCAGGTGTGGTCAGTTTGGAGGGCTTGGTTGAAAAGCGAGCAGCGAATGCCTGAACACGAAGAGCATGTTGGTCACCACTGGCTTGCGTTGCTGCCGGTCTCGAAGTTCACGGACGCGTTGAAAGCCCAATCATCCTCATTGTTGCCGGTTGCCAGGGCCCAGGCGCCGCTGGCCACATACAACAGCGATTCGCAGCCCGCATCGTCGGCCTTGGGCATTTTCCCGGACTCGGCCAGCACGCCTTCGAAGTAGGCTTTGCCGCGCGCGACCACGTAACAGCGGCAGGCGAGGAATCCCTCGTCCGAGCCATCCGACTGCACGGCGTGCCGGCGCGTGTCGAGCGCATACAGCGACTGGGCCATGTTCTCCTCGAAAGCGAAGATCTCCTGTTCCGGCAGCGAGGATAACCTGGCGATCAGCGCGGCGAGCGCGCCCTCTTCGTCACCCTCCTCGAGCGCAGCCTGATCCACCAGAGTCATCAGTTGCCAGAATTCATCGCGCGTCATCGTGGCCTCCGGTTGCGAAAAAACACTCAAACTCCAGCATTGGCGAGCCTTTCAGAGCATTTTCGGCCTGCAAGGCGCGCCAATGCTGGAGTTTCACCTTTTCAGATTGCCGGGCTCTGATCGACCAGCACCCCGTCCGCCAGCACAAATCGCCGCTGCATACGCGCCGCCAGCGAGGCATCGTGCGTCACCATCACCAGGGCCGTATTGTATTTCGCGTTCAGGCGCATGATCAGGTCAAACACGTGGTCCGCCGTGTTGCGGTCGAGGTTGCCGGTCGGCTCGTCGGCCAGTACGCAGGCCGGGTGCGTGACCAGCGCACGCGCCACGGCAACGCGCTGGCGCTCGCCACCGGAGAGTTCGCCTGGCTTGTGCGTCACGCGGTGGGAGAGTCCGACCTCTTCCAGCATTTCGGCGGCCCGCGCCTTGGCCGACGCCGTTGCTTCCCCGCGAATCGCCAGCGGCATGGCCACGTTTTCCAGCGCGGAAAATTCCGGCAGCAGGTGATGGAACTGGTAGACAAACCCCAGCGCCTTGTTGCGCAGGTCGCCCTGCGCGGCCGGCGGCAGCTGGTCGATGCGTTTGCCGGTCAGCAACACTTCGCCGGCCGTGGGTGCATCGAGGCCGCCAAGGATATGCAGCAGCGTGCTCTTGCCGGAACCGGAGGCGCCGACGATGGCGATGGTTTCGCCCGCAGCCACCTTCAGGTTCACATCGCGCAGCACCGGCACCGGCGCATCGCCTTGGCGGAAGGTCTTGGCGAGATGGCTGCAACTGATGACCGGATCGCTCATTCGTACCTCAGTGCTTCGGCCGGATTGACCCGCGAGGCACGCCAGCTCGGGTAGAGCGTTGCCGCCAGCGCCAGCAGCAAGGAAATCACCGCCGTGCTCCAGACATCGTTCCAGCGCAGGTCCGACGGCAGCTCGGAGAGGAAATACACTTCAGGACTCAGCACTTTGAAGCCGGCCACGCGCTCGATCAGCGGCACCACCACGTCGATGTTCAGCGCCAGCAGCACACCCGCGCCCACACCAATCAACGTGCCGATCACGCCTACCACGGCACCCTGCACCACAAATATTTTCATGATCATGCCCGGCGACGCGCCCAGCGTGCGCAGGATGGCGATGTCTGGATGCTTGTCGGTGACCACCATCACCAGCGTTGAGACCAGGTTGAAGGCCGCCACGGCAATGATGAGCGTAAGGATGATGAACATCATGCGTTTTTCGATTTGTACGGCGCGAAAGTAGGTGGCGTTCTGGCGCGTCCAATCGGTCACGTAGCCGTCGATCGTCAGCGAACTGGAAAGGGCTTGCGCCACTTCCGGCGCGCGGTCGGTGTCGGCCAGCTTCAGGCGGATGCCGCTGACGTTGTCGCCCAGCTGGTACAGCACCTGCGCATCCTTCATGTGAATCAGCGCCAGGTTGGCGTCGTATTCGTAGTGGCCGGAGCTGAATACGCCGGACACGGTGAAGCTGCGCAACCGCGGCACCATACCGGCCGGGGTAATGGTGCCCTGCGGCGTGATGAGTTGGAGCTTGCTGCCGGGTGTCACGCCCAGCGCGCGGGCCAGCGAGGCGCCGAGGATGATGTTGTATTCGCCCGGCACCAGCGACTTCATGTCGCCGCCCTTCATGTCGCGGCTGAAATCGGCCACGGCATTTTCCTGATCGGGCAACACACCGCGGATCACGACGCCGCGCACGTTGGAGGCATAGGCGAGCAGGCCCTGTCCCTGCACAAATGGCGCCACGCCGACCACGCCCGGTGTCTTGCCCAATTCGGCCAGTGTCGGTTGCCAGTCAGCCAGACCTTTGACCGGCCCGTCCTCGTAGCCCATGATCTGCACGTGTGCCGAGACGCCGAGAATGCGTGCCCGCACCTCTTTCTGGAAGCCGTTCATCACCGACATCACCGTGATCAGCGCGGCGATGCCCAGCGCGATCCCGGCCATGGAAACCAGCGAAATGAACGATATGAAATGGTTCTGGCGCTTGGCGCGGGTATAGCGCAGGCCGATGAACAGCGGCAGGGGTTGCAAGGGGATCTTTGCGGGGGTCTGAGGGTACGCGAATGATAAACTAGACCCCGAATGAATCTCGAAGTTCTCATCCCGTTTTTGCTGTTGCCTCCTGCGCTCACCGAGGGCGCTCCTCCCCCCGTCGCACCTTTCCTGGAACGCCTTCTCGCCCGCAGCACGCCGCGCCGCGACGCGTTGCGGCACGATCAGGCCGCGATCTTTGACCGCTTCGGTTTCGGTGCGCCCTACCCCCATGCGCCGATGATGGCATTGGCGGATGGTCTGCCGGTGGGCAAGGACGCATGGATGTTTGCGGAGCCTGTACACCTCGATGCAGGCCTCAACGGCATGTCGCTGTTTCCATCCGCGTATCTCGACGTTACGGCGGCTGAAGCCGCAGCCCTGATTCCTGCGCTGAATGCACATTTCGGGGCGGACAACATCGCCTTTCACTTGGGGTCGGAAGGCCGCTGGTATGTACGGCATGAGGCCGGCGAGACACCGATGACCCACAGCATTGAAGCCGCACGTGTCGGCATGGCGGCAACGCTATTGCCGCGCTCGACGGGCCGCTTGAACTGGTCGGCACTGCAAAATGAAGCGCAAATGGTGCTCTATCACCACCCGGTTAACGAATCACGCGAGGTGGCAGGCAAGCCAACCATCAACGGTATCTGGTTCTGGGGCGGCGGCGCATTGCCAGAGCCTCCGGCACGTCCCCCGGATGTCGACGTCGTGGCCACCGATTCGCCACTGGTGCGGCAACTTGCGTCGTACGCCGGTTTACCGGTGCATAGTGCCGATGCAGGCGAACTGCTTTCCCTGCCAAAACATTCCGAAAGAAAATTGCTGCTGGTGCTCGACCAGCTTCAACCGCCGGCCGTGAACCTGGATGTGGAGGTTTGGGCGTCTCACTTGCAGCAACTCGACACCGCCTGGTTCCGATCGATCGCGGCAGCGTTGGGCGATGGCCGCCTGACCGAAGTCCATCTGCATGCACCAGCATGGGAAGTCGAGCACGCGTTCAAACTTACGCGCCGCCAGTTTCAGTTCGGTTTCTGGCGCCGTGCGCGCCCCCTCAATACCTATGCCTGAAATCGTCACCCGCCCCCGCGACCCCGCCGCCTACGACGCGCTGGTCGCCGCCGATGTCGATTCGCGCATGGCGCGCCTCTATGCCGCCCGCGGCATTCGCGGCGCGGCCGACCTCGATCACCGCCTTACCGCCCTGCTCTCGCCGGAACAACTGGCGCGCGTGACCGAGGCTGCGAAATTCCTGGCCGATGCCATGCAAGCCGGCAAACGCATGCTGATCGTGGCCGATTACGACGCCGACGGCGCCACCGCCTGTGCGCTGGGGGTGCGCGCGCTCTCAGCCATGGGCGGCAAGGTCGAGTTCATCGTCCCCAACCGCTTCGAATACGGCTACGGCCTCACGCCCGAGATCGTCGCGTTGGCCGCACTACGCGACCCCGACATCATCATCACGGTGGACAACGGCATCGCCAGCGTGGACGGCGTGGCCGAGGCCAACCGCCGCGGCATCGCCGTGCTGGTCACCGATCATCACCTGCCGGGGCAGTCGTTGCCCGACGCGGCAGTCATCGTCAATCCCAACCAGGCGGGTGATACCTTCACCAGCAAGAACCTGGCCGGTGTGGGCGTGATTTTCTACACCATGATGGCGCTGCGCAGCGAACTGCGTTCACGCGGACATTTCGCCTCGCGCGCCGAACCCAATCTGGCCGACCTGCTCGACCTCGTCGCGCTGGGTACGGTAGCCGACGTGGTGCGGCTGGATCACAACAACCGCGTGCTGGTGGAACAGGGCCTGCAGCGCATCCGCGCCGGGCGCTGCTCGGCGGGCATGCGCGCGCTGATGCGTGTGGCCGGCCGCGATCCCTCGCGCGCCGCCACCTACGACCTCGGTTTCGTGGTCGGGCCGCGCATCAATGCCGCCGGGCGGCTGGACGATATGTCGGTCGGTATCAACTGCCTGCTGGCCGACAACGACCTCGCCGCCACGCAATTCGCGCAGCAGCTCGACACGCTAAACCGAGAACGCCGCAGCATCGAAGCCGACATGAAGGAGGCCGCGCTGGTGTCACTGGAGGCAGTCGACGTCGGCAGGCGCTACACCTTGTCGTTGTTCGATCCGACCTGGCATCAGGGCGTGGTCGGCATTCTCGCCGGCCGCATTCGGGAGAAAACCCATCGCCCGGTGTTCGCCTTCGCCCCCGACAGCAGCGGCGACCTGCGCGGCTCCGGTCGTTCCATCCCCGGCTTTCACATGCGCGACGCGCTCGACCTGGTGACCAAGCGCCACCCTGCGCTGATCAGCAAATTCGGCGGCCACGCCATGGCTGCCGGTCTCACTATTGCCGCCACTGCGTTCAGCGATTTTCGCGAGGCCTTCGAAGCCGCCGCGCGCGACATGCTCAGCGCCGCCGATCTGGCCGAACGCATCGAAACCGATGGCGCCATGTCTGCCGATGAACTCGATTTCGATTTTGTGCGCGGCATCGAAGCGCAGGTGTGGGGCCAGGGCTTCGTCGCCCCCACATTCACCGGCGCCTTTCGCGTGCTGGAACAGCGCATCGTCGGCGAGAAGCACCTGAAACTGCGCGTGAGCCTGGGTGGCACGACATTCGAAGCGATGCGCTTCGGTTCGCCGGATTCACTGCCCGCCGGCTTTGATGCCGTGTACCGGCCGTCGATCAATGAGTTCCGGGGAAATCAGACCTTGCAGCTGATTCTGGATCATGCGGCCTGACCCGACGCCGCGGCGCATGCGTCCGCCACCCCAACCAACAGGAGCTGATTGAATGGCAACCTACGCCATCGGCGACCTGCAGGGCTGCTTTGTGACGATGCAGTCCCTGCTGGCCAGAATATCGTTCAATCCGGCACGTGACCGGCTGTGGTTCGTCGGCGACCTGGTCAATCGCGGACAGGGCTCGCTGGAGTGCCTGCGCTTCATCGCCGACCTGGGCGACCGTGCGACCGTGGTGCTGGGCAATCACGACCTGCACCTGCTGGCCCTCGCCGAAGGCTTCGAACAGGTCAAGCGCAAGGACACCCTGCAACCGGTGCTCGATGCACCAGACCGCGACGAATTGATGCACTGGCTGCGCGGCCGCAGCATGTTGCATGTGGAAAACGATTTCGTGATGGTCCACGCCGGCCTGCTGCCGCAATGGAGCCTGGCACAGGCCAAGCAGCTTGCACAGGATGTCACCACGTCACTGCAGGGGCCCCGCTACCGCGACCTGCTCAAGGATATGTACGGCAACAAACCCGATGTCTGGAACGACAGCCTGACCGGCATCGATCGCCATCGCATCAGCATCAATGCCATGACCCGCATGCGCGTGGTCGAGGCCGACGGCCGCATGAACCTGAAATTTGCCGGTGTGCCCGCCGACCGCCCGGCGGGTTCGCAGCCCTGGTTCGCGCAGCGCCACCCTTCGCTCGCCGGCAAGACAATCATCGCCGGCCACTGGTCCGCACTGGGCTATTTCACCGCGCCGGGCTTTTTTGGTTTGGACAGTGGCTGCATCTGGGGGCACGAACTGACCGCGCTGCGACTTGAAGACCGCAGCGTGTTCCAGGTGCCGTGCACGGAAGCTGTGATACCAAAGGGTTGGGACTGATCGGTCGCGCGGACTGAAGGCCTCAGGCGTTGCCATTCGACTTGCCGGTAGTGCTGAGGCGATGGCACGAAGGTGCCTACGGCAAGCGACATTTCGGGCCTGCCTCGGCGTAAGCCAAGGCACGCAAAGTCGAGCACTGGCGCGGCTCTCAGGGCGAAAATGGCTGGGAAGGCTCGCCAATTGGCGTTCTACGTGTTGTGTTTCAGCACGTTGTTCGGCAATCGCGAAGCTGGTGGTAGGTAGTTTAGGGCTGAATGCGGTCGTTCATTGTTGTAGTACTTGAGCCAAGGCTTGAGCGCCTTGGTTCGATCCTGGTTGGTGGCGTAGCGTC
>JBGATH010000038.1:0-48829 GCA_044229235.1 Usitatibacteraceae bacterium
CCGATGAAGTACACCATCGCCACCGCCGCAAGTCCGCCGATGAATGCAAAGCCCTGGATGGCGAGGATTGGCAGTGAAAGAAAGATGGCCAGCACCGCGCCCAACGCCGCGCCACTGGATACGCCGAGGATGTCTGGCGAGACCAGCGGATTGCGAAACATGTTCTGGTACACCGCACCCGAAGCGGCCAGCGCCGCGCCGATGGCGATTGCCGCAAGCACACGCGGTCCGCGGATCTGGAAGATGACGGCATCGTAGGTGGCCGGCAGCGCGTGCGACCCGCCGCTGAGCCTGGCCCAGAGGATGGTCAGCAGCTCGCCGGGCGAAATCGCGAAGCGGCCGACGGCAAATGCGATCAGCGTGAGGGCGATCAGCAGCGCGATGGCGCTGAGCGTGAGGGTGGGCAGGCGCGTGGAGGTCACAGCGACATGTTAGACGACGCGCAGGCAGGTCAGGGGAACGGCCGATGGGCGAAAGCCGGCCCCGGGCTTCGCCAGGGCGAGCGGCTGCGCGTCACAACGACCGGCGGTCGATGAACGCCCTACGCATTCCAGATGACCTTGCCGAGTGCTGTGATGTCGTAGCCCGCCAGCGATTTGGCATAGCGCTGGAACGCCGGGCGCCGGGTGAATTCCATGAGGGCCTGCCAGGGCGGGTCGAAATAACTTGGCCGCAACACGGCAATATCCAGGCGCTCGATGGCCAGCGGGATGAAGTCGAGGTGGAACTGCCGCGCCACGGCACGCACCGCCAGTCCGGCGTCGGCACGGCCATCGAGGATGGCGGAGGCGATGTCGGCTTCGGTCTGGGCGACCGGCTGGACGGTCTTGATGTGATCGATGTGCAGGCCGGCCGTTGCAAGCAATTGGAGGAACAGCAGGAAGCTGCCTGCACCCGACTGGCGCAACACGGTACGGATGCGCGGCTTCTTCAGGTCGGCAAGCGTCTTGATTTTCAGGGGATTGCCGGTGGCGACCACCAGTCCCTGTTCGCGCTTGGCCCATTCCAGCAGCACGCAGTCGAGGTGGCCGAGCCGGTCGCGGGTGATGGAAAGATTGCGATCCTCGCCTGCGGCGTGCTTTCCGCCGGGCGCGGCCGGGATGTGCAGTGCCGCCGCGCAGGCGCTGCCGGCAGCCAGGCGATCGATGCCGTCGGTACTGCCGTAGGTCATGCTCGCCAGCCCGCAGCGCGACTCGCGCACCGCCCATTCCAGCAGCGGGTCGCTGCTGCCGGCGATCACCGCCGGTGCATTGCGCATGCTGCGCAGGTTGTGTTCGCTGGTGCTTTGCTTCACCCACTCGTCGATGAGCGCGCGCGGGAACAGCAGCTTGCCGGAAACGCGCGAATGCGGAATGGCTTCCTGCGACACCAGGTCGTAAATCTTGCGCTCCTTCAATCGCAGGTAATCCGCGACTTCCTTGGTGCTCATCAGTTGGCGCATGCGAGGGGCCTCAGTTGGTGACGCGGGAACGCACGATGCCGGAATAGCCTTGATACCGACCTGGCTACTGCTTTCCGGTGCAAGAATATGCATTATTTACGGCATACGGAATTCCTGCAAGCACGCAGATACACTGCGGCAATGTCCGAACTGTCGCAAAGCCTGGCCCTGGCCTGGCACCTCATCGCCGGGTTTGACCCAACCCTGCTGGCCATCGCCGGCCTGTCGATGCGCGTGTCCGGCGTGGCGGTGCTGGCGGCATCGCTGCTGGCGCTGCCGTTCGGCGCATGGCTGGCGTTGACGCGCTTCGCCGGCCGCGGCGGCGTGGTGGCGGTGCTTAACGGCATGATGGGCTTGCCGCCGGTGGTGGTGGGCTTGCTGGTGTACCTGCTGCTGTCACGTTCGGGACCGCTCGGCAGTTTCGGCATCCTGTTCACGCCGGCGGCAATGATGGTGGCGCAGGCCGTGCTGATTTTTCCGATCATCGCGGCGCTGGTGCGCCAGGTGATCGAGGACGCCTGGGGCGAATACCGTGAGCAATTGGTGTCGCTCAACGCCAGCCGCGGCCAATGCATGCGCGCGCTGCTGTGGGACATGCGCTTCACGCTGACGACCGCCGTGCTGGCGGGCTTCGGCCGCGCTATTGCCGAGGTGGGCGCGGTGATGATCGTCGGCGGCAACATCGACGGCGTGACGCGTGTGATGACCACGGCCATCGCGCTCGAAACCAGCAAGGGCGACCTGCCGCTGGCACTGGCGCTGGGCGTGGTGCTGATTGCGATGGTGGTGCTGGTTAACCTCGCCGCACAGGCGATCAAAACGACGTCGATGCGGAAATATGGCTGAAGCTCCCCGCATCCTGCCGCTGAGAGTTGATTCG
Organism: Usitatibacteraceae bacterium; assembly: GCA_044229235.1. GTDB lineage: Bacteria > Pseudomonadota > Gammaproteobacteria > Burkholderiales > Usitatibacteraceae > UKL13-2. The sequence goes on from JBGATH010000038.1 coordinate 2,322, forward strand.
CTCGGCTTTCGCGCGGGCGACGTGACGGCACTATCCGGCGTGTCATTTTCGGTTGTGCCCGGTTCACGCACCATCGTGCTCGGGCCAAATGGTGCCGGCAAAAGCGTGCTGCTGCGATTGCTGCACGGCTTGCTGGAACCCACAACCGGCGGTGTGGTGTGGTCGAACGCTCATCCGCGCCAGGTACGCCGGGCGCAAGCCATGGTGTTCCAGCGTCCGGTGATGTTGCGGCGGACGGTTCGCGAAAACCTGACGTTTGCGCTGGAAGTGGCCGGCGTCACCAATTCAATGGAGCAGGGAAGCCGCGTCGACGCTGCCCTCGCGCGCGTCGGCATGCTGGCGCTGGCTGATCGCGCCGCGCGCCTCTGCTCGGGCGGCGAGCAACAGCGGCTGGCCATCGCCCGTGCCTGGGCACTGCAACCGGAAGTGCTGTTTCTCGACGAACCGACCGCGAGCCTCGATCCGGCCGCCACGCGTGCCATCGAAGAGGCGATCACTGCCATGCACGCACAGGGCACCACCATCGTCATGACTACGCACGACCTCGGACAGGCGCGGCGGCACGCCGATCGCGTGCTGTTCCTGCATCGCGGCCGCTTGCTTGAAGACGCGCCGGCTGCCGATTTCTTTCAACACCCCACGTCGCCGGAAGCGGCGGCATTTATCAAAGGAGAGTTGCTATGGTGAAAACAGGACGCATCGTTCGCGGGCTGGCCGGCATGCTGGTGGTGGCGGCTGCCGTGACATTGCAGGCGCGCGCCGAGGACAGGTTCATCGTGGTGGCATCCACCACCTCCACCCAGGACTCGGGCCTGTTCGGTCACATCCTGCCGCTGTTCAAGGCAAAGACCGGCATCGACGTGCGCGTGGTGGCCCAGGGCACCGGTCAGGCGCTTGCCACTGCGAAGAAGGGCGATGCCGACGTGGTGTTCGTGCACGACAAGGTGGCAGAGGCCAAATTCGTGGAAGAGGGTTTCGGCATCGACCGCCGCGAGGTCATGTACAACGACTTCGTCATCGTCGGACCGAAGGCGGACCCGGCCAAAACCGGCGGGCGGGATGTCATCGGCGCGCTCAAGAAAATCGAGGCCGCCAGGGCGCCGTTTGCCTCGCGCGGCGACAAGAGCGGCACGCACGCGGCCGAGTTGCGCTACTGGAAGGCGGCGGAGCTTGATCCGCAAACCGGCAAGGGATCGTGGTATCGCGAAACCGGCTCGGGCATGGGCCCCACGCTCAACACCGCCAGCGCCATGAACGCCTATGCCTTCACCGATCGCGGCACCTGGCTGTCGTTCAAGAACCGCGGCGAACTGGTCATCCTGGTTGAAGGTGACACCAAGCTCTTCAACCAGTACGGCGTGATGCTGGTGAATCCGGCCAAACATGCGCACGTGAAAAAAGACCTCGGCATGCAGTTCATCGATTGGATCACCTCGCCGGAAGGCCAGGCGGCCATTGCGGCCTACAAGATCGAGGGGCAGCAGTTGTTCTTCCCGAATTTCAGGAAATGATCAGAACGTGAGGCCGATGAGCTTGAACGCGGCAATGGTCATGACCAAGGCCAGCATCGCGATCAGCCAACGGTTGTTGAGCTTGTAAATTCCCAGCCAGGTGCCGATGAGCGCGCCGATCACGGCTGCCCCGACCAAGGGTGCGGCGGCATATGGGATGGCGGCAAAAGAAAATGAGTCCTTCATCAATCCGCCGGTCAGGCCTGCGACCGAATTGGCCATGATGAAGGGTGCGGAAATGCCGGCGGTTGCCTTGGGGCCTGCCCAGCCAAGAATGAGAATGACGGGGCTGAGAAAGATTCCCCCGCCGGTGCCGGTAAGCCCTGACAAGAGGCCAATGCCGGCGCCGATGACCGGCGCAATCCACAGCGGTATTGCGATCGGTACCTCGCTGCGCTGGTCGGTATTGGCAAACGCGCGCCAGGAAAGGTAAAGCGCCGAGCACAGCAGCACCGCACCAACCAGCGCTTGATAAGCATGCGAGGGAAGCTTGATGCCACCGCCAACAAACGCCAGCGGAATCGAGCCCAGCAGGAAGGCACCCACCACCTTGGCGTCGAAGTAGCGGGCGCTGCGAAAGCGCCAGGTGGTGAATGCCGCGACCACGATATTGAGTGTGAGCGCCGTCGGGCGCATGACCTCGGGGACCACGCCCACCAGCGCCATTGCGGCGAGATAGCCGGATGCGCCCGCGTGGCCGACCGAGCTGTACATCATCGCCACCACGACGAAGATGGCGGCAAGTTCGAATATTTGCGTTTCGGTCACGACGATATCGCGCGCTGGTTGACGGGCCAGTGCGTAATATACAGACGGCTATAACGGCAGGCAAACAAAAACCGCGGGTGATCCGCGGTCGATTCAGCCGGGTTTGTCGGCGAGCAGCCTGGCGAAGGCGGTCAGCTCGGCGCGGATCGCGGCGTCGGTATTTCGTTCCATGGTGCGAAAGTGGGCGAGCACCTTGTCGCCGAACGGCGTGACCCTCGCGCCGCCGCCGCCGCCGCCGCCCGTGGCCGTGTCCACCAGCGGCTCGCGGAAGCAGCGGTTCATGGTGTCCACCAGATTCCAGGCGCGCTTGTAGGACATGCCCAGTTGTCGCGCTGCCTGCGAGATGGAGCCGGACGCACGGATTGCGTCGAGCATGTCCGCCTTGCCCGGGCCCATGGCGATCTCCTCGCCAAAATGGATGCGAAACTTTGCGGACGCGATTCTGTGCGCCACGAGTTCGCGCTCTGAATGCGTTGCTACGCCGCGGACTTGCTTGCGCCCAGCATCTGCTGCAATTCGCCCGACTGGTACATCTCACGCATGATGTCCGCGCCGCCGACGAATTCACCGTTGACGTACAGCTGCGGAATGGTCGGCCAGTTGGCGTATTCCTTGATGCCCTGGCGAATGTCGGCGTCCTGCAGCACATCGACCGTGAACGGTTTGTCCACGCCGCAGGCCTTGAGGATCTGCGTGGCGGAGGCGGAGAAGCCGCACATCGGGAACTGCGGGGAACCCTTCATGAACAGCACGACGGGGTTGGAAGTCACGGTTTCACGAATCTTGTCTTGCACATCCATGGGATGCTCCGGAGTCAGGTGGAAAAGTTGAGAACCATTCTAGCGAATTTGGCCGCCGGCAACGCGCGGAATCCCGGCCAAATCCTTTACTGAAATGGGGTCAATGAAACCCGCTTTCAATAGCAAATCGCGGCAGGCGTCGGCCTGGTCGTAGCCGTGTTCGAGCAGCAGCCAGCCGCCCGGATGCAAATGTGCTGGCGCGCCGGCGATGATGGTGCGGATCGAGGCGAGGCCGTCGGCGCTGTCGTCGGTGAGCGCGGTCTTCGGCTCGAAGCGCAGGTCGCCCTGGGCGAGGTGCGCGTCGTTGCCGGCGACATAGGGCGGGTTGGAGACGATCAGGTCGAATTGGCGTCCGCCCAGCGCGGCGTACCAGTTGCTCTCGAGAAACGCGACCTTCGCCCCGAGCCGTGCGGCATTGGTCTGTGCCACCGCCAGCGCCCCGGGTGAGACATCGCAGGCCGCGACCTGCGCGCCGGGTGATTCGAGGGCGAGGGTGATGGCGATCGCACCACTGCCTGTCCCCAAATCCAAAACCCCAGCATTGGCGCGGTCCCCAGGGCATTTTTGCCCGGAGAGGCGCGCCAGTGCTTGTTCTACGAGTGTCTCAGTTTCTGGGCGCGGGATGAGTACGTGTTCGTTGACCGCGAACTCGCGCCCATAGAACTCGCGTTTGCCGATGAGATACGCGACCGGCGTCCCTGCGGCGCGGGCCGATACCTTTAGCGTGAACGCCGTTTCATCGCGCGCGCTCAACGCGCGTTCCGAATGGGCGATCAACGATGCTCGCCCCATGCCGAGCAAATCGGCCAGCAGATACTGCGCATCGATACGTTCGATGGATTGCTCTGCGAATCGGAGCGCTTCGCCGATATTCACGCGCCGCGCACCATCAGGCCGTGGTGGCCAGCGCCGCCAGCTGCTCGGCCTGGTGCTCGGCGATCAGCGCGTCGGTCAGTTCCTTCAGGTCGCCGTCCATGATGAAGTCGATCTTGTAAAGCGTGAGGTTGATGCGGTGGTCGGTGACGCGGCCCTGCGGAAAATTGTAGGTGCGGATGCGTTCGGAGCGGTCGCCCGACCCGATCAGCGACTTGCGCTCGGCCGCTTCCTTGGCCTGCTGCTCGCGCATCTGCTTGTCCTTGATGCGCGCCGCCAGCACGCGAAAGGCCTGGTCCTTGTTCTTGTGCTGCGAGCGGCCGTCCTGGCATTCCACCACGATACCGGTGGGGATGTGGGTGAGGCGCACCGCCGAGTCGGTCTTGTTGATGTGCTGGCCACCGGCGCCCGAGGCGCGGAAAGTATCGATGCGCACATCCGAGGGATTGATGTTGACCTCGCTGGCGTCGTCGGCTTCCGGCATGATCGCCACGGTTGCGGCCGAGGTGTGAATACGTCCCTGCGTTTCGGTGGCGGGCACGCGCTGCACGCGATGGCCGCCGGACTCGAATTTCATTCGCGAATAGGCGCCCTGGCCGACGATGCGCGCGATCACTTCCTTGTAGCCGCCGACTTCGCCGGGTGATTCGGACACCAGTTCGACCTGCCAGCCACATCGTTCGGCATAGCGCGTGTACATGCGAAACAGGTCACCGGCGAACAGCGCGGACTCATCGCCGCCGGTACCGCCGCGGATTTCGATGAAGATGTTCTTGTCGTCGTTGGGGTCCTTGGGCAGCAACTGTTTTTGCAGGTCGACTTCGAGCGCCTCCAGCTTGGCTTTGCCGGACTTGATTTCCTCGTCGGCGAAACTGCCCAGCTGCGCGCGCATTTCCGGGTCGGCAGCCATTTCTTCCGCGGCGGTGATGTCGGATTCGACCTTCTGGTATTCGTTGAACAGCGCAACCACCGGCGACAGCTCGGCGTGTTCGCGGGTGATCTTGCGGTAGTTGTCCATGTCGTTGACGACAGCCGGATCGGAAAGGTAGCGATCGAGTTCGGCGAGGCGTTCGACGAGGGAGGTCAGTTTGCTGGCGATGGAGGGCTTCATGAAATCTGCTTCCGTTGGCGGCACTGCCGGCGAATTTCAACCGGCCGCGCGCAGAAAAATGTTTGGATCGGATCGCAAGGCGATCCAGGACTGCGGTCTTTGCGGTCGCAAAAATCGCTAGGGCTCTTCCTGGTCCGGGTAGAGTTTGCCCAGTGCGTCGGTGAGCGCATCGCGCTCCGCGCCGCTGACGCGTTTCAATGCCGTCAGTGGATGATGCAGGAACTTGTTGGTCAGGCCATTGGCCAGCGCTTCCAGCACCTTGGCCGGATCCTCGCCCTTTGCCAGCAGCTTGTGCGCGCGCTCGAGCTCGGACTGCCGGTACTGGTCGGCCTTGCTGCGCAGCTGCTGGATGACGGGGATGGTGGCGCGCGATGACAGCCAGGCCATGTATTCGCCGGTGCGAACTTCGATGATGGCATCGGCTTCGGCCACGGCCGCTTCGCGCTTCTCGGCGTTCTGCTGGATGATCTTGCCCAGCGCGTCGAGCGTGTACAGGAACACGTCGTCAAGGTTGCCCACTTCCGCCTCGATGTCGCGCGGTACCGCCAGGTCGACCATGCAGATGGGTCGGTGACGGCGTTGCTTGAGGGCGCGTTCCACCATGCCCTTGCCGATGATGGGCAGGGTCGATGCGGTGGAGCTGATGATGATGTCGAACTCGTGAATGCGATCCGGCAACTGTTGCAAGGTGATGGCGGTGGCATTGAACCTCGCTGCCAGTTCCTTGCCACGCTCCAGCGTGCGATTGGCCACGACGATGGCGCGTGGCGACTGTGCGGCGAAATGGGTGGCGGCCAGTTCAATCATTTCGCCCACGCCGATCAGCAGCAGGCGGGTGTCGGATAGATCACCGAACAGTTGCTGCGCCAGCTTCATCGACGCGGCGGCCATGCTGACCGACGTCGCGCCGATCTCGGTATCGGTGCGCACCTGCTTGGCCACCTTGAAGGTGTCCTGGAACAGCCGATCCAGCGGGCCGTGCAGCATGCCGGCCTCGGCAGCCACTTTTACCGCCAGCTTGACCTGACCGAGGATCTGCGGCTCGCCGAGCACCATCGAGTCGAGCCCGCTGGCGACGCGAAACGCGTGGCGTGCGACGTCGCCCTCAGTGAAGTGATAAAGATGCGGCAGCAGGTCCAGGCCTTCGCTCTCGGCTTGTTGTGCCAGCCATTTGCTGGTGAGATCGCCCGTGTCAAGTGCGCTGGCGCGCAGGTAGATTTCGGTGCGGTTACAGGTGGACACCAGCGTGATTTCGTCCGCGCCGGTGTGCTCCTTGAGCGACTCCAGCGCCGGGCGCTGGGACTCCAGCGGAAACGCCACCCGCTCACGCACCTCGAGGGGCGCGGTGCGGTGATTTAGTCCAATGGCGAAAAGCGGCATCTCGGGTCGGGCGGGCGGCCTCGGAGAGGCTGGGCATGGTGACTGGTGCGGGCGATTATAGCAGCGGGTATCTCGCCCTCTTTCGCCTTGCCGCCTGAATCGGCTAGGCCTGATCGAGGTGGTTCAGCAGCTGCCGCGCCTGAACCCTGAGCGCGCCTCGCTCGTCTTCAGTGAGCTTGCCGATATTCCTGGCCATCAGCGAGGTGCGCGGGTTGCGGGCCAGTTCGCGCTCGTGTTTGTCGAGAAAGTACCAATAGAGCGTGGTGGTCGGGCAGGCATGCGGCCCGGTCTTCTGCTCCGGTTGGTAGCGGCAGTTGTTGCAGTAATTGGACATGCGCTTGATGTACTGTCCGCTGGCGATGTAGGGCTTGGAGGTGAAGCGGCCGGCGTTGGCGTGGATCGCCATGCCGGCGACATTGGGCAATTCCACCCACTCGACCGCATCCACGTAAACCGCCAGGTACCAGTCTTCGATTTCTTTGGGCGAAATCTCCGCGAGCAGCGCCCAGATGCCGGTCACCATGAGACGCTGGATGTGATGCGCGTAGCCGTGTTCCAGGGTCTGGCCGATGGCCTGCTTCATGCAGTTCATATGCGTGTTGCCGGTCCAGTACCAGGCAGGCAGCGCGCGCGCGTGGCGGTAGTGGTTTGCCTCGCGCAGGGCGGGCATGTCCAGCCAGTACATGCCGCGCATGAACTCGCGCCAGCCGAGGATTTGCCGAACGAAGCCTTCCACCGCCTCAATCGGCGCGTGTCCTGCATGCAAGGCCGCGGCTGCCGCGTCGATGACCTCGCGCGGGTTGAGCAGTTTCACATTCAGTAAGGGTGAGAGCAGGCTGTGAAACAGAAAAGGCTGATCAGTCCACATGGCATCCTGCCAGGTGCCGAAACTCGGCAGGCAGTGTTCGACAAAAGTGGCCAGCGAGTGAAGCGCCTGCTCGCGGGTGACCGGCCAGGCAAAACTGGCGAGCGTCCCCGGGTGGTTGCTGAAGTGCGTTTCGACGTCTGCCAGCGCGCTTCGCGTCACGGCGTCAGGGTCGATGCCGTTGCGCGACGGCTGGGGAGGCGGGCCGCCCTTGCCAAAGGCGCCGCGGTTTTCCTGGTCGAAGTTCCAGCGACCGCCATATGGCTCCTCGCCCTCCATAAGCACGTCATGGCGCTTGCGCATCATTCGATAAAAGTATTCCTGCCGCAGCTGCTTGTAACTGCCGGCCCACTGGGCAAATTCCGCACGTGAAATCAGGAAATGATCGTCATCGCAAATCAACAAACTGGTGTTCTTGCGCTCGCAGGCGGCGGCGATTTCCTGCTCGATGCCCCATTCGCCCGCTTCGACCATCACCACCTGCGCGGGCTGGTGGCGGTCGATCGCGGCACTCAGGGCATCGCCGAGCGAGGCGTGGGGATGCGTGCCCAGCTGCTGGTAATCGACGGTAATCGCGCGTTCACGCAGGGACTGGGCAAAATGGCGCATCGCCGCAAGGAAGAACGCGGTGCGCGGCTTGCTGGACCAGACTTTTGTCGATTCGCCGGACACTTCCGCCATGAACGCCAGGTCCAATGCCGGGTCAAAACCTCGCAGGGCAGCGCTGTCTAGATTCAGCTGATCGCCGAGCAGCACCTTCACCCGATTGCCGGATTGGCGGGAGGCGGCGCGGCAACGGTCTGAGCAATATTTAACCTCTGCCCAGTTTTTTGCCCAGGCCCGTCGCCAGGTCATCGGTCGCCCGCATTGCACACAGGGCTTCTGCGGCAGGAAGGATTTGTTACCCTTGTGTTTTTCGCGATTTGCTTCTGACATCAGATACACCCTGAAAGGACTTCCCCATGGCTACAAACACCACCACGAGGCTGTTCGCCGGCGCGGCACTGGCCGCCGCCCTGCTGGCTGCCAGCCCCCACAGCGCGGCGGTCGAGGCTTGCCCCTCACTCCTGAACCACAAGTTCACGACGCTGCAGGGTAAACCGGCCAATCTGTGCCAGTACAGCGGTAAAACTGTACTCATCGTTAATACCGCCAGCTATTGCGGGTATACCAAGCAATATGAGGGTCTGCAGGCGATCTACGACAAATACCGCGAGCGCGGTCTGGTGATCGTCGGTTTCCCCGCAAATGATTTCGGCAAGCAGGAGCCGGGCAGCAATGCCGAAGTGGCAGACTTTTGCGAACGCACCTACAAGGTCAAGTTTCCCATGATGGAAAAGACTGCCGTGGTCGGCGCCGACACCAATCCGCTGTACGAGGCGCTGTACAAGGCCACCGGTGAGCGGCCAAAGTGGAATTTCCACAAGTACCTGATCGCCCCGGACGGGAAAACCGTGAAAAGCTTCGCCAGCAACGTGGCCCCGGAGTCCAGCGTCCTGGTCAGCCAGATAGAGGCGGCCTTGGCGACCAAATAATTGATTCTTTACAAAGTGTTAGCGTAGGAGCATGATGTAGATTCTCGAAATGCTCCGACAAGACGCCCGAGACCGACCCCCTATGGCCGCAGCAGCCAACATTTTCAGCCCGCTCAGCCGCGCCCTGGTGCAACAGGGCAAGCTTGTGCAGGGCGACGCCAACGCCTTGCAGGCGGAAGCGACCAAGGCTGGCATCACGTTCATCGAGCAGCTCACAGCATCGAAGAAAATCTCTTCCCGGGAGGTGGCGCTGTTCGCCTCACAGACCTTCGGCGTGCCGATGCTGGACCTCAATGCGGTGGACGCCGATCAATTGCCGACGACGCTGCTCGATACCAAGCTGGTGGCCTCAAAACGGGTTATCCCGCTGCAAAAGCGAGGTAACCGGCTGTTCCTGGCCATGTCCGATCCGACCAGCGAGCAATTTCTCTCCGAACTGAAATTTGCCACGGGCTCGACCGTCGAACCGGTGGTAGTCGAGGAAGAAAAGCTGGCGGTCCTGATCAAACGCTTCGGCGAGACATCCGCCAAGGCGCTGGACCAGATGATCGGCGACGACACCTCGCTGGACAACATCGATTTGGGCGATGGCGATGACTCGCAAGCCGAGTCGGGCGCCACGCCGGAGGAAATCGACGACGCACCGGTTGTGAAATATGTGCAGAAGGTGCTGATCGACGCCATCAACGGTGGCGCTTCCGACATTCATTTCGAGCCCTACGAAAAGTACTACCGCATCCGCTACCGGACCGACGGCATTCTGTATGACGTGGCGCAGCCGCCTTTGGCCATCAAGGAAAAGATCGCGTCACGCATCAAGGTTATTTCCAAGCTGGATATTTCCGAGAAGCGGGTACCGCAGGACGGGCGCATGAAGCTGAAGCTGTCGGCGACGCGCGCCATCGACTTCCGCGTGTCGACGCTGCCGACACTGTTCGGCGAAAAGATTTGTATGCGTATTCTCGATCCGTCGAGCGCCACGCTCGGCATCGAGGCGCTCGGCTATGAGCCGGAGCAAAAGGAAGCGCTGATGAAGGCCATCAGCCGGCCCTACGGCATGGTGCTGGTGACGGGACCGACCGGCTCGGGCAAGACGGTATCGCTGTATACCTGCCTCAACATCCTGAACAAGCCGGGAATCAACATCTCCACGGCGGAGGACCCGGCTGAAATCAACTTGCCGGGCATCAACCAGGTCAACGTCAATGACAAGGCCGGGCTGACTTTTTCCGCGGCGCTCAAGGCGTTCCTGCGGCAGGATCCGGACATCATCATGGTGGGCGAAATTCGCGACCTCGATACGGGCGAAATTGCCATCAAGGCTGCGCAAACGGGCCACATGGTGTTGTCCACTCTGCACACCAACGATGCGCCGTCGACCCTGACCCGCCTGATGAACATGGGCATTGCGCCGTTCAATATCGCCACCAGCGTGATCCTGATCACCGCCCAGCGGCTCGGGCGACGGCTGTGTTCCTGCAAGCGGCCGATCGAGATTCCCCGCGAAGCCCTGCTGCGTGCCGGCTACCTCGAGGAAGAACTGGATGGCACCTGGCAGCCCTATGGGGCGGTCGGCTGTGACATATGCAAGAATACGGGCTACAAGGGGCGTGTCGGTATCTATGAAGTGATGCCGATTTCGGATGAAATGCAACGCATCATCATGAAGAACGGCACCTCGATCGACATCGCCGACCAGGCCAAGCGAGAGGGTATTTCCGATTTGCGCCGGTCCGGGCTGAAAAAAGTCCGTGCAGGACTGACATCGCCGGCAGGGTTTTTTGAGGAGTGGCTTATGGCTGCGACCGCTGCGAGATCCAAAGAGGACGTCAAGGCATATGTCTTTACCTGGGAAGGCAAGGACAAATCCGGCAAGATCGTCAAGGGCGAAATGCGCGCCTCGGGTGAGAACATCGTCACTGCCACGCTGCGCCGCCAAGGCATTGCCAATCCCAAGGTCAAGAAACAGGGCCGTGGCGGCGGCAAGAAAATCACCGACCAGGACATCACGTTCTTCTCGCGTCAGCTGGCGACCATGATGAAGGCGGGTGTACCGCTGTTGCAGGCGTTCGACATCGTCGCCAAGGGCCATAGCAACCCGTCGGTCACGCGCCTGCTGCTGGACATCAAGACCGAGGTCGAGACCGGCAGCAGCCTGGCTCAGGCGTTTCGCAAGTACCCACTGTATTTCGACAGCCTGTTCTGCAACCTGGTTGCCGCCGGCGAACAGGCCGGTATTCTCGACAGCCTGCTGGATCGCCTCGCGACCTACAAGGAAAAAATCCTCGCCATCAAGAGCAAAATCAAGAAGGCACTTTTCTACCCGATCTCCATCCTGGTCGTGGCATTCATTGTGACCGCCGTGATCATGATTTTCGTGATCCCGCAGTTCGAGGAAATGTTCAAGAACTTTGGCGCCGACCTGCCTGCGCCGACTGTGGTCGTCATGAACATGTCCAAGGGATTCGTCAAATATTGGTACATCATCTTTGGTGGGCTTGGCGGCGGAGTCTGGCTGTTCTTCAATACCTGGAAGCGGTCTGAAAAGATGCAGTTCTTCATGGATCGCACCATGCTGAAGGTTCCGGTGTTCGGCGAACTGATTCGCAAGGCCACCGTCGCCCGTTGGACGCGCACGCTTTCGACCATGTTCGCTGCCGGTGTGCCGCTGGTGGAAGCGCTGGACTCCGTGGCTGGTGCAGCGGGCAACCGCGTGTACTACAACGCCACCAAGAGGATCCAGCAGGAGGTCAGCACCGGTTCCAGCCTGACGGTCTCGATGCAAAACAGCGGCGTGTTCCCCAACATGGTGCTGCAGATGTGCGCGATCGGCGAGGAATCCGGTTCGCTCGACGGCATGCTGAGCAAGGTAGCGGACTTTTTCGAGCAGGAAGTGGATGATGCGGTCGACGCGTTGTCGAGCCTGATGGAGCCGATGATCATGGCCGTCCTCGGCGTGGTGATCGGCGGTCTCGTGATCGCCATGTACCTGCCGATTTTCAAGATGGGCCAAGCGGTCTAGCGGCACGCTTCAGTCCGACAAGAACAATAACAATGGACGTCATTGCTGCGTTTCGCGCCTCGATCTGGTTTTATCTCGGCACGGCGACCGTGTTCGGCCTGCTGGTCGGTTCATTCCTCAATGTCGTCGTACACCGGCTTCCGAAGATGATGGAAGCCGGCTGGCGCCGGCAATGCGAGGAATTCCTGCATCCCGAGCAGGTGACGCAGACGGCAGACGCGCCAAAGTACAACCTGGTGGTGCCGCGCTCGGCGTGCCCGTCCTGCGGCCACCAGATTACGGCACTGGAAAACATCCCGATCCTCAGCTACGCGGCGCTGGGCGGCAAGTGCCGGGCTTGCCGGACACCGATCAGCATCCGCTATCCGATTGTGGAAGCCTTGACCGGCGTGCTCAGCGCGTTTGTCGCATGGCATTTTGGCGTTACCTGGCAGGCCTTGTTCGCGATGGTATTTGTCTGGTCGTTAATCGCGCTGACCTTCATCGATGCCGACACCACGCTGCTGCCGGACGACATCACCCTGCCCCTGTTGTGGCTGGGGCTGCTGCTTAATGCATTCGGCGTGTTCATTGATTTGCGCTCATCCGTGCTCGGCGCAGTCGGCGGCTATCTGGCGCTCTGGTCTGTCTACTGGGGTTTCAAGCTTGCCACCGGCAAAGAGGGAATGGGCTACGGCGATTTCAAGCTGCTGGGGGCAATCGGTGCCTGGCTGGGTTGGCAAATGCTGCCCCTGGTCATTTTGCTATCCGCGTTGGTGGGGACATTTGTCGGCATCATCGGCATTGTCCTCAAGGGACGCGACAAAGGGGCAAAGCTGCCCTTCGGCCCGTACCTTGCGGCGGCCGGATTCATCGCCTTCATCTGGGGCGTGCCGCTGAACACCTGGTACCTTGGCCGCATGCCGGGTTGAAATGGAACGTGCCATGGTGGTGGCGCTGACCGGCGGAATCGGCAGCGGCAAGACAACCGTTGCAGACGTATTCAAACAGCTCGGCGCCGGCGTCGTCGATACCGACGAGATTTCGCACGTGCTCACCGGGGCGGGTGGAGGCGCGATTGCCGCCATCGCTACCGCGTTCGGAGAAAGCGCCATCACCAGCGCCGGTGCGCTGGATCGCGAGAAAATGCGGGCACTGGTGTTCGCGCAGCCGGTAGCAAAGAACAGGCTTGAGTCAATCCTGCACCCGATGATCAGGGACGCAGTCGATAGTGCGCTTGCGGATTCCATGCTACATCATCCCTACACCATCCTGGTCGTTCCATTGCTGTTCGAATCGAACAGCTACCGCCGACTCGCCCAGCGTACGCTGGTGGTAGATTGCCCCACGGCACTGCAGCTTGCCCGCGTACAGAAGCGCTCGGGCCTGTCGGCTGCGGAGACTCTTCGCATCATGTCCGCGCAAGTATCGCGTTCATGCCGCCTGCAGATGGCGGATGACGTCGTCTGCAACGCGGCGGACCAGGCGGCGCTTCAAAACCAGGTGTCCCGGCTCCATGCGCGCTACGCGGCGATGGCCGCAACGTTGCGCTGATCCACGCGATCGCCTGCCGGATTTGTAAAGCCGCAGCCAATCGGTCACAATGCGCGCAGCCCGGGCCCCCAAGTGATCACTTACGAATATCCTCTCAACGAACGTGTCCGCACTTTGTTGCGGCTGGAGGACTTGTTCGACAGGACCGAGTACTTCCTCTCCCGAGGTTCGCCGCACGATCACCACGCCTGCCTGGTGGGCATCTTCGAGATCCTGGAAGTTGCCAGCCGCGGCGACTTGAAGTCGGACCTGCTTCAGGAACTGGACCGTCAAAGGCTGTTTCTTGAAGCGCTGCGCAACAACCCGGCAATCTCCGAGGAGAAGCTCGACGCGGTGGTGCTCGAGATCGAGAACACCTTTGCCGACCTGCTGGCTTCTGCCGGCAAGACCGGACAGCACCTGCGCGAGAACGAGTGGCTGATGACGATCAAGCAGCGGGCGGCAATCCCCGGCGGGACCTGCGAGTTCGACCTTCCTTCGTTTCACCATTGGCTGCACCGTGACGACGCTGCGCGCCGGCTGGATCTTGAAGGCTGGCTGCACCCGCTCAACCCGATTGCCGGCGCCCTGCGGATCGTGTTGCGGGTATTGCGCGAAAGCGGCAAGTCGGCGCCGCTGATCGCCTACAGCGGGATATTCCAGCAAATGCCCATGGAGCGTGCCGCCCACATGCTGCGGCTCACGCTTGTGCGCGACCTGCCTTGCGTCCCGGAAATCAGCGCAAACAAATACGCGCTCAATATCCGCTTCATCGTGCCCGGCAGCGTGCAACGCACGCGGGTTTACGATTCGGATGTCGAGTTTGATCTCACCTACTGCAATCTTTGATATGGCGACGAGAATGGTCAGATGCCCGCAATGCGGGCTGCGGCACGAATACCGCATGGATAATCCCGCACGCCCATTCTGCTCACAGCGCTGTCGGCTGATTGATCTGGGCGCATGGGCCGAAGGAAAGTACAGCATTGCCGGCGCGCCGGTTGATCCGTCGATACAGGGCCGCTCCTCTGCGGATGAGGAATCTGAAAACCATCCGTTAGACCCGCGTTTGCATTCATGAGCCGACAGTTCGGAGGTGTTATCCGGCTGCGTTTCTTGCCACACATCGTCCCGCTGCGATAAAATGCCGGACTTGGTCGCAGCCGGGCATGACGCTGGGGAGCCAACGGTGGCCGTGCCGGAAGTGGCTGAAAAGTATGGAGTTTTCCTGAACTGGCGACCAAACCGGTCGCTGGACAAGCAGGGGCGCAAACTGTGGCTGGCGGTGATCATGGCGCCAGTGATACTCGTTTCGGCTGGAGTTGCTTGGGTTGGTGCTTGGCTCGTATTGCCATTCGCGGGACTGGAGCTGGTGTTTCTTTGGTGGGCATTCCGGTTGGTGGGCAAGCACGACGATGATTACGAAGTGCTGGATGTTTCCAGACACGAGTTTTGTTGGGAGCGGCGAGAGCGCCGGAGGATTGACCGGCTCACCGGAAATCCGGCTTGGGCCACCTTGATGTGGTATCAGGCTGGCTCCGCGCAGGGCGTGTGCCTGCGATACGGTGGGCGCAGCGTGATGGTGGGTACCCAGCTTTGTGAACAGGAGCGACTGCAACTCGCGAAGCAACTGGCCAACGTGTTCCGTTGCCATGGGAAGTGAATTGAAGCAGCTTGCAGGCCGCGACGCAACGACAGGAAGATGGATGGGTTTTTCAGAAGCGGCGACGTCGGCCGGGATGTAAATCGATTATTGAATCAGGGCGGAACAAACAGCATGCAAAAGACAGAGAAAACACGACTGGGCGAATTGGTATTGCGATTTGGAGCGCTCGCCCTCGCGCTCATTGCCGCCCCTGCGATGGCAAGCTATGACGTCAACATTCCACCGCCAGCCACGCCGATTTCTGCGCAGATCTATGGTCTGCACATGTACATCCTGTGGATCTGCGTGGGTATTTTCGTCATTGTCTTCGGCGCAATGTTCTATTCGATTTTCAAATTTCGGAAATCGAATGGCGCAAAGGCCGACGTGAATTTCCACGAGAGCACGCTGATTGAAGTGATATGGACCACCATCCCCTTCGTCATCCTGCTTTTCATTGCGGTTCCGGCAACCAAGACAGTGCTCGACATGAAGGACTCGTCCAATCCGGACTTGACCATCAAAGTCACTGGCTACCAGTGGGGCTGGAAGTATGACTACAGCGCTGATGACGTCGGATTCTATTCGAACCTCGCCACGCCCTGGAGCCAGATCGGACAGCCGCACGAGCCGGCCACGCAGGAAAAGGGCGCGGATTACCTGCTGGAAGTCGACAATCCGCTGGTCGTACCGGTGGGCAAGCGGGTGCGGCTGTTGGTAACGTCCAACGATGTCATTCACGGCTGGTACGTGCCGCAACTCGGCGTGAATCAATATGGCATCCCCGGCTTCATCAAGGATGTATGGTTCACCGCCACCAAGCCAGGCACCTTCAAGGGGCAGTGCAGCCAGATCTGCGGCAAGCTTCATGGTTACATGCCGATCACCGTGATCGTGAAGTCCGACGAGGACTATGCGGCCTGGCTCAAGGAAGCCAAAACCAAATGGGGTGGAAAGCCCGTCGTCGCTGCAGCCGCCGCGGCGGAAGATGTGAGCAAGAAGCTGACGATGGCGGAACTCAAGTCGCAGGGCGAAAAGGTGTATGCGGCCAACTGTGTGGCCTGCCACCAGGCGAACGGGAAAGGAATGCCGCCCGCGTTCCCGCCGCTTGCGGGTTCGAAGGTGGTACTTGCGGCAGCCGATCAGCAGATTGCCGTGGTTCTCAATGGCCGGGCCGGTACCGCAATGCAGTCATTCTCGCGCCTATCAAGTGCGGATCTTGCGGCCGTGATCACTTATACCAAGAATTCATTTGGCAACGCGACCGGCACGCTGGTGCAGCCGGCGGATGTTGCCGCGGCCCGCAAATAGTCCGCGCAACAAAATCGTATTACTGAAAAAAGATTCTGGAGAACGCAATGGCGAACGCAATGGCACACGAAGCTCACCACGATGATCACGCCCACGACCATCATGGACCGGGGCCTTGGACGCGCATTTTTACGACCACGAATCACAAGGACATCGGCAGCATGTACCTCTGGTTCGGCTTCATGATGTTTTTCGTGGGCGGCGCGATGGCGCTGCTGTTGCGAGCCGAATTGTTTCAGCCGGGCCTGCAGATTGTTCAGCCTGAGGTATTCAATTCGCTGACCACGGTGCATGCCCTGGTGATGATCTTTGGTGGTGTGATGCCCGCGTTCGTCGGCTTCGCCAATTGGCTGATTCCGATGCAGATCGGTGCGGCCGACATGGCATTTCCGCGCATGAACAACTGGAGCTTCTGGATCATGATCCCGGCGTCCATCCTGTTGATGGCGTCGTTTTTCGTGCCGGGTGGCGCCGCCGCTTCGGGGTGGACACTGTATCCGCCGCTGGTCACGCAAGGTGGCATCGGCACCGACATGACCATCCTCGCGATCCACCTGCTGGGCGCGTCTTCGATCATGGGTTCCATCAACATCATCACCACGATTCTCAATCTGCGCGCGCCGGGCATGACGCTGATGAAGATGCCGTTGTTCTGCTGGACCTGGCTGATCACCGCGTACCTGTTGATCGCAACCATGCCCGTCCTCGCCGGGGCAGTGACAATGCTTTTGACTGATCGCCACTTCGGCACCAGTTTCTTCAATGCGGCCGGCGGCGGCGACCCAACGATGTTCATGCACATCTTCTGGTTTTTCGGCCACCCCGAGGTGTACATCCTCATCCTGCCCGCGTTCGGCATTGTTTCGCAAATCATCCCGGCGTTTTCACGCAAGCCCCTTTTTGGCTATGCGTCGATGGTGTACGCCACGGCGTCGATCGCGATCCTTTCGTTCATCGTGTGGGGTCATCACATGTTTACGGTTGGCATGCCGGCTGCCGGCCAGTTGTTCTTCATGTTTGCCACCATGCTGATCGCGGTGCCAACTGGTGTGAAGATTTTCAACTGGATTTCGACCATGTGGCGCGGTTCCCTCACCTTCGAGACGCCCATGCTGTTTTGCATCGGCTTCCTGTGCATGTTTACGCTGGGCGGATTCTCCGGCCTGGTTCTGTCGATCGCCGCGGTGGATATCACGCTGCACAACACGTACTACGTGGTCGCACATTTCCACTACGTTTTGTTCCCGGGCGCCATTTGGGGACTTACAGCTGGCGTATATTTCTGGCTGCCGAAATTCTCCGGCAAGATGTACAACGAGACTCTGGGCAAGTGGCACTTCTGGATTTCCGCCATCGCCTTCAACATCACCTTCTTTCCGCAACATTTCCTCGGGCTGGCGGGCATGCCGCGCCGGATTCCTGACTATGCGCTGCAGTTTGCGGAATGGAACATGATTTCCACGATAGGCGCGTTCCTGCTCGGATTCAGCCAGTTGATCTTTTTGTGGAACATCGTAGCGACGATCCGGTCAGGCGAAAAAGCCAAGGATCGCCAGTGGGAAGGCGCGGACTCCCTGGAGTGGACGCATCTGCCAAGCCCGGTTCCGTACCATACCTTTGAAACGGCGCCTGTCCTCAAGTGAGCGCCAGCATGAACAGCAATCAGGGTGATGAAGCCGCGCGCAATCCGCGTGGCAAATATGTCACGCTGGTAATCCTGGTGGGTTGGGTGTTGGCGGTGTTTTTATTTACGCTCTGGAAATTTTCTGCGATTGCGCGCTAGTGGGTCAAACCTTCGACGAAATTGACAGGGCCGAGCAACGCAGGAATGCGCGTGTGACGCTGGGAAAATTGCTGCTCATCATCCCGGTCATGCTGGTGTTTTGCGCATCGATGGTGCCGCTATATCGCCAGATTTGCGAGGTAATGGGCATTACCGCGACAAAATCCATCGCGCAGAATGGGCAAGTGGATCTGTCGCGGGTTGTGAAAGTTGAGTTTGATGCCAATCTCAACCGAAATTTTGCGTGGCAGTTCACGCCGCTGGATAAAGATATCTCGGTCCATCCGGGTGCGGTGGCAACGATCAATTACCGGGTCACCAACATGATGCCGGTGGCAACCACGGGCAGGGCGGTGCCGAGTTTTGGCCCAGTGGAAGCCGGGCTGTATTTCAACAAGATTGCATGTTTCTGCTTTAGCAACCAGACATTGCAAGCGGGAGAATCAAGGGATATGCCGGTGACGTTTTTTGTCGACCCGAAGTTGCCCAAGGATATTGGTTCCATTGCGCTGTCATATACGTTTTTTGATGTGTCGGCTGAGCAGAAGTAACGGCAATGTGGAAGACGTTTCGCGCTGTGTTGTGGGCGTTTCTTGGTATCAGAAGCAGCAAAGGATACGAGCACGACCAGCAAAAATTGAAGATGTCGCAGGTCATATTGGTCGGCATCGCCTGTGCGCTGATTTTCGTGGTGAGTCTGTTTTTTCTGGTGAGAATGCTCACCGCCAAGTAAAGGGGAATAGAACGTGAGTACGACGACTGGTGGCTATTATTTCGCCCCTCCATCCAAATGGCCGGTGGTAGGTTCCACGGCACTTTTCTTCTTCGCGACCGGCCTGGTGCTGTGGATGAACCAGATTCAGCCTTGGGGTTACGCAAGCCTCGCCTTTGGCTTCGGAATTCTTCTGTATATGCTGTTCGGCTGGTTCGGCATCGTGATCAGCGAGAGCGAAAGCGGGATGTACAACAAGCAGGTCGATACCTCTTACCGCTGGAGCATGAGCTGGTTCATTTTTTCGGAGGTCATGTTTTTTGCGGCATTTTTCGGCGCACTGTTTTATGCGCGGGTTTTCTCCGTGCCGTGGCTGGGTGATCTCGACAATGCGCTGATTTGGCAAGGTTATGATGCGAAGTGGCCGACGGCAGGACCATACCTCGATGCCAACCCAGCATATGCATTTGCCACGATGGGGGCATGGGGAGTTCCGGCCCTCAATACCGCGCTGCTGCTGTCGTCGGGTGTGACGGTGACTTGGGCTCACCACGCCCTCAAAGCGGGCAATCGTTCGCAACTGGTGCTCGGCCTGTTCTTGACTGTGCTGCTGGGCTTCACGTTCCTGGGTTTTCAGATTTATGAATATGCCCACGCTTACAGCGATTTGAACCTCAAGCTCACGTCAGGTGTGTTCGGGTCTACTTTCTTCATGCTTACCGGCTTCCATGGTTTTCATGTGACGCTGGGGGCGATCATGCTGACGGTCATCCTGTTTCGTTGCATGAAAGGTCACTTCAAGCCAGACCACCATTTTGGATTTGAGGCGGTCGCCTGGTACTGGCACTTCGTCGACGTTGTCTGGCTCGGCCTGTTCCTGTTTGTTTACGTGCTCGTCTAGCGAGCCTTGAAGGGTTACGCATCGGGCCGCGCCGCCAGGCGCGGCCCGATGTTTTTCAGGCGGCATGCGGTATCGCTATTTCGCCCCGGGCAGCCACCCCAGAAAATGCCCGGCGATCACGATACCGAATATGGCCAGGGATAGTGCGACGCGAATGGTCAATGCAATCACCGTACGCTTTGATTGTCCCTTGTCGCGATACATGAACACCAGTCCGCTGAACAAGCTGATCACTACCAGAATGAGCAAAACGACGATGATGATTTTCATGGCGCGGTCCGGCTGGCGAGAATCAAAGCAGCATTATCCGGTCAAAGGCAGTAGTCCGCGCGCTTGATCGCATTCGGCAGCCATTGCCAACATTGACCATGACCATCCACTTTCATCCCAAGCCGGTTCCCACGTTTGCAGCCTTTTTGGTCGTTGCGGTCACTTGCTACCTTGGTTACTGGCAGCAGGGCCGCGCCGCGAGCAAACGTGCATTGCAGTTGGATTATGAGAGCCGTGGTGCCCAAGGTGTGCTCAGTATCCCCGGGGACGGGCTCGGTGACGACGTGCAATTTCGTCGGGCATCGGCGCATGGTGTGTGGGATTCCAGCCGGGCGATCTTTGTCGATAACAAGTTTGATTCCGTACAGGTCGGATACCACTTTGTTGCGCCTTTGAAGGTGTCCGACCGGCAGTACCTGCTCGTGAACCTGGGGTGGATTGCAAGGGAACGCGATTATCCGGTGCTGCCAATGGTTCGCCTGCCCATGGGTGAAGTCGATGTCAGCGGAATTCTGGTTTCGCCGGCGGCTCGTTTTCTTGAACTGTCCACCCAGACGGTGCAAGGGGCAGTGTGGCAAAACCTGACGATTGAGCGGTATCGCGCCGCGACAGGTCTGGATGTATTGCCCTACGTGCTGCTTGCCGCAAAGACCTACGTACCGCTGAAACCGGTAATGGCAAGCCCTGATGTCGGTGTGGAAAAACACACGGAGTACATGCTTACCTGGTATGCGCTGGCGGTCACCACCGTTATCCTTTGGGTGGCAATGAATATTGGCAAGCCTGTTTCCCGATCAGGAACAACTTCGGCCAGTTCGGTTCGGGAGGAATCATGAGTCAGCGCGGCAAGTTCCTGTTGCTTCTTGCACTGTTCACATTGCCGACGGTTGCGTCATTTGTGGCGTTCTACTTCCTTCCGCCGCCGGCCGCAACAAGCTATGGTCGGCTCATTTCACCGGCGATACCACTGCCCGAAGTTGCGCTGACACGGTTGGATGACACGCGGGACGATCTGCCTCCGGCTTTGCGCGGCAAGTGGCTTATCGTTACCCGTGAACAGGGCGCTTGTACCGAGCGCTGCCACAGAAAGCTCGTTGCCATGCGCCAGGCGAGACTGGTACTGGGGCGTGATCAGGATCGCGTTCTGCGGGTTGTGCTGGTGGAGGACGATGTGAAACCCGAGCCACGAATACTGAAGGAGTACGACGGCACGATATGGGTAAGCGCAAAGGCCTTGCCCTGGCCAAATCTCTTGCCCGCGCCAAAGGAAGGTGATCGGCACGCCGCAATCTATGGGGTCGATCCGCTCGGCAATGTATTCATTCAGTACAACGACGCACCGGACATCAAGATGATGGCGAATGACCTGCGGCGTGTTCTGAAGGCTTCACAAATTGGCTGAGCGGGGAAATCCGATTAAATGAATATGAGCGGCTTTGAACGGATGATAGTGGGGCTGATTGCGCTCGCTGTCGTAGCCGGCGGGTTTGTGTGGGTGCGCGGTGAAGCGGCTCGTTATTGCCGGCTGATCGGGGTCACTGCAGCGCTAACGCTGGTACTCATCGTTCTCGGTGCGTACGTTCGCCTCTCGGACGCCGGTCTCGGTTGTCCAGACTGGCCCGGCTGCTACGGCAATCTGACCCCGGCACATTCGACCGCGGAAATCAGCGCCGCCGAGTCGGTGCAGCCGGGCGGCCCGGTGAGCATGGAAAAGGCGTGGAAGGAGATGGTGCATCGTTATCTGGCGATGATTGTCGGTTCACTCATCGCTGCCATCATGTTTTGTGCGTGGAGGAATCGTGCGAAGTGGCAACAATCACCGATTCTGCCCACGGTCATCTCGCTGGCAGTAGTCTTTCAGGCGGCCCTCGGCGCGTGGACGGTGACGATGTTGCTGAAACCGGTGATCGTGACGTCCCATCTGCTCGGCGGGATTGCCATCCTTGCGCTTCTGGCCAGTTTGTTATTCCGGCAAAGTCCCGATGCGGTGTGGACCCAAGCCATTCACGCGCGGAAGGAGATGCGATGGGCCGGCCTGATTGCGATCGCGGTGTTGTTCGTGCAAATCGTGCTCGGTGGCTGGGTAAGTACCAACTATGCAGCGCTGGCTTGCGCCGATCTGCCGACATGCCACGGTATGCTGGTGCCACCGATGGACTTCGCCAATGCGTTCCACATTGTTCGCCCGCTTGGTGTAGGTCCGAATGGCGAGCTTTTGACTGTCGAAGCCTTGCGCGCCATACATTGGGCTCATCGAGTCGGTGCGCTGATCGCATTACTCATCGTGGGTGGCTTCGCGCTCATGCTTGTAAACGTTGCTGGCGGTGCCAAACCCGGGAGGATGTTGCTGCTTGCCTTGGCCTTGCAGATTACACTTGGCATCTCTAACATCTGGTTCAGCTTGCCGCTGCCGGTCGCGGTGGCGCATAACGGCGTCGCAGCCGTCCTGTTTGTGCTGCTGCTCTTGATCAACTTGCGAATGGCAAAAAGCGCGCACTGAACCAAAATGGCACAAGACCTCCTGTCTCCTCCGGCTCCGAATATCTTCGCGCAGTTTCTCGAACTGACCAAGCCGCGCGTGAATGCCTTGATCGTGTTCACAGCGATCATAGGAATGATGCTTGCCTATCCGGCTGGCACGCACTGGGATATCGCGTTGATGCTCACCGCAACCCTGGGCATCGCCCTGGTCGCGGGGGCGGCAGCAGCGTTCAATTGCCTGGTTGAGCAGCATATCGACCAGAAAATGGCGCGCACCCGCGCTCGTCCGACTGTGTCCGGATCAATCTCGACCCCGCAAGTACTGGTACTGGCCGGCATTGTGGGCGGCGCGGGATTGTTTGTCCTGCATCGCCTAGTCAATCCACTGACCATGTGGCTGACGCTGGCAACTTTCGTCGGTTACGCTGTCATCTATACGGTGATACTGAAACCGGCGACGCCCCAGAACATTGTGATCGGCGGCGCATCGGGCGCCATGCCACCGGTACTGGGTTGGGCTGCGGTATCGGGTGTCGTCGATCCGCGCGCGTTGCTTCTATTCCTGATCATATTTGCCTGGACGCCACCGCACTTCTGGGCGCTCGCGCTTTACCGGAAGAAGGAATACGCGAAGGCCGGCGTACCGATGCTTCCAGTGACGCACGGCGACGCCTTCACCAAGCTGCACCTACTGCTCTATACCCTGCTTCTGGTCGCCTCAACACTGCTGCCGTTCGTGGTTGGCATGAGTGGCTGGATTTATTTGGTATCGGTCAGCGCGCTCAATGCTGTATTTCTGTATCTCGCTTTCGAAATGTACCGACGCTACTCCGACGCCCTGGCGCGCCGCACCTTTGCCTATTCAATTTTGTATCTCTCGCTTCTGTTCGCCGCGCTGCTCGTCGACCATTACTCGCCACTGGTGTTGTCGTGAGCCGGTTGCGCTTCGCATTGGGCTGCGCGGCGGCATGTGTGCTGCTTCTGACGGCATGCGAAAAGAAGCCCGAATTCAACGCTCTCGATATCACCGGTATCGCTGGTTACGGAAGCGATTTTCGCCTGACCGACCACAACGGAAAAACGCGCACCATGGCGGATTTTCGCGGCAAGATTGTGGTGATGTTCTTTGGCTACACGCAATGTCCGGATGTGTGCCCGACCACGCTGTCCGACATGCGCAAGGTCATGGAGCTGCTCCGGCAGGACAGCGAGCATGTACAGGTCCTGTTTGTCACAGTGGACCCGGCACGCGATACGCAGGAGCTGCTGTCAAAGTACGTGCCGGCCTTTCATCCCGCGTTTCTGGGGCTGTTCGGGGACCGTGAGGCGACCCAAAAGGTCACGCGCGACTTCAGGATTTTCGCGCAGGTTGAACCGGGAAAAACCGCAGACAGCTATAGTGTTTCGCATACAGCTGCGTCGCTGGTCTTCGACCGCGCCGGCGGATTGAGACTATTCGTCAACTACGGTGCGGATCCCGAAAAGATCGCTGCCGATATCAAACTGCTATTGAAAGGAGCACCGTAATGACCATTCAACGCTTCCACGTCGGTCCCCGCCTGTCCGAGATGGCGGTACACGGAAACACCATCTACCTTGCGGGACAGGTGGCTGACGACAACTCGCAAGATATCAGTGGCCAGACCACACAAGTACTGGCGGCAATTGACCGCCTGCTTGCTGAGGCCGGCAGTGACAAGACCAAGATCCTGTCGACGACGATCTATATTGCCGACATGAATGAGTTCAGTGGCATGAACGCGGTCTGGGATGCGTGGGTCAGCCAGGGCCATACTCCTCCGCGTGCGACGGTGCAGGCGCGCCTCGCCAAACCGGAGTACAGGGTGGAAATACAGGTGATTGCGGCGAAAGCCTAGCCCGGTTCGATGATCAGCGTGCAGGCGATCCGGAGACAGGTTGCCCCATGATTGACGCCGTCGCCATGAGTTCGTCGAACAGGGCCATGGAGGCGCGGCCGGAGACGCAATAAGGGTCGAGCGCCGCGCATTCGGAATACTTCAGCAGGATGGAAGGATTGATCCGGTCGAGATTCACCAGTCCCATCGACCAGCCGGCGAACTTGCGCTCACTGATTTCTTCGTAAAGGAGGATTGCCACGTCCTGATGGCGGGTATCGGCGGCGATCCGGTTGTAGAGCGCATTGACTTGCAAGCGTCCCCCCTCCAGCACCTGCATGAATATGCGACCACTGGCGCACAGTACGCCGGTTATTCCCCCGGCAGGATTGTTGGACTTTGACTGTGTCAGGATTCGCAGCAGGTCCTCCTGCGAAATGTTCTCCGCCGCCCGGCTCGCGTAAAGCAGTCGCACCAGCATTTTCGTCTCCGTATCTTTCTAAGCGCCTTCGCTCTTCCGGCTCAACAGAGACAGGAATTCTCGACGCAGGTGGGGATCCTTAAGGAATGAGCCGCGCATAACGCTATTTGTCATGCGGGCATCGGCATCTTTCACGCCACGCCAGCGCATGCAGAAGTGGTCGGCCTCAATCACAATCGCCAGACCGTCAGGCTTGACCTTCTCCTGGAGAATATTGGCAAGCTGGATAACTGCTTCCTCCTGGATTTGCGGACGGCTCATGACCCAGTCGCACAAACGAGCGTACTTCGAAAGACCGATCAGATTAGAGTGCTCGTTGGGCATGATGCCGATCCACACTTTCCCCATAATCGGGCACAGGTGGTGCGAACACGCGCTCCGAACAGTGATCGGGCCAATGATGAGGAGTTCATTCAACTGTTCAATGTTGGGAAACTCGGTCACTTCCGGCATCGCCTCATAGCGTCCCCGGAAAACTTCCGTGAGGAACATTTTTGCCACCCTGCGCGCCGTTTCCTGAGTGTTGTGATCGCTGGTTGTGTCGATCACCAGACTCTTGAGCACGTCGGCCATTTTCGCTTCAACTTCGCTGCGCAATGCCTCAATCTCGCCGACTTTCAGGAAGCCGGAGATGTTGTCGTTGGCGTGATATCGCTGGTTGGCCTTCACCAGGCGCGAGCGAATGCGCGCGGAAACGGGTAGCGTGCTGTCCTCTTCATCGTTTCGAAACAGCGGGGTTGGAGTCGTCGACATTGGGTTCCTCGCGGGATCGCGCTGGACGCTTCGGGTTAGTTCAGTTTACGTGAATTCGGCGCGCGTACTTGCAGAGTCCGAATGCGGCAAGGGCTGCCGCGCTAGCGCGCGGCAGCCCTTGCGGTGCGGGCAGGATGATTACCGAACCGCGTCGTAGTCTTTCAGTGAAGCTTTCATCTTTTGCATTGCCTTGGCTTCGATCTGGCGAATTCGCTCGGCTGACACACCGTACTCGGCGGCGAGTTCGTGAAGCGTTTTCTCTTCGCCTTCGTTCAGCCAGCGCGTTTCGATGATTCGACGGCTGCGTTCATCAAGGCTTTCTAGGGCCGCGCGCATGCCTTCCGTCGCGGCAGTTTCCTTTTGCGTCGTCGCAATCCGTTCCGAGGGGTCGACCGTGGCGTCCTGCAGGTAGGCGATCGGGCTCACCCAGGTACTCTCTTCGTCGTCGTTACCGGGTTCGAGGGAAACCTCGCCGCCCGACAGGCGCTTTTCCATCTCGGTTACATCGGTTTCCTTGACGTTCAGCTGGCGCGCAACTTCTTTCACTTCGGTCGGCGTCAGGGTACCGAAATTCGGTTTCATGCTGCGCAGATTGAAGAACAGCTTGCGTTGGGCCTTGGTGGTTGCCACTTTGACAATGCGCCAGTTCTTGAGAATGTATTCATGGATCTCGGCCTTGATCCAGTGCACGGCGAACGATACAAGACGAACGCCACGATCAGGGTCGAAGCGCTTTACCGCCTTCATCAAGCCGATGTTGCCTTCCTGAATCAGGTCGGCGTGCGGCAGTCCGTATCCGGTGTAGTTTCGCGCGATTGAAACCACGAGCCGCAGGTGAGACATGACCATTTCCGATGCGGCCGCGAGATCCCCATGCGTCTTCAGCGCGACTCCGAGTTCGTGTTCGCGCTCGGGTGTCAGCATGGGAATGCGATTCACCGTCGAAATGTAGTTCTCAAGGCTTGCGACCGAGAGAGCGGGCAAGTTCAGGGTTGCGGTAGTCATGAGGTCTCCAACAATACCTTTATCAAATTGTGCCAATCTTAGCACTCTACGTCTACGAGTGCTAACAGCACAAAAAGTTCAAAATAGCGCCCAACTCCTGACCAGGAGACAAATCCTTCGCGAGAAAAGCATTTATGTTCAATATCTTATTGATCCATACCTTCGCGCCGAACCAATAATCTTGGCGGCTGACATTAATTGGTTAGCACTTGCTATCAATAAAGCTGGCGACTGGCAGGGCCTGCAAGCAGCTCTGGGGCAAGTTACCGCGTCCGCTCCCTTTACCAGTTTGGGGTCAACGAGTCCGGTACAAGTACATCGCCACCGAAAGCAGCGCACCTAGCCAACCCAGTAAAGCAGAAACACAAATGACCAGAATCATCAGTTCCAAACCCGGAGCCTGTAGCGCGAATTCCGAGCCATAGGAAGCCGTCAGTGCCAGCAGTTCTCTGCCGACCCAGGAAACGAGCACGCTGATGAAAATCACGGCTACCGTCCCAGCCAGCAGTCCTTGAGCTGCGCCGAAGTAGAGGAAAGGGCGCCGCACGAAGCGCCGCGTGGCACCAATCAGCTGGCTAACCTCAATCTCTTCCCGCTGAGTGAGGATTTGCAGTCGAATGGTGTTACCCGTCACAAACACCACTGCCAAGCCCAGAACCAACCCGATGAGCATTACCAGGCGCTCTGCGAAGCTCGCGAACCGCCGCAGTTTCTCCGCCCACTCGAAGTCCATTACCACACGATCAACCTTTGGCAGCATGTTGAGTTCGCTACGAAGGGCGGCAAGCGATTCTGGACCGGCGCTGCTTGGGCGTATCGAAAACGCGTGCGGCAGGGGATTGCCTTCAAGGCTGGCCATCAAATCTTTCAGGCTGGGAACCCGCTTCATGTCGGCGAGCGCGGCATCCTTTGAAATGAAGCGGACGCTGGCGAGGTTCGGCAACGCCTTGATTCGTCTCTCCAGTTCCCGAACGTCCATTTCACCAGCATCGAGTGACATGTAGACGTTGAAATTCGGATCGGTATTGACCCGGCTGGCCGCCGCAGAAACATTGGTGAACAGGAGATAGAGTCCCAGAGGCAAAGAAATTGCAATGCCAATGACCAGAACCGACAGCAACGAGCCAACGGGCTGCGCCGACAGGCGCCGCAACGCGCGTGCGCAAGCTTGTGCATGGGCTGTCAGCCACGCGGTCATGCGAGTACGGCACCCTGTTCCAGGGTAATGCGCCGGCAATTCAGGTGCGCGAGTCCGGACTCGTCGTGCGTCGACAGCACCACCGTGACACCAACCTGATTGAAGGACTTCAGCAGTTCAATGATGTGGGCCGCATACTCCTGGTCGAGGTTGCCGGTGGGTTCATCCGCGATCAGTATCGTCGGGCGATTGACGATTGCGCGCGCGATGCACAGGCGCTGCTGCTCACCACCAGATAGCATGATCGGTCGTGATTTTTCACGATTGAGCAGGCCCACCTTGTCCAGCGAGGCCCGTACGCGTTTGCCGATCTCCGCCCGTGAATATGCGGCGATCTCCAAGGGCAGCGCAACGTTTTCGAACACCGTCCGGTCGAACAGCAGTTTGTGATCCTGGAACACCAAGCCCAGATTTCGGCGCAGCACGGCCAATCCGGCCTCTTTCAGGCTGCCGATGTTCTGACCATTGACCATGACGGTTCCCTGAGTCGGCGCCTCGATGCCAGCCGCCAACTTCAGAAATGTCGATTTGCCCGCACCGGAACGGCCGGTGATGGCAACCATTTCACCCTTTTCAATCGTGGCGCTTACCGCCCTGAGCGCCTCAAAGCCACCCGGATAGCGCTTGCCGGCATTTTCCAAGACGATCATGGGTGCCTATTTGAACAACGCATCGACAAACTCCTGCGCACCGAAGGGCCGCAGATCGTCAATGGCCTCACCCACGCCAATGAATCTGACAGGAATCGGATTGGCGGTACGCTCTGCGGCAAGAGCTGCGATCATCCCGCCTTTTGCGGTTCCGTCAAGTTTGGTGACCACCAATCCTGTCAGGTTAAGCGCCTCGTCAAAAACTTTGACTTGCTGTAGCGCGTTCTGGCCGGTGTTTGCGTCCAAAACCAACATCGACTCATGTGGTGCGCTAGCATCCGCCTTGGCAATAACGCGCCTGACTTTGCGGATTTCCTCCATCAGGTGCAACTGGGTGGGCAGCCTGCCGGCAGTATCGGCAAGCAATACATCAATTCCCCTTGCCTTTGCTGCCTGAATCGCGTCGAAAATGACTGCGGCTGCATCGCCGGCCTCTTGCGCGATTACAGTGACATTATTTCGTTCTCCCCAGGTTACCAACTGCTGGCGAGCGGCGGCGCGAAAGGTGTCGCCTGCCGCCAGCATGACGCTCTTTCCCTGGGACTGGAAGTATTTGGCGAGCTTGCCGATGGTGGTGGTTTTGCCCGCGCCATTCACGCCTGCGATCATGATGATGAATGGCTTGTGCCCCTGGATATCCAGCGGCTTCTGGAGCGGAAGCACAAGTTCGACCAGCAACCGTTCGAACTCAACTTTCAGCGTGGCCGCGTCGGTAATTTGCCTTTCCCGTGCCACAGTGCGCAAATCTTCCACGAGGCGGGCAGACGCACGAACACCAACGTCGGCGCTTAGCAGTGTGGACTCCAGTTCCTCAAACAGCGATTCGTCTATTTTGCCGTGTCGCGAAAACAGGTCACCGACATCTGTGGCAAGCACGGCCCGGGTTTTGGCGAGCCCTGCCTTCAGGCGCGTCATCCAGCCCGCCTGGTTAGTGGGCCGGCTTGATTTCTCCGAGTCAGTAGAACTGCCCGGTGTGTTTTTTGAACCGAAAATGCTGAACAAGGACAAACTCTGGGAGAATTTTGGGATGAGCAAGCATTTTAAGCCATCGTCCCTGCGGCGCCCGCGCGGCGATAATCGCGTGCGCATTATCGGCGGGCTGTGGAGAAGCCGGCTTCTGCAGTTTCCTGACGGCAACGGGTTACGGCCAACGGGTGATCGGGTTCGGGAAACGAAAATGCCATCGGTGCACTGACTGAAAGCAAGCGGCTGCTGGATGCCAGCCAGTGCGAGATCAAGCGTGGGGATGCTCTGGCCTACCTGCGGCGCCCGGCGTGCCGGTTCGATATCATCTTTGTAGACCCGCCGTTCGCCACAGGTGTGCTCGCAGAGGTGTTGGATCAGATCGGGCGCGGGCATTGCATCGCGCAAGACGGCAAGGTTTACGTCGAATGGGGAGAGCCAATCGAGCCGATTCTCGCGGCGCAACCGGAACATGGCTGGCGTGTTGTCAAGCGTGGCAAAGCGGGTGTTGTACACTTTGCCCTTATCACTGCAGAGGCGAGTGCCGCATGATCAGAGCTGTCTACCCGGGAACGTTTGATCCGCTCACCAAAGGCCACGAGGACTTGGTGGCGCGGGCCGCCAGACTCTTTGGGGAAGTCGTGGTCGGCGTCGCACACAGCCAGACCAAACGGCCGTTCTTTTCACTTGAGGAAAGGGTGGGGCTCGCGCGCGAAGTGCTGTCTACCTACCCAAACGTGCGTGTGATGGGCTTTACCGGACTTCTTTCCGACTTTGTGAAGCAGCAGGATGCCAACGTTATCCTGCGCGGCCTTCGTGCGGTGTCGGATTTTGAATACGAGTTCCAGATGGCCGGCATGAATCGTCGACTGACTCCCAAGGTGGAAACCATGTTCCTGACACCTTCCGACAAATACATGTTCATTTCGGCCACCATCGTCCGTGAAATCGCAACGCTTGGTGGCGATGTCAGTGATTTTGTCCATCCGCTGACAGTGAAGGCGCTGGCTTCCAAGGTAGGGAAATAAATGGCGCTCAAAATCACCGACCAGTGCATCAACTGTGACGTTTGCGAACCTGAGTGCCCGAACCAGGCAATTTCCCAGGGCGTGGAAATCTACGAGATCGACCCCGCGAAATGCACTGAGTGCGTCGGCCACTTTGACAAACCTCAATGCCGTGACGTTTGCCCTGTTGACTGCATTCCGCAGGATCCCGACCACGTGGAAACCGCCGAGCAACTCGAGGCAAAATTCCGCTGGCTCATTCAGCAGAAAGCTGCATAGCCGTCAGGCGTGGATGTCCTCGCTTAAGTCCTCGTCTTTACCGGAATAACGCTCGAGCCGTTCGCGTGCCTCCGCAAGCGAGGCGTGTTTGCGTTTGATGCCATCGATGCGCGCCTGCAGCTCTGCGATCTGACCTGCGAGTTCAAGTTCCGCGGCCTTGAGCTTTTCGATGCTCGCGTGCCGCTCGAGCATTTGTTCGCGTAGCGCTTCCAGAGGTTTTTCGACCGCAAGATACAGGCCGCGCATCCACGAAACGGTTTCGCGACTGGCTATTTCGAAGATATGGATTACGCGGCTCGATAGCATCTCGTCAAACTGCTCCGCGAGCGCTGCGCCACGTCGCACCAGAAGGTTGCTGGTTTTGGAGAACTCGATTTCTGCCTTGGCCTGGGCTTTCTCCAGTTCCGTATAGAAGCGCTGTGTGGCAAAGGGGTGCACCTCGCGCAGGTCCAAGTCAAAGTCCTGGCGCATGCGCTCGCCGATGCTGTGATACAGGTTGCGAATCTCGTCGATCTTGGATTCGATGCCGTCCAGTTTTTCGCGCGTCACAGAAAAGTACTGGTGCACAATCTCCACGGTCTTCCCCGGCAACACGCTTGCAAGAATTGCAGCGCGTGCACGTGACGCATCTTTTTTTGCCGAATTCAGGTCGACAATCGCCGCAAGCTCCTCGTTCAGCTTGTTGTGAACACTCTTGATGCTCTTCAACTCGCGCAGCGCCCCGTCAAGCCGGTCATGCCGGATCGACATCCTCGACGTGATCGACTCTTCCAGCTTCGCGTTCTTTTCCCGCAGGCGAGACAGGTTGCGCAGGCCTTCCAGCGCTTCAAAGCGTTGGCTGTCCAGATTCGCCTGCGCAGAATCAATCGTGGACGACAATGCCTCGAGTGCGTCTGCGGCAATCAACTCATTTCGATCGCGGGGAAGACCGGTGGCGAGCGCGCGTTCCAGCTGATACAGCCGGCTGCGGATCGACTTGTCGTTGTCGTTTGCGAGCTTTCCGGCCAGGCCCAGCCGGGCCGACACGGCGATGACCTTGATGGGGTCAATGCGCAGAAGGTCCGCGGTATCGCGAGTGCGCTTGTCCACCTCGCGCAAAAGTGCCTTGCTTGCCTCTGCCGGATCGGCAACATCCGCGGTAAGTTCGTCTATCTTGTTGAGGACAACGATGCGGGTCTGGGTCGATTCCTCCCGTTCGCGATCTCGAAATGAGCGCGCGTTGCCGAGATGATCGCGCCAGATGGCAAGGTCCGCTTTGGTTGCCCCCTGGGTGATGTCAAGCACCATGATCAGGGCGTCTGCACTTGGCGCGCGTTGGCGGGCCAGCTCCGGCTCTGAGGTGAAGGCAGCCAAGCCCGGGGTATCAATGATCACCAGGCCGGCATCCAGCATCGGATGCGGGTAATTGACGATTGCATAGCGCCAACGGGGCACATCGACCAGGGTGGTGTCGCTTTCGCCTGCCGGCACGGCAACTCCCTCACGATGCAGGCCCCACGACACGGCATCGGAAAGCGAGATGCGTTTTGTTTCCGAAAGTGCGGCCAACGCCCGCGCAGTGGACTCGGCGCTATCCGGCTCAAACAGGATCGACCGCCATTGCGATTGATCGGCCATCAGCTCATCGAGGCTTTTGGGGCTCTCCCGCGTCTCGACCGGCAGTAGCTTCACGCAGGTTGTGACATCGCGATCAAAGCGCAATTCGGTCACGCAGCGCGTACCTTTGCCTGGCCCAGATGGCAGCAGACGCCGTCCCAAATCGGTAAAAAACAGGCCGTTGATCAACTCGGACTTGCCGCGCGAAACCTCTGCAATGAAAGCTACGGTGATGCGCTGCCGCGTAACTTTGTCCAGGATTTCGCGGAGTGCGGCATCGGCATTGGGCGTCAGGAATCCGTGGGAGCCGAGAAGTTCGCGTACCTGCGTGATCAGCGTGGACAAGCCATAGCGCCAGGACTGAAGGTCTGCGAGGCGTTCGGTAATCGTGGGTAGCCGGCTCATGCTTGTATTCTACTTCTGGCAACCGGGGCAAAAGTAGGTGGAGCGCTGGCCTTGCCTGATGGCTTTGATGGTGCCATTGCACCGCCGGCAGGCAAGGCCCTCGCGGTCGTAGCAACTGGCATCAACTTGAAAATAGCCGAGCTCGCCGCTGGCCTGGACATAGTCACGCAGCGAAGAACCGCCGGCTCGGATCGCTCTTTCGAGTGTTGCCGTAATCGCTGCGGCGAGCGATCGGTACTGCTGCATGGATAGCCTGCCAGCGGCGCGGGTCGGCCGGATTCCGGCCAGAAACAGCGATTCCGAGGCATAGATGTTACCGACACCGACGACTACACGGCTATTCATGATGAATTCCTTGACACTGACCGTACGACCCCGCGATGCGCGAAACAGGTGCTCGCCGTCGAATTCCGCTGACAGCGGCTCGGGGCCGAGGCTGTCCAGCAGCGGGTGCTGCTGTCGGGGTCCGTCGATCCACAGCATTGCACCGAAACGACGGGGATCCGTGTAGCGAATTACCTTCCCGTTGTCAAAGTCGAGGTCAACATGGTCGTGACGTGTTGGCGGGGCGTTGTCGCTGACGACCCTCAATGAGCCCGACATGCCCAGATGCGTGAGCAGGAAGCCTTCCCCAAGGTGCCACAGGAGGTACTTGCCGCGGCGCGAAATCGTGGACACTTTTGAGCCCAGGAGCCGTCGTTCAAGGCCTCTCGGGATCGGCCAGCGCAAGCGTCGGTCGCGCACTTTGACAGCGATGATGCTGCGTCCCCTGACTTGCGGCAGCAGTCCCAGTCGGGTGGTTTCAACTTCCGGTAGTTCAGGCATTGGCGGTAGCGGGCGAAAAAATCATTGTACGGCCGCCGGTCGTGAAAGGCGAAGCTGTGCGAACTCCGCACGGACCACCGAGTCTGAAGCGATAATGCCGAAAGCACGGGCTATCGTTAATTGCTGCCAGCCCTGCCGGATCAGGCGGGCTCGATTGCTGCACCAAAACCGGGTGGGAAGGGATTCATGAGATTTTCAGGCAGTCGTTTCGGACGCGCAGCCGGCATCGTGGCGTGCTGGCTCGCACTGGCAGGCTCCGTCGCCGCCGGGGACGCCATTAAGGGCGCGACTGCCCCGGCGGGAGCGGATTCCGGGCTGACCGATCAAATCCTTTATCAGTATCTGATTTCCGAGATCGCCGGACAACGCGGTCGCACCGGCCTCGCATTGCGCGGGCTGATGGACCTGGCCCGCAAGACCAGTGATCCACAACTCGCACGCCGGGCCGTCGAGTTGGCGTTTCAGGCGCGCGACATGCCCGCAGCGCTCGACGCCACCACGCTATGGCTGGATCTGGAGCCTAACTCGCCAATGGCCCGGCAGGCATTGGCTGCCCTGGCAGGCAGCCATGGCACGCTGGAGGCGGCAAAAGGCGCGCTCCAACCCTTGTTGGCACAGCCCGGCAAAACAGCAGCCTTGCTCATGCAACTCAATTCTCTGTTGGCGAAGTTCGTCGACAAGGGTGAAGTGTCGCTGGCGGTGCGCGCGCTGGCGCAACCTTACTTGGCGTTGCCTGAAGCGCAATTCGCGATTGCCATCGCGGCCGCCACGGCGAAAGAGTTCGACGCCGCACTGCTTGCCGTCGATAGGGCGGCAACGATGCGTCCGGGATGGCAACAAGCGGCGATCCTCAAGTCACAGATCCTGCGGGATAGCGCGCCGCAAAAAGCCGGCGATTTCCTCAAACAGTTCCTGGATGCAAACCCTGATGCCGATGAGGCACGACTGGCATACGCCCGACTGTTGGTGGCGGAAAGGGCGTACCTGTCGGCGCGCGAGCAGTATCGACTGGTGCAAAAACGGCGCCCCGCCGATGCCGAGATGCCCTATGCGATCGGCCTGCTTTCGCAGCAGATCGAGGACTTTGCCGAGGCGGAAGTCCAGTTCAGGCGAGTGCTTGAATTAAAGCCGCAGGACCCGAATCCAGTGCTGTTCAATCTCGGCAGTGTGGCCGAGTCCCGCAAGCAACCCGTTGCCGCCATGGAGTGGTATCGGCAGATCGGGCGCGGGGAATATTTTGTCGGCGCTCAGCTCAAGATCGCAGGAATTCTCATCAAACGCGATGGCATGCCAGCAGGCAGAAAATTCCTGCGGGAGGCGCAGCAGGCGGAAACGGATTCGCCTGAAACACGCAACCAGCTGATTCTTTCCGAAGCGCAATTACTGCGGGATGCGAAAGCACACCGTGAGGCATTCGAGTTTCTCAGTGAAGCGGTCGCGGCCAATCCCGACACCTCCGACTTTTTGTATGACCGTGCGATGGTCGCTGAAAAGCTGGGCAAGCTCGATGTCATGGAAAGCGACTTGCGTCGGGTGATTGAACTCAAGCCGGACAATGCCCACGCCTACAACGCCCTCGGCTACAGTTTTGCCGACCGAAATGTGCGCCTTGCCGAGGCGCTTGAACTGGTGCAGGCCGCGGTGAAGATTGCCCCCGGCGATGCCTTTATCCAGGACAGCCTCGGTTGGGTACAGTTCCGGATGGGCAAAGTGGATGAGGCGTTGAAAACGCTCGCCGCTGCCTACGAAGCGAAGCGCGATCCGGAAATCGCCGCGCACCTTGGCGAGGTTCACTGGGCCAAAGGCGACCGCGAAGCGGCGCTCAAACTGTGGCGCGGCGCGTTGCTGGAGAACCCGGGCCATGAGGTGCTGTTGGCGGTCATGCGCAAGTTTCAGCCGTGATTACCGGTCAAATGTTCCATGGCCCGTGGCGGTGGCCGACCCGTCTAGCCGTGTTGGTCGTTGCGGCCGGTCTCGCCGGTTGTGTGAGCGCGCCACAAGCCCCTGCAGACAGCCCGGCGGAGCCGTCGGCGTATGCCGTGGCTGCCCATTTCGAACTGAAGGGCCGAATCAGCGTGCGAGTGAACGACAGGATAGATTCGGGGCAGCTAAGGTGGTTGCGCGGTGCCGCCGAAGAACGCATGGACCTTTACTCTCCACTCGGGTCGCAACTGGCAGAGGTGGTGCAGCGCAAGGGTGAGGGTGCCCGGATGAGGCGTGATGGCGAGGTGTCCGAGGCGGCGAGTATTGACGAGCTCGCGAGCAAGCTGCTGGGCGTGTCGCTCGGCACGCAGCGTGTCGCCAGCTGGGTGCAAGGAGTGGGACTGGCCGATGGCCGGACGGTTGAACAAACGCTGGCCAATGGTGAACGCTGGATGGTCACGGCAGAAAGATTCCAGGCTGTGGCGCCGTACCGCTTTGTAGGCCGGCTCTCGGCAGTGCGTGGCGACGTCACCGTACGGTTGGTAATCGACGAATGGCAACCCCTCTAGGGCCGCCGTTACTGGCGCCAGCCAAGCTCAACCTGTTTCTGCACGTTATCGGCCGGCGCGACGATGGCTATCACCTGTTGCAGTCGGTTTTTGTATTGCTCGACTTCGGCGACACGATCAGCCTCGAACCGCGTCCTGACGGTACCATCGCGCGCCTGTCCAATTTGCCGGACATACCTGAGGAAGCTGATCTGGCCGTGCGCGCGGCCAAGCTGCTGCAACGCGAGTGCGGCGTACACCTCGGCGTGAATATCTCCGTGGAAAAGCGAATACCGATGGGCGGAGGTCTCGGCGGGGGCAGCTCCGATGCGGCTACCGTGCTGCTGGCGTTGAACCGATTGTGGCGTACGGACTTGAGCAATCAGCGCCTGCGGGCCATTGGGCTGTCCCTCGGGGCGGATGTGCCCTTCTTTGTACGGGGTCGCGACGCCTGGGCCGAGGGCGTGGGCGAAACCTTGTGCCCAGTTGACGTACCGGCGTGGTGGTATCTGGTTTTGGCGCCGGCGGTGTCGGTTCCCACCCCCTTTGTATTCCAGCATCCGGAATTGACAAGGAACTCGATTCCCCTCAAAATAGCGGACTTTTCGGCGAGCAGGCTTGCGGACACCAGGAACGATCTGCAAGCTGTTGTTGTAAAAGCGTTTCCGGCTGTGGCCGCGAGTCTCGCGGCACTGCAAGCGGTGAGCCGAAAATCGGTATTCGGCGCCCGCATGACAGGTTCAGGCGCGTGCGTGTTTGCCGCGTTTGAAACCGAGCAGGGCGCCAGGAACGCGCTTGCACAATTGCCGCCGGAACACACAGGATTTATCGCAAAGGGGCTCAAGAAGCATCCCCTTTGCGGCTGAAGTTTTTGGGGAGTCGCCAAGTGGTAAGGCACCGGATTTTGATTCCGGCATTCGTAGGTTCGATCCCTACCTCCCCAGCCAGACAAAGGCGTTCGCTGCCTCCGACTCTATCGTTCGGTCGGGCGTGCGCCTGAAGTGACCTTCCATCCAATCGTGAGAATGGGGCGCTCGCATGGCATTTGATAACCTGACCATCTTCACCGGTAGCGCCAACCCGAAGCTCGCCAAGGAAGTCGCGCGGCAGATGGGAACGCAGCTAGGGCGGGCCAAAGTTGGCAAGTTCAGCGACGGCGAAGTAATGGTCGAGATCATGGAGAACGTCCGCGGCAAGGACGTCTTCATCCTGCAGTCGACGTGCGCGCCGGCCAGTGACCATCTGATGGAAGTGATGGTAATGGCAGATGCGCTGAAGCGGTCAAGTGCGGCGCGGATTACGGCAGCGATGCCGTATTTCGGCTACGCGCGCCAGGATCGTCGCCCGCGCTCGGCGCGGGTCGCGATCACGGCAAAGGTTGTGGCCAACATGTTGGTGGGTGTGGGCGTGGATCGGGTGCTGACGATGGATTTGCACGCGGATCAGATCCAGGGGTTTTTCGATATTCCCGTAGACAATATCTACGCCACGCCTATCCTGCTGGGTGATGTCTGGAAGCATGATTATCCGGATTTGATCGTGGTATCTCCGGACGTGGGCGGCGTAGTTCGGGCACGCGCCATCGCCAAGCAACTGGATGCGGATCTGGCGATCATCGACAAGCGCCGCCCGCGGGCGAATGTGTCGCAGGTGATGAACATCATCGGCGAAGTGGAAGGGCGTTCATGCGTGATCATGGACGATATTGTGGATACCGCCGGGACGCTGACGGAGGCGGCCAAGGCGTTGAAGGGGCAGGGTGCGGCAAGGGTGATTGCCTACTGTACGCACCCGGTGCTGTCCGGGCCGGCGATCGAGCGCATCGAGAATTCGGTGATCGACGAGCTGGTGGTGACGGACACCATACCCCTCAAGCCGGAAGCGCAGGCATGCAGGAAGATTCGCCAGATCGGTACAGCGGAATTGATCGCTGAAACCATCCGGCGAATTGCGGAAGGTGGTTCGGTAAGCTCGCTGTTCACGGAATAGCGGGAAACAGTTTTCGCGACCCGGGCGACCGGGCCGCACTTGAGGAATCATCTGGTCGCGGATGATTCATAACCGCAACGATGCCGTATCGAGGCACCGTCGCACATTTGGAGTCAATCATGAAAATCGCAATCAAAGCAGAATCGCGCAAAGGACAGGGTACGGGTGCGAGCCGCCGCCTGCGTCGCGCGGACAAGGTGCCGGGCATCGTTTACGGCGCCGGCAAGCCGGCCACCGTGATCGAACTTGATCACAACGACCTGTTCCACAAGCTGAAGCTGGAAGCATTCCACGCTTCGATCCTCGACATGGACATCGATGGCGCCGCCGAGCAGGTATTGCTTCGCGACGTTCAGATGCATGCATGGAAGAAGAACGTCCTGCACGTTGATTTCCAGCGCATCGCCGCCGACCGCAAGATCCACATGAAGGTGCCGTTGCACTTCGTTAACGAGGAAGTGTGTCCGGGTGTGAAGGTGTCGGGCGGTATTGTTTCGCACATCCTCAATGAGCTCGACATCAACTGCCTGCCGAAGGATCTGCCCGAATTTATCCAGGTGGATCTGAAGGATCTGGCTGCCGGCCACACGCTGCATCTGTCGCAAATCAAGCTGCCGGCTGGTGTAGAAGCCGCGGCGCTGGTGCGCGGCGACGACCCGTCAGTGGCTACCGTCATCATTCCGCGCGCCGTGGCTGCTGAAGAAACAGCCGCGCCGGCGGTGTCCGCAGCGGAAGTGCCCGCTGCGAACCAGAAGGCTAAAGAGGAGGAGGCTCCCAAGAAAGACGACAAAGGCGGAAAAGACAAGAAGTAAGCCGCTGACTGTCGCGCAGCATATTGAAATGCCCGCCGCCGATTGGCTGGCGGGCATTTTTTATTTCGCTGCCCCGAACAAACATCGAGCACGCCTCGCAATAACATCCCGCTCATGAATCCGCCCATCAAACTTGTCGTCGGCCTCGGCAATCCCGGCAGGGAATATGAACGCACCAGGCACAACGCCGGATTCTGGTGGGTTGATGCGCTGGCGGCAGAAATGGGTGCCTCGTTCAAGCGTGAGTCGA
This sequence comes from Usitatibacteraceae bacterium, assembly GCA_044229235.1. Taxonomy (GTDB): domain Bacteria; phylum Pseudomonadota; class Gammaproteobacteria; order Burkholderiales; family Usitatibacteraceae; genus UKL13-2. The sequence continues at coordinate 41,342 of JBGATH010000038.1, forward strand.
AATTTCATGGTGAGGTTGCCAGGGCCGGCAGTATCTGGCTGCTCAAGCCGCTCACTTACATGAACAAGTCAGGTCTGGCAGTGGGCTCGCTGGCCAAGTTCTACCAGATCGCGCCGGAAGAGGTTCTGGTGGCACACGACGAGATGGACCTGCCTGCCGGCGGCCTCAAAATGAAAATCGGTGGTGCGGCCGGCAGCAACGGCGTGAAGGATATCGTTGCCCAGCTGGGAACGCGCGACTTCTGGCGCCTGCGCATCGGCATTGGCCACCCCGGAGATATGGCAGCCAAGCTGGGCGGTGACATGTCGCGCATTGAAGTGGTGGACTACGTGCTGCACCGCCCGGACAAAACCGATGAGCGATTCATTGAAGACGCGCTGCGCCGTGCCACGGACGCCTGGCCATTGATGGCCAAGGGCGACATGGAAGCAGCGATGCTGCGCCTGCATACCAAGCCGCAGCCGGCGACGCCCCCCAAGACACCCGCAAAAACCGAACCGAAAGAATCAACATGAAGTGTGGAATCGTAGGCCTCCCCAACGTCGGCAAGTCGACAACTTTCAATGCGCTGACAAAGGCCGGTATTGCCGCCGAGAACTATCCGTTCTGCACGATCGAACCGAACATCGGTGTGGTTGAGGTGCCGGATCCGCGGCTCGGCCAGTTGTCCGGCCTCGTCAAGCCGCTGAAGGAAATCCCGGCCATCGTCGAGTTTGTCGATATCGCCGGTCTGGTGGCCGGCGCTTCCAAAGGTGAGGGGCTGGGCAACCAGTTCCTGGCGAACATTCGCGAGACTGACGCGGTTTCACACGTCGTGCGCTGCTTCGATGATCCGAATGTGATCCATGTTTCGGGAAAGGTCGATCCGCTTTCCGATATTGCCGTCATCGATACCGAGCTGGCACTCGCGGACATGGCGACGGTCGAAAAGGCACTGCACAAGGCACAAAAGAATTCGCGTGCCGGTGACAAGGAAGCCATCAAGCTGGTCGCGCTGCTCGAGCCCATGATGAAACATCTCAATAACGGTGAGTCGGTGCGGAGCATGAAGTTGGATGCGGAGCAGATGGCGCTGATCAAGCCGCTGTCGCTATTGACCGCAAAGCCGGTGCTGTACGTGGCAAATGTGATCGAAGGCGGCTTTGAGAACAATCCGCTACTCGATGCAGTCCGTGCGCACGCATCCAGGGAGCAGGCGCCGGTGGTGGCAATCTGCGCCAAGATTGAAGCGGAAATCGCCGATTTGTCGGACGAAGACAAGAAAGTATTTCTCGACGACATCGGCATGACCGAACCGGGGCTCGACCGCATGATTCGCGCGGCGTACCAGCTGCTGGGCCTGGAGACCTATTTCACGGCCGGCGAAAAGGAAGTTCGCGCCTGGACCATCCACAAGGGTTCGACCGCGCCGCAAGCTGCCGGGGTCATCCACACCGATTTCGAAAAGGGCTTCATTCGCGCCGAAGTAATTTCATTCGACGATTACGTGCGTCTCGGCGGAGAGGCGAAGGCCAAGGAAGCCGGCAAAATGCGGCTGGAAGGCAAGGACTACATCGTCAAGGATGGCGATGTGATGCACTTCCGGTTCAACGTGTAGCCGCTGCCTGCTGCAACGGAAACGCCACGCGAACTTCCGTACCTCCGGCAGAGCTGCTGACGACCAGCCTTGCCCCCATGCGCTGAGCCCGCAATCGAATGTTGTTGAGGCCGTGGCCTGAGCTGCGTACCGATTCGACATCGAATCCTCTGCCGTTATCACGGATCAGGACCAGCACCTCGTTGGCGGCAATATCGTAAATCGTTTCAAACTGAACCGCACTGGCGCCAGCGTGTTTGAGGATATTGCTGAGGCACTCCTGCACGATGCGCAGCAACTCGCGCCCTGCGCTGCCGGTCAGGGCCGGCACCAGCGGCGTATCGCCGACGCGCCAGTCGATCTCCAGCCCGGCTTTCTGCAGCCGATCGGCGAGGCGGTAGCGAAGGTTGGCCAGCAATCCGGCGACATCGCCATCGGTCTGGTCTGAGGCATCCACGGTCAAGCGGAGCTCGTCGATGCATTCGTGCATCAACTCTGCGGCGGCAGGGCTGCCCATTTCGCCGCGTTCGAGGGAGCGCAGCGAAATCATCAATTTGGTGCCGATGCCATCATGCATGTCACGCAGGATGCGCCCGCGCTCTTCCAGTGCCGCCTGTTGCTGCTCAATCCTGGTCAGCCGCTCGTGGTTCTGCGCCAGCTCGCGCGACTTTTCGGCAACCCTCTGGTTGAGTGTCTCGTTGGCCTTTTCCAGTGCGTCGATATCCCGGTTGAAGCGGCTTGCGAGCAGCCAGCCGAACAGCAGCAGGAACGCCAGGCCCGCATACGGCACCAGCCATACCGGGTTGAGCGTGCTCCCCTCTTGGGCGATCCACCAATCGCGAACGGCGAACGATGCCGACACCGCGCCCGTTGCCATCAGCAGCAGGCTGTCGACCCGGCGCTGCTGCCACGCGAACCGTGTCACGATCACCAGCCCCGCGAGCACAAAAACGATGCTGGCGGCGCGCCACAGTCCGGATGCGAAGTCAAAACTGCCGAGGGCCTGCGCGGCATACAGCATGGGATACCCCGCCAAGCCGAACCCCCACATGAACCTGACCAGTCGCGTGTAGGGCCGTCCTGTGTAGCGGATGAAGAAGATCACCAGTAGCGACACCCAGAATGCGTACGTGGCAGTCCACAGGACCTGATTATGCGGATGCGGAAACACGGCGAAAGGCAGCAGGTTCCACGCCGTATGCAGGCCCCACATCAGGTTGGCCGCGCCAAAGTAGCCATAAAGCGCCTCGCCGCGCCGGTGTATCCACAGCATCAGGACAAATACACCCAGTAGCGACACCATGGCACCGATGGCGAGCGGGGCGGCTGCGGTAGCGATGATCTTCTGCGAATAGGCGAGATGCAGCTGGTCCGCGTTGCCGATCAGCGGTGGCGCAAACGTCCAGAGGCCATCGCCGCCGGCGCGAATCATCAGCACGTTTTCGCCTGCGGCAAGGTAACCAAGCGGAATATCAAAGATGCGCGTTACCTTCCAGCTTCGCGGTATGCGTTCATTGATACCACCGGTGGCGCCCAGCTCGCGGCCGTTGAGCGTGAGGTGCAGTTGCGCATAGACTGCCGGGAAGTAGATCGCCTGGCTTGCGGCGGGTGTCGACGGCAGCGTGAAGCCGATCTGATACCACGATGGAGCACCAGCTTCGTGCCGATCGATGAGGTCATCGGGCAATTGGACAGGTTTGGCGCGCGACTTGTCAGGGGTACCGTCCGGCGCCTCGGGCATCCACACGGCGCGATTGATTTCAACCGGCTGCGCACCGGCGGCCAGTGTGAACACCATGCTCAGGCTGGCAATCAGCCGCAGCGCATGGCCGAGGTAGGGTGCGAATGCCATCTCAGCTTGCCGGGCGCGGAATTGCACTTCCATGCCCGGTCGGCAGGTCGATGGCAACGCAGGTACCGCCGTCGTCACCGGACAACGAGAGCGCTCCACCGAGGCGCTGCGCGCGCAGTTGCATGTTTGCCAAGCCATGACCGCCGCTGCCGCGATCCGTCTTGCCGGCGAGGCCGCGTCCGTCATCGCGCACCGTGACCCGCACCCTGCCAGTTTGCGGAATGTACTGTGTGGCGAATGTCACCTTGGTTGCGTTTGCATGATGCAGGATGTTGGCGAGGCACTCCTGGACAATGCGCATCAGTTCGCGCCCGCCGCCGCCCTCGAGCGCCGGAACCGGTGGTGTTTCAGTAACCTGCCACTCCACGGCCAGGCCGGCCTGCTGCAGGCGCTCACCCAGCCGGTATCGCAGGTTGCCGAGCAGGGCGGCCAGATCTCCATCGCTCTGGTCATACGCATCCACGGTCAGACGCAGTTCGTCGATGCAATCGCGAACCAGGTCTGCGGCCGCATGGTTGTCCAGGTCGCCTCGCTGCAACGAGCGCAGCGAGATCATCAGCTTCGTGCCAAGACCGTCGTGCATGTCGCGCAGGATGCGACCACGCTCCTCGAGGATGGTTTGCTGGCGCTCGGCTTCGCGGAGCTGGCGATAATTGTCTTCAAGGGCACGGGTTTTTTCCACCACGCGCACGCTGAGGCTGTCATTGGCAACGGCGAGCTCCGCCACATTCAGGTTGAATCGCTCCGCCAGCAACCAGCCGAACAGCAGCACAAACAGTAAACCTGCGTACGGTACCAGCGGTACCCGGCTCAGCAGTCCGGCAGCGCTCTGCCCTGTCCACCAGTCGTGAATGCCGAAACCGGTGGCGCACAGCCCGGTTATCAGCAACAAGATGCTGTCTGCGCGTCGACGCTGCCATGCATGGCGCGTGACAATTCCCAAGCCGACCAGAACCGCGAAGATGCCGATCGCGCGCCACGCCAGGGAAGTGGGGGAGAGCGCCCCAAAGTGGTCGGCGACGTACAGCACCGGGTAACCGGCGAGTGCAAAGGTCCACATGCCGCGCACGAACCAGCGCCAGGGCTGGCCCGTGTAACGCACGAAGAAGATCGTCATGAGCGACACCCAGAAGGTGTAGGTCGCGAGCCACAGAATGCGGTTGTGCGGCTGAGGTATGGGTGGATTTGGCAGCATCCACCACGCCATGTGCAGGCCACAAAGCACGCTGGCGAAGCCAAAATAGGCGTAAAGCGGCTCGGCACGCCGATGCATCCACAGCACCAGTACAAACACGCCCAGCAATGCCACCATCAGGCCGACTGCGAGGGGCGCAATGGCGGTGCTGATCATGCGCAGCGTAAAGTCGGCATCTGCCTGCGGCAGCGGCCCGAATCGCGGCGGCGAAAATGTCCACGCCCCGGCGCCGCCCGCGTGTATCAGCAAACTGTTTTCGCCTGCGACCAGGTATTCGGGCGGAATGGGGAACAGATGGGTCGATCGCCAGCCGCGTTCGGGTGCAGTGCTCAACAAACCCGTCGCGCCAAGTGGATGACCGTTGAGTTCGAGTGCAAGTTGCGCGTAAGAGCGCGGAAAGAAGACGGCCTGCCGTTCCGCCGGAATTGACGGCAGAGTGAACACCAGGCGGTACCAGGAAGGTATCGCGCGCAGGGCCAGGTTGTCCGGCAGTTGGACCGGCGTGGCGCGTGTGGCATCGGGCCTGCCGTGTGCATCGTCCGGCATCCAGGTCGCATCGCGCAACTCACGCAACCCGTCCTGCGCGAGCGCGCAACTTGCCATCAGCAACCAGGCGAGGGCGAGCAGCCGTCGCGCGACGCATTTGCCGGAGCCTCGCGCCCGATGACTCATCTGGGTACGGAGTGCGGCGCGGACAGCAGACCAAGGCGTTGTGCTTCATACACCGCTTCGCCCTTCGAATGCACCGCCAGTTTCTGGTAGACCCGCTTGATATGCGTCTTGATGGTCTCGCTGGAGATGTCGAGCAGCTTGGCGATCTCGGGAAAGGTATAGCCCTTGGCCGTCAGGTTCAGGATCTCTCGTTCGCGATCGGAAAGGCCGACATCTTCTGTCCCCGGCGTCGCCGCGACCGGCCCCGGGCTGCTGCGCCGCACTCGTGCCAGCAGGTGCCTGGCGATGCCCGGACTGATGGGTGCGCCACCTGCGACCATGTCGCGGATTGCGCCGAGGAAGTTCTCATCCATCGTGTCCTTGAGCACATAGCCGACGGCACCGGCTTCGATGCTGGCCACCACATTGCGCTCGTCGCCGAACACGGATACCACCATGACCAGGCAATCGCTGCGGTGGGCGGCAATATGCCGGATGACTTCGATTCCGCTGCCGTCCGGCAGGCCGAGATCCACCAGAACAATGTCGGGACAGAACAGATCGAAAGCCGACTTCCCCGCCTTTACCGACGCCACGGCGGCCGCGAGAGTGAAGTCACCGCTTGCATTTATCGCCTGAGCAAACGAAGTGCGCAGACGCTCCTCGTCCTCGACCAGCAAGACACTGCGCATGATGGCACCCTCCTTGCGGCGCATTCTGCGCCCCGCTCGCAGCAGTGCAAATACCCCGATCGGCGGTGTCCCCTGTTCGGGGGACACGATTTTGCGACTCGTCCCCCTCCGGGGGGATGCACGTTGCAAACGCCCGGGCGGAGACTTCGTGGCGTGCAAGAACCCGTCCCGGGGCTTGCCAGGTGACAGGAGAAGACCACATGAGTATCCATGCCGAATAACACACGAAGGACCAAGCCAGTTCGCGGGAATCCGCACTTATCACCGATACCGGTTCAGTCGGCCGCCCGAGGCGCAATCGCTACAGCAAGGCGGCGATGCTTGAAGACATCGTCTCCATCGCCGACCCGCGCATGTGGCCGACCTATGTCGCCGCCGCCCTCATCCTGGCGATCCCCCTCTACGCGATCTTTTCGCCCACTGGCGACGACGCTTCCCTCGCGCATCGCGCGTCGGAACCCCAACCCGTCGAGGCTGAGCCGCCTGCCGAGGAGTCGGGGCCGCCCATCGTCTATGCCGGCAGCGCGGCACCTTCACTGGCCGTTTGCGCCGATCCCCGCACGCAACGGACGCGGATACCTGCGCCTTGCGAACAGTTTGTGCTGGTCGCGCGAATCGAGGGTGCCCCGGCGAAACGGTCGTCGCGCCGGCAATTCCCGGCAAGCGCCTAAGTGGCGAGGAGCGAACCATGACCAAACTGACTTTGGCCGCCTGCCTGTTGTGGTGCGGCGTGACCCACGCCACGCCTCAGACCGTTGCCGATGCCGCCTGCCCAAAATATGCGGTCGATATTGCAGCCTTTGCGACTTGTGAAGGCGATCGCGTCGTCGCCCCGGATAGTGACGTGGCGTTGGCCCGCTGGTCGATGATGATGGATTCGCGATGCCCACCGACCCCGTCGCCATGCCGCGCGATCCGCGTTCGCGCTCGGCGGCGGGCCTGTACCTCACGCCGCTCGAGGCGCGTGCATTCAAGCGCTGGCTCGGCGATCGGGTGCTGTTCGTGGATGTGCGCGCCGCCACGACTGTGGGTGCGAGCGGCCTGGCGGAAGACGCCGACGTGAATATCCCTCTCGAGGGGAACAACGGATTCGGCCAGCAGGTTACGCGGCAGTTTGCCGATCAGCGAGCGGCCAGCGATCGCCTCATCTTCCTGATTTGCCAGGACGGCCGACTGGCCGCTCGCGCGGCGGATATGCTGGCACGCGCCGGTGTGCCGAACGCATACGTCGTACGCGGTGGCACAAGCGGTGTTGAGGCGGAAGCGCCGCGCGAAGAATTGGCGATGGCGCGTTGATACTACGGTTGACGCGGCAGGGCTGTCTCCGCGACCGAAGTAGGAGAAAAAAGTGCCAAGAACAAGCATTGGCGCGGCTCCCAGGCCAAAAGCGCGGATTCAACCACGAGTCCCGACACTTCAGGGCGTGCGCAAGGAGGGGTGAGGTAACGAACCGCGGTACCCTTTTGCTTCTGACACGAAAGGAAGCCGCTATGAGTGGTTCGCCCCTCACCTTGGAAGAACG
>JBGATH010000039.1:0-46849 GCA_044229235.1 Usitatibacteraceae bacterium
TGATAACGTTCGTCCAAGGTGAGGCTCGGGGCTCCCATAGTGGTATTCCTTTCGTTGTGAGAAACAAAAGGGTACCGGAACGCCGAGTCTCGCCTCCCCCCGTTCGCCTGCCAATGTCCGCTGTCGAAGTGCAATTCAGGCAATTGCCCGGAGATGCCCGCCAATGCTGGAGTTTTGGCCCTCACTGCTTAGGCCGGCTTCGCCTCCGGCGGCCGAATCTTCTTCCAGCCCCAGGGCCCAACGACCAACAGCACGGTGATCGCAAGCAGCGTCGCCGACAGCGGTTTTTGCAGGAAGATCATCCAGTCGCCCTGGCTGATCGACAGCGAGCGACGCAGCTGCGCTTCGGCCAGAGGCCCGAGGATCATGCCGATAATCACCGGCGCGGTCGGAAAGTCGTAGCGGCGCATCACGAAGCCCAGCAGGCCGATGGCGTAAAGCAGGAAGATATCGAACGACGACTGGCGCATGCCGTACACGCCCAGCGTGGCGAAAATCAGGATGCCGGCGTAAAGCTGCGGCTTGGGAATCTTCAAAAGCTTCACCCAGACGCCAATCAGCGGCAGGTTCAACACCAGCAACATGACGTTGCCGATGTACATGCTCGCGATCAGGCCCCATACCAGGTCGGCCGAATTGACGAACAGCAGCGGGCCCGGCTGCAGGCCATATTGCTGGAACGCGGCCAGCAGGATGGCGGCAGTGGCCGAGGTCGGCAGGCCCAGCGCCAGCAACGACGTCATGGTGCCGGTGCTGGAGGCATTGTTGGCCGCTTCCGGTCCGGCGACGCCTTCAATGGCGCCGTGGCCGAACTCCTCCGGGTTTTTCGCCAGCTTCTTTTCCATCGCATAGGAAATGAAAGTCGGAATCTCCGCGCCACCGGCCGGCATGGCGCCGAACGGAAAGCCCACAACCGTGCCGCGCAGCCACGGCCCGATGGAGCGCTTCCAGTCTTCGGCTTTCATCCAGATGGATCCGGACATCTGCATGAGCGATTCCTCAACCTGGTAATCCCTCGACGCCGCCCATAGCGTTTCACCCACCGCGAACAGCCCGACCGCCACCGTCACCACTTCGATGCCGTCGAGCAGTTGCGGGATCTCGAACGCGAAGCGCGCGGCACCCGACTGGTTGTCGATGCCCACCAGGCCGATGGCCAGGCCGACAAACAGCGCAGTGAGCCCGCGCAGCGGTGATTCACCCAGTACTGCGGAGACGGTGACGAACGCCAGCACCATCAGCGCGAAAAACTCCGGCGGACCGAACGACAGCGCCACGTCCACCACCAGCGGCGAAACGAAAGTCAGCGCAACGGTAGCCAGCGTGCCGGCCACGAACGAGCCAATTGCGGAGGTGGCCAGCGCCGGCCCTGCACGCCCGCGCTTGGCCATCTGGTTGCCTTCCATCGCGGTGATGATGGTGGCCGATTCGCCCGGGGTGTTGAGCAGGATGGAGGTAGTCGAACCACCGTACATGGCGCCGTAGTAGATACCGGCAAACATGATGAGGGCGCCGGAGGGGTCGACCTTGGTGGTGACCGGCAACAGCAGGGCGACCGTCACCGCCGGGCCGATGCCGGGCAGCACGCCTACGGCGGTGCCGAGCGTGACGCCGACAAAGCACCACATCAGATTCTGCAGAGTCAGTGCAACCGAGAAACCAGCCAGCAGGGAGTTGAGGATTTCCATGGCCGGCGCTCAGAAGGGCAACAGGCCGGCGGGCAGGTTGAGCCCGAGACCGTAGTTGAAAAAAGCATAGGTGGCGATGGCGATGACGGCACCCACCGCGGTATTGAATCCCCAGCGGCTGCTGCCGAATCCGCGCGCAGCCATCACGAACATGATGACGCCCGCTATGACGAAGCCGGCCGGCACCATCAGGATGCCGTTGACGATCATCGCCCCGCTGATCCACGCGAAAGCCGCCCATCGCGTCGGCGTCGCCGCCGCCTTTACTTCGTCGACATCCTTGAAGCCGCCGAACAGCGCCTCCTTCAGCAGCAGCAAGCCGAGCAGGACAAGTCCGCCGGAAACGATGGTCGGCACCAGCCTGGGTCCCACCTTCGCGTAACCGCTTGCCTCGGGCAATTGGGTGGTGCCGACACCAATCAAGATGCCAAGCAGAAAGACGGCTGCGGCAACAGCGAGTTGCCCCATGCTGCGCGTGGACGAACCGGATGAACTCATCTCCCGCCTCCTCTGTTGGACTGCGGCCTGCTGGCGTGCCGCTTGGTATGCCGCGCAATTTGGCAGCCCGCGCGTGGCGCGGGTGCCGGGCGCGCGGTTACTTCTTCAGGTTCAGTTTGCCGAGGATGTCACCGATGCGCTTGTTCTCGTCGTCAAGATATTTCTTGAACTCGTCCCCAGACAGGTAAATGTCGGTCCAGTCGTTCTTGGCGAGCACTTCCTTCCACGCGGGGCTTTTCACCGTCTTGTCGATGGCGGCGATCAATTCCTTCTTCTGCGCGTCGCTGATGCCGGGAGCGCCGAACACACCGCGCCAGTTGAACAACTCGACGTTGACGCCCTGCTCTTTTAGTGTCGGCACGTCTATGCCCGGGACGCGTTTGTCGGCGGAGAGTCCGATGGCGCGCAGCTTGCCAGCCTTGATCTGGGCTGCGTACTCGCCATAGCCGGCGATGGAAACGGTGGTGTGGCCGCCGAGGATCGAGGCCTGCGCTTCACCACCACCCGCGAACGGGATGTAATTCACCTTGGCCGGATCGACGCCAATCGCCTGCAGGATCATGCCCGCCAGGATATGGTCGGTGCCGCCGGCACTGCCGCCGCCCCAGGACACTGAGCCCGGATCCGCCTTGGCCTTGTCGACCAGTTCCTTCATCGACTTGATGGGCGAATTGGTCGGCACGACCAGCACCTCGTACTCGCCCGTGAGACGCGCCAGCGGCGTGACCATGCCGAGGTTCACGGCCGACTTGTTGAGGATGATGCCGCCAACCATGACCATGCCGCCAACCATAATGGCGTTGCCGTCACCCTTCGCAGTGTTGACGAACTGCGCGAGGCCGATAGTGCCACCGGCACCACCTTTGTTATCGAATTGCACGCTCTTGACCGCGCCGGCCTTTTGCATCGACGCCGCCAGGTTGCGCCCGGTCTGGTCCCAGCCACCGCCCGGGTTGGCCGGGATCATGAATTTCAGGTTGTCGAAGGCCAGCGCCGAACCGGCTGCCAGCAGCGCGATCGCCAGCGCACTGCCGCGAATCATTCTTGAGATGCCTTTCATGTTTCTCTCCTTGGTCTTTGAACGGAACTGAATCTGCAATCTGCGGCGTACCCATCAACGGGAGCACCTTGCGCGCGCACGGCCGTGCGACTTGATCAACATCGTAACCCAACTTTTCCCGCCATGCGCCGGTGGTCGTCATGCCGAACCGGGCATAATTTGCGCCTGCCCCCAACCGAGCCTCATCATGACCCTGCGCTGGGAAGCCCACGCCTGCCTGCCCCTGCACCCCGATGCGAGTTTCGATCCCCTGCAACGCTTCGCCGCGCAGGGTGTGAATTACGTGTCGATCAACGTCGGCATGGACATGAACCCCATCGAGCAGGTGATGGCGGTCATTGCCGGCTTTCGTGCGCGCATCGCCGCGCAGTCCGATCGTTATGCGTTGGTACGCAAGATTGCTGAACTGGACAGCGCCATTGCCGCTGGCCGTCTCGCCGTTGGTTTTGATCTGGAAGGCGCCATGCCCCTGCTCGACCGGCCGGAAATGGTTGCGCTTTACCGCGAGTTGGGCGTGAACCAGATCCACTTCGCCTACAACCGCAACAACCGCGTGGCCGGCGGCTGCCATGACACCGAACAGGGGCTCCTGCTGCTGGGCCGGCGCATGGTCGCCGCCGTGAACGACGCGGGCATGCTGATGGACTGCTCCCACACCGGGCGTCGCGCGAGCCTCGACATCATGGCGGCCTCGCATGCGCCGGTAATTTTCAGCCACGCCAATCCGGCGGCGCTGGTGGACCATGGTCGCAACATCACCGACGAGCAGATCAAGGCCTGCGCCGCAACCGGTGGCGTGATCTGCATCAACGGCATCTCGGCCTTTCTCGGCAGCGACGAACCCGATGCGCGCGACCTCGCGCGGCATGTTGCCTACGTGGCCGAACTGGTGGGCGTGGAGCATGTCGGCATCGGCATCGACATCGGTTTTTCCGAGCCCGGCATCGACGACACGCCGCCGGGAAACTTTGAACCGGCCTACTGGTGGCCGGCATCAGCCGGCTACGGCAACGGCCTCAAGCGCATTCGCTATGCGCCGGTCGAGACCTGGACGGACCTGCTGCCGGCGCTGCGCAACATCGGTATGCGCGACGAGGATGCGGATCTGGTGGCGGGCGGCAACATGCGGCGCGTTGCGGCCCAAGTCTGGGGATAGCCACGCCTCAGGGGTAGTGCTCCATATCTTCCGGCACCCCCACCCAGGCGTGCTTGCGCGCTTCGTATACCGACACGCGGGGTGCTGGAAAGTCAGGATCGGCAAACGCGCCCACGGGAATCGCCAGATTGCCGGGCATATCTTCGATCGTGTAAAAAACCGTTGCCCCGCAGGTTGGGCAGAAATGAAAGCTGACGCGATTGCCGTCGTCGCTAGTACGAATGTATTCGGTGGATTCTCCGCTGACCTGCGCGTCATCCGCCCGGAAGCGCGCCTGCATGCCGAATACGCTGCCGGTGCGGCGCTGGCAGGCCAGGCAGTGGCAGATCGAAATGCGCAGCGGTTCCGCGCTGACCGTCACCGTCAGCTGGCCGCAACTGCAGGAAGCGATTCTGGTGTTCACGGCGTCACTGCCGGGCTAACGGGCCGCGTTCAGCCCGGCGTTGCCGCGCGCACCGGTTCGTCGTACACCAGCAAGGCGTGCCCATCATTGACCGCCGACTGATAGCAGGACAGCAGCGGTTCTTCCAGCCCCTCGGCGGTGACGACACCGGCATTGCGAAACTCGATTTCGGTCCAGCCACCCTGCATGGCGACCACCTCGGCGGCAGGCCAGTCGTGATCGGTGCCGGCGCGCTGGCGAACGTAGATGTTCATGGCGTGCGGCTCTCCGGCGGGATAGCGCGTCGCGGCGGTCGCCCAGCCGACAGCCAGAAAGATGTGGACTTCGGTGCTCATGATTGCAGTCTCGTTTGTGCATCTGCAGACAGGCTGCGGGACGGCACGGTTGGTGGGTCGGATTTTGAAAGCGGCAAGCTTACCATCGGCACCGCTGCAAAGCTTCACGCTGCGACAGGTGCATTACCCGCGCGCAAGCGTGAACCCGCACGCCAGTTTCGTTTCCGCAAAAAAAATGCCCGATCCCTTTTGGGGGGATCGGGCAAACCGCTCTCGGAGGAGAAATTGACGATGGAGTAAACCACCGCCACTATCTGTTAGCAGTTAGCGTGCCAACTTTTGGCAGGATGTTTTTCCCATATAAATCATGGGTCAAGTGGTTTTTCCCGTCATATTGCACTGCACCAACAGCGGGCAAGGTCGTGGTGCGCGTGCGCTGAAATGGAACGTGAAACTCAGGCAGCCGATTGTTCCTGCCAGACCTTGCGGTACTTGCCGCGAATCGGCCTGAAGAAATCCAGCACACGCCTCAGGTCGCCAGGCGGATCATCGGTAGTGGTGATGAGCGGCCCGAAGCCGACCACTTTGCGTGAGAAATCAAAGTACGCCAATTGAACCGGCACCTGCGCGCCGCGTGCGATGTGGAGAAATCCGGTCTTGAACCCTTTGTCGAGCTGCCGGGTGCCCTCGGGTGCCATCGCCAGCACCATCTTGCTGCAAGCGTTGAATGCGGCGACGGATTCACCGACCACCCCGTGGGACGCGGAGCGATCAACCGGAATGCCGCCTATGGAGCGCATCCAGCGGCCGAACAGGCCCTTGAACAGGGTGTGCTTGCCAAGAAAGGATATCTTGATGTCCAGCGCCCACAGGGTGAGAACGCCGATGACGAAATCCCAGTTGGTGGTGTGCGGCGCGACCGCGACCAGCACCTTGGGCAGGTCGGGCAGCGTGCCTTCGATCCGCCAGCCTGCCAGGCGCAGCAGCAGGCGTCCCGCTGCCTTGGTGAGCACGCCGCCGCGACGCTGGTAGCTGGCGGGAACCACGTCGAACATGGCGGTGCTACTTCTTGACCGTGAGCAGTGCCTCGCGCAGGGTGTCTTCGGTCAGCGCATTGACGCTGCTGGCAATGGCCTCGGCCAGCGGAATCACCGATACCGGCAGGCGGGCAATGTTGACCTTTTCCACAAACTTGGCGGTTGCGCCAGCCAGCCGCAGCAGCTTTTCGCGCTCGGCCATGAGCATTTCCACTTCGCCACGAAGCATTTCTGCTTCAGTCATGTCATTCGTCTTGTTCATGCGCAGTAATTCCTTTCACCACGATTCTATCGCGAACCGGCCGGCCGTTACCCCGGCTGGCGCCAGCCGGGTCAGGAGGCGCTGGCCGCCAGCGGCAGATTCAGCAGCAGGTTCTGAGGCTTGAGCTTCAACTGCTGGTCGCGGGTCACGGCAATGCCGAGGTAAACCGGCTTGCCGGCGATGTCCGCGCGCATGTCGGCAGGATTGGTGAACGTCAGGCGGAACAGCGATATCAGACGGCTGTGACGGTCTTCATCAACCTCGCGGTTCTGGTACAGGTCGTTGAGAATCGCGGTCGACTCGACATCGAGCCCGACATGCCAGCGCCAGCCTGCGTCTTCGACACTTTGCAGCGGCACGACGCTAACCTCGGTACCGAGGAAATGCCGCACCCAGCGCGCCAGCAACGTCGCCAACGCCTCGATGCCGTTGCGTCCATGGGTGAGGTCCAGCAGCCAAGCGTAACGATTCTCACGCAGCAGGTAAAGTTGCGCGTTGCTGTGCGTCATCACGTCCATGTGCATGTCCCGCAGCGGCGTGCCTTGCTGCGACAACAGGCGGCCGAGATTGCCGAATCCGCCGGTGTCGGCGAATTGCTGGATGGCTTCGGCATCCGCTGCCAGCACCTGCCCGCCCTCAGTGGAAATACGCTGGCGCCGAAAAAACATCTCGCCGGCACGCAGCAGGTATGGGTCCTCGCAACCCTCCAGCATGCCGCGCATGATGGCGTGGACCACCAGGTCGATGAACAGCGGCGGAAGATCGATGGCGCCCTTGCGAAATATTCGCAGGTAAAAGCGCTCCAGCGTCACGCAGTCGAGCAATGTCTGGCGAAAGCGCAGGAACAGCGCGTAGTTCTCGCGCGTGTCCTGGTCTTCAATCGTCGCTAGTCGCGTCTCGCTCACGCTCATCAGGGGATCGGCCAGCAGGGCAGCATGCAGCGCGGCTTCAACCGGGCCCGACGTGCCTATCGGCGCAAGTTCGGGCCTGGTCAACAGCCAGCGGATGTAGTCCGGCGTTACGCGCAGCCAGCCGTGGTCGTTTCGCTGCAGCGTGTTGTAGCCGCTGGCTTGCCAGAAATCCTGCATCAGCCCGACTGCCAGATGCAAGCACCGGCGCGGCTCTCAAGCCATTTTTGGCCTGCGAAGCCCGACCGTGCTTGAGTTTTGCCGCAAGGTGCGGGCTTGCAGGCTGAAAGCCCGTGTTCGGCTGGCTTGCTCACTTTGATCATGTCACTCACTACTGCCGTCTTGGCGAACAATATTCGGGCCGACGATGGCCTGCACCAGAGCCTGGCCATTGAGCGGCTTGACCAGGTACGCGGATGCACCCGTGGCCAGCGCCTGGCGGCGGATGCTGGGATCTTCCAGTGCCGAAATCATCACCACCCGCGTGACGTTGTTGCGCGTGTTGCGCAGATTGGTAAGCAGGCTGAGGCCGGAAAGCCGCGGCATACGCACGTCGCAAACGATGACATCAAACTCGGATGACTGGCAGCGCCGCAGCGCATCCAACCCGTCGAAGGACTGCTCGACATCAAAGCCAAGGCGGTGCAGGACCGCCGTGACGTGGTCGGTCGCGGCTTCGTCGTCATCAACGACCAGCGCGCGCGGGCGATGCTCAATTTCGGGCAGGCCTTGCGGCATGAGGCAGGCAACGAATCCAGTAGGCAGTCGCCGCAGTTTAGCCGATCCGCAACCGGCGCCCTCTTTCCGCCGCCGGCTGGCGTTGTTGCCATTCTTGCCGTTGCTGCCGTTGCCGCCGCATCCGCGAAGCGCAACCACGCCGGCGCGGCCGTACCACTCGTCGTCAGTCCGAAACTATTTCACGCAATCGACAAAGTAAAGCGGCTTGCCATCCACTTCCTGCTCCACGAGTCCGTGAATATCGGTCTCAAAGCCGGGGAACCGGGCATTGAAGTCGCGCGCGAACTTGAGGTAGTCGACAATGGTGCGATTGAAGCGCTCGCCAGGAATCAGCAAAGGGATGCCCGGCGGATAAGGCGTGAGCAGCACGCTGGTAATACGCCCTTCCAGCTGGTCGATAGGCACGCGGTCGATCTCGCGGTGCGCCATCTTGGCGAACGCATCGGCCGGTTTCATGGCCGGCTGCATGTCAGACAGATACATTTCGGTGGTCATACGCGCGACATCTGCCGCCTTGTACATGTCGTGAATCTGCTGGCACAGGTCCTTCAGTCCCAGCGACTCGTAACGCGGATGCGCGGCCACAAACTCGGGCAGGATCTTCCACATCGGCTGATTCTTGTCGTAATCATCCTTGAACTGCTGCAGGGCAGTCAGCAGTGTGTTCCAGCGGCCTTTGGTGATGCCGATGGTGAACATGATGAAAAAGGAATACAGGCCGGTCTTTTCCACGATCACGCCGTGTTCAGCCAGGAACTTGGTGACGATGGAGGCCGGAATGCCGGACTTGGCGAACTTGCCCGAGACATCAAGACCCGGTGTGACGATGGTGCTCTTGATCGGGTCCAGCATGTTGAAGCCGGGCGCGAGATTACCGAAGCCATGCCACTTGTCGTTGGCTTTCAGCACCCAGTCTTCGCGGGAACCGAGGCCCTCCGCGTCGTTCGCCAGCTTGTCTGGTCCCCACACCTTGAACCACCAGTCCTTGCCCCACTCGTCATCGACCTTGCGCATGGCGCGGCGAAAATCCAGCGCTTCGACGATCGACTCCTCGACCAGTGCCGTGCCGCCGGGTGGTTCCATCATCGCTGCGGCCACATCGCAGCTGGCGATGATGGCGTACTGCGGCGAGGTGGAGGTGTGCATCAGGTAGGCTTCATTGAAAATGTGCCGGTCGAGCTTGCGCGTTTCCGATTCACGCACGACGATTTGTGAGGCCTGCGAGATGCCCGCCAGCAGCTTGTGCGTGGAGTGCGTCGCGTAAATCATTGCCTCTCTCGGACGCGGCCGATCCTTGCCGATGGCGTGCATGTCCTTGTAAAAGTCGTGAAAGGTCGCGTGCGGCAGCCAAGCTTCGTCGAAATGCAGGTTGTCGATCTTGCCGTCCAGCTTTTGCTTCAGCGTTTCTACGTTGTACAGCACCCCGTCGTAAGTCGACTGGGTGATGGTGAGGATGCGCGGCTTGGCCTTCTTGTCGGTGATGAAGGGGTTGGCGTCGATCTTTTTCTGGATGTTGGCCGGCTCGAATTCGGAAAGTGGAATCGGTCCGATGATGCCCAGGTGATTGCGCGTCGGCATCAAAAACACCGGGTTGGCGCCGGTCATCATGATGGCGTGCAGGATGGATTTGTGGCAGTTGCGATCCACCACCACCGTGTCGCCCGGCGCCACGTTGGCATGCCAGACCATCTTGTTGGACGTGGAGGTGCCGTTGGTGACGAAGTAGCAGTGGTCGGCATTGAAGATGCGCGCCGCGTTGCGCTCGGATGCGGCGACGGGACCGGTGTGATCCAGCAACTGGCCCAGTTCTTCCACGGCATTGCATACGTCGGCACGCAGCATGTTCTCGCCAAAGAACTGGTGGAACATCTGGCCGATGGGCGACTTCAGGAACGCCACGCCGCCGGAGTGCCCAGGGCAATGCCAGGAATACGAGCCGTCCTGCGCGTAGTGCACCAGCGCGCGAAAGAACGGCGGCGCCAGCGAATCGAGGTAGGACTTGGCCTCGCGGATGATGTGCCGCGCCACGAACTCCGGCGTGTCCTCGAACATATGAATGAAGCCGTGCAGCTCGCGCAGGATGTCGTTGGGCAGGTGACGCGAAGTCTTGGTTTCGCCGTAAAGGTAAATCGGAATCTCGGCGTTCTTGAAGCGGATCTCTTCGATGAACTTGCGCAGGTTCAGCACCGCCGGATCGAGTTCCGGCCCCGGTGTGAATTCCTCGTCGTCGATCGACAAAATGAACGCCGAGGCGCGGCTTTGCTGCTGCGCAAACTGGGACAGGTCGCCGTAGCTGGTCACGCCCAGCACTTCCATCCCCTCCTTCTCAATCGCATCGGCCAGCGCGCGAATACCCAGGCCCGAGGTATTTTCGGAGCGGTAGTCCTCGTCGATGATGACGATGGGGAAACGGAATTTCATGTTGATTCCTTCAGGCAGGAGGCAATGGTCGGGGCGAGGCGTGGCGCAAGGTGCGCAAGGGGCGTGAAGGGCGCGATTATACGGCGCGCAGGCAGCGGCAAATCAGAAAGTTTCATCGGCCCGCAGGTAACGCCATTTGCCCACCGGCAGGTCACCCAGCTTCACCTTGCCGATACGAATGCGCTTCAAGCCGACCACCCTGAGGCCGACCATCTCGCACATGCGGCGGATCTGGCGCTTCTTGCCTTCGCGCAGCACAAAGTTGAGCTGGTCTTCATTCTGCCATCGCACTTTCGCCGGCTTCAGCGCCTTGCCATCGAGCGACAAGCCATGATTGAGGCGCCGCAGGTCGGCTTCAGACAACTTGCCCTGCACCCGCACCAGGTATTCCTTGTCGACTGCCGAATCTTCGCCGATGAGTTGCTTGGCGATGCGGCCGTCCTGTGTGAACACGATCAAGCCGGTGGAATCGATGTCGAGCCGCCCGGCCGGCGGCCAGCCCCTTCAAATGATCTCGCTTGAAGGCCACATTGCCGCCGCTGAACAGGTGGTCCGGCGTGATCAGCACCACCGCCGGCTGGTAGCCCGGTTCAGGCTGGCCCGACATAGCCAATAGGCTTGTGCAGCAGCACCGTGACGCCGCCCTGCGCGGCTTCGGCCTGCCGGTCCAGCTTCACCGTGGCGGTAGGCGACACGCGCGTACCCAGTTCGGTGATGCGTTCACCATCCACCAGCACCCAGCCCTTGGCGATGTATTCGTCGGCTTCGCGGCGCGAGCAGATGCCGCGTTCGGACATGAGTTTGGAAAGGCGAAGTGGTTCGGCGGCGTCCATGTGGATCGGGATAAGTTGAGGCCGTAAGTTTGACCGGAGTTGCGCATTCGTGCTTAAATTCGCCCTCGTTTTGGGCGGTTAGCTCAGCGGTAGAGCACTGCCTTCACACGGCAGGGGTCACTGGTTCGATCCCAGTACCGCCCACCAAAACGAATCAAATGCACTTCACGTGCCGTTTTCATTTGCTGACGCCTGGCGGTTCGATCGCAACCTTTTCCCAACGTTTCGGATAGGTCCGGCCGCGGATGTTCAAACGGGCAATCCGGCACATTTGCCGGCACATCCGGTGAACAGCGGCGCGTGTCGGATTTTTAAACGTGGTCATAGCTTTGCAGTACTTGGCGCATCCTTGAATGTGATCCAGTTCACTTATTGTCAAGACGCGCGCGGTGGAAAGTTTTACACTCATTTCGAATTGATGCGACGCCAGAAACAGTTTTGGTCGTTGTTTTTATGCTTGGCTCGCAAATTGTGCGGCTGTTTCAGGTTCTTTACTGGCAAACGTAAATTTTAATGAATATCAAAAAAATTCAATGCAAGCGATCACCTCCTTGGCATTTGGCCGGCGATGGCGCATGATTCTGAAGCTGGACGACGGCGCTGGTGCCGCAACCATCACGGACGGTGGAACGGTGACCTCGATTCCGTTGGCCATCACCATGGATCGCTCGGGAACTGGCTTTTAACCTCAGGCTGGCTTGGCGCGCAATCGGCGTGAACCGGCGATCTTGGATTTGGGCTCATTGAACGCGACATCGCGCAATGGGGGCAATCTGATCATCACCTCCATGGACACCGGTCTGCTTTTCCCAAGTGGATCAAATCTGACTGCCGTCGTTGGCCAGCAGCAGCAGTTTCAATCCCTGTTGAAAGTTCGGCGTTAGCAATTTGACCGTTTACTTGCCAGCGCATGGGTTTACCACTGGCGGTTTTCACCTAATACAAACTGCTCCATCACGAAGGTTCAGGTGACGGGTTTCGGCGAACACGGTGCCGAGTCATCAGCACTGCCTGCCGGCATCGCCTGAGCATTCATAAAGAAGCGTCGCGCGGAAGCATCCAGTTAGCGCCCGCCGTCGTGAACGCAATTTTTTCGCCCAGCAAACGACTTTGGGTCTTCGTCGATTCACCAGCTCTGATCAGTTCGAGGTTGGCCGAAAAGCTTTCCCGTTGCGTGCATCGTCATTTCGGCGCCTTCATCCCCGACGGCAATTCCTTGAACAATGCGCCAGCTTGTGCAGGAACGCCGAGGGTGCGGAAAATGCTGATGCGCACAGAGCGGCCGATTCGGGGATGGGGCGTGCACCGAGAGTGCCTGCGTCATGCCGTTTGCGCTCAATGCGCAGCGTTTCAGGCTGGTTTCCGCTGGCGCTCGCCGGCAGCAGGATCCAGCGCCTGGTCGCGCAGGCGGTAGCCGTCGTCCAGGAACAACAGGCTTTCTTCGGCGAGGTCGCTGAGCTTCACTTTCTTTTTCCGGGTCAGCGGATGACGTTGCGAACGGGCTGCGCTCGTCGTGGATCCATGCGCGTCATCGCGTCGAGCTTCTTCAGCACGATCTCCAGCTTTTTCAGCTTGGAAAGCGCTTGACGATATTCGGCACGACGTGCGGTTGCGAAACAAAATGCCGATGCGCACCGATCAGACTCGGGTCGGCGCGGCGGGCGATGGCGGATCTCGGTCGGCAGGATCAGCCAGGCGCGCGCCACGTCAGCATCACGTTGCGCGGACTGCGTTCGACCAGCGCCATGCCGAGTTCGTCTTCCAGCTTTTTCAACTGCGCCGTTGTGGCCATGCCTTCCAAAATGGCTGATGGAAAACCGGTTTTCAATGCCAAGTTCATCTCGGGGATATATCGAAAGCGGGTTTGCACGCCGCGCCGGCCTGCGCCCGCTGCGGGCCGGCGCGGTTCGGCATACACTTGGTCCATGCAGAAATTCGGCTTCCGTATCCAGACCCGCGCCGGCATGACGGTGGATAACCTCGTCATCCACGGCACCGACCAGCCGCAGGCCGAGATCAAGCTGCGGCAGATGTATCACCACTGCACGATCCTGGAATGCAAGCTGCTGGATGATTTGCCGCGCGGCGACGGCACCGACCTCGAAGGCGCGATCTCGCTGATCGTGGGGCAGGACAGGAAATAAGGCGAATTGCGGGCTGCACCCTTGCGCCGGCTCGCGACGATCGCCGACGCGGCCGCTACGCAGCCAGCGCCAGGAAGTCGTTGGCTTTCAATTCTTCGTAGAGCGCCTGGTAGTCGGCCGCGCCCCTGCTGTCCGGCGCGTGCGCAAACACATCGGTCTCGGCAAACGGGCTCTCGGCCAGAGAGACACTTTCGGCAATTCGCGTCTCGCACAACTCCGCGCCGAAGCGCTCGCGAAAACTCTTGTCGATATCCCAGGACATCCTGCGGCGGCCGTCGAAGCGCGTGATCACGTAGCGGCGCTCGATGCGTTTTTTCAGCACAGGTCCCAACGCATTCAGCGTCTTTTCGACTTGTAGCGCGCCTTTTACGGCAAGGTAGTCTGCCGACACCGGCACCAGCACCTTGTCCGCGGCGAAGATGGCCGACAAGGACAGGACGCCCAATAACGGGCAGCAATCGATGATGACCGGACGCACGCCATTGAGGTTTTCGCGGATCAGCGCATTGCGCAAGCGATTCAGTACGTTCGGCCCCCGGCCGAACTGCGTATCGACCTTGGCCAGCTCGAGATGCGCCGGCAGCAGGCTCCATTGCCGTCCGGTATCGCGCACCAGTTCCGTGAGCGGCTTGTTATCGCGGAAGAATGCGTAAATGCTCTGGTCGCCGGTGGCGGCGCTGAGGCCGCTCAGCCCGGACAGATGCGCCTGCGGATCAAGATCGATGGCCAGCGGCGCCTCACCCGCGCGCGCGAGGGCGGCAGCAAGATTGAGCGCAGTGGTGGTCTTGCCCACTCCGCCCTTCTGGTTGAATACCGTGATGCGGGGCATGGATTCGAATGAGGTGTTGATCTGTCGGAGCATGGCAGGGCCATGCGACGGCTTGATTACACATCATTGTTATCACGAAATCAGCTATTTAGCAACGATTCTTGAAGTCGCCCCACAGAGATTGTCGCTAACTTGCGCACGTTCAGAGCGGGTGCGGCGAAAAAAATGCCCTAAGGCATGGGCGGAACCACGTTGCGCCAGTCGGCATCCGCATCGTCAATTGGATCCTGCACCGGCCGCCCGCCGTTGGCAAGTTTGCCGGGGAAATGCTTGGCCATCAGCTCCAGCTGATCGGTGAAGATGCCGTCGACCCCCAGTGCAATCAGTTCCTCGGCGCGGGCGATATCGTTAACCGTGTAGCACATCAGGCGACGGTTGCCGGCGTGCACGCGCCTGACCAGGTCGGCCGTGACGTGCTGATGATCGCAATGCAGCGAGACGCACGCCAGCTTGTCCAGCAACGCAAAGTGCGTTTCGTCCGGCGCCTCCACCAGCAGTCCGATCACCAGGTCCGGCACCGCCGCACGCGCCGCTTCGAGCGCGGGCACACTGAAACTCGATACCAGCGGCTTTACGAGCCGGTCGCCCCACAGTTCCGCACACAGCCCGGCAACCACGCGACCCGTTTCCGCCTCGCGGCCCGCGCACGGCTTGATCTCGACATTGGCCATGATGCCGAGGCCGTGCAGGTAGTGGGCCACCGCGGAGAAGCGCGGAATGCGTTCGCCCCGGAAGGCCGGTCCATGCCAGGAACCGGCATCCAGCTTCTCCAGTTCGGTCATCACCTGATCGGCCACGCGCCCTTGTCCGCTGGTGGTGCGCTCCAGGGATTCGTCATGCATCAGCAGCGCCACCGAATCGGCCGAGAGCATCACATCGAACTCCACCGCAAAATAGCCGTGGTCCTTGCCGACGCGCATGGCTGCCAAAGTGTTTTCGGGAGCCAACGCACCGCCCCCGCGGTGGGCAATGAGGGTGGGATAGGGCCACGCATCTTGCATTTTGTTGCGGGAAGTCGACATGGCGTGCCTTACCCGAAAGATGGTGAAATCGAACGCAGGAAAAGCAGCACTGCGATGGTGTAAGCAGCCGCCAGCACATCGTCAAACATGACGCCGAAGCCGCCCTTGACATGGCGGTCAGCGTAGCGAATCGGCCACGGCTTGACAATATCGAAGGCACGAAACAGCGCGAAGGCAAGCGCCCACCACAGCCAGCCGCGCGGTGAAAATGCCAGCACCAGCAGGAATGCCGCAATCTCGTCGATGACGATGCCGCCGTGATCGGCCACCCCCAGCGCCCGGCCGCACACCTCGGCTGCCCATATGCCAGCGAGGAAAGTCAGCAGCGCCGCAGCCAGCACGCCCCCCATGCCCGCCAGCTGCGCCACGGCGAAGATTGGCACCGCCACCAGCGTACCCCAGGTGCCTGGTGCCTTGGGCATGAGCCCGGCGCCAAAACCGAATGCCAGCAGGTGCGCAACATGACTCGTCAGGAAAGCGCGGTCGGGTCGCATGATGTCTGCTGGCTAGCTGTTGCCGAAGTGGTCGTAGCCGGCCAGCGGCACCGAAAGATTTTTACCGCTGGCGTCCATAATGGTCACGTCTGGCAATCCGGTCGTCATCGCGCCGATCCGCGTCAATGGAAGCTGCAGCGTGGCCGCCAGCGCCTCGATCCGGCCGCGAACGCCAACCGGCGCCGTGAAGCAAACTTCATAGTCGTCGCCCCCCGCTAGGGCAAGGCGCATCGCCTGGGCATCATCCAGATTGCGCAGCGGGGTTGCGACAGGCACTTGCGCCCAGGCAATGTCGGCATGAAGCCTGGAGCGTTCACAGATGTGTCCGAGGTCGGCGAGCAGGCCGTCGGATACATCGATGGCCGCGGTCGCAATGCCGCGTAGCTCGCGACCCAGCGCCAGTCGCGGCAGCGGCGTGTGCAGCCGCGGCGCAACCGTGGAAAAAGCCTTGCTGTCCAGCACCTGTTCACCTCGCATATGCGCCAGTGCCAGGGCCGCGCCGCCCAGTTCGCCAGACACCCAGACGTCATCGCCGGCGCCGGCGCCATCGCGCCGCAAGGCACGGCCGGCTTCGACTTCGCCCAGGACGGTAAGGGTCATGGCAAGCGGCCCGCGTGTCGTATCACCGCCGACCAGTTCCACCGCCTCGGCGTCAGCAAGCTTGAAGAAACCGCCGGCAAAAGCGGCCAGCCAGGGTTCGTCCACGCGCGGCAGGGTCAGCGCCAGCGTGACGAAGCGCGGCGTCGCGCCCATGGCGGCAAGGTCGGACAGATTCACCGCCAGCGCCTTGTGCCCCAGCATGGCAGGATCGGTATCGGCAAAAAAATGCACACCGGAAACCAGGGTATCGGTCGAAACTGCCAGTTCGCAACCGGCCGATACCGGCAGCAGGGCGCAATCGTCGCCCACGCCCAGCGTCGCGCGGGAACCTGCGCGAGTGAAGTATTTTTCGATCAGTCGGAATTCGGGCGTCAACGCACTCTCCGGCCCGCCGCCCGCCTAGGGCTTGGCGGTGCGCCGCGTCTTGGTAACCACGGTGGGCGCCTTGCGTGTTGCGCGCGGCTTGGCCTCAGTCGGATTGGCGGACTGGAACGCAATCTCCTCGGCGCGCACCTGTGCGGCCAGTTTGTCGAGAATGCCATTCACGTACTTGTGCCCGTCGGTGCCGCCGTAGGATTTGGCCAGCTCAATGCCCTCGTTGATGATGACGCGGTAGGGCGTTTCGGGTGCGTGGACCAGTTCGAAGGCGCCGATGAGCATGATCGCACTTTCGATGGGGCTTACCTCGGGCCAGGGCCGGTCCAGATGCGGCGCCAGTTGCTCGCGAAGCGCCTCGACGTGTTTCATGACACCGCTGACGATGACCGAAAACAGGCCGGCATCCGCGCGTTCAAAGCCATCTGCCGCGGCGTATTGTTTTTCGATGGCATCGAGGCTGGGCGATGCCAGCTGCCACTGGTAAAGGGCCTGCAAGGCAAATTCACGGGAACGGCGGCGCGCGCTTTTCATCGGGTTTCCCGCCGGCGTGATGCCAGCGCTTTCAGTCTGTGGGCCATTTCGATGGCAACGTGTGCGCAGTCGGCGCCCTTTTCTTCCACCCGTGCCAACGCCTGCGCATCGGTGTCCACGGTGAGAATGCCATTGGCGATCGGCACACCCGTCTCCAGCATGACTTCCATCACGCCGCGGCAGCTTTCGTTGGCGACCACTTCAAAGTGATAGGTCTCACCGCGAATGACGGCACCGATCGCGATCAGCGCGCTGTAGCAATGCGTCAACGCCATCGTCTGCAGCGCCACCGGAATCTCCAGTGCGCCGGGAACGCTGGTGATTTCGATGTCAGCCTCGGCGACGCCCCCCGCCTTCAGCGCTCGCACGCAGGCCGACAGCATTTTCGTCACCACCGGTTCGTTGAAACGGCTGTGGACGATGCCGATTTTCAAGCCGCTGCCGTTGAGATTCGCGCTGAAAGAACTGTTGGCATTGCTCATGGTGCGATGGCTTTCAGCTTCGGTTCACCGGTGGGCGGCAGGTAATCCACGACCTCAAGGTCAAAACCGGCCATCGACGGAATTTTCTTTGGCCATGCCAGCACCCGCATCTTGCGAACGTTCAACTGCCGCAGAATCTGCGCGCCGATACCATGCATGCGTGGATCCCACTTCACGGTGCGGCTCTCCGCACCCGGCGCCGGAGACAGGCGGTCGAGCAGCGCATCCGCCTCCTCGTGCTTTCGCAGCAGCACGATCACCCCGGTTCCCTCGGTAGCAATGATGCGCATGGCCTGCGCCACCGAATAGGCATGCTGTCCATCGTCGAAATCAAACAGGTCCAGCGACGTGAAGGGCTCATGGACACGCGTGAGTACCGGCATATCGGGACGAATCTCGCCGCGCGTCAGCGCCAGATGCACCTCGTGCACGGTCTTGTCGTGGAACGCATGCAGCTTGAATGGCCCGTAGGGCGTGGAGATCGACTTCTCGGCAACCTTCTCGACCAGCGTCTCATTGATCGAGCGGTAGCGGATCAGGTCGGCGATGGTGCCAACCTTGAGGCCGTGCCGGGCCGCAAACGGGATCAGATCGGGCATGCGCGCCATGGTCCCATCCTCGTTCATGATCTCGCACAGCACGGCGGATGGATTCAGCCCGGCCAGCTTGGCGAAATCGCAGCAGGCCTCCGTGTGCCCTGCCCGCGTCAGCACGCCGCCCGGCTGCGCCACCAGCGGAAACACGTGGCCTGGTTGGACGATGTCGTCCGGCTTGGCATTGGGGCGCGTGGCCACGCGAATGGTGTGCGCGCGGTCGGCAGCGGAAATGCCGGTGCTCACGCCCTGCGCGGCCTCGATGGCCACGGTGAAATTGGTACCGTGAACGGTGCGATTTCTTTCCGCCATAGGCGTGAGGCGAATCTGCCGGGCATGCTCGGCCGTGACCGGCATGCAGATCAACCCGCGTCCGTGGGTGGCGAGAAAATTGATTTTCTCGGGCGTGACATGGTCGGCTGCGAAAATCAGGTCGCCCTCGTTCTCGCGATCCTCGGCATCGACCAGCACCACGATCTTGCCCAGGCGGATGTCCTCGATGATTTCCTGTGTGGTGGCGATATTGCCTGCGCCGGATGAAGCGGTGCTCATGATTGGTTTTCGTCCTTGGCCAGCATGCGTTCGACGTAGCGGGCCAGTTGATCCACCTCCAGGTTCACCTTCGCGCCCTTGCGCAGCGTGCGAATGGTCGTGACCTGGTGGGTGTGGGGAATGATGTTGATTTCAAAGCGTGCCGCGCCTTCCGGCGTATCGCTGACTTTGTTGACCGTCAACGATACACCATTGACGGCGATAGACCCCTTGCGGGCAACGAAGCGGGCGAGCTCCCTGGGCGCATCGATTTCCAGCCGCCAGGACGCGCCCAGGTCGTCCATGGCCGTAACCAGGCCGACACCGTCGACATGGCCACTGACCAAATGTCCGCCTATCCGGTCACCGAACCGCAACGATTTCTCGAGGTTCACTTCCGCCCCCTGCGAGAGGCCGGTGGTCAGCGAAAGCGTTTCGTTGGAAACATCCACGGAAAAAGTTTCCTGCCCTTTTGCCACCACCGTCAGGCACACGCCGCCCACCGCGATGGAATCGCCAATGGCAACATTGTGCAGCCCAAGGCGCGGCGCGTTGATGGTCAAGTGGGTGTTGGCCGGTGCAACATCCGCCTTCTCGATGATGCCGGTGGTTTCGATGATGCCGGTGAACACTATTGATCTCCCATGATGTCCGCGGTGATGCGCAGATCGGCCCCGACCTGCCGCACATCGGTAAGCGCGAGCCGGGTGCGCGCGTCGAGGCTTTTCAACTCCGGCAGCGCGAACAGACCGCGGCCGCTGTCACCGAACAGACTGGGCGCGATGTAGGCAACGATCTGGTCAACCACACCGGCGGCGAGCAGTGAGGCATTGAGCTTGGCGCCGGTTTCCACCATGACGTTATTGAGGCGTCGCTGGCCCAACAACTCCATCATCTTCACCAGGTCAACCTTGCCCTTCACCGCCTCGACCGGAACACGCAAGATCTCGGCGCCACGCGCCCGCAACGCCGCTTCGCGATCAGGCTTGTCGGCCGCCGTGGCAATCAGCAGATTGCCGCCGGTGAGCAATTTTTGCGAGTCGCCGATATCCAGCCGGCTGTCGAGCAGGATACGTAGCGGCTGGCGCTCACACGGCACATCGCGCACGGTCAATTCCGGGTCGTCGACAAGCACGGTGCCGATGCCGGTCATGACCGCGCAGGCCTCGGCACGCATGCGATGCACGTCTCGCCGCGCGTCTGCGCCGGTGATCCATTTGGAGGTACCGTTGGCCAGCGCCGTTTTGCCGTCCAGGGTGGCGGCCACTTTTAGCGTGACCAGCGGGCGGCCGCGCGTGGCGCGCGTCAGGAAGGCGCGCAACTGTTTTTTCGCTTCGCCCTCCATCAGGCCGATGTCCACGGCGATTCCCGCGTTGCGCAGATTGTCATGCCCGGCGCCATTCACGCCATCGAATGGGTCGTGCAGCGCGGATACCACCCGCGCCACCTTCGCCTTGATCAACAGGTCGGAGCATGCCGGCCCACGCGAGGTCGGGTGCAACGCGCAGGGCTCGAGCGTCGAATAGACGGTGGCCCCCTCGGGCGATTCGGTGACCGCATCCAGCGCCATGGCTTCGGCGTGCGGCCGCCCGCCTTTTTGCGTAAAGCCCTCACCGATGATGCGGCCATGCTTGACGATAACCGCACCAACGAATGGATTCGGCGAGGTGATGCAGCGTCCGTTTTCAGCCAGACGTAGCGCGCGCGCCATCATGGCGTGATCAAAGGCGTTGAACATGCGCGTTACTTCTTGGTGACTTCGCGAATGGCATCACGGAATTCCTCGACATCCGAGAAACTGCGGTACACCGAGGCAAAACGCACGTAACCGACTTGATCGAGTTGTTTCAATTCTTCCATTACCATTTCGCCAATCTTGCGCGAGGGCAGCTCGCGTTTGGCTTCATTCAATACGGCTTGTTCAATGCGCTCGATGGCTTCTTCCATCCGCGCCACTTCCACCGGCCGCTTATGCAGCGCGCGATGGAAACTGGTTTCCAGCTTGGCCCGGCTGAAGTCCTCGCGCTGGCCGTTGGTTTTTACGATCGACGGCATGCGTAACTCGGCGGTTTCGTAGGTGGTGAAGCGTTTGTGGCACACCGTGCAACGCCGCCGCCGCCGCACCGAATCGCCCTCTTCGCTCACCCGTGAGTCGATGACCTGGGTTTCCTGTGCGCTGCAAAACGGACATTTCATCGCTCAATGCCCGTCGGCAACATCAGGCCGCGTAGACCGGGAAGCGCTTGGTCAGCGCCGTCACCCGTTCTCGCACCGATGCAATGTTCGCTTCGTCGCGCGGATTGTCCAGCACATCGGCAATCAGGTTGGCCGTCAGTTCCGCTTCCGCTTCCTTGAAACCGCGCGTGGTCATGGCCGGCGACCCGAGCCGCACGCCGCTGGTCACGAACGGCTTTTCCGGATCATTCGGAATGGCGTTCTTGTTGACGGTGATGTGCGCCGCGCCGAGCACCGCTTCGGCTTCCTTGCCGGTGATGTTCTTGGCGCGCAAATCCACCAGCATCACATGCGATTCAGTACGGCCCGAGACGATGCGCAGGCCGCGCTTGATGAGGGTTTTGGCCAGTACGTCGGCGTTTTTCACCACCTGCGCCTGATATTCCTTGAAACCCGGTTCCAGCGCTTCCTTGAAAGCCACGGCCTTTGCAGCGATCACGTGCATCAGTGGGCCGCCCTGGATGCCCGGGAAGATGGCCGAATTGATGGCCTTTTCCAGCTCGGCTTTCATCAGGATGATGCCGCCGCGCGGGCCGCGCAGCGACTTGTGCGTGGTGGAAGTCACCACGTCGGCATGGGGGATCGGCGAGGGATACACGCCCGCCGCGATCAACCCGGCGTAGTGCGCCATGTCGACCATGAACACCGCGCCGACTTCCTTCGAGATTTTGGCAAAGCGTTCGAAATCAATACGCAGCGCATAGGCGGAGGCACCGGCGAGGATCAGCTTGGGCTTCGATTCGCGCGCCAGCTTTTCCACCTGGTCATAGTCGATCTCTTCTTTCTCGTTCAAGCCGTAGCTGACGATGTTGAACCACTTGCCGCTCATGTTCACCGGCGAGCCGTGCGTGAGGTGGCCACCCATGGCGAGGCTCATACCGAGGATGGTGTCACCTGGTTTCAGCAACGCGAAGTACACGGCCTGATTGGCCTGCGAGCCGCTGTTGGGCTGCACGTTGGCCGCATAGCCGTGGGCATCGGCATTGAACAGCTTTTTCACTCGCTCCAGCGCCAACGTCTCGGCCATGTCCACGTATTCGCAGCCGCCGTAGTAGCGCTTGCCGGGATAACCCTCGGCGTATTTGTTCGTCAACTGCGAGCCTTGCGCTTCCATCACCGCCGGGCTGGTGTAGTTCTCGGAGGCGATCAGCTCGATATGGTCTTCCTGCCGCTGGTTTTCCTTTTGGATGACCGCGAACAGCTCGGGATCGACCTTGGCGAGCGTCTGGGAACGGTGAAAAGTGTTGGACATGTCGGCGGGGGCGCAGCGGGCGGCGCAGAGTGATGAAATTGCTGCGATTTTATCATGCGGCCCCTCTGGACACGCCCGAACGCCGGGCGATAAGGCGTTGCGACTGGCGCAAATGAAGCTGGCCCGGCCGGCGAGCGGATCGCCAAACTCAAGCACTGGTGCGCCTTGCAGGCCGAAAATGCCTGAAGGCCCGCGCCAGTGCTGGAGGCTGGCCATCGGTGGCGATGCCGCCGCGGCCTGTTACCCCAGTACTGCTGCGCCCGATACACCCGCAACACCACCATGGCGACACGCAGTCGATATAATCGACCACCGCACGAACCAGAAGTCATCAATGACTCGCCCGGCACGCTGTCAAGCCGGTCCGTGCTTCCGACATTACGCCGCGCCGGAGACAACCCAGGAGGATGACGTGCAAGTTCTATTGAAGTTGTCAGGCTTGATTGATGCCATTACCGAACGCATCGGCAAGGCCACCTACTGGCTGACGCTGGTCGCGGTACTGGTCAGTTCCGGCAATGCCACGATCCGCTACGCATTCAACACCAGTTCGAACGCATGGCTGGAGTTGCAGTGGTACCTGTTCTCGGCGGTGTTCCTGTTTTGCGGTGGCTACGCGCTGCTGCATGGCTCGCATGTGCGCATCGACGTGGTGTATTCGCATTTTTCTCGCCGCGTGCAGCTGTGGATCGACATCCTCGGCACCATCCTCTTCCTGATGCCGATGGCGCTGCTGATCCTCTACCTGTCGTGGCCGGTGTTTATCAACGCCTACAACCAGAATGAGGTCTCGACCAATGCCGGGGGCCTGATCATCTGGCCGGCGCGCCTGCTGCTGCCGTTGGGCTTTTTCCTGCTGTCGGTGCAAGGCATCTCGGAACTCATCAAGCGCATTGCGGTGCTGCGCGGATTGATCCCGGATCCGACCCTGACCGAGCACGGTCCGACCGCGGAGGAAGAACTGGCGCGCGAGATCGCCGAGGAAGCCGCGCGGCGCGAAGCCGCGATGAAGCTGGCGAACTGACCGGGACCGACCATGACACAGATGATCATTCACAACATGGCCCCGCTGATGTTCATCGGGCTGTTCATTTTCCTGCTGCTGGGCTATCCGGTGGCGTTTGCGCTGGCCGCCAACGGCATCGTCTTCGGACTCATCGGCATCGAACTCGGGCTGCTGCAGCCGACGCTGTTCCAGGCCCTGCCGGAACGCATCTGGGGCGTGATGTCCAACGACACGCTGCTGGCGGTACCGTTCTTCACGCTGATGGGCCTGATCCTCGAACGCAGCGGCATGGCTGAGGATTTGCTCGACACCATCGGCCAACTGTTCGGCCCGGTGCGCGGCGGCCTCGCCTTCGCCGTGATCTTCGTCGGCGCATTGCTGGCAGCAACCACCGGCGTGGTGGCCGCGTCGGTGATTTCCATGGGCCTGATCTCGTTGCCGATCATGCTGCGCTACGGCTACGACCGACGCCTGGCCGCGGGCGTCATTGCCGCCTCCGGTACGCTGGCGCAGATCATCCCGCCTTCGCTGGTGCTGATCATCATGGCCGACCAGCTGGGAAAATCGGTGGGCGACATGTACGCGGGCTCCTTCATCCCGGGAATGGTGCTGGCCGGTCTTTACACCTCGTATGTGATCGGCGTGAGCATCTTCAAACCGGCCTGGGCGCCGGCACTGCCGCCGGAAGCCCGCATGTTTCGCGAGGCCAACGGCAGCAGCGGCATCGTCTCGCTGGCGGTGCTGGTCGTGCTGGCTGTCATTGCGTCGGTGGCCTTCGGCAAGCAGTCCAGCATCAAGGCGCTCGATGAACTCATCGTGGTCTCGACCGCCGTCGGTGCCGGCCTGGCTTTTTTTGCAGCAGTGCTCAACCACTGGTTCAAGTTCGGGCTTCTGTCGAAGATCGCCGAGCGCGTGGTGTTTGTGCTGATCCCGCCACTGGGGCTGATCTTCCTGGTGCTGGGCACCATATTCCTTGGTGTAGCCACGCCAACCGAGGGCGGCGCTATGGGCGCGACCGGTGCGTTCGTCATGGCCATCGCCCGGCGCCGTCTGAGCTTCAAGCTGCTGCGTCAGGCCATGGATTCCACAGCCAAGCTCACCGCCTTTGTGGTGTTCATCCTCATCGGTGCGCGCGTGTTCAGTCTGACTTTCTATGGCGTGGACGGCCACAAGTGGGTCGAGGAACTACTGGTGGGTCTGCCCGGCGGCCAGACGGGCTTTCTCATCGTCGTCAATATTCTGGTGTTCGTGCTGGCGTTCTTCCTCGATTACTTCGAGCTCGCCTTCATCATCGTGCCGCTGCTCGGCCCCGCCGCCGACAAGCTGGGCATCGACCTCATCTGGTTCGGCGTGCTGCTGGCGGTCAACATGCAGACCTCGTTCATGCATCCGCCCTTCGGCTTCTCCTTGTTCTACCTGCGCAGCGTGGCGCCGGCCAAGGAGTATGTCGACCGCGTCACCAAGAAAATGATGGCACCGGTCACCACCGGCCAGATCTACTGGGGCGCGATCCCGTTCGTGATCATCCAGCTCATCATGGTCGGACTGGTGATTGCCTTCCCGCAGATGGTGATGGTGTACAAGGACGACACGCCCAAGATCGACCAGAAACAGATCGAGATCAACCTGCAGCCGGCCGGCGACCCAAGCGTGCCCGTGCCCACGCAGGCCGAAGAAAACAAGGCCGAAGAAGCCGGCAACAACGACATCATGAAAGCGCTGGGCGGCAGCAGCAGCGAGAAATCGGCGGCGCCATCTGCCGACGAAAAGGCCGCGGACGACATCATGAAAGCGCTTGGTGGCAAGCCGGAGGCCCCAGCCAAGCCGGATGCCAAGGCCGGTCCAAAGGCCGACGCCAAACCCGCGGAAAAGCCCGCCCCTGCCAAGGCCAAGACCAAGGAAGAACTGGCGAACGAGGAAATCGAGCGGCAGTTGCGCGGCGGCAAGTAGCAAAAACCCCAGCATTGGCGCGGCTCTCCGGGCAAATACGCGGATTCAAGTACGAGTCCCGACACGCGGTGGGCGGTTGAATGCTACCTCGTATGGGGTCAGGAAGCCGAGACATTTCCTTGGCCTGTGGTTGTATTTTTCCTGTAGACGCCTGACCTTGGCCGGGGTGAGGTTGTCCATGCTCACCCCCTTGGGTAAATCCACGCGCAGCATGCCGATCTGGTTCTCGTTGGTGCCGCGCTGGTTTGGTGCACGAGGATCGCAGACAAAGGCCTTGTCGACCATGACCTCGCCCGTTGCCCTGAACTCCGGACCGCGATCGGTGGCCACACTTTCAAACGGAATCCCACAGTGATCCAGGCGTCGTTTCATCGATCGCGCCGTTGGCTCGGCCTCAATCCGTTCGAGCACCTTCAACTGCATGCACAAACTCTGCCGCTCGACCATGACCAACAAACGCTTTTTATCCTTCTTCTTGCCAATGGCGGTATCGGCTTCCCAATGACCGATCTCGATCCGCAGCAGAACCTCCTTGGCGCGCCGGTGGATCGACTGTGCAGAGCCGTTCCACCGGCGCCGGGCAGGCCGCTTCAGATGACGGCGCAGCCGGGCGGTATGCAACCACCGGTCCCAACCGTGGCGTTTGGCCGCCAGATGGATGGCCTGGAAGCTGACCGGCACCGGGTGTTGAATCGCTGTGCGGCGACCGCTGATTTGTTCCGGCGACCAGCCCGCCTTGATCTGTTGCTTGATTTCCTGCCAGTCTTCGGCGGGCTTGTGCCGCGCGTTGGCAGCACTGCGCGCGCTGGCCGCGTTGCGATGCCGCTGGGCCCGATGCGGACAGTACCGTCCCGCCGAATCACGACCGCGATGGTACTCGTCATAGACCGCCGATCGATGCCGGCCCAGCGCAATGGCAATCTCGGACAACGGCAATTTGGCCACAAAACCGGCGTGAATCAGGTAACGTTCTTCCAAGGTGAGGGGCGAACCACTCATAGCGGCTTCCTTTCGTGTCAGAAGCAAAAGGGTACCGCGGTTCGTTACCTCACCCCTCCTTGCGCACGCCCTGAAGTGTCGGGACTCGTGGTTGAATCCGCGAATATGCCTGGAGAACCTCGCCAGTGCTGGGGTTTCATTTGCGGTCCGACGCTCGCGATCGAGGCGACCGGCGCTGAATCCGCTGCCTGTCGATTGCCGTATCAGAAGGGTTGCGGACGCCTGTCCGCCGGGAGTAGCCCATGCCCACGCTGCACGTACCGGCCCGTCGCACGACTTCGTTTAAAGCCCATGCGAACCCGACTGGTCGCATCACGTTCCTGCGATGGTTGCCGCTTGCGGCGGCACTTTGCGTAATGGACGCCGGTGCGACCCTGACCGTCAACCTGCCCTGGATCAAAACGGTAGCGGGCGGCGCCGAGGTGTACCTGCAGATCACCAGCACCGACGCCGGCGAGATCGTAGCCGTCAAGTCGTTTGCCGCCCAATCCGCTTCGCTGCTGGCCGCCGGGAAAAAACGTCAGGTCGTGAAGGCGATCCCGCTCGAGGCGGGTGTCGCGCTTGAGCTCGCACCGGGTCACTACCGCATCTCGTTGTCCGGGCTGGTGCGGCCACTCAAGCCTCTTGAATTTGTGCCTTTGACGCTGACGGTCAAAGCTGCCAGCGGCATGCGCCAGGAGGTGCTGATCACCGCAGAAGTGCGCCTGCGCTCGGCGCAGGAAGACGAAGGCAAGCCGCACCACACGCATTGATTTGCGCCGGTGGCCGGGGGCGCGTCCGCCCATCGAGCCGCCGGTACCCAACCCGTAACAAGGAGGCCGTCATGAAGTCGAAAATCATGCAACTGCTACTGGCGATCTGTCTGTCTGCGACCGGCCTTGCGAATGCATCGTTCCACCTCTGGCGCATCAACGAGATTTACTCGAACGCCGATGGCAGCGTGCAGTTCGTCGAATTGACGACTACCTCGACCGGCCAGCAATTCCTGAGCGGCCACACCCTGACCAGCACGCAGGGAAGCCAGACGCGCTCCTACACCTTCCCCAACGATCTGCTGGTCATCGCCGGCGATCCGTATTACGGCGGCGGCGAGGGCGGCACGGCCAATGCAAGCTTTCTCATCGCCACCCAGGGGTTCGCGGCACTGGGCGTCGTTGAGCCGGACTACATCGTGCCCAACGGTTTTCTGTTCACCACCAATGCCACCCTCAATTTTGCCGGTGTCGATTTCGTCTCCTACGCGTCGCTGCCGACCGATGGCACGCTGTCGATCAACCGTGCCGGGACCACCGCCGTCAATTCACCCAAGAACTTCACCGGCATGACCGGGCAAGTCACCGCCGGCGCGCCCAACTACAGCGACCTGTGGTGGGGCGGCACCGCTGAGAACGGCTGGGGCATGACGGTGCAACAGCACGGCAACATCCAGTTCAACGTCTTTTTTGTTTACGACGGCACTGGCAAGCCCAGCTGGTACGTGATGCCGGGCGGCACCTGGAACAGCAATTTCACCGTCTACACCGGCGGCCTCGCCAAACCGACATCGGCACCGCTCAATGCCTACGACAAAGCGGCCTTCGTTCCCGGCGGGATCATCGGCACGGCGACCATCACCTACACCAGCGCCAGCACGGCCACGCTCAACTACACCATCAACGGGGTCTCCGGCACCAAACAGATCCAGCGACAGATATTCGGCCCCAGCGACAGCACGCCGGGCCTGCAGGTCGGTGACATGTGGTGGGGAGGTGATGCGCAAAATGGCTGGGGGGTTTCGGTCACGCAGCAATTCCGCACGCTGTTTGCCGCCTGGTTCACTTACGACCTTTCCGGCAACGTTACCTGGTTCACCATGCCTGGCGGCACCTGGAACGGCAACGTTTACACCGGCGTGCTCGCCACCGCAACCGGCTCGCCCTGGGTGGGCACCACCTACAATGCCGCGCAGTTCGCGCCGGTGGCAGTGGGTACGGTGACATTCAATTTCTCCGACGCCAACAATGCGCTGATGACCTACACGTTTACCTCGGGGCCATTTGCGGGAACCAGCCAGACCAAGCCGCTGGTCAGGCAGCCGTACTAGCTGCCACCGCAGCGTCACCCTGGCCGGTGTGCGTCGCACCGGTCAGGTCGACGGCGAGGTACCGGAGGCCGCTTTGCGCGAGCCACGCGAGGCCATCGTCAAAGCCCTTGAGCATGGCGATGGTGGTGACGCTGCCCGCCACCAGGCAAGTCGGTGCCAGTACCGTCACGCTCTGCCAGCCCTCGACCGAATCGCCGCTGCGCGGATCCAGGATATGCGAATAGCGGCGGCCCTCAAAATCGAAATAGCGTTCGTAGTCGCCGCTGGTGGCGACGGCACCCGACGCGATCGGCAGCTGCGCCAGCAGCGCGGCGTCTTGGCGCGGATGCTGCACGCCCAGCTGCCAGGCCTCGCCACTGGCCTGCGGCCCGGTCACCACCACATCACCGCCCAGATTGACAAAGGCGTTGGCCAGGCCATGCGAGAGGAGCGCGGCGGCCGCGCGGTCTGCCGCGTACTCCTTGCCGAAGCCGCCGAAGTCGATTTCCATTCCCGGCCGCTGCAGTGACACCCGGTCCCCACCGGCGCGGCGTTCGACATTGAGTTTGTCGAAGCCGACCAGCGGCAGCAGCGCCGCGATCCTTTCGCGCGGCGGCGGTCTGCCCGACTTGAAGTCCCACGCCCGGCGCAACACGCCGGAGGTGATGTCGAATAAGCCGCCACTTTGCTGGTAACAGGCTGAGGCGTACTGAATCAGGCCAGCCGTTTCGGCGTCGACCGCGACTGCGCTTTCACCCGCGGCACGGTTGATACGCGACACCACGCTGTCATCCCGATAGCGCGAGTATTTGGCTTCGATGCGCAGCACTTCCGCGATCGCGGCGCCCATCGCCGCCAGGGCTTCAGCCTCAGATCGCGCAAAGACTTCAAGCACGTTCTGGCACGCCATGGCGCGAAAGGATTGACGAAAACGTCGCATGCCGCGAGTTTATCCTCGCCGCGGCGGCTGCGATTTGAAGCTAGAAGCGATGGACAAAACCCGCGTTTACCGTGTTTGCCGACAGCGGTTCATGAAACGGGCTGCCTCCGCCGCCAAGTCTCCAGCCGGCACGCTGCTGGTAGCGACCGACGCTGAGGTCAATGGCCGTTCCCGGCGTGACTTGCAGGATCAGTTTCAGCGCCGGCTCCAGCGAGCCGAATCCGGCGAGGCGCTGGTCGCTCGATGCGTATCTTGGTGCCGGCCGTTGCGAAATTTGCGCAAAGTAGAAGTCAGCCGGCCCCTGGGAGTAGTAGCGCAGCGCGGCTTCAACTTTCCAGGTGTCGTTCAGGGTCTGCAGCCAACTCGAAAAAAAGGTATGCGCACGAATACCCCAGTCGTCTCGGAAATAGCGGTATTCGGCGGTGATCACCGCCTGTTGCCTGGGGAGCGTGCGCTTGAATCGCGTCAGCCAGGCCAGTTGCGCACGATGATCCGGGCGCGTGTCACGGATCTGCACGAGCGGCGGGAACAGGCCGTCGCGATAGAACGAAATGGTTTGCCGGTACGGGTCGTTCAGGTAGCCGCTCTGGCGCGTGTAGACCAGGTTCGATTGCAGCAGGGCATTGCGATCCAGCAATTGGGTAACCCCGAGCAGGAATTCGCGCGAGCGGCGCCGCTCGTTCAGGTCGTGGTCGTCGCTGGAGCGGACTTCATCGCGCGACTCACCAATGCCGACCGCCAGCGTGGTGTTGCGCTCATTGAAATCAAATGTCGCGTTGACGCTGGTCGCATCCGACGTGTAGTCCTTTTCGGTGGACTGGGTGCGCGTCAGTCCGGCGCTGCCGCCGTCCCACTTTCGCGTTAGGTTCACATCGCCGGCGTTGCGCCGGTCGGTGATCGAGGCACCGGTGAGAATCTGCGTCGGACGGCCTGACTGGTTGCTGACAGAGAAGGTAGACGCACCGCCCACCATGTCGACGAGCCCGGAAACCGTCACCTCCCAGTTTTCGCCGATCGGGCTCTTGAGCCAGCCGACCGGCTCGGTGACGCGCATGCGGCCGTTACTTTCGCGATACCACAGCACGCGCGCGCCGACGGTCGCACCCGGCGGCAGCACCGCCGGCACCAGCTCGTTTTCCAGCAACTGCGCGCCCGCGCTGACCGGCAGGGCAATAATCGGTAGCGCCGCCGCGGCAGCGAATAACGCGCTCACGGCGCATGCCGGGACCGGGCTGCGCGGGTTTTCGGGTCCGGTTTTCATGTGCACCCGCATCCGCCGCCGCCGGTCGCCTGCCCACCCGAGGCGCCTTCCTTGCTTGAATAGGTGTGCAGCAGAATGCGCGCATGCCCGATGTCGGCATCAAACTGCATTTCCGGCCTGGCCAACGTTCCGCGCTGGGTCGGGATGACGTTCGCGCAACCTGCGCTGACCAGCAGCATCGCGGCACAAACCAGCAACTGCCCCCCGCGTATTCGCATTTATCTCCCCTTTGAAAGCAACGCCAGGATCAGGTACGGTCCAATCGCAAATACGGATGCGCAGCCGTCTGCGCCTTCGCGCGGCCACCCGGCGGCGTACAATTCGGCCCGGGTGCCGCACCTGCAAGTGCTTGCGATAAGGCCCCGTCACCGGGAGCATTAATGGACCACTATACCGCCGACCTCACCTGGACCCGCGGCGAACAAGATTTCATCGGCAACGCGTACAGCCGCCGCCACTTGGTCCGTTTCGATGGCGGCGTTGAAATGCCTGGCTCGTCGTCGCCACACGTGGTGCCGGTACCGATGTCCGACACCAGCGCGGTTGACCCGGAGGAGATGTTTGTGGCTTCGCTCGCCAGCTGCCACATGCTGTGGTTCCTGTCGATCGCCGCCGCCCGCAAGTTCTGCGTGGATCGTTATGTCGATCGTGCAGTGGGTGTCATGGCAAAGAATGCCGCCGGCAAACTGGCGATGACCACCGTCACGCTGCGCCCGGCAGTGACATTCAGCGGCACACGCTTGCCGACGCGCGAACAGATCGAGCACCTGCACCACAAGGCGCACCAGGAGTGTTTCATCGCCAACTCGGTGAAGACTGAGGTACGCGTCGAGCCGGTCTTTACGCCAGGCTGATCGAAGGACGGCAGCAGAAAAAAGCCCCGCGAGTGCGGGGCTTTTCGTTATCGCCGAATCGATTTCCGTCCGACTACTTCTTCGCCGGTGCAGCCGGCTTGGCACTGCCGGCAGTCGCCATGTAGTTGTCGAAATTCTGCTCGGCGACGCGGAACCACAGGACCTGGTCGTCGCGAAACGCCTTCCACGAGTCAAACACCTTCTTGAATTTCGGGTTCTTGGCCGACTCTTCCTCGTAAACCTCGTTGGCCGCCTTGTAGCAGGCATTGAGGATGTCCTTGCTGAACGGACGCAATTGCACGCCGTTGCCCACCAGGCGCTTGAGGGCTGCCGGATTGAGCGCGTCGTACTTGGCGAGCATGTCCACGTTGGCTTCGGCACATGCGCCTTCGAGGATGGACTTGTATTCCGGCGGCAGTGCTTCCCATTGCTTGATGTTCACAAACAGGTCCAACTCGGGACCGCCTTCCCACCAGCCGGGGTAGTAGTAGTACTTGGCGACCTTGTAGAAACCCAGTTTTTCATCGTCGTACGGACCGACCCACTCGGCCGCATCGATGGTGCCTTTTTCCAGCGCCGGGTAAATATCGCCGGCGGCGATCTGCTGTGGAATCAGGCCCAGCTTGGACATGACGCGGCCGGCGAATCCGCCGATGCGCATCTTCAGTCCCTTCATGTCGGCGATGGTCTTGAGTTCCTTGCGGAACCAGCCGCCCATCTGCGCGCCGGTGTTGCCGGCCGGGAAATTGATGATGTTGTAGTCTTTCAGGAAGTCGCGCATCAGCGCCAAGCCACCGCCGTGATACATCCAGGCGTTTTGCTGGCGTGCGTTCATGCCGAAGGGAATGGCACAGGCGAAGGCGAAGGTCGGGTCCTTGCCGAAGAAGTAGTACGGCGCCGTGTGACAGCACTCAACCGTGCCGTCCTTGACGGCATCGACCGCAGAGAACGCCGGCACGATTTCGCCCGCGGCAAACACCTGGATGTCGAACTTGCCGCCGGTGGCCGATTTCACACGCTTGGCAACCACTTCCGCGCCGCCGTAAATGGTGTCGAGACTCTTGGCAAAGCTGGAAGTGCAGCGCCACTTGATGGTGGGCAGTGCGGCCTGCTGTGCCTCGGACAGCGTGGGGATTACGGCGGCACCAGCGGCGAGACCCGCGCCAGCCGTGGTCAGGAACTTGCGTCGTTGCATGAATATCTCCTCGTTATTGGTCGATTCAGTTGACGCGTTTCGACGTCAATCACGAGTATATGTCATGCCTGTTTCCGGCTTGTAACAGGCCTATCCGAGCCGAAACATGCCGAAATTGCGTAGCGGACTACTCCCCGGCAATCGTCATGCGATCGATGAGAATCGAGCCGACCTGCTTGGAACCCAGCGCCAGCACATCATTGCCGACGGCGACGATGTTCATGAGCATGTCCTTCATGTTGCCGGCGATGGTGATTTCCTCCACGGCGTAGACGATCTCGCCATCCTCAACCCAGAAACCAGCGGCTCCGCGCGAATAGTCGCCGGTGACGTTGTTCACGCCCTGCCCCATCAGCTCGGTCACCAGCAGGCCACGGCCCATTCTTTTCAGGAGGCCTTGAAAGTCCAGCTCACCCGGCCGCACGATCAGGTTGTGATTTCCGCCCGCATTGCCGGTGGTTTGCATACCCAGCTTGCGGGCCGAGTAGGTGGCGAGGAAGTAGCCGTTGACCACGCCGTCCTTGACCACCTCACGGCGCGTGGTGGCGACACCTTCGGCATCGAACGGGCCGCTGGCGAGGCCCAGTTTGAGGAACGGATCCTCAACGATATTGACCAGCGGCGAAAACACCTGCTTGCCCAGACTGTCCATCAGAAAACTGGCCTTGCGGTACAGCGACGAGCCGCTCACCGCGCCTACGTACGCGCCGATCAGGCCGGAGGCCACCGGTGCTTCGAACAACACCGGGAATTCGCCGGAGGGAACGCGCCGTGCGTCGAGGCGCGCCACGGTGCGTTCACCGGCTTTGCGACCCACTGATTCAGCCGAATCCAGCGACTGCTCGGAGCGCCCGACCGTATACCAGTAGTCGCGCTGCATACCCGCTTCGCTGGCGGCGATCATGGTACAGCTGGTGCTGTGGCGCGTGGTCGGGTAGCCGCCGATGAAGCCATTGGAGTTGGCGTAGACAAAGTCTGATTCCGAGGTGGAGACCGACGCGCCCTCGGAGTTGTTGATGCGCTTGTCCACGGCAAATGCCGCGGCTTCAATGCGTTTGCCAAGCTCGATCGCCGCTTCCGTGCCCAGCGCCCACGGATGATTGATGTCGCAGTCCGGAAACGGCGGCCGTGCCTGCCTGTCGGCATCCGGCAAGCCGGCGAACTCGTCGGCGGCGGTGTACTTGGCGATGGCCAGCGCCGCCTGCACGGTGCGATCGATGGCATCGCGCGACAGATCGGTGGTGGAGGCATTGCCGCGCTGCTGGCCGAGATATACCGTGACACCCATGCCCTTGTCGCGGTTGTGCTCGATGGTCTCGACCTCACCCAGCCGCACGGTGACGTTCTGGCCCACCGAAGTGGAAATCTCGACGTCCGCCGCGGTGGCGCCCAGTGCCTTGGCACGTTCAAGCGTGAATGCGGCGAGGTCATGCAGGGCAACGGGCTTCATTCGAATGGATTCTCAGTGGCGGAGGGACGGCGAAAGGGATACCGGGCAGGCGGGGAAGGAACGCGGTGGAGTATCATGGCGCCTCGCCGGCAACACCCGGCAAAGACGAAAAGAACACAGCGGAAAACAGCCATGCCGACGGAGCAGGACGACGAAAATTTTATCAGCAAAAGCCAGAAGAAGCGGGACATGCTGGCCCTGCAGGCACTTGGCGAAGCGCTGGTGGAACTGCCCAACGAGACGCTGAAAAAGCTGGAATTGCCGGAAGACCTGCGTGCCGCCGTCATGGAGGCCAAACGCATCCCCACCAGCAAACATGGGGCCCACAAGCGGCAAATGCAATACATCGGCCGGGTGATGCGCGGCGTCGACGCCGCGCCGATCATCGAGCAGCTCGACGAACTGAAGGCGCCGAGCAAGAAGCAGACGGCGCTGCATCACCTCGCTGAAAGATGGCGCGACCGGCTGCTCGAGGATGCGACCTCGATCGGCGCGTTGCTGAACGATTACCCTGAGGCCGACCGTGCCCTGCTGGAACGCCTGGTTGCCGGCAGCCACGACGAGCGCGCCAAAAGCAAGCCGCCGCGCAGCTACCGGCAGCTTTACCAGGCGCTGCATGAGCTGGTGGTGGCACGCGCCAGGGCCGACGACGTCAACCCGTAATTGCCGCAAGGAATCTGATCGTGCATGACCCCGTCAAAATCGGCATCCTCTCCATTAGCGACCGCGCCTCAAAGGGTGTTTATGTGGACGAAGGCCTGCCCGCGCTGGAAACCTGGCTGAAGAGCGCACTGCACAACCCCGTGAGCTTCGCCTCGCGCGTGATCCCCGATGAACAGCCGCTGATCGAATCCACGCTCAAGGAATTCGTCGACACCGAAAATTGTGCCCTGGTGCTCACCACCGGCGGCACCGGGCCGGCGCCGCGAGATGTCACACCCGATGCGACGCTGGCCGTGGCCGATCGCGTAATGGATGGCTTCGGCGAGCGCATGCGCCAGATCTCATTGCGCTTTGTGCCCACCGCGATCCTTTCGCGCCAGGTCGCGGTGATCCGCAAGCAGTCGCTGATCATCAACCTGCCGGGGCAACCCAAAGCCATCAAGGAAACGCTCGAAGGCCTCAAGGACGCGGACGGCAAGCACGTCGAGGTCGGCATATTTGCTGCCGTGCCTTACTGCGTGGACCTGATCGGCGGCCCATACCTGGAAACACGCGACGAGGTCATCAAGGCTTTCCGGCCTAAGTCGGCGATCCGTTCAACTGGGAACGCCCATTAACCCACTGCGCCTCTTCTGTTGAACCGGCAATCAAATGTGTTGGCGCGAAAATATTCCTTCCCCGGCGAAGGCCGGGGTCCAAGTATTCCAGATGAAAGTCGAAATTGGACCCCGGCCTTCGCCGGGGAAGGGACTTGTTAGCGACTATTCAACATGTCTATTCGCCGGCTCTTTTCAAGTCATAGCAGGCAAAACCCCAGCATTAGCGCGCCTTCCAGGGCATTTTCGGCCTGCGAACCGCGCCAGTGCTTGAGTTTCAACATCGCCACCCGTTCACTCCTTACCTCACCCCTCTGCCAACCATGATCCAACACCTCGAACTCAACACCGGCGCCGAACCCAAGGGCAGCGTCATCTGGATGCACGGCCTCGGTGCCGATTGCTGGGACTTTGTTCCGGTGGTCAAGGAACTCGGATTGCCGGCCGACCTGCCGCTGCGATTCATTTTTCCGCAGGCGCCCTCGCGGCCCATCACCATCAACAATGGCTACGTCATGCCGGGCTGGTACGACATCTCGATGGCGGAACTCGAGCGCAAGGCCGACGAGGCCG
Organism: Usitatibacteraceae bacterium; assembly: GCA_044229235.1. Lineage (GTDB taxonomy): Bacteria > Pseudomonadota > Gammaproteobacteria > Burkholderiales > Usitatibacteraceae > UKL13-2. The sequence continues at coordinate 35,920 of JBGATH010000039.1, forward strand.
GCATCCGCGAGTCGCAGGGGTTGATCAATGAACTGATCGCACGCGAAGTGTCGCGCGGCATTCGTGCCGACAAAATCATTCTTGCCGGATTTTCGCAAGGCGGCGCGATCGCCCTGCAGGCCGGCCTGCGCCACCCGCAGGAATTGGCGGGAATCCTCGCGCTGTCGACCTACCTGACGCTGCAGGATTCACTGGCCGCCGAGAAGTCGGCCGCCAATGCGCGCATTCCCATCCTGATGGCCCACGGCACCCAGGATCCGGTGGTGCCGCTGGCGCTGGCACGCAGTTCGCGCGCGAAGCTCGAGGAACAGGGCTACAAGGTCGAGTGGCGCGAATATCCGATGCAGCACAGCGTGAGCATGGAAGAGATCGAAGAGATCGGCCAGTGGCTGCTGAAGCGTTTCACCTCACCGATCATCCTCGGCTGAAATAGCGGCGCTCAGGGCGCCGGCGTGGCCAGCGGCTTGCCCTTCTCCACGACGTAAGTCGCCAGCACCTTGACCGTGCCGCCGTGCGCCTTGGCATCGTGCACCTTGCCTGCCGGGATCATGTAGCTGTCGCCGGCCTTGAGCATCTTCGGCGCCTCGCCCTCGATCTCGATCATCGACGTGCCTTCCAGCACGTAGCCCGTCTCTACGCCGAAATGCGTATGGCGGCCGGTTGATCCACCGGCCGAGATCTCTGCCATGCCGAGCACCACTTCCCGGCCGGTTTCGGCCACATCGGCGCGCTGCAGGATGGTGCGCTTGATGGCGGGCGCCTGCGCCAGTGCGAGTCCGGCAAAAACAGCAAGAAGTAGCGCGCTGATGGCTTGTCGATTCATGGATGGTTTCCTTGGCGGGAGGGTGGGAAGGCGATCAGGCGATGAGCGGCGTGAGTACCGCGCGAATGTCGTCGGGAATGCGCACCGAGCGGCGAGTTTCGCGATCAACGTAGACATGCACAAAGTGTCCCTGCGCCACGGCCTCGTCCTCGCCTTCGCGGAACAGGCCGATCTCGTAGCGGACACTGGAGTTGCCCAGCTTGCGCACGCGCATCCCCGCTTCGATCCGGTCGGGGAATGCGATGGGCGAAAAATACCGGCAGCTGGTTTCGATGACGAGGCCGATGGCCGGGCTGCCGGCAATGTCGAGTACACCTTTCGCGATCAGGTACTCGTTCACCACCGTATCGAAATAGGCGTAGTAGACGACGTTATTGACGTGCCCATAGACATCGTTGTCCATCCAGCGCGTGGAGATGGGCAGGAAGTGTCGGTAATCGCCACGCCGCTGCGGGCCGGTCGCGGCCGGCGGTGTGTCGCTGTGCAATTCAGTTCTCGCTGCGAATGTGATTATTCAACGGTGCTTCCATTTGCAGCGTCCGTCCCGGATCAAATTTCACGTGCGGTATCACGGTGGGAAGCGGGCAGGCGGCCGGGTCAAAGAAGATGGCAATTTCCTCGCGTCGCTTGATCGTGTCCTGGTAGCCCATGTCGATGAGCGCAGAGCAGTATTGCCTGTCGAACAGCATGTAGCTGGCGAGCGTGGCGCCGCCCTTGCGCATGGCGCCGATGGTGCGCATCAGGAAGCGCGTGGTCCAAGGCAGGTCGCTGACGTGCGCGTAGGCCAGCGTTTCCAACGGTTCCTGCGGACAGGATACGCAGACATCGACGTGATGCAGGTTCATTCCCGAGGTTTTCAGCTTGCCTTCATCCACCACGGTCAGCGTGGAATTCACCCGCTGCAGCAGTTCGATATCGACGGCAAGCGTATCGAGGAAGATCGACGCCATGGCATGGCCGGCGATCTGCGCCAGGGAAGGATAGTTGTCGCCGCGCGTGCGCTCGTTAATATCCTTGACCAGCTTGGCGGTACCGATGACGAACACCCGCCGCGCGCCCAGGTGCAGCGCCGGACTGCATGGCGCCATTTGCCGGATCGAGCCGTCGCCGAAAAACTCTCGGTTGATCTTGATCGCCGGGAATGCGAAGGGAATGGCGGAAGAGGCCATCAGGTGCTCGGTGCGCAGCTGGCTGACGCGAATGCCCACGCGCTGCGAACGGCGCCAGCCTTGCACATCCTCGGAAGCCTGGAAAAAGGCGCAGTTCTGGCCCGAGGTATAGCCCGACGCCGTCACCGACACCGCGCGCAGCACGCCGCTGTCGATGTGGCCGGCAATGCGCGTGAGGTCGACATGCCTGCCGATCAGGGCAGCCAGCGGCGAATTGTCGAACATTGAAATCGGCCTGCCGCGCATCAGCGCGCCGAACAGAAAGGCACCCAGCCACTGGCCGCTGTTGCGCATCACGCCGGGAAGATCGGTGCGATACACCTGGTCCGGGGTAAATTTTGTCCAGACATCGACCAGCACTTCCACGCCGCGCGCAAAGTTGTCTGCGTTGACCGCCAGCACTGCCGCATTGATGGCCCCTGCCGAGGTACCGGTAATGATGGGGAACGGATTTTCGCTGGGGTGGCCGAGGATCTCGGACAGCGCTTTCAGCACCCCGACCTGGTAGGCCGCGCGCGCGCCACCACCTTGCAGCACCAGCGCCACGCCCGGGTGACGCGGGTTGCGGACCGGCGCCGGCTCAGCCACGAACGGATCTCCGGGGAAGTTCCGGCAAATGACGCTTCCGGCGGAACGGATGCGCTGGATCAGCGCTGCTGGTAGGTGCCAGGCTCAGACAAATGGATGACATTGCCTTCCTCCTGGGTGGAGGCCGCGCGGCCACGCAACACATACACCGGCATGGCGCCCTTGCCCTTCACCATCATCTGCTGAATCTCGTCGAAGCGGAAGCGATTGTGCAGACGGCGGAAGGTTACCGAATCGACCAGCGTGCTGCCCGGTTCGGCTTCCGACGCCATGCGGCTGGCGACGTTGACGGTGTCGCCCCACAGGTCATAGCTGAATTTGCGGCGGCCGATGACGCCGGCTACCACCGGACCGGTGGCAAGGCCCAGGCGGATGCTGACCTTGTCGCCATTGGGCGCCACATAGCGGCCCATGTAAGCCTGCATTTCCATGGCCATTTCGGCCATCGCTCCGACGTACTGCGCCGCGCCCGAACGCAGGCCGCCGGCCGCCATGTACGCGTCGCCGATGGTCTTGATCTTTTCAATGCCGTACTTTTCGGCAAGCAGGTCGAATTCCGAGAATATTTCGTTCAGCAGGTGAACGGTGTCGTTGGGCGACATTTCCTCGGCGATCTGGGTGAAATTGACGATGTCGGCAAACATCACCGTCACGTCGGCATGCCCGTCGGCGATGCTGGTTTCCTGGCGCTTCAAGCGCTCGGCGATCGGCGCCGGCAGGATGTTCAACAGCAGCCGTTCCGCCAGTTCCTTTTCCACGGCGACTGCGTTGGTCTGCGCTTCCACGTCGCCGCGCAAACGCAGTTTCTCTCGGGAGAAATACCAGAGCAGCACATACACCATCGCCGAGATCGAGACGAAGTTGAGCGCGAAAAACACCGCCACCGTGCGCATGTCGAAGTTCTTGCTCTCCGACGGGATCATGTAATCGAACAGCCCCGAAAGCGCGGTGAAGAAAATGTAGGCCATGAACCACGGCACCGATTCCTTGGTGCCGAGAATGACGATGGCGCCGATCGGTGCCAGCAGCGCCCACAGCGACACGCCGCTGGAATTGACGAAGTTGCCGATCGACCATTGCATGACGAACGGCACAAACAGGAACATGCCGAGCTGCATGAAACAGAACACGCCCAGCTTGCGGGTCCTGAGGAAGAAAAACATGTTGCCGGCCGACAGCAGCAGGAAGGTCAGCGGGATGGCGGTGGAGAAACGCACGCCAAAGCCCCAGTAAATGGCCAGCCAGAGAATCGACGCGAAAGCCATCAAGCCGGTCGAAAACAGCAGCATGTCGCCCGATAGCTTTTCCTCCGGACTCAGTTCGGCGGCTGCCTCGGACTGCGTGAGGCTCTTCAGAACACCCTTTTCGCCCATTCTGTTTGCGTATTCTTTGTGATGTCCTGCAAGCTGGAAACCGGGACGCGACCCGCCAAAAACGCCCGTGGAATCGAGCGCGGCAGGTGTGTTTGCCCACCTCGATTTATTATGACACATCCCCCTTGCGCGACTGGCAGTTGCGGCCGGGCGAGGCAGCGGCAAGGCTGCCTTTGCCGCCGCTTGATGTGGGACAAACGGCGGGTATCCACAGTGGATACGATAAAATGCCAGCCTGTTCACGCAATTTCGGAGAAGAAGACATGTCCATGGCCGACCGCGACGGCGTCATCTGGTATGACGGCAAACTCGTCCCCTGGCGCGATGCCACCACCCACGTGCTCACGCATTCACTGCACTACGGCCTGGCCGTATTCGAAGGTGTGCGCGCCTACAAAACCGACGCCGCGTCCGGTCTGGGCACCGCCATTTTCCGGCTCAAGGAACACACCCAGCGCCTGTTCAATTCCGGCAAGATCTACCAGATGACCATGCCCTTCAGCATGGAGCAGGTGATGGAAGCGCAGCGCGAGGTGGTGCGCGCCAACAGCCTCGAAAGCTGCTACCTGCGGCCGCTGGCGTTTTACGGTTCGGAAAAGATGGGGGTCTCGCCCAAGGGCGCCAAGGTGCACATCGCCATTGCGGCGTGGCCCTGGGGCGCGTACCTGGGAGAAGACGGCATGAAGAAAGGTATCCGCGTGAAGACTTCCTCCTTCGCGCGCCACCACGTCAACGTCACCATGGCGCGCGCCAAGGTCGCCTCGACCTACGCCAACTCGATCCTGGCCAACAATGAAGCGACCGACAACGGCTACGACGAAGCGCTGCTGCTCGACACCGAAGGCTATGTGGCCGAAGGCGCGGGCGAAAACCTGTTCATCGTGCGCGACGGCAAGATCGCGACGCCGGAACTGACCTCAGCGCTCGACGGCATCACCTGGCGCTCCATCCAGACGGTCTGCGCCGACCTGGGCATCCCGGTGGAAGCGCGCAAGATCACCCGCGACGACGTCTACATCGCCGACGAAGCGTTCTTCACCGGCACCGCCGCCGAAGTCACGCCGATCCGCGAACTGGATATGCGCCCCATCGGCGCCGGCACGCGCGGGCCGGTCACCGAAAAGATCCAGTCGGCCTTCTTTGACATCGTCAATGGCCGCAACCCGAAATACCAGCACTGGCTGACACCCGTCAAGTAACCGGAGCCCGGCATGAGCGCACCAACCGAACAGAAATTCCAGCAAATCGAAGTGACGGCAGCCGACCTGCCGCTGCACTGCCCGATGCCGTCCATGAAGCTGTGGAGCAGTCATCCGCGCGTGTTCATCGACGTCGTCTCCTCGGGCGAGGCCAAGTGCCCCTACTGCGGCACGGTCTACAAGCTGTCGGGCCCGGTCAAGGCGCATCACTGATCCCGGGTATCGCGCGGCGCATGAGCATCGGCCGGCCGGCATGCGCCTGCTGATTGTTGCGCCATCCTGGATCGGCGATGCGGTGCTGTCGCAGCCGCTGCTGGCGCGCCTGCTGGCGCGGCATCCCGGCGCCGCCATCGATGTGTTCGCGCCCAAGTGGGTCATGCCGGTCTACGAGCGCATGCCGGAAGTGACCACCGTCATCGAAAACCCTTTCGGCCACGGCGCGCTGCGCCTCGCCGAGCGGCGCCGTACCGGCAAGCAGTTGGCCAAAGGCGGCTACGCGCAGGTGGTGGTCCTGCCCAATACCTTCAAGTCGGCGCTGATCGCGTGGTTTGCCGCGATTCCGGTGCGCACCGGTTTCCGTGGCGAGAAGCGTGGCTGGATCCTCAACGACTGCCGCGACCTCGACGAACAAAAGCTGCCGACGATGGCGCAGCGATTCGCGGCATTGGCGCAGCCGGCAACAGAGGCGCTGGCGGAACCCATTGCCCACCCGCGACTGCGCGTCGATGCCGAGGCGCGCGCAAGCACGCTGCAGCGCTTGCAACTGGACGCCGGCAAACCGGTGATCGCGTTCTGCCCCGGGGCGGAATTCGGCCCCGCCAAGCGCTGGCCGGCGGCGCACTTCGCGGCGCTGGCGCGCAGCGTGACCGCACAAGGCCGCCAGGTCTGGCTGTTCGGCGGCAAGGGGGACCGCGCCATCGCCGATGAAATCAACCAGCTCAGCGGCGGCCTGTGCCGTGTGCTGGCCGGCGACACCGACCTGGCCGAAGCGGTCGATTTGCTCAGCCTCGCCGAGCACGTGGTGACCAACGATTCCGGGCTGATGCATATCGCCTGCGCGGTGGGCGTGCCGGTCACGGCGCTGTACGGCTCATCTTCGCCCGCATTCACGCCGCCGCTGTCGGCACGCGCCCAAGTGGTAACCCTCAATCTTGAGTGCAGCCCCTGCTTCCAGCGGCAGTGCCCACTGGGGCATCTGCGGTGCCTCAATGACATGACACCGGAGCGTGTCGGCGGAACCCTCCGGCTTAACCCGCTGTCCCAATCCAGCGCATAATTGCGCGCCTGTCCGCGCCTTGCCAACGGAGCCTTGCATGAAACGCCTTTCAGCCGCCCTTTTCCTTCCCGCCGTACTTTGCCTGTTCACTGCCCCAACAGGCGCCATCGCCGTGGCCGATCCGTTTTATGTCGACCAGATCCAGCAGTGGCGCGATTCGCGCGAAAAAAGCCTGCGCAACGACAACGGCTGGCTGACGCTGGCCGGCCGCTTCATCATGAAGCCGGGTGCCAATACTTTCGGCACCGGCGCCGATAACGACATTGTTTTTCCGCCAGAACTCAAGGGCACCGGTCCCGCGCGCCTCGGCACGCTGAAAGTCGACACATCGGGGAAGAAAGTGACGCTGCAGCTTGCGCCGGGGGTGACGATGACGGCGGCGGGTACGCCCTTCAGCGGCGAGCGCGCCATGGGTCATGGCAGCGCAAAGCGCGACTGGGTTTCGCTCGGCCGCATCAGCATGCACATCATCGAGCGAGATGGAAAATTCATCCTGCGCCTCGCCGACAACGAATCGCTGGTGCGCAAGAATTTTCCGGGCCGCATCTGGTATGCGCCGGATGAGAAGTTCAGGGTCGAGGCCAAATTCGTCGCCTACCCACCGGGCAAGACGCTGCCGATCGTCAATGTCATCGACGAAATTTCCAACGAACCCTGCCCCGGCTACGTGCAGTTCAAGCTCAATGGCGTGGTGCACAAGCTGGATGTGGTCGGCGATGACGAGGGGTTGTTCTTCGTGATGCGCGACGGCACGTCGGGAGACACCACCTATCGTCCTTCGCGCTTTCTGTACGTCGAAAAGCGGCCGAAACCGAACGAGACTTTCACGCTCGATTTCAACAAGACCTACAACCCGCCGTGCGCGTTCTCGGAGTTCACCACCTGTCCGTTGCCGCCACCGCAAAACATCATGAAGACGCGCATCGAAGCGGGCGAGAAATACCGCAAGCCGGGCTGAGCGGTACAGCACCTGCAGCGGATCGCCGGCGACACATTACCGGCAACATGACGAGGCGGCGCTAGCGCGGCGGTTGGGCACGCGCCGAGCGCACGTATTTGCCGTCAAAAGCCGTTGTCCAGGTCTTGCCGCCGTCCTTCGAGACACGCCAGTGCTGGCGCACCGAGCCATCGGCGTTGCTTGTCCATTGGATCTCGTTCACCAGGTTGCGATCAGCCTTTGCCGGTACGTCGGCGTCGGAAAGCGTCATGCTGCCTTCACCGGCTCGACCATCGAGCAGCAGCACCGCGCCGCTGCTGTCCACCCAAGTCTGGTGCCAGCGCTGGCGGCGCGCATCCCATGCATTGAAACTCTGTCCGTTGAAATTGCCGCCGCCGAGCCATTTCTCGTGCAACACGCAGCCGTTGATCACACGCTCGATGCGATTGGTGCCGGCCTGCTTGCCGTCCGGGGTGAACACATCCCAGTCGCCGATCCAGAAATCGAACTGCCGGTGCTCGGCGGCGCTGCAGGCCCGCGGCGGCGGCACCGGGGCAGCGGGTGGGGTGGGTGACTGTCCCAGCGCTGCGTTTTGACCCATCATGGCAAGGCTGAAACCGATTGCTGCGCGCATCGACATCGCAGTTTCTCCACGTCGTTGAACCGGCAGCCAGCTTAGCGCGATCCGCGCCGCGTCGTGTGCCGGTTTGCGACCGGCGCGTTACGCACCATGATGGCCGACACCGGCGCCGCGGATGAACTGCTGCGCGGCCAGGTCGGCCGGAGTATCGATATCGGCGATGACGCCGGCATCGGTTGTCGCCAACTCCACGACCTCGGACGGGTATTGCTCGAGCACGCTGCGCGCACCGCGATCGCCGCTGAGTTGTCGCAACGCCTGTTCGTAGCGCCGCGCGAATCGCACCGGATGACCGCGGTGGCCAGCGAATACCGGAATGACGATGCCGTCCTGCTGGGCAGGCGCGTCAAGAATTGCGCGCATCGTGGCCGGCTGGATGAACGGCATGTCGCCCAGCGCGATCAGCCAGCCGGAAGCGTCGGCGCTCGCAGCGACACCGGCGGCAATACTGGTGCCCATGCCCTCGTCGGCGTGCGGGTTGACGATGACATGACAACCGGCGTCGTCGAGCGCCCGCATCAGGCGCTCATCGCGGCGCGTGACCGCGATCACTCGGCCGCAGGCTTGCAGGAGATTGGCAGCGGCGGCCTGAACCACCGTGCGGCCGTCGGGAAGCGTTGCCAGCAACTTTTGCGCGCCGGATCCGAATCGTCGACTCGACCCGGCTGCCAGCAGGATGCCGGTGATCACGCCACGTGCGGAACCGCGCCCGCGGCACGGGTCTGATTCGTCGACAGGATCAAGCCGTTTCGGGCCGCCACCAGTTCCGCAAGGATGGCGATGGCAATTTCGGGCGGCGTGCGGCTGCCGATGGCAAGGCCAACCGGCCCGTGCAGCCGCGCCACCTGCGCGTCGCTCAGGTCAAATTCACGCAACCGCCGACGGCGTTCGTCGGAGGTTTTTTGCGAGCCGACGGCACCGACGTAAAAGGCCGGCGTCCTGAGCGCTTCCATCAGCGCCATGTCATCGAGCTTCGGATCGTGCGAGACGGTGACGATGACGGCATGCGCGTCGGGCTTGAACGCCACCACCGCCTCATCGGGCATACCGTCGATGAACAGGGTGCCTGGCACGCGCCAGGCGGTGCGGTATTCCTCGCGCGGATCACAGACAAACACCTGGAAATCCAGCGTGGCAGCCACCTCGGCCAGGTAGCGGGCGATTTCGGACGCGCCGATGATCAGCAGGCGCCAGCGCGGGCCGTGGATGCAGGTGAACTCGACCTCATCTCGCCGGGTGGCCTCGACCGGCAGCGCCGGTCGTGTGCGCCACGCACCGGAGGCGAGATCCACCACGCGCGCAAACACCTCGCCGCGGGATATTTTTTCGAACAGCGCATCGAGCCGCGCCACATCAAGCGCCGCCTCGATCACCACTTCCAACTGGCCGCCGCAGGGCAGGCCGAAGCGGCGCGCCTCCTCGGCACTCACGCCATAGCTTTGCACGATCGGCTTGGCGCCGGCGAATTCGCCACGGCGCGCCACCAGGTCGTCCTCGATGCACCCCCCGGAAACGGAACCGACGACGATGCCATCGTCGCGCATGGCCAGCAGCGAGCCCGGCGGCCGGGGGCTTGCGCCGAAGGTCTGCGTGACCGTGACCAGCCAGACGGCGCGGCCGTCATTGAGCCAGGCGCGCGCATGGTTGAGAACTTCCAGGTCGAGCGATTGCATGCGCAGGCGTCAGCGCAAGGCCGAGCCGGCCGCCGACGTGGCCGCCGCCCGCCCCGACGCTGCCATCGCCAGCGGCAGTTGAAAGTGTTCGGCGATGGTGCGCTGGTATTCGCCGAAGAAATTCGCGGTCAGGTTGTGGTGATTGCCGCCCTCCAGTTTCAGGAAGCGCTTGGGCGCCTTCGCGGCCGCAAACAGGCGCTCACCCATGGCGAAGGGCACGATGTCGTCGCTGGTGCCGTGTACCACCAGCACCGGCACGGTCACGTCATCGATGCGGTCGATGTTGTCGAAGCGCTGCGTGACCAGGAAGCCCACCGGCAGGAAACCCCAGCGCGTTTCCTTGATCATGTCCGGCACCGAGGTGAATGAGCCTTCGAGGATCAGGCCGCTGGCGTCGGGATACTTCAGCGCCAGTTGTGTGGCCATGGCGCCCCCCAGCGAGTGCCCGAAGATGAAACGCTTCTTCCGCGGCGCAAGTTTGGCGAGGTGCTCCCACGCCGCCAGCGCGTCGTCGGTGGCCGATTGCTCGCTGGGCGCGGCACCGCTGGCCATGATGCTCTTGCCAAAGCCGCGGTAGTCGATCGCCAGCACCGAAAAGCCCATGGCATTCCAGCGCGGGATGCGGGTGACGCTGCCGGTCAGGTTCCAGCGGGCACCGTGCAGGTAGAGCAGCACCGGCGCATTCGGGTCCGCCACCGGCGCCCACCACGCGTTGATTGTTTCACCGCGCGTGCCGACCGGAATCCATTGCTCGCTGAACCCTTCCGGCAAGCCGCGAAATCCGCGCCACTCGCTCTGCACCGGGTTGAAGATCCACTCGCCCTGCTTCGTTTCCAGCCACGCGCAACCACTCAGCAGGATGATGGCGGTCGCCAGCAGAATCCTGCGCAAGCCGGGGCGGGGAGCATGAAAAAATGTGAATCGCATAGGCGCTTAGTGTAACTGCCGGGGGCCGAGTTCCTCAATGCTCGAGGCGCCCGGCAGCAGGGAAAAGCATTCAAACCGGCGGGCGGGAAACGCGCTGCCGCGCAGGCAAGCAGCGCGAGCTTCGGTGCTGCCGGCGTTTGGTTTGCTCCGATCGTTCAGGCCAAACTCAAGCACTGGCGCGCCTCTCCAGCCATTTTGGTAGGTTGGCGTTCGACTTGTCGGACTTTAGGTCGCTCGGCAAGGGGTGAGGAGTTGGCATTGCGGTACCCTTTTGTTTCTCACACGAAAGGATATTCGCCATGCCGCCCCTCACCCGAGAAGCACG
>JBGATH010000001.1:0-205551 GCA_044229235.1 Usitatibacteraceae bacterium
TTGACCGCGTAATCGGTGTGATAGCCCTCTTTTTTCATCATCGGGATCATCACCGCGCCCATCGCCGAGACGTCCGCCACGGGAGAGCCGGAAACCCCGCCAAACAGCGTGCAGGCCAGCACGTTGCTCATGCCGAGCCCGCCGCGGATGTGGCCGACCATGCTGCGCGCTAGCGCGACGATGCGATCGGCGATGCCGCCGTGCAGCATCAGTTCACCGCTGAAGATGAAGAACGGGATGGCGAGGAACGAGAAGATGTTCATTCCCGACATCATTTGCTGGAACAGCACCGCCACCGGCAGGCCTTCGTAGAGGATGGTGCACATGGCGGCGAGGCCGATGGCAAACGCCACCGGTACGCCGATCAACAGCAGGGCGACGAACGATATGCTGAGGATGGTCAGTTCCACGCCGGCTCCACTTCGGTTCCGTTGACGAGCGCGATGATGTGCTCGATGGAAAACAGCACGATGAGTCCGCCCGAGAGCGCCAGCGGCACGTAGCGCACCGCTTCGGACAATTCCAGGTTCGCCAGCTTGTACGAGGCCACCGACGCACCCAGCACCCAGCCGTTGTAGAGCATGGCCGCGCCGAAGATCCCGACCAGGATGTGAATCAGAATTTCGGCCTTGTGGCGGATGCCCGGCGGCGCCAGCACCAGCAGCGACTCCATGCCCAGATGGCCGGCATCGCGCACGCCGACGGCGGCACCGATCAGCGTCACGTACAGGATCAGTACCAGCGCCAGGCTTTCGGTCCAGGTCGGACTGTCATTGAGAACGTAGCGGCCAAACACCTGCCAGGCCACCACCGCCACGATCAGGAACAGCCCGAAGACCGAGGCGTAAAGCCCGTAGCGGGCAATGCAGGCATTGATGCGCGTAAACAAAGTGATCTCTCCTCTGTCGGCGAGGCTGGCGCGGCGGGACTACTTCGTGTCCTGAATGCGCTTGACCAGGTCCTTGAGCTTCGGCGCGGCGGTGAACTTGTCGTAAACCGGTTTCATGGCGTCGACGAACTCCTGGCGATTGGTGCTTTTCACCGCCTGCGCGCCGGCCGCCTCGGCCACCTTGCGCGATTTGACTTCGCGCTCGTCCCAGAGCTTGCGCATGAACGGCACCGAGTCCTTGGCCGCGCGGCGGATCAGCGCCTGGTCGTCCTTGCTGAGCGCGTCCCAGATTTTCTTGGAGAACACCAGCATGTCCGGCGCCATCGAGTGCTCGGTGAGGTTGAAGTACTTGGCGGCCTCAAAGTGACGCGAGGCCTCGAATGCCGCCCAGTTATTTTCGGCACCGTCGACGATGCCGGTCTTCATGGCGGTGTACACCTCACCCAGCGGCATCGGCGTGGGGCTCGCGCCCATGGCCTGGATCATGGCCACGAACAAGTCGGACTGCGGGACGCGAATCTTCAGTCCCTTCATGTCGGCCAGGCTTTTCACCGGCCGCTTGGCGGTGTAGACCGAACGCGAACCACCGTCGTAGAACGCCAGTCCGACCAGCCCCTGCGATTCCATCGACGCGAGGATCTCGTCGCCGATCGGGCCGTCGAGAACGCGGCGCATGTGCTCGGTGGAGCGGAACACGTACGGCATGGCGATCACCATGGTCTCGGGCACCACGCTGTTCAGCGCGCCGCTGTAGATGCGCATCATGTCGAGCCCGCCGATCTTCAGTTGCTCGATGTTGTCCTTTTCCGTGCCGAGGCTTCCCGAGGGGTAAACCTTGACGCCGAGGCGGCCCTTGGTCTGCTCGTTAAGCAGCTTGCCCATCTGGCGCACGGCCAGGGTGGTCGGGTAATCGCCGGGATGAACCTCGGCGGAGCGGAAGTCGCGCGCGGCGACTGAAGCCGGAGTCAGCAATAGCAGCGACAAGCACGCGGTGGCGGTGATGCGTGCCGCGAGTCCGGGCAAGGCGAAACGGGATGAACGTGACATGACAACTCCTCCGGCGGTTGGACGGGCGGTTGCTCCTCGCGGAATTCCGCCACTTTGGGTGCTGTGCTTCAGTCTGGGGACATCGGGTACGTCGGGAACATTATGCTTTGGGCAGCTAGGCGCTTGCGCTTTGCGGCATGTGGCTGATGGTGCAGCCGATCGACAGCCCATCGCCGAAGCGCGCCTCGATCCGCTGGCTGCCTTTGACGTCGTGCACGCCGGTGATGGCGCCGCTTGATATCCAAGTGCCCGGCGCCAGGCTGATGCCGCGTTGCGCCATCAGTTCGAGCAGGAAGCGTACCGAGCCGATCGGACCGTCGGTGAACACGGCGGCCGAGCCGCGCCCCACTTGTATGCCGTCGATGAGCATGGCCACCGGCAGGTCGGCAATGTTGCGCGACGCCCAGTTGGCGATTTCAGGGCCGATGATGAGTCCGTTGTTGTTGCCGAAATCGGAAATGATCACCGGCGGGCCGAGTTCATTGATGGTGGCCAGCGGTGAACTCGCGATTTCCAGGCCGACATGCACCGCGTCGATCAGCGCCGCGGCTTCCTCAAGCGTGAACTTCGACTGGCCCGGCGCCGGCGCGCGGCCGAGCCGCAGCAGCAGTTCCGCCTCGGCGGCACCGAAGCCGCCCGCATAAATGCTGCCCGTCGAACTCAAGCCGGCGGCAGCATGCTGGATGGAGCGGCTAAAAATCGGGCCGGCCAGCCGATCCGCGCCAAATTGCGTGGACTGTGGCGGCAGGATGCGGCCGACCTTCCAGCCGCCCACACTGTCATTCACCCGGGCGATGCCCGCGTCCTGGACCCGGTAGGCGTCTGCCAACGTGGCCGGAATACTGCCGGGAAAGGCGGCCAGCGATGCGCCGGCGCGCCGGGCAGCCACGAAACGCGCCGCGATGTCTTGCTCTGCAAAATCCGCTGGATGCATCCGAGACCCCACGATTTCCACCCTGATTCGCGTTGATTTGATGTTTTGAGGATCGTAAAGGAAACCGGTGTCATTTGCAAGCCGGGCTGGATGGCCTACGACGCCGGGACCGGCAAAAGGTCCCATTTTCAGAGGGAAAGACGGCGAACCGGGCACCAGGAAAGCGGTATCAATTTTCCGGCCTGCTATGATTCCGCCATGGCAAAAACTCCACCGGCGCGCGTCAAATCCGCACCCAAACCCACCATCAACGACATTGCGCGGCTGTCCGGCGTATCGAAAAAGACCGTCAGCCGGGTGATCAACAACTCACCGCTGCTGAACGATGAAACCCGTGAACGCGTCGCGCAGGTCATCCGCGAAACCGGTTATGTGCCGAACCCGCAGGCGCGCGCGCTGGCGCTGGGCCGCAACTTCCTCATCGGCCTGATTCACGATAATCCGAACGCGCAGATGATCCTGAACATGCAGCAGGGCATCCTCGAGGCGCTGCGCGATACCGACTTTGAACTGGTGGTGCGACCGGTGGACCGCGGCTCGGCCACCATGCTCGATGACGTGCGCAGTTTCCTCGAGCGGCAACGCCTGTTCGGCGTGGTGATCCTGCCGCCGATTTCAGAAAACAACCAGCTCGCCGATCTGTGCAAGGAGATCGGCTGCCGCTATGTGCGCATGGGTTCGGCCGTGCTCGACGATGCCGATCACATGGTGGCTTCCAACGACCGCGATGCCGTTGCCGAAGCCATGCGCTACCTGATCAGCCAGGGGCATACGCGCATCGGCCTGGTGGCCGGGCCACACGGTTTCCGCTCGGCACGCGAGCGCCGCGAAGGCTTTGAACTGGCGCTGGCCGAGGCCGGCATCAAGCTGCCCAGAAGCCTGGTGGCGGACGGGCAATACACCTTTGAGTCCGGCATCTCCGCCACCGACAGCCTGCTGGACCTGTCGCCACGGCCCACGGCCATCTTCGCCTGCAACGACGAAATGGCGGCGGGTGTACTGTTCGCCGCGCGCGAACGTGGGCTCAGCGTGCCCGACGATTTATCGATCGTCGGCTTTGACGACACCCCCATCGCCGCGCGCGTCTGGCCGCCACTGACGACGGTGCGCTGGCCGATCGTGGCCATGGGACGGTCCGCGGCGCTGAAACTTATCAGCGGCACCATTGCCCATGCCGAAGAAGTCACCGAGCCCTCGCTGTTCATTTCCACACTGATCCGGCGCGGATCAGTGACACCGCCCCGCAAGTCCTGAGGATAGTCGCCGACCTGCCGACGCAGCCGGCTTGCAACAAATGCTGACACCGGTTACCATTTCGGGGCACTGAAAATGGAGAAGCCGATGTTTGCAAAGACCTTCCAGGCCACGCATCCCGACATGATGAACGGGGCCAGCAACGAACAATTGCGTGATCGCTACCTTGTCGCCGGCCTGTTCCAGCCCGGCAAAGTCACCCTCAATTACGCGCACAACGAACGTTTCATTCTCGGCGGCGCCGTGCCTGCCGGCGCGGCGCTGAAGCTGCCCGACCAAACCGAGCCCGCCAGCGCGGCCGGAAAGCCGTTTCTGGAACGTCGCGAAATGGCCGTGGTCAACGTCGGCGCCAAGGGTGCCATGACGGTCGACGGCGAGCGTTTCGAGCTCGACCCGCGCGACTGCCTGTACGTGCCGATGGGCGTGAAAGACGTCACCTTCGAAGGCGAGGGCGCGCGCTTTTACATCACCTCGTTGCCGGCGCACAAAGCCTGCGCCGTAAAAAAGATTTCCGTAGCTGAGGCCATCCCGCTGGTGCGCGGCGACCTGGAAACGTCCAACAAGCGCACCATTTATCAGCTGGTCATTCCCGGAGTTTGCGAAAGCGCGCAACTGCTGCTGGGCCTCACCATCCTCGAAAAGGGCAGCGTGTGGAACACCATGCCGCCGCATTTGCACGATCGCCGCAGCGAGTGCTATTTTTACTTCGGCCTCGGCGAAAATGACCGTGTGTTCCACTACATGGGCCGCCCGGAAGCCATGCGCCACATCGTCACGGCAAACGAGGAAGGCATCATCTCGCCGCCGTGGTCGATCCACATGGGCTCGGGCACCAAGTCCTACGCCTTCATCTGGGCAATGGGTGGTGAGAATCTCGATTACACCGACATGAACGTGCTCGATATCTGCCAGCTCAAATGAACCCTTTCGATCTGGGCGGCAAGGTCGCGGTCGTTACCGGTGCCAATTCCGGCATCGGCCAGGCGATCGCGCTGGCGCTCGCCGCAGCCGGTGCCGACATCACCTGTGTCGGCCGTTCTGCGGCCGATGAAACCGTGCAGCAGGTAAAGGCGCTCGGCCGCCGCGCGCAGCAGGTGAAAGCCGACCTGTCGACCATCGCGCCGGTGCAGTCCGTGGTAGATGAAACGGTGGCGCGGATGGGCCGCCTCGATATCCTCGTCAACAATGCCGGCATCATCCGCCGCAACGACGCCATCAATTTCACTGAAGAAGACTGGGATGCGGTGCTCGACACCAACCTGAAGTCGGTGTTCTTTTTGTCGCAGGCCGCAGCAAAGCACATGATCGCAGCCGGCGGCGGCAAGATCATCAACATCGCCTCCATGCTGACCTTCCAGGGCGGCGTGCGCGTACCGAGTTATACCTCCGCCAAGAGCGCCATCGGCGGATTGACCAAGGCGCTGGCCAACGAATGGTCCGGCAAGGGCATCAATGTCAATGCCATCGCGCCGGGCTACATCGAAACCAACAACACCGCAGCCTTGCGCGCCGACGAGAACCGCAATCGGCAAATCATGGAGCGCATTCCCGCCGGTCGCTGGGGTCGTCCCGGTGATCTGGGCGGTGCTGCCGTGTTCCTGGCCTCAAGCGCCGCCGACTATGTGCATGGCCATGTGCTGGCCGTGGACGGCGGCTGGCTGGCGCGCTGATCCGATCCATGAGCGGCCCACTGGTCTTTTTCGGCGAACTGCTGGTCCGGCTGACCTCGCCAGGCCGCGAACTGATCATGCAGTCGGGTGCGTTTAACGCCCATATCGGCGGCGCGGAGGCCAATGTGGCCGTCGGCCTGGCCTGTCTCGGGCACCGCACCGCCATGGTCAGCGCGGTGCCGGACAATGCGCTCGGGCGCAGCGCCATCGCTGCACTGCGCGCCCAGGGTGTCGATTGCAACGCCGTTGCCACGCGGCCCGGCCGCATGGGCTTGTATTTTCTGGCGCAGGGCGCCGGCCTGCGCTCGGCGGAAATCATTTACGACCGCGCCGACTCCAGTTTCGCGCGCGCGCGCTCCGGCGACTTTGACTGGGACACCCTGTTGGCCGGCGCGGCAAGGCTGCACCTGTCAGGCATCACGCCCGCGCTCGGACCCGCGTCTGCGGTGATGGCCATCGACGCGGCAAAAGCCGCGCGGCGCCTCGGTGTGCCGGTGTCCTTCGACGGCAACTACCGCGCGCTGCTCTGGAAGAACTGGGACAGCAACCCCGCGGTGATCCTTCGCCAGCTCGTCGATTGCGCCGATATCCTGTTTGGCAATCATCGCGACATCTCGCTGGTACTCGGCAAGACATTTTCGGGCGAGGGCGCGGAACGCCGGCGTGAAGCCGCATTGGCCGCCTTCGCCGCGTTTCCCAATCTGCGGCTGATCGCGTCCACGGCGCGCGCGACGGAAGATGCGGATTGCAACCGCATCAGCGCGCGCATCGACACGCCTGAGCAATTTCACCAGACCGATGAGATCACGGTGTCGGGGATTGTCGATCGCATCGGTGCCGGCGACGCGTTCGCCGCCGGCGTGCTGCATGCCCACGCCAAGGGATCGGAAATCGCGGCAATGGCGCGCAGCGGTCTTGCGCTGACCTGCCTGAAGCATTCCCTGCCGGGCGATGCCAGCCTGTTCCGGCAAGCGGATATCGACGCCTTCGAATCGGGCAGTCTCGATGTGCGGCGATGAGCTTGCGCCACCGGCCGACCAGCCTGCTGATACTGCACGCCGCAAGCTGATCGCGGCGGCCCTGCTGCTGCCGCTGGCACGCAGCACCATCGCACAAACTACACAAACTGCACCACCTCCAGCGGTCGAGCGGCCCGTGCAAACGCCTGCGGGCGCCTTCCTCGGGCAGGCCGACAACCACGTACAGGTTTTTCGCGGCATCCGCTACGGAATGGATACCGCGCAATCGCGATTCCAGGCACCGGTGCCGGCGCCCGCAGCGAACGGTGTGGTGAAGGCCTGGCAGCCCGGCCCGGCCTGTCCGCAACGCAATACCGGTGTCGGCGCGCAAAGCGAGGATTGCCTGTTCCTGAATGTCTGGACCCCGTCGGCCGATGAGCGCGCCAAGCGCCCGGTGATGGTCTATATCCACGGCGGCGCCTACGCCACCGGCAGCGGCAATGACCCGCTCACCGACGGTGCGCGACTGGCGGCGCAGGGTGATGTAGTGGTGGTGACCATCACCCATCGCCTCAATGCCTTCGGCTACCTGTCGTTGGCACGGCTGGATGCGCGCTTCCCCGACAGCGGCAATGCCGGTCAGCTCGACCTGGTGCTGGCGCTGAAATGGGTTCGCGACAATATCCGCGCATTCGGCGGCGACCCCGGCAATGTGACGCTGTTCGGCCAGTCCGGCGGCGGCGCCAAGATCGCCACGCTCATGGCGATGCCGGCCGCCGCCGGACTGTTTCACAGGGCCGCGACCATGAGCGGACAGCAGGTAACCGCGTCCGGGCCGCTGAATGCGACGCGTCGTGCGTCGGCGTACCTGGCGCGGCTCGCCGCCGATCCGGCAAGCGCCTCCACGGCGAGCCTCGTCAACGCGCTCGATGCGACCGATCCGATCATGGGTGGCAAGGTCTACTTCGGGCCGGTGCTCGATGGCCGATCGCTGCTGCGCCATCCGTTCTATCCCGATGCCCATCCGCAAGGTCTATCCATTCCGCTGATGCTGGGCAATACCGTGGCTGAAACGCGAAACTTCTTTCCACCTGGCCATTCGCTGCTGCAGGGAATCCACTGGACCAACCTGGCCGCGCGGCTTGGGCCGGAACTGCGCGTGGACATTTCTCCCGAACAAGTCATCGCCGCCTATCGCGAGTGGTTTCCCGGCTACGATGCGGCGGAGGTATTCATCGCCGCCACCACCGCCGGCCGCAGCTGGCGCGGGCAGGTCATCGAGGCCGAGGAGCGTGCCAAGGCCAGGGCGCCGGCGTTTGTCTACCAACTCGACTTCGAGCGCGCCACGCACACCGACGATATCGGCCTCGTGTTCGGCACCACACCCGGCATGAGCCCCGCGCGGCAGAAACTGAGCATGCGGATGATGCGCGCCTTCCTCGATTTCGCCCGAACCGGTACGCCGGGCTGGCCGGCCTACGATCTAACCTCACGCCAGACCATGGTGTTCGACGCCGAATCGCGCGTGGTGAATGATCCGCGCGGGCGTGAGCGCCGGCTGTTTGCCACCGTGCCCTACATTCAGCCCGGCACCTGAGCCCGGCGCGCATCACAAAAAAACGGCGCGACCGCTGTGGCCGCGCCGCTTCTGCCCGGAATGGCGGATCCGGGATTGCCTAGTTGCGCACCGCCAGATCGCTGGCGCTCAAGTGTTCCTGGATGGGCCCCTTTTGACCCGGAAACATTCCCGACTTGGGCAGCATGGTGGCGAGGTCCCAGTCCGCCTCGACGAAGGGCGCGCGCGTTTCCTTTTGCTTCGGATAGGCGCTCACTTCTTTCTCGTCGTCAATGATCTGGCCGCGGCCCTCGACCACAAAGAACAATACGCGCAAGTCATCGGCATCGCGGTCCCAGGGGCGCGCGCCGACGTTGGCCAGCACGTGCCGCTCGACATCAGCCGCCGGCAGCACTTTCAAACCGGTCGGCCACGACACCGGCGCCGGGCTCTCGATCAGCTTGGCGCGGGTGGCACCGTAGCGACCGAACATGGGCAGCGGCTCGCCGTACTTGTCCACGGCAATATTGTCTTTCGCGTAGTACTCCAGGTCGCCGTCGCCGCCGAGCATCATGAACGGCAGGTTGCCGACGGTGGAAGGACCGCCGCGCAGCACGTTGCCCACCGCGCTCATCTGGCCGTTGACGATGGGATTGTCGCCCCATTCGAACAGCATCAGGTTGTAGTGCATGGCGCGGCGACCGGGGTTGTAAATCATGTTGTTGACTACCGCGCCGCGTACGCCGCCCTTGAAAAGCGGGCTGCGTTCGACGTTGTGCGCCCACAGGTTGCCGACGAACAGGATGTTGGTGACGTTGTCATGCACCAGCGAGCCTTTGGAATGCTCTCCTTTGGGATGGCTGGCGTCTGCCAGGCCCTCGGCGGCGAGGTTGTACGAGAAGGTGATGTCGTGCGAGGTATTTGCGCGCCACTCATCGATGTTCTTGCCCTTGAAGCGCGGGCCGGAGGCCGACATGTTCTCGTCGATGGCCCAGCTCATGGTGCAGTGATCAACGATGACGCGATGCGCCGCCACCGTGCTCAGGGCGTCCGGATCCCAACCGCTGCGCTTGGGCTGTCCGTCGACGCCGGTGCGGATGCGGATATGGCGGATGATGACGTCGTGCCCGCGGATGTCGAGGCCGGTGCGGATCAGCGTAATGCCGGGGGAGGGCGCGGTCTGACCGGCGATGGTGAGGTAGGGCTCGCGGATGGTGAGTTCCTTGCGGCCCATGTCGATGACGCCGCCTACTTCAAACACCACGATGCGCGGCCCCTTGGCTTCGATGGCCGCCTTGAAGGAGCCCGGGCCGTCGGCATTGAGGTTGGTGACGCGGATGATCTTGCCGCCGCGGCCACCGGCGGTCTGCGCGCCCCAGCCGAGCGCGCCGGGGAAGGCGAGTTGCGCGGCAGCCGCCGGCGTCTGGTTCGGCGATTGGGCCTGGCTTTGGGAGTGGGCCACCCCCTGCACCGACAGCAACAGCGACAGCAGGGCAGCAACGGCCGCCTCATTCAGGAAATTGCGCACGGCTCCTCCTTTGTTTGGAACTGTATTGACAGGCAGCTTTGTTCCCCATAATATCACCATGACACCGGTTACTCAAACGCGTCTTTGAGGCCGGAATCGAGCCCGGAATCACCGTCAGTGCCGCAGCTGAAACACCGAATCACCTAGCACAATCGCCTTTCCGCACTGCGGGAGCGGTGTCCCGGAAGTTGACACCGGTTACTCCCGGAGGCAATGCTAGCGCTTCACCGCAGTAACCCAACAACAAAAACAACCAAAGTTTTCGTTCAGCCCGCTCATTAAACAGTCCGTCTGCCGCATTGCTGCGGTTTACATGGAGGAGAGAAACATCATGCGCGTCAACACCAAAACACCGCGATTGAGCCGGCTTGCCACACAAGTGCTCTGGGCCACCTCGCTTTCCATGCTTGCCTGCCACGCCAGCGCGCAGACCACGCCGGCGGCTGCGGACAAACCCGCCGCCAAGCCCGCGCCCGCGGCCAAGGATGCCAAGGACAGCAAGACACTCGACACCATTGTCGTCACCGGCTTTCGCGCATCCCTCGAGGGCGCGCTCAATCTCAAGCGCGAGGACAACGGCATCGTCGATGTCATCAAGGCCGAAGACATCGCCAAATTTCCCGATACCAACCTGGCCGAGTCGCTGCAGCGCGTGCCGGGCGTGGTGATCGACCGCGACGCAGGTGAGGGCCGCAACATCACCGTGCGCGGGCTGGGCGGCGATTTCACCCGCGTACGCATCAACGGCGTGGAAGCGTTGGCCACCACCGGCGGCACCGACAGTTCCGGCGGCAACAACCGTTCGCGCGCATTCGACTTCAACGTATTCGCGTCCGAGCTGTTCAATTCCATCACCGTGCGCAAGAGCTCGTCGGCCGATGTCGACGAAGGCTCGCTCGGCGCCACCGTGGACTTGCAGACCTCGCGACCCTTTGACTTCAAGGGCTTCAAGGCTTCCGCTTCGCTGTCGGGCCGCTACAACGACATGTCCAAGGACTTCGATCCGCGCGGCGCGTTTCTGATGTCCAACACCTTCATGGACGGCAAGATCGGCGCGCTGGTTTCAGCCGCCTATTCGAAGCGCCACCTGTACGAAGAAGGTTTCAGCACCGTGCGCTGGGATAACGGCACGTCGTCCGGCGGCTGGTGCGCCCCGACCGGTGTGACGCCGGCCAACCCGACCAATTCAACCGCAACGACCTGCGGCCCGGCCGCACAGGGTGTGGCGCGCCTCACCGGCACGCCGGCCACCATCGCGGCCTATAACCTCGCCAGCAACCCGAACAATTTCCATCCGCGCCTGCCGCGCTACGGTCGCCTCACCCATGACCAGGATCGCCTGGGTGTGACCGGTGCCTTTCAGATCAAGCCTTGGCAGGGAACGCTGCTGACCCTGGATATGCTGTATTCCAAGCTGAAAGCCACCCGCCAGGAAGACTTCCTGGAGGCGATTTCCTTCAGCCGTTCCGCCGCGCAGGGCGGCAAGCCACAGACCAGCGTGGTCGACACCGCCTATGCGGACAACGGCGCGCTGCTGTATGGCGTGTACAACGGCGTGGATATTCGCGCCGAGTCGCGTTTCGACAAACTCGAAACCACCTTCACCCAGCCGACGCTGTCGATCGAGCACGAGATCAACGATACCCTGCGCTTCAACGCCAAGGTCGCCCGCGCCGATTCGAAGTTCCGCAACCCGTTCCAGACCACCACCACGCTGGATGCGCTCAACGTCAATGGCTACACCATCGACTTTCGCAACAGCACCCGCCTGCCGGTGATCAGCTATCCGTTCGATGTGACGCAGGCTGGCGGCGCGCTCACGCTGGTCGGTGTGCCGGTCGTGACCAGCGGCACCCAGCCCACCACGGTACCCAATACCACCACCAGCGAGATCCGCATCCGTCCGCAAGGATCGAACAACCGCACCGATCTGGGCCGCTTCGACCTGCAATGGGACTTCATGCCCGAGCGCCTGAGCTTCCGCGCCGGTGGTGACTTCAAGAAATACACCTTCGATACGTTCGAGTTCCGTCGCGTCAACCAGAACGACACGATCTTCGCGCCGCCCAGCGGTACCACCGTCGGCAGCCTGACGACGACGCTGGTCGATTTCGGCCGCGGCCTCAACCTGCCCGCCGGCACGCCGACGACCTGGGTGATCCCGAACCTGAACGCCATCGCCGCGGCCTACAACATCTACTGTAACTGCCTGGTCTCCGGACCGGCCGGCGGCCCGGGCGACTTCACGCTCTCGTCGACGACCAACGGCAACGCCCGCGGCAACAACCGCTCGGTGGTCGAGAAGGACGACGGCTTCTTCCTCATGGCCGACTTCTCCGACCGCATCGCCGACATTCCGGTGCGCGGCAACATCGGCGTGCGCCATGTGAAGACGCGTCAGAGCGCGACCGGCTACCAGGCCACGGCCGGCGGCACCGAGGTGACGGTGGAAAACAACTACAGCGACACGCTGCCCTCGGCCAACCTCGCCATCAACGTCACGCGTGACTTCATCGTCCGCCTGGCCGCAGCCAAGGTGATGTCGCGTCCGCAGCTGGGCAACCTGAACCCGGGCGGCACCATCAGCACCACCGGCACGCTGTCGATCACCGCCGGCAACCCGCTGCTCAAGCCGTTCCGCGCCAAAACCTTCGACACCAGCTTCGAGTGGTATTTCGATCGCAATTCACTGCTGGGCGTCGGCCTGTTCTACAAGGACATCGGCACCTACATCCAGAGCCTGCGCACCACCATCCCGTACAGCCAGACCGGCCTGCCGCTTTCGCTGCTGCCGTCCAACTTCAACGGCAGCGAAGTGTTCCAGGTGACCACGCCGATCAATACCAACGGCGGCGCGCTCAAGGGCTACGAGATCAATTACCAGCAACCGTTCACCTTCCTCGACGGCTGGGCGCGCAACTTCGGCACACTGCTCAACTACACCTACGTGAAGTCGAAGATCCAGTACCTGGTTTCGCCCACCGCGAGCACCACCATCACCGACGACCTGCTGAACCTGTCGCCGGAGTCCTACAACGCCACGCTGTATTACGATGACGGCCGCTTCAGCGCGCGGGTATCGACCGCGTATCGCAAGGGCTTCCTGACGCGCGTGCCGGGGCAGAACAACAACGACGTCGAAGGCAAGAACAGCACCACCAACGTCGATGCCTCGATCTCCTACAAGCTCACGCCGCTCATCGACCTGACGCTTGAAGGCATCAACCTGACCAATGAAGCCAACGACCAGTTCATCAGCCGCGCGCGCAATAGCTCCGTGGTCTATCACAAGACCGGTCGCGAGTTCATGGTGGGTGTCCGCGCCAAGTTCTAGTTTGTCGAAGGCAGTTCCTCGTTGATACCCCGGCCTCGTGCCGGGGTTTTTCTTTGCGGGCGGCCGATGCAGGTGCCGCAGTGAGAATTCGCAGCGTCGAATCTTCATCGGCCAAACTCCAGCACTGGCGCGGTCTTCAGGGCATAAATGGCTGGAAAGCCGCGCCAGTGCTGGAGTTTGGCGGCCTTATCCTCGTGCGGCTGAATCGTTCTTGATGCCCGTCATAGGCCGGTCTTTGGGCAGGGGCTATGCTTTTCGCCATCGAACCATAATCCTCTTTCGCCGGGCGTGTGACCGCGCGGCGAAAGTTGCCGCGACGCGCAGCTACGCGCATCGCGTGGAACCGGCAGGGGCGCAGTGCCCCATCCGCCTCAGGAGGCTTTCCCCCATGAACGACCGCGTTACCGTCGCCATCCCGCTTGCCGAAGTACGCGGCAAGATGAAAGCCCGCGCCACGCCCAAGGGCCGGCAGGTTGATCCGCAGGCGCGTGCCGACATTGCCGCGCTGCTGGCCGGCCGCGAAGTGCGGCGCGATCTGCTCATCGAGTTCCTGCACCTGGTGCAGGACCAGTATGGTTCGCTGTCGGCTGCGCACATGGCGGCGCTGGCCGAGGCGATGAAGATTGCCCAGACCGAAGTCTATGAAGTCGCCACCTTCTACCACCACTTCGACGTGGTGAAAGAAGGCGAGGACGCACCCGCCGCGCTGACGGTGCGTGTCTGCGAGACGCTGAGCTGCGCCATGGCCGGCGGCGAGGACCTGCTGAAGAAACTCCCGCAGATTCTGGGCAAGGACGTGCGCGTGGTCGCCGCGCCCTGCATCGGTCGCTGTTCGGAAGCGCCTGCCGTATGCGTGGGGCAGAACGCGTTCGGTCATGCCACGGCCGAAAAGGTGGCGCTGGCGGTCAAGGAAAAACAGGTGCGCGGCTTGCCGGGCAACTACACCAACCTTACCAAATACGTCGCCGAGGGCGGCTACAAAACCTACCTCGCGTTGCAAGACGGCACCCGTGACATCGAAGCCACCATCAAGGAAATGGAAAACTCCGGCCTGCGCGGGCTCGGCGGCGCGGGCTTTCCGGCGGGGCGCAAGTGGCGCATCGTGCGCGGCGAGACCGGGCCGCGACTGATGGCAGTAAATATCGACGAAGGCGAGCCGGGCACCTTCAAGGACCGCTACTACCTCGAGCACGATCCGCATCGCTTTCTCGAAGGCATGCTGATCGCCGCGAAGGTGGTGGGCATCGACGCCTGCTATGTGTATCTGCGCGACGAATACCATCATTGCCGCGCCATCCTCGAAACCGAACTGAAAGCGCTGCACGCAAACCCGCCGGGCGGCGTGGCCCTGCCGAAGATCGAACTGCGGCGCGGTGCGGGTGCCTACATTTGCGGCGAAGAGTCGGCGATGATCGAATCGATCGAAGGCAATCGCGGCATGCCGCGGCTGCGTCCGCCGTATGTGGCGCAGGTGGGCCTGTTTGGCCGGCCGACGCTGGAACACAACATGGAAACGCTGTTTTGGGTGCGCGACATCCTGGAGAACGGCGCCGCGTGGTTCGCCGGTTACGGGCGCCACGGCCGCAAAGGACTGCGCTCGTTCTCGGTCTCGGGCCGCGTCAATCGCCCCGGCGTGCACCTTGCCCCGGCGGGTATCACCGTCAAGGAACTGATCGCCGAATACTGCCGCGGCATGCAGGAGGGCCACACCTTCTACGCCTACCTGCCAGGTGGTGCATCGGGTGGCATCCTCCCCGCCAGCATGGGCGACATCCCGCTCGACTTCGATACCCTGCAGCCGCACGGCTGCTTCATCGGTTCGGCGGCAGTGGTGATTCTGTCGGACAAGGACACGGCGCGTGATGCGGCGCTTAACCTGATGAAATTCTTCGCCGATGAAAGCTGCGGGCAATGCACGCCCTGCCGCGTCGGTACCGAAAAGGCCGTGCATCTGCTCGAAGAATCGAAGTGGCGCACCGGCCTGCTGGAAGAGCTTTCGCAAGTGATGGTGGATGCCTCCATCTGCGGCCTTGGCCAGGCGGCACCCAATCCGATCCGCTGTGTGATCAAGCATTTTCCGCAGGAGATTTCGTGATGCTCGCCGCGGGTAACGCATACGTTGGCGAGTTGGTGATGCTGCGGCAACTTGCCTCTCGTGTCGTCCCCGTGCAGACGGGGACCTCTAGCTATAGCTTCGGCTGTCAGAAAACTGCAAAAACCGACATCAGAGGTCCCCGTCTTCGCGGGGACGACATGGTACGTGGCGTCATCAGAGGTTCCCGCCAAAGCAATGCATGGCTTTGGCGCTCGCCCGGCGCAAGGCATGCCTTGCGAAACCCCGGGCTCTCCCCTCCCGTGTCGTCCCCGCGCAGGCGGGGACCTCTGACTATGGTTTTGGCTGCCCGGAAGCTACACAGACAAAAATCAGAGGTCCCCGCCTGCGCGGGGACGACAACAAAATATGGTTTTGGCAGTCAGAAAACTGCAAAAACCGACATCAGAGGTCCCCGTCTGCACGGGGACGACAAAGGTATTGGAGTGTTGCAATGAACGCCATGTCCGAACCCCTCATCGAACGCAAAGTCGTCGAATTCACCCTCGACGGCGAAAAGGTCACGGCCTTCGAAGACCAGACGCTGATCGAGATCGCCAAGGAGCACGGCAAGGAAATCCCGCACCTTTGCTACAAGCCCGGCTACCGGCCCGACGGCAATTGCCGCGCCTGCGTGGTCGAGATCAAGGGCGAGCGCACGCTGGCGCCTTCGTGCTGCCGGCATCCGTCGAGCAACATGGAAGTCACCACCGATTCGCCGCGCGCGGTGCAATCGCAGAAGCTGGTGCTGGAGTTGCTCACGTCGGATGCGCCGGCGAAGAACCTGAAGCCCGAGGCGAACGAGCTGGTGAAGTGGTCGCAGAAACTCGGTGTGGCGTCATCACGCTTCCCCGCACGCCACCAACCCGAACCGGACTTTTCGCACCCGGCGATGTCGGTGAACCTCGATGCCTGCATCCAGTGCACGCGCTGCGTGCGCGCCTGCCGCGAGGAGCAGAATAACGACGTGATCGGCTACGCCTTCCGCGGCGGTCATTCGAAGATCGTGTTCGATTTCGACGACCCGATGGGTGCCAGCACCTGCGTGGCCTGCGGCGAATGCGTGCAGGCCTGCCCGACCGGCGCGCTGGCACCGGCGAAGGAAGCCTACCAGGTGGTGGCCGATAAAAAAGTCGACAGCGTCTGTCCGTATTGCGGCGTGGGCTGCCAGCTGACTTATCACGTCAAGGACAACACCATCATCCGTGTCGAAGGGCGCGACGGCCCGTCCAACCATAACCGGCTGTGCGTGAAAGGCCGCTACGGATTCGACTACGCGCACCACAAGCAGCGCTTGACCAAGCCTTTGATCCGCAAACCCGGCGCACCGAAGTCGGGTGATTTCCGCATGGATCCGAACAACTGGCAGGAAGTCTTCCGCGAAGCCACCTGGGAGGAAGCGCTGGATCTCGCCGGCGGCACGCTCGCGAAGATTCGCGACCAGCATGGCCCGAAAGCATTGGCGGGATTCGGCTCAGCCAAGGGCAGCAACGAAGAGGCTTACCTCTTCCAGAAGCTGGTGCGCACCGGCTTTGGCTCGAACAACGTCGACCATTGCACACGCCTTTGCCATGCCTCGTCCGTGGCCGCGCTGCTGGAAGGCGTGGGCTCGGGCGCGGTATCGAACCAGGTCAGCGATGTCGCCAAGGCCGAGGTGATTTTCCTCATCGGCGCCAACCCGACCTCCAACCATCCGGTGGCCGCCACGTGGATCAAAAACGCCACCCGGCGCGGCGCGAAACTGGTGGTGCTGGACCCGCGCCGCAATGACCTCTACCGCCACGCCTGGCGCTACCTGCAGTTCAAGCCCGACATGGACGTGGCGCTGCTCAATGCCATGATCCACACCATCATCGAAGAAGGCCTGGTCGATGAAGAATTCATTGCCAACCGCACCAGCAATTACGAAGCGCTGAAGGAAAATGCGCGGGAGTTTTCACCGGAAAGGATGGCGCCGCTGTGTGGCATTCCGGCCGAGACCATTCGCGAAGTGGCGCGCGCCTACGCCACCAGCAAGGGCTCGATGATCCTCTGGGGCATGGGTGTCTCGCAGCATGTGCACGGCACCGACAACGCGCGCTGCCTGATCGCGCTCACGCTGATGACCGGCCAGGTCGGCAAGCCCGGCTCGGGTCTGCATCCGCTGCGCGGGCAGAACAACGTGCAGGGCGCCAGTGACGCGGGCCTCATCCCGATGATGTTCCCGGACTACAAGCGCGTGGACAACCCCGAGAACCACGCGCGCTTTGAGCAACTTTGGAACACGAAGCTGGATAACAAGCCCGGACTGACTGTGGTGGAAATCATGGATGCGGCCTGCGACGGCACTATCCGTGGCATGTACGTGATGGGCGAGAACCCAGCCATGTCCGACCCCGATTCCAACCACGCGCGCAAGGGGCTGGCCACGCTGGAGATGCTGGTGGTGCAGGACATTTTCCTCACCGAAACCGCGTACCTGGCCGACGTGGTGCTGCCCGCTTCCGCGTGGCCGGAAAAAACCGGCACGGTGACCAACACCGACCGCATGGTGCAGCTGGGCCGCCGCGCGCTGGACATGCCGGGAGATGCGCGGCAGGATTTATGGATCATCCAGCAGATGGCAAAACGCTTGGGACTCGACTGGCACTATCCGGGCGAGGAAAGCGGCGTGGCGGCGGTGTACGAAGAACTGCGACGCGCGCAGAACTCCGTCGCCGGCATTTCCTGGGAACGCCTCAACCGCGAATCGTGCGTGACATATCCATGTAAAGATGACGACGACCCCGGCCACCCGGTGGTGTTCATCGACAACTTCCCCACCGCCGACGGCCGCGCCAAATTCGTGCCCGCCGACATCATCCCCGCCAATGAACGCCCCGACGCCGAATACCCGATGGTGCTCATCACCGGCCGCCAGCTGGAACACTGGCACACCGGTTCCATGACGCGCCGCGCCACGGTGCTGGACATGATCGAACCGGCGGCAGCCGCCAGCATGAACCCGTTGGACATGCGGCGCATCGGTGTGCATGCCGGCGACATGGTCACGGTGGAATCGCGTCGCGGCCAAGTCGGCATCATGGTGCGCGCTGATGAGGGCACGCCGATGGGCTCGGTGTTCATCCCGTTCGCCTATTACGAAGCGGCGGCCAACATGCTGACCAATCCGGCGCTGGATCCGTTCGGCAAGATTGCCGAGGTGAAGTATTGCGCGGTGCGGGTGACCAAGGGTGGCGCGCCGGCGCCGTTGTCGAGCTATGGTGGCGGACAGGCGATGATGGGGGTGGTGGGGGATTAGGAGGTTTCCATCCGCGGGCAACCAGCAGCTCCGTTCGGTCGCCTTTTCCATTGTCGCCCCCGCGCAGGCGGGGGCCTCAGGCTTAAATGGCTTGCCAAGAAACCAGAGCAGCGACATCAGAGGCCCCCGCCTGCGCGGGGGTGACATGGCTGTATGTCGATGCTGCCTGCTGCCTCCGACCCTTAGACTGCCGGCAACACCACTTCCAGCATCTCCAACCCCACTTCACCCCGCAGCGCATACGCCTTACCCGCCGGAATCACCACGCTGTCGCCCGTATTGAGCGTGTGTTTGCCGAGCGTTTCGCTCTCGATCGCCAGCGATCCCTTCAATACAAACAGGAACATGAGCTCGCCGCTGTGTGACGTCGAGGCGGTTGATGCATTCGCCGTCGCCCGCACCACGCGCACCCCGGCCAGGCCATCCGTGGCCGCCGCGATGCCGGTGTCGCGCGCGTCAAACCCCGGGGCGGCCACTGCCGGCCACGGTTTCCAGTTCGCCACCTTGGCGATATGCCGTACAAAGCGCTGCCCGCCATAAGTCTTGTCCGATTGCACCAGTCGCGTCGGCAGCGTCATGTCCAGATCCGCCATCGTCTCGTGCACCGCCGGACAGCCGATCTCGATCACTTCCAGGCCCGCCGAGGCTTCCAGCACGCGGTGGCGGATCGTCGGTGGCTGCAGCACGCAGTCGCCCGCTTCGAGCACGAAGGGTTCGCCTTGGTCTTCGTACACCACGCGCACCCAGCCGGCCTTGCAGAAAATCATTTGAAAGCGGACGTGGTGGTAGTGCACGTAATCGGGCACCGGCCCTCCATCGGGAATGCGGATATGCGAGGCCACGAAGCGCCCGCCGAGGCGGCCGGGAATGAGGTCGCGATACTGCATGCCGGCGCGGCCCGTTCCCCATGCGTCGCTGGCGCGGGTGATGATGAATTCCTGCGTGCCCTCCGGCACCACCACGGCGGGGGCGGCATCGATCAACTGCACCTGCAGGCCTCCGGGGCCGTGCAGGGATGTGCCGGCTGCCAGCGCATCGCGGTCGCAGGCGAGGTGTAGTGTGAACGGCGGCACGGCTTCGCCCGCGGTGGCTTGCAGCAATCGCAAACGCACGCCATGGGCAGAGACGATCGCGGTGGTCGGCGCGTCAGCGGGGAAGATCGACTCCACGCGAAAGCCCAGCGTGTCGGTGAGGAATGCAAGCGTTGCAGCCATGTCGCTGCATCGCACTTCAACCTGCGCATTGCGAATTTGCGCGGGCAACACCTGCGCCATCAGCCCACGTCCACCGTCAATGTCTGGAAGCCGACGCGGCAGCTGCCGACTTTGACCTGCACGCGGCCCTTGCCCTCGGCCACCAGCGTGACGCTGCGTTCATGCACGTTGCCGCGCGTCCACGGCGCGAAGATGTTTATGCCGCCATACGGCCCGCGGCCCCAGCCATCGAGGTGACCAATCTGCGTCACGGTCTCGCCCGGCGCCAGCAGTTTCACGCCTTCGCACGTCGTGGTCAGGCGCAGCGGCTCGACATGCGGCAGCGACTTTGCCGAGGCGATGCCGTGCGTGCCCAGGTAGCCGTGGTTCTGCACTTTCAACTCGATGCGGGTAGCGCCCGAGGCCAGCTTTTCCTGTTTCGCCACGGCAATGCTGAAGCGCGGCGTGAGCGCGGCGATGCGCAGGAAGGTGGCGCTGTGCTGCGACACGACTTCGCCAAGTTTTTCATAGGGTGGATTGGAAACGCCCACGCGCAAATCGATGCCGCCGACTTCCACTTCGCCGATCTGCGGGTGCATCACCTTGCGCCAGGATTTGAAAATGCGGCCCGCGTT
Source organism: Usitatibacteraceae bacterium (assembly GCA_044229235.1). Classification (GTDB taxonomy): domain Bacteria; phylum Pseudomonadota; class Gammaproteobacteria; order Burkholderiales; family Usitatibacteraceae; genus UKL13-2. Next base: position 20,371 of record JBGATH010000001.1, read on the forward strand.
TTCCTTCTGGTCCCAGCGCGCCAGCGCCAGCAGATCGGGGCGATCCATGGTCGAGTAATTGTCGATGAACATCTTGCGCGGCTTCACGCCGATCTGCGTGAAGATGTCCCACAGCTCGACACCGAAGGCGAGGCAGCCGCGCTGATGGTAGGCGTAGTCGGTCAGCACGCCGCGCACCGGCACGCCCGGCTCGTACTGAAACTCGTGATAGCCGCTCACCGTCGGGTAACCGGTGAATTCCTTGGCCCAGGCCTCAACCTGCCGGTACACCGCCAGGTCCTCCTGATTCATCTGGTGATCGGGCTTGTCACCCAGCGGACGCAGGAACACGCCGCCGAAGGTGTGGTAATTCACCCACGTGAAAATATTCGGATGCGCGCTGACGAATTCGAGCACCGCGCGCGTCTCCGGCTCGCTGCCCGGGTACGGCCCCGCGCCCACCTGCACATCTTCCGAGCCCCACTGGTAGGGAAAATTGCGGTTGAAATCAGTCTGCGTATCGCCCAGGTAATTCGGGTCCGGGATGTGCGTGCCGTCGAAGTTGACGATATGGCCTTCCGGATAAACGCGATAGAACGGCCCGGTGTCTTCTGGCAGGCGCGGCACCAGCATGCCCGGCTCGACGCGCTTGCCGTTTTCGTCTTTCAGCTCCACCAGCTCGCCCTGCGCGCACACCTGGCGCATGTAGCCCATCTGCCCGTCGCCATCGACGTCGGCGTTCTGCCAGTAGGCGCGGCCCTGGTCGTTGCGGTTATCGGCAGGGTGCGAGCGCACATAGCGGCCGGTCTTCAGCACCGCTTCGGCGCCGTCCGGTGAAATGCGAGGCACCACGTAGAAAAGGGTGTGGCGGATGGCCTCGGCCATGTGCGCGGGCAGCTTGGCCACGTCGGCCTTGCCGCTGTGGATGGCGATCACATCCTCGGCAATGGCCAGCGATGCGCTGGAGCCGCAGAATTCGGAGGCGTGCATGTTGCCGTCCACCCACACGGCCGGGCGCATGTCGTCCGGGTTGGGGCCGATGGTGAGCATCGCAATGTCGCGCCCCTCACGGCTTTTGCCTAGCGAGGAAAGCCTGACGAATTCGGGATGGGCCTTTGCCCAGGCTTGGAGTTGTGCGGTGAGTTCGGCGTAGTCGAGGTATTTGGTGCGGAACATGTGGGGGCTGTGTGTGGATGGTTGGAGGATTGTGGGAGAGAATTGGTGGCTTGATGCCGCGAAGCCCTGCAGTATGTTGGAGGCGAGTGGGGCGGTCAAACTCCCGCTGTGCCCTTGTGTAGCAAATTCGCGACCGAAATCCCGAAGTTGGAATTTTTCAATCGACCGCAATGGGAGTTACTTGAAGTGGGCCCGAGCAAGCTTCTTCCCCGGCGAAGGTGACGATGCCGGCCAGCTAACCGGGCGCCGATTCAATAGAATCGCGACATGCCCACACCAATTCCCTGGCCCCCCAGCCTCAGCGGCAACCATCTGCGCCGCAGCTATCCGGACTTCGCCCAACTCTTCGAGAAAGACATGAAACCCGTGAATCGGCAGTCAGTGGTCTCCCTGTGCGAAATCACCAAAGACACGGTGCGACGCGTCTCGCTGCTCGACGTCGGCCCCGGCCAGGACGGACTGGTTGCGCCGAACGCATTTTCAATCGCGCAGGCCCATTTCCATCCGGAAGCGTGGTTTCGCGCTATTTACGCCGACGATGAGCCGGTGGGATTTGCGATGCTGGAAGACTGGACGCAGGTCGCCGATGCGCCACCGCAACTGTGGCGCGACGCGTCCTACGTTTCGCTGTGGCGCTTCATGATCGACCATCGCTACCAGAAGCACGGCTTCGGCGCGGCTGCCATCCGCCTGCTGATCGCCCACGCAAATTCGCGGCCAGGCGCGAAAAACATGCTGCTGTCGTTCGTGCCAAAGGAAAACAATCCGGAAGGGTTTTACCAACGCTTTGGTTTCGAACGCACGGGCGAGATGGATGGGGATGAAGTGGTGATGAGCAGGGTGTTGGTTGAGTAGTGGGGGGAGATTGTGGTGGTGAGCCTGGCGTTGCTTGTGTAGCGGTGTACTGATGGGGGTGGTGAGAGGGGCGCTGGTTGCGGGTTGGTGAGCTGATTGTCGGCATCGTAAATCCCCCAAAGCTCGGGTGTTAGACGACCAAGCTGGCTTTGCCCCCTTTAGGAAAGGGGGCGATGGCGGCGCAGTGTTCGACGCGATAAGACCTCCGCTGCTTTTGCGGGAATCGCAGCGGAACAAGTGGGCCACGCGCAACCGCGAGATCCCGCCCCCTTTCCTAAAGGGGGCAAGCCCCTCGTGCTCGCAACCTCATCGCGGCTTGGGGGATTTACGGTCGTCCACCAACCTCACACGACCACCCGTGAGATCCCGCCCCCTTTCCTAAAGGGGGCAAGCCCCTCGCGCGCGCAACGTCATCCCGGCTTGGGGGATTTACGGTCGCTCACTAAATGCTCACGCCCAACCGTGAGATCCCGCCCCCTTTCCTAAAGGGGGCAAGCCCCTCGTGCTCGCAACATCATCGCGGCTTGGGGGATTTGCGGTCGTCAACCAAATGCTCACGCTCAACGGCGCGATCCCGCCCCCTTTCCTAAAGGGGGCAGGCCCCTCGCGCGCGCAACATCATTCCGGCTTGGGGGATTTACGGTCGTCAACCAAATGCTCACACCCAACGGCGCGATGCCGCCCCCTTTCCTAAAGGGGGCAAGCCCCTCGTGCTCGCAACCTCATCCCGGCTTGGGGGATTTATGGTCGCTCACCAAATGCTCACGCGCAACGGCGAGATCCCGTCCCCCCTGTCCACCCACCGATGTAACATAAGCCTCATCCAACCGCAGGGGTACCCGCATGTCTATGTCCACCGAACAAATGGCCGAGCTGCTGGCCGGGATTGCGCGTTCGCAGCAGGCGATCATCGATGCCATCGAAAGCGAAAGCGGCGGCTGGCGCAACACGCATCTGTTGCCCAAGCTCACGACCGCGTCGAACATGCGCCTCGCGGTACCGCGCATCCTCGATGTGCCCTCGCGCGTGCTGCTGCGATCGCAAGGCCGCGTGCCAATGGATGTGGCGCAGATCACGCGCATGCTGGAAGAGGCGATGGGTGGTGCGCCGGCTGCGGCACCGGCTGGCGCGGCATCCGCTTCCGTCGCACCCGCTGCAGCCGTGGTGGGTGCCGCCGCGGCAACAGTCGGTGTCGCTGCGGCCACGGGTGGCGAATCCAGCCCGACGGGAAGTGATGACTTGGGGAGTTTTTTTGATAGTTGATTTGGGGCCGACGCGCTCGGCGACTCGGGCTGGCAGTCTGGAAATCAGAGCCGCCTCGACGCGAGCAAGAACCAAATTCCGGAATCCGATCCGCGGCACCCAAGGCCCAACATGAAAAAACTCCTCGCCCTCCTCACCTTGCTAGTGCTTGCCGCCTGCGCCGCCCCCGAATTTCGCAAGCAGGAAGCCGTATTCGACACCGACATAAACGGCACCTGGATCATCAAGCGCGCGGAGCTGGGCGGGAAAACCCTGCCGATGCCGCCGGGGTTTGAGCTGACGATCGAATACAACCGCTACACCGCCGGTGCAGGCTCACCCAACGACCGCGGCAAACTGATTTTCTTCGGCGACGAACTGGCCGGCGAACCGCGGCGGCTGGATGTGATCGGTGAAAACGGTCCCAACAAAGGCAAGCGCTACCCCGCCATCTATCGCCTCAACGGGCGCGAGCTGGAGATCTGTTACGACCTTTCCGAGCAGGACCGGCCGCGCGAATTTGTCAGCCGGGAAGGGACCAGGCTTTTCAGGGTGACCTACGCCCGCAAGTAGTCAACGCGCCGCAATAAACAAACGGGAGCGAAAACCTTCTTCGCCCCCGTCCTTGCTGCTCACTTGCACATCACCAACAGGAAACGTTACCGGTGCCCGCGGAATCCGCCGCGATAGCTGTGGCCCCAATATCCGCCACGACCACCGTAATAAATTGCAGTAGCTGCCAGCCCGAGCCCCAGGATTGGATAAATCGGATCGTAGTAATAGCTTCGGTAATACGGGCCCGGGTAGTAATCGCGCTCGACATAAACCGGCTCGCGCACGACACGCTCCACCACCACCGGCTGCGATTCCGTGGAATACACCGGCGTGGGCGCTGCAATAGTCTGCCGATCCGGCAGCGCATAGCCGGTTGGCCCGGCCGGGCTGATTTCCAGCGGAATCGTCTGACCCGGCGGGAAGGGCAGCTGCACCGTGCGCTGCTTGCCGGCGTATTCGTAAACCACTTTGTATCCGATGGTGCGGTCTTCGGTCACCATCTGCGTGCTGCAACGCTGCTTGCCATCGGCATCGTTGGTGCACGTCGAGCGCGGCTCGGTGACGCGCTTCAGCACCGGTGTGCTGGAGATGACATTGCCCACCTCCTGCGCCAACGCCAACCCGGATACCAAACCAGAACCTGCCACCAGGGCAGAAATCAAAAGACGAGTTTTCATGATCGTTCCCTTTCCATCGTCGCCCTCTCCTCTCGCTAGCCTCCCCCTTTGGAAAAGGGGGACTGAGGGGGATTTGAAACGCCTAGAGCTGTTACCGACCCCAAACCCACAGGGCACAACCAACAAACACAACTTTCAGACCCTAATCTACGCCCTTAGTTCGCGTTCGGACGCACAGAATGTAAACCAGATGTTACCGAGGCACGGTTACGCACCCGCCCCGGCAGGATTCACCCGCAGGCAACGCGGTAAGATTATTGCAGCGTACATTCACACGACAATCGCAAACTCAAGCACTGGCGCGGTGTTTCAGGCATTTTTGGCCCGGAAGGCGCGTCGTTTGGCGAGTTTCGCCTTGACCTGAGACACAACCATGGCAAACGAACTGGAGCAGTTGCGCGATCAGCTCAGGATCTTCGCGGCGGAGCGTGATTGGGATCAATTTCACTCGCCCAAGAATCTGGCCTGCGCGCTGTCGGTCGAGGCGGCGGAGCTACTGGAAAACTTCCAGTGGCTGACCGATGACGCCAGCGTGAACCTGCCGCCCGCCGAGAAAGAAGACGTCAGGATGGAGATTGCCGATGTCTTGCTCTACCTGATTCGGCTCAGCGACAAGTTGGGCATTGACGCCGTTGCGGCGGCTCAAGCAAAGCTCGCGATAAACGCACAGAAGTATCCGGTGACGAAGGCGCGTGGCACGAGCAAGAAGTACACGGAATTGTAGGCAAGCGGGCGAGCGGCGGGCCTCGCGCTTGCCGTCATACGTGCGCGTGACGCGCGACTTTTTTCACTTCGTCTGCGCCACAAAGCTGCTGATCGGCGCCAGCAGCTCCTCCACATCAGCCATGGTGAGCCCGGTCAGCGCACTGCCTTCGCCATCGAGCAACGCGGCGGCCAGCTCACGTTTGCGGGCCAGCAGGGTCAGCATGCGTTCTTCCAGCGTGCCCTGGCTCACTAGCCGCGTGACGAATACCGGCTTGTTCTGGCCGATGCGGTGCGCGCGGGCCGTGGCCTGCGCTTCCACGGCCGGGTTCCACCACGGGTCATAGTGAATCACCGTGTCGGCCGCGGTGAGGTTGAGTCCGACGCCGCCCGCTTTCAGGCTCAGCAAAAACACGCGCACTTCGCCGGCCTGAAAGCGCTTGATCGGCGTATCGCGGTCGGTGGTGTCACCAGTGAGGGTGACGAATGGAATATTCAGCGCGGTGAGGCCTTCGGCGATCAACGCCAGCATGCTGGTGAATTGCGAAAACACCAGCACCTGGCGTCCTTCCTCCACCAGTTCCGGCAGGTGCGACATCAGCCAGTCGAGCTTGGCCGAGCCCGCGTCGGCGAAACGCTTTTTCGCTTCCGGCAGTTTCACCAGCCGCGGATCGCAGCACACCTGCCGCAGCTTCAGCAGCGCATCCAGAATGTGGATGGTGCTCTGCTTCAAGCCCTTCTTGTCGATCACCTTGCGGATGTCGTCGTGGATGGCGGTGCGCAGGCTTTCGTACAGATCGGCCTGCGCGGGATTGAGTTCGATCCAGCGCGTGTACTCGGTTTTTTCCGGCAGGTCGGCCAGCACCTGTTCACGCGTGCGCCGCAGCAGGAAGGGGCGAATTCGCGCGCGCAACTTGGCCATCTGCTCGCTCGCCGCGCGCTGCTCGATCGGGTGGCGGAATACGCGGTTGAACGCATCGGGATCGCCCAGCAGGCCGGGCAGCAGCAGGTTGAATAGCGCCCACAGTTCGCCCAGGTGATTTTCCATCGGCGTGCCGGTGAGCGCCACGCGCATCGCGGCATTGAGCGACTGCGCGGCCTGGTAGGTCTTGGCCTTGGCATTCTTGATCATTTGCGCTTCGTCGAACACCACCACGTCCCAGTCGATCTCGGCGAAGCGCGTCGCGTCGCGCTGCAGGATCGGGTAGCTGGTCACCACCAGGTCGGCGCCGGCCAAAGCTGTCGCATCGAGCGATCGCGCCGAGCCGCGATGCACCAGCAACTTGAGGTCGGGCGCGAAGCGTTCGGCCTCTGCCTGCCAGTTCACGGTGACCGAAGTCGGTGCCACGATCAGGCTGGGGCGCTCGGCGGCATCGGCGTGGCGGCGCCGGTGCAGGAAGGCCAGCGTTTGCACGGTCTTGCCGAGCCCCATGTCGTCGGCCAGCACAGCGGCCATCGACAGGCGGCGCAGATTTTCCAGCCAGGCCAGGCCGTGCAGTTGATACGGCCGCAACGTGCCGCGAAAGCCCGGGTGCGGTGGCACCGACGCAAACGTCACGCCCTCGGCGATGGCGCTGCGCAAGGCAATCCAGCGTTGGTCGTCGCGACCGAGGTAACGAATCGCTGCCGGCGGCAAACCTTCCATGAGCGCGGCCTGCAGTCCGGACATCGGTGCCAGCTCGCCGCCACGAAACCAGTCAAATACCGGCGCGAGGATGGCGTGGATGCGTACGCCGGGCAGGCGCACCACAGTGGATTGAACGAGGTCCTTGCCCCGGTCTTTGTTTGTGGGTGCGATGGTCAGCAGCACCATCGGCACGCCGGGCAGCGCTTCCAGCCAGGCTTCCGGATCGGCCTGCGCGCCGATCAGCTTCGCCAGTGCGGGGGCCAGATCGACGCGCCGATCCTGCACCGTCACACCGAGCGCAATGCGAAACCAGCCGCGGTCCGGCGTGGGGGTGAGCTCCAGTTCCGGCTCGGGAATGTCTTCCAGGGTGAGCGGGAAGGCCGGGTCGACCTCGATCTCAAAACCCTGCGCTTGGGCATCGGCGAACACCTGCGCACCGTGATGCGCCCAGTCGTGGTGCGGCAGCGCCCACAGCGAATGCCCGCGCCCCCTGCCTTCGAGCGCCGCCTGCGCCAGCGCCGGCTCGACGGCGACGGCGCGCTCAAGCAGCTTGGGCAGGCGACGTATCCAGCGCTGCTCGGCCCGAACATTGCGCGCCAGCGTGGTCCGCGATGCGGCCCCCCGCTGCTCGACTTCGATGGCGTCGGCGAGGCCGTAGGGCGACACCGGCACGCGCCGGCCGGCGTAATCGAACGACAACTGCACGGCGGGGAAGATGCTGGTTTCGGTGCGCGCCTGACGGCCCCAGCCATGCTGGTAGTTGTACTCAACGAGCGCAAACGCGAGGATGGCCCTGGGCTTCAGCACGAGCCCGCTGTCGGCGATCGGCAGCGGCGGAACCGCGCCGGCGTCGGGCAGGGAGTCGATGGCGTCGCGCACATACGACCAGGCGAGCAGGTCGTCGAGTGCCAACGGCGGTAGCGCGCTGAGTTGCGCGAGGCTGCTGGTGGATAAGGCCAGGTTCACGGGCACGATCCGGTTCGCAGTGAGGTCCAGCGCAAACGGGGGATCCGTGGGGATCAGCTCGACCGGCTGGCCTTCGATGGTCGCCGCCAGGCGCAGCGTGCGCACCTTGTGCCGGGTGACTTCGCGCCATGTCAGGCTGGCGACACACGCGTCGCCGAACGCGAGGGGGCGCGACAGCTTGCGCATCGACTCGTCGGCGCGCTTGCCCAGCCCTTTGGCCAGTACGGCATCGGCAAGGGCGAACAGTCGGCCCGTGCCTGCCGCCAGGGACAACAGCTGCGCACCGGTCTCGCCGTCGAGGCGGGCGATAGGGTCGTTTGAATAGAAATCGGATTCATGCGATTCGATCAGCGTCAACACCGCGACATCCTCGCCGCGTACGTACGTGGGCCGCGAGCGGCTGTAGCCGAGCCAGGCGGTCTTGGTGTATTCGCCGGTCAGTTCCGGATCGCTGCCGTCGCGTCGCCACCGGCCGCGCAGCGCGTGCAGCATTGCCTCGTCGGTAAGCACGTAGAACAGGCAGGGCACTGAACTGGGCGCACTCTTTTTTGCGCCTGAGCGGCCGGTCGCTTCCCTTTTTTGGCCGGCCTCGATCGACCGGTTGAGCCATTCGTACAACTGCCCGCGGACCGGCTCCGTACGCACCACCGGCGCCGGTGCTTCCTCAGCCGCCTTGCGCGAGCCGATGTTTCTGGACGGCTTCGCTTTCGCCGACGAGGGCTTGATCTCGGCGATCCCGGAGAAGCGTGGCGTGTCGCGCGATCCCGGTACCGGGCGTTCGTCCGCGCCCGGCCACTTGCTGATCCAAAGCAGCAGGAGCGCACAAGCGTGTTTGCAGTTGATACCGACCGGACAACTGCATTCGGTCTCGAGTAACTCGAATTCGCCGGGTTCCAGGTCAGCGAATACTTCGACGCGGGTGTCGTATGGCGACGGCGCGGTCCCCTGCACGCTACCGCTCACCAGGTAAGTGTCGGGTTCGGTCTGCGTGGCCGAAAAATCGCTGATCACATCGTCGTCCCATTGGATTGCCGTTGCCCGCGCCAACGTCACTTCGCCGAAAAGCGCGCGCAGTTCGCGGGTCACGCGGGCATGGGTCAGGGGGGCGGCAGGTTTCGAGGGGGGCATCGTGGTGAGGGTTTCTACGAAGCGGATCGCGTGGACCAAACCTCCCATTTTGCCTGCTGCGGCGAAACGCGACCAATTGATGGCAGGTGTTGTACCTAAGCCTGTAGGGCGCCGTCCCGAGTGACCAAACACAAGCACTGGCGCGCCTCGCAGGCCAAAAGTGCCCGGAAAGGCGCGCCAAATGGCGATTCGCGCGGTTTGCTGCCGGTCGGCGTGCCGTTGGCTACGGCAGCAAGCGGGCCAGCACCGGCGATATCACCGCCGCCACCTTCTGGTAGCCGCCGCGGTTGGGGTGAATCTCGTTCAGCCAATCCTGGCTGTTCTTTTGCTTGCCGGGGTCGGCGCGGATGAGTGTGCCGCGGGTGTCGATGACGTGGATGTTGGCGGCCAGCGTGGTCAGCGTCAACAATCGATCACCCAGCGCACCCATCAGGTAGTCGGAAACGGCATTCCATTTGGCGGGCGGCACGCCGGCGCGCTCCAGAGCCGGTTTCAGCCAAGGGCCGCGCACCGGAAAGGCGCCGATAAATCGCGCGGCCGAGTCGCGCGGCGTGGCGCGGTCGTAGGTGTGAATGACGATTGGCGCGTTGGGGCATTTGCTGCGGGGTCCGTCGCGCCAGGAAAATATCGTCCGATAACTCTGTACCACGCTGTCCAGTGTCGCAGCGAGGCTGGCGGCATGGCAGTAGTCGGCCGGGTTGGCGCGTTTCGGCTGCATGGTCGCGCTTGGCGGCAGGATGCTGTCCAGGTCATCGATCAGGTCGTTGCCGCCGCCGGAAAGCAGGATCGCGTTCCACGCCACGCCGCCTTCGATCTCCAGCTTGAAGGTGTCGTTGTCGCGCACGTTCACCATGGTGCGCAGCGGGTCACCGGGGTTGGCGCAGTTAACGATGATGTTGCTCTTCGCAAACTGCAGGCAATCCAGCAGATTCGAGCCGGGAAAGGCGTTCAGGCTGAACCAGGAATCGCCTTCGGCCAGCAGTTTGAGATTGTGGTTTGAGACGTAGTGGCTGGGGTCGCCATCGTCGAGTTGATTGTGCCAAACCGCGTTGGCGGGGGTATCGAGTGGCATGGCGGGCTCCTTGCAGGATCGGTAGGCCAATGATGCGGCGCTTGCGGTCTGTTTTGCACTACTCGGTCAGGTAGGAGAAGCCCGGTGCACTGTCGCGCAATTGACAGGCGCCGACCATGACGAGGCGGCTGCCCACGCTCACGCTTGCCACAACGCCATGCGGTCTGACACCAATCCCCTCCCATCCCGCGATCGCGGTATCCCGTTCCATGCAATCTCACGTGCTTTGTGCGATTGCTCATAGTTGCCCGGCCCGGGCAGCGGTAAATTAATCCCGACCACGTTTATCCAGTGGGTGAAACCACAACGTGGTCTTGGTTCCCGGGCAAGGTTTTCACGGCCCCTCCGGTTTTGCAGGTCGACTCCGCGCAGGCGGATGCGAAGCAGAAAAGCGGTACTACACAAGAATAATGATGGGCACCACGCAGCAGGGATGGTGAGTGCGCACGCATCGACCCGATTGTCGTTGCAACCAGCGTTTTCGTAGGTGCAGTTCAGCAGTGAGTGCTTGAAGGGGAGCGCGAAGACGGAGTGCGCCGCAAAGCGGTGGTCCTTTTCGCTCCCCCTTTTTTTGCCTGCTGCCGGGTCATCGTATGATTCTCCGATGGACCCATTGCTCGCACTTCCCCCAGCAAACGCCGCCTTCGGTCACAGCCTGCGCCCGTACTGGTCACTGGACCCGGGCATTCACTTCCTGAACCACGGCTCTTATGGCGCCGCACCGCGCGTGGTGCAGGCCGCCCAGCAGCGCTGGCGCGACCAAATGGAGGCCGAGCCGGTGCGTTTCATGGCCGATATCTTGCCCGATGCGCTACGCGTTGCCGGCGCGCGGCTGGCGAACTTTCTGGGCGCCACGCCGGCCAACCTCGCCTTTGTCGAAAATGCCACGCAGGGCATCAACGCGGTGCTGCGTTCGCAGCGCTGGCAGGCGGGTGATCGCATCGTGCTGGCCAATCACGCTTACCCGGCGGTGAAGAACACGGTGCGGTTCCTCGCCGAACGCCACGGACTCACCGTGGTGGAAGCACAAGTGCCGTGGCCGCTGCCCAACGCGCAGGCGCTGGTGGATGCCTATGCGCAGGCACTGGCCGGCGGGGCGCGCATTGCCATCTTCGACCACATCTTTTCGCCGCTGGCGGTCATCACGCCCATCGAGCAACTCATCCCCCTGTGCCGGGCGCAAGGTACCCAGGTCATCATCGACGGCGCCCACGCGCCGGCCATGCTGCCGCTGGATCTGGACGCGCTCGCGCGGCTGGGGGTGGATTGGTATGCCGGCAACTGCCACAAATGGCTGTGCGCGCCCAAGGGCGTGGGTTTTCTGTACGCCAGCATCGAGGGCCAGCGCGACCTGCATCCGACGGTGATTTCCAATTACTACGGCAACGGCTTTGCAGCCGAATTCGCCTGGACCGGTACGGGTGATCCCAGCGCGCGCCTGGCGGTGTCGGCGGCGATCGATTTCATCGAGGCGCTGGGGGTGGAACGCTACCGGGCCGCGCTGCGCAGCGGCATGCGCGAGGCTGCGGCATGCATTGCCAAAGGCTGGAAGGTGACGCCCGGCGCGCCGCTGGAGATGTACGGTTCGATGGTCAGCTTTCCCCTGCCGGTGGCGGAAGCGGCGACGCCGGAATCGGTGGCGAGGTGGCGCCTGAAATTCCTGCAGCAATACAAAGCGGAGGCGCCACTGTTCGCCATCAACGGCCGGCTGTGGATGCGGGTGTCGGCGCAGGTATACAACGATTTGTCGGATGTGGCGGTGTTGGCGGGGGTGTTTGGGTAGGGGCCAGGTTGCGCGGGATCGCCGCGCGGCGACCGCAAATCCCCCTCGGTCCCCCTTTAAAAAGGGGGAAACGACCCGCGCAGGTGTTCCTATCCGGTGGAGTGGTTCGCGAGCTTCGATCGCGTAATCAATGTACCTCCCCCTTTCCTAAAGGGGTGAAGCAGGGAATTCGAGAAGCACGCTTCGAGCCTGCTGAACGGCGAGGCAATGCAGTGCCTCGCGCGCCCTGCAAGGGACCGAGGGGGATTTCCCAGCGCATCAACGATCGAACCCGCTATCCCGCCCCCACCCCCAATAACCCTGTATTCTCACGCTGCAATTTGTGCATTCTTCAGATCCCGCCGCCATGACCACCGGAAACCCCGCTCCCACCCCGCTCACCGACCGCGAAATCTCCTGGCTGGAAACGACGCTGGCGTCACCGCCGTTCGTGAAACAAGCCATGGGCCTCGACGAAATCCAGGGCTACCTGGCCGCCATCATTTGCGGTCCGGAAAAGATTCCCGCCAGCAGCTGGCTGCCGGCCGTGCTCGGCAACCCGAAGTACGAAAGCGAGATGCAGGAGCAGGAACTGAAAGACCTGCTGCTGCGCTTCCACGCCGAGATCAGCGCCGATCTCACTGCCGAGCGGCCGGTGTCGCTGGTGCTGGACTACGGCGAAAACACCAACGAGAAAGGCGAGCAGGACTACGACTACGCGGCGTGGTGCCAGGCCTTTCTGGATGGTGTCGATGCCTCGCCCGTCGCCTGGAACGAAACCCTGCGCTCGGATGACGAGGAAGAACAGCTCAACGAACTGCTGTTCCCCATCAGCCTGCTCGCCGGCGAAATCGATCCAAAGGCATTCAAGCGCATCAAGCCGCATGAGCTCGACGAAGTATTGGCCGAGTGCCGCGAGGATCTGCCAATGCTCATCAGCGACATCTACAAGTTCTTCGAGGCGGTGCGCAATCGGCCCAAGGTCACGCGCAGCCATCCGGGCTCGAATGCCGCGCAGGGCAAGCCGGCGAAGGACAAGCTGCACTGAGCACCGCAAGAGGAATCCAAATGGCATCCACCAATATCAGCGACGTTCAAAACATGGCCCTGTTCTGTGATTTCGAGAATGTGGCGCTGGGCGTGCGCGACGCGAAGTACGCCGAATTCGACATCCGCAAGGTGCTGGAGCGCCTGCTGGTGAAGGGCGACATCGTTGTCAAGAAGGCCTATTGCGACTGGGAGCGTTACAAGGATTTCAAGAAGAGCATGCACGAGGCCGCATTCGAGCTGATCGAGATTCCGCACGTGCGCCAGAGCGGCAAGAATTCCGCCGACATCCGCATGGTGGTCGATGCGCTCGACCTTTGCTACACCAAGGCGCACGTCGATGCGTTTGTCATCATCAGCGGCGACTCGGATTTCTCGCCGCTGGTGAGCAAGCTGCGCGAAAACAACAAGACGGTGATCGGCGTGGGCGTGCGCAGTTCCACTTCCGACCTGCTGGTGGGCAATTGCGACGAGTTCATCTTTTACGACGATCTGGTAAAGGCCGACGAGGCGCGCAAGAAAGCCAGCGCCAAGAAGGTCGGCGAGGCCAACGCGAAAAAGCAGCAGGCGGCGAAGAAAGCCACCGACAAGCGCGCCAATGCCGAGGAGCCGGCGGCCGCCGAATCCGCCGACGATGCGCGCCGCATGGAAGCCATTGAACTGGTGGTCGACACGGTGGAAGCACTGCTGAGCGAAAAGAACCTCGAAGAAGTGCACGCCTCCAACGTCAAGAATGCCCTCAAGCGCCGCCGCCCCGACTTTGTCGAGTCGGCCTTCGGCTACAAGGCGTTCGGCAAGATCCTGGAAGACGCCGAGAAGCGCGGCCTGCTGGAAATTCGCCGTCACGGGCAAGCCGTGGCGGTGTGTTTGCCGCGCTAGGGGCTGCTTTCCGGGGGGCCCGGTTCTGGTGCGCCGCCAACCGGGAACCGGCGATTTTCGAGCCCCGCCCGGCCTTGTCGCTGGCGGGCGACGCACCAGAATTGCTCGCGCGACGTTTCCGCGCGGGCCGCGCATCCCATAACCGCGTTATCCATCCAATTAACTATGGCTAGCGTATTGCCTCTCGCGTACCATACGTGCGCTGCATCGAAGCTGGACAGTGCATCCGGCCCCAAATTGACTTACTCATGGAGTTTCATCAAATGAACAAAGTAGCCCTGAAAGTTGTTCCCCTGATCGCATCACTGTCGGCGGTCGCGGCATTTGCGCAGACCCCGGCCGAAATCACCCCGCCGGCCGGCAACAAGGCCGTGCTGACCCTGGTTGGCGCGGGCGATCTGACGTATGAATGCAAGGCGGTTGCCGACAAGCCGGGCAGCTTTGCCTGGACCTTCGCCGGCCCGAATGCCAAGCTGCTCGATGCGAACAAGAAAGAAGTCGGCAAGTACTACGGCGGCCCGACCTGGGAATCGATGGACGGTTCCAAAGTGACCGGCAAGCAACTCGCCGTGTCCCCGGGCGCCGCCGGCTCGATCCCGCTGCAACTGGTGCAAGCCAATCCTTCCGTTGGCGCAGGCGCAATGAAGGACGTGACTTACATCCAGCGCCTCAAAACCGTTGGCGGCGTCGCCCCGGCCAGCCCGGCCTGCGAAGCCAAGAACGTCGGTGCCAAGACCACCGTGCCGTACCAGGCTGATTACGTGTTCTTCAAGAAGGGCTAGGTTTCGCCCTCACCCGCGGCTGACACACTTCCGCCTCGGGTGGCACACGAAAGGCCGGCAGCGATGCCGGCTTTTTTGTTGGCGCTGCAGGTACCTTCACTGACTGCGAAAACGCAAGTTGACGACCGCAAATCCCCCATCCTCCTACTGGTGACAAACCCGCCGCATCGCCCCCTTTTCTAAAGGGGGCAAGCGAGGTAGCACGCCACCAAATTCCACGCTTGGGGGATTTTCGGCCTTCGCAGCAGGCACCACCAACACCAGCGCACTCAGCATTGCCCACTTGCACAAGCGTTTCGGCGTTTCCATTAAACTCGTCCCACCGCTGCCCGCCCAACTCACGGAGACCCCATGAAGAAAATCGTCGCCCTGTTTCTCGCCGCCCTGATGGGTGCTGTCGCTTCCAGCGCCATCGCGCAAACACCGGTAAAGCGTTTCGGTTCGGAAAAAAGCATCATCGCCTCCGCCATCTGGGCGGGCGATACGCTCTATGTCTCGGGCCAGCTGGCCACGCCGACGCCCGGTGATCCGGCCAAGGGTATCCCGCCCAAGTGGGAAGGCGATACCAAGACGCAGACCATCAGCACGCTCAAGGTGATCGAGGGCATCCTCAAGGAACAGGGCCTTGGCATGGGCGACGTGGTGCAATTGCGCGTTTACCTGGTGCCCGACCCGGTCACCGGCAAGATCGACTTTGCCGGCATGAACGAAGCCTACAAAATGTACTTCGGTTCAAAGGAGCAACCGAACAAACCGGTGCGCGCAACCGTGCAGGCGGGGCTGGTGGTGCCGGGCGCGCTGGTCGAGATCGAGGCTGTTGCGGTCCGGTCCAAGTAATTCCCCTGCCGCCATCGGCATGCCGCGCAGCGTGCCGGTGGCGGGGAGCAAGTTGGGCGCTAGTCGAAATCCACTTTCTTGCCGGCGCCGGCCAGCACGCCGGAAATGAACTTCTTCCAGGTCGGATTCGGCACCCACACGCTGAGCACCTTGGCGCGGCTTTCCTCGATCGACGCGCTTTCGCTGAGCACGCGATAGAGGAACGTGAACGACGACCCGCGCAGATTGATCTGGCAGTGCACCAGCACGTTCTTTTTGGCCGCGTTTTTCAGCAGCTCCGTGAAGACGCGGAAATCTTCCGGCGAGGGATCGCTCCATTTCACCGGGATGTTGACGTAGGTGATGCCCTGCGCCCCGAGGATGGCGCCTTCGTTCTCCACCGCTTCGGCATATTCGGGCGGCGCAATGTTGATGACCATGTCGTAGCCGATGGCCTTGGCCCGCTTGAGGTAGGCCGCATCCGGCTGCGCCGACGAGGTGAGGCCGGGCCGCCATTGCACGAGGTTCTTGGGGTCGCCATCGGCGGCAAATCCGTCGGCCGCAAACAGCAGAAGTGAAAAGCAGGTGAGCGTGCGCAGGATCATCGATATCTCCGGAAACGTGTGCCGGGACTCTAGCGCACGCACTGGCAAACCGGAAAAAAACCAAACTCAAGCACTGGCGCGCCTTCTGGCACGAAAATGGCTCAAAAGCCGCGCCAGTGCTTGAGTTTGGTTTTCCGGTTGGCGAACCAGCCGTCGCGAGGTGCGTTGGCTGCGACCCGCCCGGCGGCGGCTATCGCATCCAGCCCAACGAATCCTCGGTGCGGCCCAGCGGGCGATACTCCGCGCTCACCCAGCCGCTGTAGCCGATCGTGTCGAGCAATGCAAACAGCGCGGCGAAATCGATGGTGCCGGTGCCCGGCTCGTGGCGCCCGGGTGCGTCGGCGAACTGGATATGGCCGATGTGCGGCAACAGCGCGCGGGTGTTGCCGGCCAGGTCTTCGCCCATCATCTGCATGTGATACCAGTCGTACTGCAAGCGCAGGTTGGTGGTGCCTGCGCGCGCCATGATGTCGAGGGCGTAGGCGCTGGTGGCTACCAGGTACCCCGGCACGTCGATGGTGCTGATGGGCTCAAGGTTGAGTGCAATGCCGGCCTGGGCGGTCTCGGCCGCGGCGTGGCGCAGGTTGGCCACCAGTGCGTTGCTCGCGTCGAGCGCGGAAGCACCCGGCGCGCGCACGCCGGCGAGGCAGTTGAGCTGCGTCACGCCGATTTCGGCGGCGAAGTTGATGGCTTCGGCCACGCACATGCGAAAGGTTTCCTCGCGCCCGGGCACGCCGGCAAAGCCCCACTCGCCGGCCTTGTGGTCGCCGGCGCGGATGTTCATCAGCACCGGCGCCAGGCCGTGCAAATCCAGTTGCTCGCGGATGGCGTAGGGCTCGAACTCGTACGGGTAATGAAATTCCACGCCGCGAAAGCCGGCGTGCGCGGCGGCGGCGAAGCGCGCCATGAAAGGCAATTCGGTGAACAGGAAGGTGATGTTGGCGGCGAAACGGGGCATCGGCGTATGACGGCAACGGTTTCAGGCAATGGAGGAATAGTGTGCGCGCATCCTGAGTTGCCCGCGACGCAAATGATGCCACCGAATCGGGCGTCGACGTTTCGCCGCGCCTACCTCAACCGCATGCTGGCGCTGCCGCTGCTCGACCTGGGCGTGACGGGCATTTTCATTTTCATCACCGGCCGCTTCGAAGTGGTGCCCAAGATCGTGGCGGGTTTGCTGCTGCTGGGCGCTGCGACGCTGGCGGCCGGCATCTGGCTGTACGGCCCGATTGCCGATTTTGAGCAGCGGCGCGGCAATGAACGCCGCGCGTCGCTGCGCATCCAGAACCTGCCCAAGTTTTCCGGGCTCGCGGCATTCGTACTGGTGCTGGTGTATTGCGGCACGGCGTTCGCGCTGAAGGTGTTCACGCCCGCGGAATCGGCACTGGCGGACGTGCCGACCTGGTTTGTCGGCGCTGCCATCCTCTGGTACGCGCTGGTGTACGCCAGCTTCTATGCGTATTTCATCTATTTCTTCGTCAGCGACCTGACGCTGACCATGCGCCGGCACTTTCGCGAGACGCTGCAGTTCGCACCCAGGCGCGCCAGCGGCAATGTCCGGCTCGGCCTGGCGCGAAAACTCGGCGTGATCTTCGTCATCATCAGCCTGCTGCCGGCGTTGCTGCTGGCGCTGGACCTGACGGTGTTTGAGCCGCTGCGCAGCGCGCAGGGGCTGTCGACGGGCGAGGTAATCGCGCTCGACCTGATCGCCTCGCTGTACATCATCGCCGCCTCGGTACTGTTTGTGAGCCGCAGCCTGCTGGCGCCGGCCAGGGAGCTGTTCCGGGCGCAGGAAAACGTGCGCCGCGGCGACCTGGAGTCGAAGGCCGCCGTGCTGACCGACGACGAGCTGGGCGAGGTCACGTCGCGCTTCAATGTCATGGTGGATGCGCTGCGCGAGCGCGAACTCATCAAGTCGGCCCTGCACCGCTACCTGTCGCCGACGGTGGCCGACGAGCTCATCAAGAGCGGCGGCCTGATCGAATCGAAATCGGTGGAAGCCACCGTCATGTTCACCGACATCGCCGGCTTCACCACGCTCTCCGAATCGCTGGCCCCACACGAAACCGTGGACTTGCTCAACGCCTACTTCTCGGTGCTCAATGCCGTGATCCATCGCTGCGGCGGCACCGTCAACAACTTTGTCGGTGATGCGGTGGTGGCGATTTTCAATGTGCCGACGCAGAATCCGCAGCACGCGCGCGCGGCCATCGAAGCGGCCATCGCCATCCAGGCGGCGCTGGACAGCGAACAGTTCACCCTCAGCTCGGGCCGCCGCATCTCGCTGCCGACGCGCATCGGCCTCAATACCGGCTTTGTGTGCGCCGGCAGCATCGGCGCGGCCGAGCGGCAGGGCTACACCGTGTACGGCGACGCGGTGAACCTCGCCGCGCGCATCGAGCCGCTCAACAAGCGCTACGGAACCCGCATCCTGGCCTCGGAGAGCACGGTTGCCGCCGCGCTGCTGCAGGGGTTGGCGCCGGACGGCGTCTCGCCGCTGGGCCGCACCGCGGTCGCCGGCCGTCGCGAAGAGGTGATGGTGTATCGTGTGGAGACCATCCCGCCGCAATGACCCTGCCCCCATCAAGGGCATGTCGCGTGGCTTCGCTAAGCCGTGGTGCCAGGCGGGATAATCATTGCCGGCGCGTTCCTCCTTCCACACCCCGTCCTCATGTCCGCACATCATCACGCTGTTCCCGCTGCTGCCCCCGATTCCAAACCGGCCGACTCTTCGAAACAGGCCATCGCCCCCTACAGCGACTGGGGGGTGATCCGCTCGCTGGTGCCCTACCTGTGGGATTTCCGCTGGCGCGTGGCGCTGGCGCTGACCTTCCTGGTCGTGGCCAAGCTGGCCAATATCGGCGTGCCGCTGATCCTCAAGGAAATCGTCGATTCGCTGGACAAGTCGAAAGCGGTGCTGGTGGTGCCGTTCGCGCTGCTGGTCGCCTACGGCGCGCTGCGCCTGTCGTCGACGCTGTTCGGCGAGTTGCGCGACGTGGTTTTCGTCAAGGTCACGCAACGCGCCATGCGCCGCATCGCCCTGAAGGTATTCCGTCACCTGCACGGCCTTTCGCTGCGCTTCCACCTGGAACGCCAGACCGGCGGCGTCACCCGCGACATCGAGCGCGGCACCCGCGGCATTTCCACGCTGCTGTCGTTCATGCTGTTCTCGGTGATCCCGATCATTCTCGAGATCACGCTGGTGACGGTGCTGCTGGCAAAAAAATTCGACATCTGGTTTTCGGTAATCACGCTGGCGGCCATCGTTTTGTACATCGCCACCACCATCGCCATCACCGAGTGGCGTACCAATCACCGCAAGCAGATGAACGAGATGGATTCGAAGGCCAATACCAAGGCCATCGATTCGCTGCTCAATTACGAAACGGTGAAGTATTTCGGCAACGAGGAATTTGAAGCCGGACGCTACGACAAGAACCTGCAGCGCTACGAGGCGGCGGCCACCAAGAGCGAGATGTCGCTGGGCATGCTCAACTCGGCGCAAAGCATGGTCATTGCCATGGCCGTCACGCTGCTGATGTGGCGCGCGGCCGACGGCATCGTCAACGGCTCGCTGTCGCTGGGCGACCTGGTGATGGTCAACGCGCTGCTGATCCAGCTCTATATTCCGCTCAATTTCCTCGGCGTGATGTACCGCGAGATCAAGCAGGCCCTGACCGACCTGGAAAAGATGTTCCGTTTGCTGGGCGAAAACCAGGAGATCGCGGATAAGCCGGGCGCTAAGCCGCTGGCCATCAATGGCGCCAGTGTGCGGTTCGACAACGTCGATTTCTTTTACGACCCGAAGCGGCAGATCCTGCACGATGTGAGTTTCGAGGTGCCGGCCGGCAAGACGGTGGCGGTGGTCGGTTCCAGCGGTGCCGGCAAGTCCACATTGTCGCGGCTGCTGTTTCGCTTTTACGACATCCAGAAAGGCAGCATCAGCATCGACCGCCAGGATATCCGCGCGGTCACGCAGGCATCGGTGCGCGCGAGCCTGGGCATCGTGCCGCAGGACACGGTGCTGTTCAACGACACCATCCGATACAACATCGCCTACGGCCGGCCCGGCGCGACCGATGCCGAGATCGAGGACGCAGCGCGGCGCGCGCACGTGCTGGAATTCATCGAGCGGCTGCCGGACAAATGGGAGGCGATGGTCGGCGAGCGCGGGCTGAAACTCTCCGGCGGCGAAAAGCAGCGCGTGGCCATCGCCCGCACGCTATTGAAGAATCCGGCCATCATGATTTTTGACGAAGCCACATCGGCGCTGGATTCGGCGACAGAGAAAGCCATCCAGGCGGAGCTGCGCGAAATTGCCCGGGAGCGCACCACGCTGGTCATTGCCCACCGCCTCTCCACCATCATCGACGCCGACCAGATCCTGGTGATGGAATTTGGCCGCATCATCGAGCGCGGCAGCTTCCGCGAGCTGCTCGAACTGAAGGGCAAGTTTGCACAGATGTGGCAGTTGCAGCAGCAGGAAGAGGAGCGGGGGATTCCTGAGGGACTGGTGCGACAGGCGTAGTGGGCTCCCCTGCCTTTTTTTTGATGCTTGCCGCTGATTGACCACCGAAAATCCCCCTCCATCCCCTCGCAGGGCGCGCGAGGCACTGCATTGCCTCGCCGTTCAGCAGGCTCGAAGCGTGCTTCTCGAATTCCCTGCTTCACCCCTTTAGAAAAGGGGGAAGCGCCAGATTGGGCACTACGCTCCAACTAAGCCGCCCCTCCCTTTTCTAAAGGGAGGATGGGAGGGGTTTTCGTTGGTCAAACCACGAAAACGCAACCGCGCATCACTGCTTCAAACTCTCCACCCGCGCACTTGGCCGCAGCATCAGGTTGGTGGTGACCTTGCCGCGATTGCGCGGCCGCTCGCCCGACTTCACGCGCTGCAGCAACAGTGCCGACAGGCGCAGTGTTTCGCTGCATTCCTCATCGCTCGCGCCGATGCACATGGCGCTGCGTGCGTAGGCGCGGGTGCGCGTGAGCTCATCCTTGCGCTGGGTGTAGGTGGCCAGCGTGGCATTGAAGAAATAGGCGCGGCGCGGGGTGATGCCTTCCACGCAGGCGGTCAGTTGTGCATCGCCCTTGGCGGCCAGGCACTTTTCACCGGCGATGAAGCGTTCCTGGTTGCGCCCCCAGGTTTCGTCGAGGTCGACGTCGAACTGGCCGCCGGTGGCGCGCATCTCGACGAGGATGACCGGGGCATCGTTGCGCGACAACACGGTATTGACCTCCAGCACATCGTAAATGTCGGTGAAAAACTCCTCGTACAGCGCGCAGCCCAGCTTGGCTTCCTCGACGCAGTCGTCGCCCGAATACACCTCGCCCAGATACACGAGGCGTTTGCCCTTGCTGCTTTCCACGAACGTGAACACATGGTCGACCACACAGCGGATGGGCCGCTTGGTCTCGTCGCTTTCCAGGCAGTCGTCACGCACGAAGAAGTAACCGGCTTTCCAGCCGGTGCGCAGCTGCTGCTGGTTGACCGCGGCCGCACCCGCGCCGCGCTGTGCCACATCGACGCGAAACTCGGTGGTGCTGTCCTGCAGCTTGACGGTAATGTTGGTGATGCCCGCGATCTTGTCGGTCCGTGCGTCGAACAGCACGCGCAGTTCCCCCTCGGGCGGCGGCGGCAGCGGGCGCGGTGCCGTCGTCGAAGGCTTGTTGGGTGGATCGGGTTGCGCGGCACTCGCCGGGAGCGTGCCGGCAGCGGCGATGAGCAGGAGCAGGGCAAGCATGCGCTTCATCACTTCAGGAATCCCTTGAGGGCATCCAGCGTGGCGCCGGGCGCCTCCTGCATCATGGAATGGCCGGCATCGAGTGCCGCGATGCGCGTACCGGCAATGCGCGCGGCCAACGCCACGCCGGCCTTGGCGGGCGTCATCATGTCGCGGCTGCCGGTAATGAGCAGCGTCGGGCACTTCACGGCGGCCAGCGCGGCATCGACCATTTGAAACGCGTGACAGGCGGCTAGATCGCGCGCCAGCACGCCCGGGTGGCTTTGTTCCAGCAGCCGCTTGTAGGCCATCATCGACGAGGTTCCCGGCGTCGGGTTTTTACCCCACTTCAATTGCGGCGCGTGGCCCCAGATGTTTAGCATGTCGAAGGCCTCGGCCGGGCGGTTGCGCGCGGCATCGAGCAGCAGGTCCGACACCGGCATCGGCACGCTGCAGCCGAGCAAGGCGAGGTGCGAGACGCGGTCCGCGTGGCGCGCCGCGCAATTTAGAACGGCGAGCGAGCCCATGCTGTGCCCGACCAGCGCCGCGCGGGCGATGGCGCCGTTGTCGAGCAGGTTGGCGAGCCAGTCGGCGAGTTGGGTGATGCTGTCCCGCGCCTCGCCAAAGCTGCGGCCATGCCCCGGCAGATCGACCGCCAGCGCGTTCCAGCCGTGGTGGGCGAAGTAGCGCGCCTGGTAGGTCCAGACGCTGTGGTCATTGGCTGCGCCGTGGACGAACACCACGCTCGGTTTGGCGGCATCGAAGGGTTTGCCGCCGGTATAGACATAGGCGGGCTGCTGCTGGACGAGAAACCTCATTTCATTTTCTCCACGGCCGACAGCGCCCGGGAGAGGTCTTCGATCAGGTCGTCGGCGTGCTCGATGCCGATCGACAGGCGGATGGTGCCTTCGCTGATGCCCGCGGCCCGCAGCGCCGCCGCGTCCATCCGAAAATGCGTGGTGCTGGCCGGATGAATCACCAGCGACTTGGCGTCGCCGATATTGGCCAGGTGCGAGAACAGCGCAAGCCTCTCGATGAACACTTTGCCGGCCGGCCGCCCTCCCTTGAGGTCGAAGCTGACCACCGCGCCGGCGCCCTGCGGCAGCAAGCGCTGCGCGACGGCGTGATCCGGGTGCGATTCCAGCTCCGGGTAGGTGACATGGGCAACCGCTTTTTGGGTGGAAAGAAATTGCACCACCTTGCGCGCGTTCTCGACATGGCGCGGCATGCGGATGTGCAGGGTCTCGAGGCCCTGCAGGATCTGGAACGCCGTCATCGGCGCCATGGCTGCGCCAAAATCGCGCAGTCCTTCGCGCCGCGCGCGCAGCGCAAGTGCGGCCACGGACGACTCCTCGGACATGACCATGCCGTGAAAGCCGTCATAAGGCTCGGTCAGCGTCGGGTATTTCCCCGACGCTTCCCAGTCAAAGGTGCCGCCGTCGACCAGTACGCCGCCGATGACGATGCCGTGGCCCGACAGGAACTTGGTGGCCGAATGCATGACGATGTCTGCGCCCTGCGATATCGGGCGGGAAAGTATCGGCGTGGTCAGGGTGGCATCGACCATCAGCGCAATGCCCGCGGCGTGCGCGATTTCGGCCACCATCGGGATGTCCAATACATCCAGCCCGGGGTTGCCTACCGTTTCGCCGAACAGCAGCCGGGTATTGGGCCGGATGACCGCGCGCCAAGCGTCCGGGTCGCGGCCGTTGACGAAGGTGGTGGCTATGCCGAAGCGCGGCAGGGTGTACGAAAGCAGGTTGTGCGAACCGCCGTAGAGGGCATTGGACGCGACAATGTGAGCGCCCGCTCCCATGAGGGTGGCAATGCCCAGGTGCAGCGCGGCCTGGCCGGATGCCACGGCAATCGCGGCGGGTGCACCGTCGAGCGCGGCCAAGCGTTCTTCCAGCACCGAAAGCGTGGGGTTGGAAATGCGCGAGTAGACGTGGCCGGCGCGTTCCAGGTTGAACAAGGACGCGGCCGTGTCCGCGTCGGGAAAGACAAACGAGGACGTCTGGTAGATCGGCACCGCCCGCGCGCCTGTTGCCGGATCGGGTGATTGGCCGGCGTGCACCGCGAGCGTATCGGGGTGCGGATATTTGGGAGCGGACATTGTGTGGAAAAAGAGTGGGTTGCGGTTGAAATATCAGGTGCCAAATGAAATCTTGCCAGATTGGCCTTGTTTTTGTTAAGGTGATCCCCTTCGAACGGACGGACCAACTCGTGCGCGCAATGAAACTACACACCGGCTTTAGCATTATCGCGGCTTTTGTCGCGCTCTTTTGCCTGGGCAGCGCTTCCATTGCGAGTGCCGCCGACGCCGCCCCGGCCAAGAAAGCCAAGATGCAGCGCGTCAAGGGCACACCCGACCTGAACAAGGACGGCGAACCGAACCTGCTGTCGCACGCCGCCTATGTGTTCGATCCGGTAAGAGGCAAGGCGCTGTATGCCAAGAATGCCGAAGCACCGATGCCCATCGCCTCCATCACCAAAGTGATGACCTCGATGGTGGTGTTGGAAGCGAAGATGAGCATGGACGAGCCGATTGTCATCGACGCGTCCGACGTGGATACCCTCAAGGGTTCGCGCTCGCGCCTGCCGGTGGGAACGGCCTTTCGCCGCGAAGACCTGATGCGCCTCGCGCTGATGGCGTCCGATAACCGTGCCGCGGCTGCGCTGGGTCGCGCCTATCCGGGCGGCACCCCCGCCTTCGTTGAAGCCATGAATGCCAAGGCCAAGTCGATCGGCCTGCAAAACAGCCGCTTCGTCGATCCGACCGGCCTGGCGCCGGGCAATGTCGCCAGCCCCTCCGACCTGGCGCTGATGGTGGCCGAAGCGTCCAAATTTCCGCAGATCCGCGAGTTCTCAACCACGCCGGAACTGCATGTCACCCTGCCGAACATGAAGCGCCCCATGGGCTTCAACAACACCAACGCGCTGGTGAAGAATTCCGGTTGGGATATCGGTCTGTCGAAAACCGGCTACATCAACGAAGCCGGCAAGTGCCTGGTGATGCACGCCACCATCGCCAACAACCCGGTGGTCATTGTGCTGCTCGATTCATGGGGCAAGCTGACGCGCCTGGGCGATGCCAACCGCATCAAGAAATGGCTGGAGAACAACAAGCACCAGGTATCGCTGCCTCCGCAAAAGCTGGGCTGAGTTCGCGCGGCATCAATCGCTTCCACAACGCCGGCCTTGCCGGCGTTTTTCATTGGCGGGGGCGGCCGCGTTTTGAGTTCGATCAAACTTGCCGGCATCTGCCCCATCCGCGATTTGTGCGCGCAAACCTTCATACGCCTGCATGTTCGCGCCATGCGCTAAGATGCCTGTCATGAAAGTCGGACTGTTTGTCACTTGCCTTGTCGATCTCGTCCGCCCGAACATCGGCTTCGCGGCGCTGAAACTGCTGGAGGATGCCGGCTGCGAGGTGGTGGTGCCGGCGACGCAAACCTGCTGCGGCCAGCCCGGTTACAACTCCGGCGCGCGCGAGGTGGCAAAGAACCTGGCGCGCAAAGTTCTCGCCGAATTCAAGGATTGCGACTACGTGGTCGCGCCATCCGGCTCCTGTTCCGGACAGATGAAAGTACACGCCGTCGAGGATCTGTTCCATGGCGAGCCGGAAGAGGCCGCGTTCCGCGCGCTTGCCGGCAAGTGGTACGAACTTTCGGACTTCCTGGTAAACGTGTTGAAGGTCGAGTCGATCGCCGGGAACTATGCCGGTGAGGTCACCTATCACGACAGCTGCTCGGGCCTGCGTGAACTGGGCATCAAGGCACAGCCGCGCGCATTGCTGGCCAAAGCCGGTGCCACCATCCGCGAAATGAACGACAGTGAAAAGTGTTGCGGTTTCGGCGGCACGTTCTCGATCAAGCTGGGTGATATCTCGACGCGTATGGCCGAAAACAAATGCGTCAACGTGAGGGTCACCGGCGCGGGAGCGATTGTCGGCGGTGACCTGGGCTGCTTGTTGAATATCGAAGGGCGCTTGCGGCGCAACGGCGATACGCAGACCAGGGTTTATCACTTTGCGGAAGTCGCGGCGGGGTTGACGGAAAAATCATGAAACCGCAGATGAACGCAGATGCACGCAGATGTGGTCTGTGCCAAACGCAAGCACTGGCGCGGCTTCCAGGCCGTTTTTGCCCGGAAAAGCCCGCCAATGCTGGAGTTTGGCTGTCAACTGCTGGTGCTCCCCGCGTGGGAGAGTTCATCCGCGTTGATCTGCGTTCATCCGCGGTTTCCTAGATTTTCAAGGCCACCATGCAAGTCCACAGCATGCACTTCAAGCAGACGGCGAGCGACAAGCTCAACGATGCCGTTTTGCAGAACGCCATGAAAAAGGCCAAGGGCAAGTTCGTCGACGGACGCGCCAAGGGCGTGGCCGAGGTCGACAACTGGGAGGCCATTCGAACCTACGCGGCGGCGCTGCGCAACCGCGTCATCGACAATCTCGACGCATACCTGATCGAGTTCGAGCGCAATGCGGTGCGGCGCGGCAGCAAGGTGTACTGGGCCGAGACGGCTGAGGAAGCCAACGCCATCGTCCTGGGTATCGCGCAAAACAACGGCGTGAAGACCGTCACCAAGTCCAAGTCGATGGTGACCGAGGAAATCGCCCTCAACGCCGCGCTCGAGGGCGCCGGCATCCATGTGATGGAAACCGACCTGGGCGAGTACATCCTGCAGCTTGCCAAGGAGCCTCCCTCGCACATCGTCGCGCCGGCGGTACATAAATCCAAGGAGCAGGTAGCGGCGCTGTTCGCCGAGGCGCATCACAAGCCGGCGCTGACCGATATTCCCGCCATGACCCGTGAAGCGCGCGAGGAACTGCGCGCGCACTTTCTCGGCGCCGACATGGGTGTTTCCGGCGCCAACTTCGTCATCGCCGAAACCGGCACCACCTTGACCGTGACCAACGAGGGCAACGCGGACCTGGTGACCACCATCCCGCGCATTCACTGCGTGGTCACCGGCATCGAAAAAGTCATTCCCACGCTGGAAGATTTCGCCACACTCATCCGCCTGCTGCCGCGCAGCGCCATCGGTCAGTCGATCGCCAATTACCTCACGCTCACCACCGGGGTGAAATTGCCCAACGAAAGCGATGGCCCGGAGCAGATGCACATCGTGCTGGTCGATGCCGGCCGCACCAAGCTGGTGGGCAGCGACATGAAAGACATGCTGCGCTGCATCCGCTGCGGGGCCTGCATGAATCACTGCCCGGTGTACCAGAACATCGGCGGCCACGCCTACGGCTGGGTGTATCCGGGGCCGATGGGCTCGGTGCTGACGCCGACCTACGTGGGCATCGAGAACGCCGGCGACCTCCCCAATGCCGCAACCTTCTGCGGTGAGTGCGCGGTGGTGTGCCCGGTAAAGATTCCGCTGCCGGATCTGATGCGCAAATGGCGCGAGCGGCAGTTTGATGGCGGACTGCGGCCGTTCAGCGAGCGCTTCCCCATGCAGGTCTGGGGATTCTTCGCGCAGCGTCCGTGGTTGTACGCCTTCAGTTCACGCATTGGCGCGCGCATCGGTGCGTGGCTGGGGGGGCGGGAGAAATTGATCCACTCGCTGCCGGGCATCGACGGCTGGACCGACGGCCGCGACATGCCCGCGCCGGCAGGCAAAACCTTCCGCCAACTTTACGCAGCGCGCAAGGCGGCGAAATGAGCGCGCGCGACAACATCCTGGCGCGAATCCGCGCGCAGTCGGGCAGGCACGGCGCCACCGGCGAAGGCGAAATCGATGCGGTGCGTGCGCACATTGCCAAACATGAGCGCGGACCCTTGCCGTCGCTGGCCATGCACGACCCAGTGGCGCACTTCATCGCCGAATGCGATCGCCTCAAGACCACTTGCGCGGAGGTGGCTTCTGTCGCGCACGTGCCGGGCGAAGTTGCCCGCTACATCGCCGCCGAGTCGCTCGCAGCGCGCTGTGTCGGCTGGGCCGAATTCGCCAGGCTGCCCTGGGCGGACGCCGGCATCGTTTACGACAATCGCACCACCAATGCCGATGACCTCATCGGATTGACGGGGTGTTACTGCGGTATCGGCGAAACCGGCACGCTGCTCCTGCTGGGCGCGCCGGCCACGCCGAAAGCGACAGCGCTGCTGCCCGAGACACACGTTTGCATCGTCAGGAAATCGCGCATCGTTGCCACCATGGAGGATGCCTTCGCACTGATGCGCGCCGAGATCGGCGAGCCGCCGCGCGCCACGTTTTTCGTTTCCGGACCATCCCGTACTGCCGATATCGAGCAAACCCTCGTCATCGGCGCGCACGGTCCCTATCGCGTCCACGTCATTCTCATCCCCTAAGCCACCATGACTCCCGAGCTCATTCGCATTGCCGGCATCCCCGTCGATTTCATCCTGTTTGCGGCGACATTGCTTGGCGTGGCGCTGTTCCACGCGCACACCTTGCGGGTGGCGGTAACGGGCATGATCGTCATCGCCCTGTACAAAATTATTTTCACGGGGTTCAAGACCGGCGCCGGCGTGGCGGGCTTCGCCGCGCACATGGGCCACGAGTGGGTGATCCTGTCCAACCTGCTGTGCCTGCTGGTGGGTTTCGCGCTGCTGTCGCGGCATTTCGAGAAGAGCCATGTGCCGGTGATCCTGCCAAAATACCTGCCCGACGACTGGAAGGGCGCATTCGTCATGCTGGTCATGGTATTCGTGCTCTCGTCGTTTCTCGACAACATCGCCGCAGCATTGATCGGCGGCGCCATGGCGCATCAGTTGTTTCGGGCAAAAGTGCATGTGGGCTATCTTGCGGCCATCGTCGCAGCGTCGAATGCGGGCGGCGCCGGCAGCGTGGTGGGTGACACCACCACCACCATGCTGTGGATTTCCGGTGTGAATCCCATTCAGGTTTTCGATGCCTATGTGGCGGCAGTGGTGGCGCTCATCATCTGCGGAATCCCCGCATCACTGCAGCAGCACAAATATTCGCCGATTCTGAAGAACGCCAATGAACACACGCGTGTCGATTGGGGGCGGGTGGGCATTGTCGCGCTCATCCTGGTGATGGCCATCGCCACCAACGTCACCGTGAATATCAAGTTCAACGCCTACGCCGATCACTTTCCATTCATCGGTGTGGCAGTGTGGGTGGCGATACTGAT
The DNA here is from genome assembly GCA_044229235.1 of Usitatibacteraceae bacterium. GTDB lineage: Bacteria > Pseudomonadota > Gammaproteobacteria > Burkholderiales > Usitatibacteraceae > UKL13-2. Next base: position 49,090 of record JBGATH010000001.1, read on the forward strand.
TTCACTGCCGATCCGCCGGCCCGACTGGGAGGTGGTGCCGTCCGCATTCAAGGGTGCGATCTTCCTGTTGTCGCTGGTGACCTGCGCGTCGATGATGCCGGTGGAAGAATTGCCGGTCGCCTCGTGGGTCACGGCCCTCGGCCTGGGATTTGTATCTGCCGTGTTCGACAACATTCCGCTGACGGCATTGGCTATCAAGCAGGGCGGATATGACTGGGGGTTCCTGGCCTATGCCGTCGGCTTCGGCGGCTCGATGATCTGGTTTGGCTCGTCCGCCGGCGTGGCGCTGGCCAGCATGTATCCGGAGGCGCGTTCGGTCGGCAACTGGCTGAAGCACGGCTGGCATGTGGCCGTCGCTTATGTGGTCGGCTTTTTCGTCATGCTCGCGGTGCTCGGCTGGCATGCGGATGCACTCATTCAGCGGAACCATCCGAGCCCGGTAACGGTCCCAGCAGTAACAAAGTAGCCAAAATGGTTCGCTCGGCGGCAGCTTGGGCGGCGCCGACACTGCCATTGCCCAACTTTTAAGAATGTTGTCCACCGACCACCAAACCAGCCGTCGGCCAGCCGAATAAGCTGTGAACAGAAGCCCTTGTTTGTTTCTCGATCTCGACGGTACGCTGCTGGAGTTGTCCGCGCATCCTGAAACGGTCGACATTCCGCCGGCGTTACCGGACATCCTGTCAGCCCTCGAGCGGCGCCTCGACGGCGCAGTCGCGATCGTGAGCGGCCGCAATATTGATGTCATCGATCAACTGCTGAAACCATTTTGTGGGCACGCAGTGGGCGTGCACGGTCTCGAACTTCGCATTGCCGGGCAAGCTGTCGAACGCCGGCCGGCAGATCCGTTGCCCACCGCGATATTGCGTGACATTGAAAGTCTTGCTGCCCTTTTCCCCGGGACGATTCTGGAAAACAAGAATGGCGCATTGGCAATTCACGAACGTGGAACGGAACAATCCGCGGCGGACCTTTTTGGCAAAGTGTTTGCACTTTGCGCACGGCACTCACCCGGATGGCAATGCCTGATCGGGCACCGCGTGCTGGAGATCAAACCGGATGGAGTGAGCAAGGGAACAGGCGTGGCCTGGCTGATGCAACATGCGGGCTTTGCCGACCGTGAACCGATAGCCATCGGTGACGACATTACGGACCTGAGCATGTTTGATGAGGTCAGGCGGCTGGGCGGCTTGACCATTTCTGTTGGCGACCGCATCACCGGCACCGGACAATGGCAGCTTGTCGGACCGAACGCGGTGATCGAGTTGCTATGCAGGTGGATTGGATCAGCGAATTCGCCCAGTCTCGCCGACTTGAAGCATCTGGCATCCGATCTTGGCCGGCAAACCGGTTTGCCCTGAAGCCAGGCGGAGCTTCAAGCCGGCGGGGACGCGGTGCCTGCGTCGCAACCAATCATTGCACCCGTGCGAAAGCCGGCGCGTCCCGTCGATGCATTGAATCGAAAAAAGCCGATCACAGCACACTGTCCCACGGCTGGCTCAGCCGCATCGCGCAATTGATGATGCCTACCATCGAGTAGGTTTGCGGAAAATTTCCCCAAAGCTCGCCCGTGACCGGATCAATGTCCTCAGAAAGCAGCCCCAGTGAGTTGCGCCGATCGAGCAACTTGCAGAACAGGTCACGGGCCTGTTCGGTTCTTCCCGCCCGGGCCAGGGCATCGATGTACCAAAATGTGCATACGGTGAACGCAGTTCGCGGCGCGCCGAAATCGTCGGGATTCTTGTACCGGTATAGATAGCTGCCGTCGCCCAGTTCGCGACCAATGGCGTCAATGGTGCTTTGCCACCGCGGATCAGCGGGATCGACCAGCCCGACCTCACCCAACAGCAACACGCCACTGTCGAGATCGGCACCGCCAAACGTCGATGCAAATGCGTCGATCGCAGGATTCCACGCGGACTCCAGGATCGTTGTGCGGATGTCGGCTGCGTGTGCGCGCCATTTTGCAGCACTATCCATCCGACCTACCTTTGCGGCGATTCGCGTGAGGCGGTCGCACGCAGCCCAGCACATCAGGCTGGACGAGGTATGAACATCGGCGCGGGTACGCAGCTCCCACATGCCGGCATCCGGTTTGTTGAAGAGCGCCAATGCGCGTGCGCCCAGCCACTCCAGTTCCGCAAAGTCCCGTGCGCCCGCTTTGCGAAGCAGGCGGTCATCAAAGAAGGCCTGTGTCGCTGCGAGGATGACATTGCCGTACACATCGTGTTGGTGGTGTTCGAACGCCTGATTGCCAACCCGGACAGGCCCCATTCCCCGGTAGCCGGGCAGTGCGTCAACGACGCGCTCGGTGAGTTTTGCTTCCATGCCGATGCCATACACTGGCTGCAAGTGCCGGTCCGGCTCGGCACTCTTCACGACATTGAGCAAGTACCGGAGGTAATTCTCCATCGTTGCCACATCGGACACGCTGTTGAGCGCACGGACAACAAAAAAAGCGTCGCGCAACCAGCAAAAACGATAGTCCCAATTGCGCCCCGAATTGGCAGCTTCCGGGATGCTGGTCGTCATGGCAGCGACGATGGCGCCGGAGTCTTCAAACGTGCAAAGTTTCAGCGTAATTGCCGACCGGATGACCGCATCCTGCCACTCGAGTGGCAGGCCCAGCGGGCGCACCCACTTGCGCCAGTAGAGCACTGTCCGTTCCTCGAAACTCCGGGCCAGCTCGCCGATGCCTTCCTGAACGGGTTCGTCGGCGCCAATCAGCAGGTTTGCGCTGCGGTCGAGCAGGAAGAAAGACTCGTCCATGACGTAGGTGACTGGCACATCCGTGGTCAGGCGCAAGGTCAGGCTTGGACCCACATAGCGCAAGTGGTGGCTTCCGCGCGTCACCTGGGGAGCAGTGCGGCCGTAGTCAAAGTCGGGGCGCATCTGCACCCTGACCCGCGGTCTGCCCGCGACGGGCGCAATGCGCCGGATCAACATGGCGGGACAGAACATGCGGTCGAACAGATTGAACCTCGGCGCAAAATCAGTAATTTCCACTGCATTGCCGTGACGGTCGCGCAAAGTCGTCAAAAGGACGGGCGTATTGTCCAGATATCGCTGCTCAATCGCTGCGAGGTCGGCGATTTCAATGCTGCAAAAGCCCCTGGCGTCACACGCCGTGGGTGTGTTGTTGTTGAGTAAGGCGTTAAACACCGGATCACCGTCCGGCCGGGGAAAACACGACCAGACGATGCTGCCGGACTGATTGATGGCGGCGTTGACAGTGCAGTTGCCGATGACGCCAAGTTCAAGGCTTGTCATTTAACGGGCCTGTTGGTCGAATTCGCATGGCCCGCGACGTCCGCGTCGAGACGTCTGGGATGCGCATGTCCGCTACCCGGATGCACCGCGAAAGAGCCGCTGGTGCCGCCGGATGCGCGACGCGTCCATGAGCATTCTTCCGGCCCATCGGTACACATTGTTTTCACTGATGGTACGTCTCATGAGCGCCATGCGTTCCTTGCGTTCCTTGCGTGGCATCGACAGCGCGACACGGATGGCATTTGCTGTCTCGCCGATGGCGAATGGATTTACCAGCAAAGCTTCAACCAACTCGCGCGATGCACCTGCGAAGGTGCTGAGAATCAGGACACCATCCTCATCGTCACGTGCCGCGACAAATTCCTTTGCCACCAGGTTCATGCCATCGTGCAAGCTGTTGACCAGGCAAAAATCAGCGGCACGCATCAACTCAAACACGGCCGGCGGATCCTGATGTTCGCCAATTAGGATGATGGGTTTCCATTCACCGTTCGAGTATCGCGCGTTGATCCTTTCCGCCGTGGCAGTCGTGTCACGCTGAAGCGCCTGGTACGCCGGCAGCTTGGAACGCGTCGGTGCGGCGACTTGAAGGAAACAGATTCGACCGACGTATTCCGGCGAGTTCTCCAGCAATGACTCAATGGCGAGGAAGCGCTCAAGGATGCCCTTGGTGAAATCCCACCGCTCGATGCCAACCCCGATCAGCACATTGCTGCCGATGCGATGACGGACGCAAACGTTGGTTCTGCAGACGGGTGCCGGCGGTACAAACTCAAGCCAGCGAGGAGGCCATTCGATGGAGATCGGGTAGGCGGCAACATGGCAGGTGTGGTTGCCCAATTGGACGGTGAGATTCTCGCGATCGATCTGGCATTCAACGAACCGGTCGACCGTGGCCAGAAAATTCTGACAGTGGTACCGGGTGTGAAAGCCCAGAATGTCGGCACTCAAAAGGCCCTTGAGAAGGTCCACTTTCCACGGACAGACGCCAAAGGTCTCAGCGTTGGGCCAGGGTATGTGCCAAAACACGGCAATGGTCGCGTCCGGCAATCTCTCGCGCACATATTGCGGCGCCAAGGCGAAGTGGTAGTCTTGAATCAGTACCAGCGGGGAATCGTCGGTTGCCTCAGTTTTGATGGTGTTCGCGAACTTCATGTTCACGGCGCAATAAGTTTGCCAGTCGCTCTCGCGAAACGCGGGGCGCACATAAGCGAGGTGGCACAACGGCCAAAGGCCTTCATTGGAGAAGCCGTAGTAATGGCCTTCCTCTTCCTCCGCAGTGAGCCAAACTCGCTTCAATGTATATGCAGGATCGTCCGGCGGAACCCGGATTCGATCATGCCGGTCGACCGCGGCCCGGTCTGCGCTGCCGCTGCCATGCGCTATCCAGGTGCCACCGCATGCCCGCGTGATGGGCTCCAGCGCAGTTACCATGCCGCTGGCCGGAACCTGCAGGTTAATCGTGCCGTCCTTGGCCTCGTTGTGGATGTAAGGTTCACGGTTGGATACAACAATCACCTGGGGCTGCCCCAGGTATTTGGTCACAACATGCTTGAGCGCCTGCGGTGTCCAGTTTTCGTGGAAATCGATTTCCAGCCGCTGGTCTTTCTCGATTTCCCGCAACACCTGCCGCACCTGTGAAAGCACCGGAATTGTCGATCGGTGAGATACATCGCTTTCGAGGAAATTCCGGCTTTTGATGTCCCTGATCAGGTTGGCGAACATGCCTCTGAGCATCAGCCAGGCCGCTCCCATCATGAGCAGGATCAACGCCAGCGCAGACAGCGCCGCAAAGGCAAGAAAATAGTCTCGTACCGTTGTCTGGCGGCGATCCGCGAAACTCAGGTCGTGGACAATCAGCGCGCGGAACGGCTGCGCGTTCGGGGTGACGATCGGGCCGGAACGATAAACATGGATTGCACCGCGAGGTGTCGCGACGACACTGCTCGTGTCACGATCGCCACCGATTCCACAGGAAGCCTGCGCCGGTATCGACGCCGGGTGGAACAAGGTTTTACCGTCAATGCCGCATATCACCACACCCATGAGCCGCTCGTCCAGCGCAATGCGCCCCAGATAGCGTTCAAGGCGTGTTTTGTCGGCAAGCGCGGTCAACTCAACCAGTGGCTCTTCGATGGAATTCATTACCAGCCTGGCCCGGGATTCGACGTCCGCGCTGAACCAGCCGGTAATTAGCTTCTCCACGTATGGCAGTGCCAAAAACGAGGCCGCGCCGACGACAAGAATCAACGGCAGGGCAAATCGGAGCAATAGCGTTCGAAACATGATTTTTGACGTGGTTACGGGGGACCAGACAAAGGCAGGAGCATTCGAAATTCACCTGGACGCAAGGCCATGCCCGGCGCCGGGAACATTTGTACAAATATATTTTCCTTACTGACACGATTCTTGGAAGCAAGTTGCACGCTGGACTCGGTCCGCGACGCTCAAATGTTGATAAACGATCGAAGCGGCCCATGCTGCGCCGCAACAATTCATGATGCAGATAAGCACTTGCAACCGTTTTTTGATCCCCGCCTATTGCGTAACCCCGGGGGCACGACTAGCATCTAACGGTTAAGTGAAGTTGCGGCGCACCGCATCGAAAAAGCGGTGCCCGCGAGGCGGAACAGGATCTGTTGCAGTCGTTTCCACCGTACCAGTGGCATCCCAATCCAAACGAGGAGGAAGTATGACGAAGGACATCACCAAACCCGGTGCATCGCCTGAAGTTAAACCGACGCGCCGCAAATTCCTGGCAGGCGCCGCAGCCGCGTCCGGCGCGGCGATTACCGCATTCCCGATGATCGCCAAGGCCCAGGCCGGCCCGATCAGCATGCGCTGGCAAAGCACCTGGCCATCGAAAGACATCTTCCACGAATACGCGCTGGACTTCGCCAAGAAAGTGAACGACATGACCGGCGGCGACCTCAAGATCGAGGTGTTGCCTGCGGGTTCCGTGGTTCCGGCATTTGGGCTGCTGGAGGCCGTGTCGAAAGGAACGCTCGACGGCGGCCATGGCGTGCTGGGCTATCACTACGGCAAGCAGAATGCGCTGGCGCTGTGGAATTCGGGCCCGGCCTTCGGCATGGACGCGAACATGCTGTTGTCCTGGCACAAGTACGGCGGTGGCGCGGAACTGCTCGCCAAGCTGTATGCCTCCATCGGCATCACCACCGTTCAGTCCTTCCTGTATGGCCCGATGGCTACGCAGCCGCTGGGCTGGTTCAAGAAGCCGGTCACCAAGCCGGAAGACTTCAAGGGCCTGAAATATCGTACCAACGGCCTGGCCATCGACCTGTTCACGGCGATGGGTGCGGCGGTGAATGCACTGCCCGGCGGCGAAATCGTGCCGGCCATGGATCGCGGCCTGCTGGATGCGGCCGAATTCAACAACGCCACGTCGGATCGCCTGCTCGGCTTCGCGGATGTGTCGAAGGTCTGCATGCTGCAAAGCTATCACCAGAGTGCAGAGACCTTTGAAATCATGTTCAACAAGCCGAAGTACGATGCCCTGCCGGCCAAGATCAAGGCTATCGTCGCGGGTGCCGTGGAAGCGGCGTCGGCCGATATGTCGTGGAAGGCCGTCGATCGCTACTCCAAGGACTACATCGAGTTGCAGACCAAGGACAAGGTCAAGTTCTACAAAACCCCGGACGCAGTGCTGCAAACGCAGCTCAAGCTCTGGAGCGCGATCCTTGAGAAGAAGTCAGCGGAAAACCCGCTGTTCAAGGAAATCGTCGCATCGCAGAGGGCCTTTGCGGAACGTGCCGTGAAATGGGACCAGGACACCAACATCAGCCGTCGCATGGCGATGAACCATTTCTTCGGCCAGAAGGCTGCTCCAGGCAAGAAGGCCTGAGAGGTATCGCCCAACCGCGTCACCCATCGACCATCCGGACCATCCGGATGGTCGATTTTTTTAGAGCAGACCAATCATGCAGAAGTTATTTCTTTTCGTCGACAAGATCAGCACCTGGGTCGGCCAGACGTTTTCCTGGCTCATCCTCCTGCTGACGGTGATGATTACCTTCGAGGTTTTTTCGCGCTACGTGCTGGATCATCCGCACCCCTGGGCATTCGACGTCATGATCATGATGTACGGCACGCTGTTCATGACCGCAGGCGCGTACACGCTGTCCAAGAACGGCCACGTACGTGGCGACGTGCTGTACGGTTTTTTCCCGCCGCGCCTGCAGGCCGGCCTGGACCTTGCCCTGTACATCGTGTTTTTCATCCCCGGCGTGGTGGCGCTGTGCTGGGCGGGCTACAACTACGCCGGCGAGTCCTGGGCCATCAAGGAAATCTCCAACATCACCTCGGACGGGCCACCGGTGTATCCGTTCAAGACCGTGATCCCGATCGCCGGCGCCATGCTGCTGATCCAGGGCGTCGTCGAAATCCTGCGCTGCATCGTCTGCCTGCAGCAGGGTGAATGGCCATTGCGAGTGGACGACGTGGAGGAAGTCGACGTCGACAAGCTTAAGGAAATGGTGCATGTGAAGGACGAGGACATCGCCAAGCTGGACTCGCTGGTGGTTGCGCAGGAAGGGGCCCACAAGTGAAAAAAGAAATCTGGTTTGGCCTTTCCATCATGGCGCTCGTCGTCATCGGTGTGTTCATCCTGATGCCGGCACCTTCGCAAATGACCAACGGCCACCTCGGCCTGCTGATGCTGGCGCTGATCGTGGTGGCCATCATGCTCGGCTTTCCGACAGCCTTCACGCTCATGGGCATGGGCATGATGTTCGCGTGGCTGGCGTTCCGCAGCCGGGCGCCGGAGCTGGCGGTTCAGCAGACGCTGGACCTGATGGTGCAGCGCGCCTACTCGGTCATGTCCAATGATGTGTTGATCTCCATCCCGCTGTTCGTCTTCATGGGCTATCTGGTCGAGCGCGCCAACCTGATCGAGAAGCTGTTCAAGAGCCTGCACCTGGCCATGGCCCGCGTCCCGGGGTCGCTGGCGGTCGCGACCGTTGTCACCTGCGCGATATTTGCCACGGCGACCGGCATCGTCGGCGCGGTGGTGACGCTGATGGGATTGCTGGCACTGCCGGCAATGCTCAAAGCCGGCTATAACGTGCGCATTGCGGCCGGCGCCATCACGGCCGGCGGCTGCCTTGGCATTCTGATCCCGCCGTCGGTGTTGCTGATTGTTTACGGGGCCACTGCGGGTGTGTCGGTGGTCAAGTTGTACGCGGGCGCTTTTTTCCCCGGCATCATGCTGGCCACGCTTTACGTCGGCTACCTCATCGTCGTGGCGAAACTCAAGCCCAGCCTCGCGCCGCCGTTGTCCGAGGAAGATCGCATCGTGAAACTGCCGCCGGTGGCGGAAGCGGTGTCCCGCACGTTTGGCCAGAACGTGGTCAAAGGACTGATCGCCGCACTCAGCGCCAAAACCACGCCGGAAGCGCCGAGCAAAATGCTGTGGTCACAGCTCTTCATCGCCCTGTTGCCGGCCATCGCCTTTACGATTGCCATGGGCCTCACTTACCGGATGGTCACGGCGCCGGTGGAGGCGGTATCGGTGGATGCGGTGGAAATGGGAACAGGTTTCAGTTCCGGCGATGACGCGAAGGGCGACAGCGGCGGTCTGGCCGAGCCGAAGGAAGAAGGCGGCCTTGCGGAGCCACCGGCCGAAGGCGGCCTGAAGGAACCGCCGAGCAGCGATGCCAAGAAAACTGCTGACGCGCCCGCTGCGGCAAACCCGCCTGCAGCTAAGGTTGCCGCTGCCAAGCCGGCCGCGGCGGCAACGCCAGCCGTCGCGGCAGAGCGCGTGCCGGCGCCCAATTCTTTCTGGATCACGTTCGGCATTGGTACTGCCGCGCTGCTGGTGTTCTACGCCATCTTCACCTTCGCGCGCCTTGAAATCTTCAAGATGCTGCTCGGTTCATTCTTCCCGCTGGCTATGCTGATCCTTGCAGTACTGGGTACCATCGTCTTCGGGCTGGCCACGCCGACCGAGGCCGCGGCCATGGGGTCGATGGGGGGGCTGGTGCTGGCCGCCGCTTACCGACGGCTGACCCTGGGAGTGGTGAGGGAGTCGGTGTACCTGACAGCCAAGACCAGCGCGATGGTGTGCTGGCTGTTCGTCGGTTCGAGCATTTTCTCGGCCGCGTTCGCGCTGCTGGGCGGACAGGAAATCATCAACCAGTGGGTGCTGGGCATGAACCTGACGCCGGTGCAGTTCATGCTGCTGGCCCAGGTCATCATTTTCCTGCTGGGCTGGCCGCTGGAGTGGACCGAGATCATCGTTATTTTCATGCCGATCTTCATTCCGCTGCTGCCGCATTTCGGCATCGACCCGCTGTTCTTCGGCCTGCTGGTGGCGCTAAACCTGCAGACGGCATTCCTGTCGCCGCCGGTGGCGATGGCGGCGTTCTATCTCAAGGGGGTGTCACCGCCGCATGTGACGCTGAATCAGATATTCCTCGGGATGATGCCGTTCATGGTCATTCAGGTGATCGCCTTGATCTTGCTGTACACGTTCCCCGGCATCGGCCTCTGGCTGCCGAACCTGCTGTACAAGTAGGGTTATTCCGGACGGCGCTGCCGCCGGAATAACTCGCCCCGGCTGGAGCGGACGCGTGGCGCCGCTCAGCGGGGCGGAGTTGGTACGGGGGTGATGTTGAGGCCGTGCATAGTCTCTTTCAATTTATGAAACCGAAAATTCTCATTACCCGGCAGGTTTTCCCGGAAATCGTCGCCTCGCTGTCGCAGCAGTTCGAGGTGGATCACAATGCCTCTGACGATATTTTTTCAGCCGAATCCCTGCGGGCGCGCGCGGCCGGATGCGCCGGCGTGATGGCCTGCCTGACCGAGAAGATCGACGCGGCTTTTTTCGACGCCTGCCCGACCGTGAAAGTGGTCAGCAACATTGCGGTGGGCTACAACAACATCGATGTGGCCGAGGCCGGCAGGCGCGGTGTGCAGGTCACCAACACGCCGGGCGTACTCGACGACACCACCGCCGACCTGACCTTTGCGCTGCTCATGGCCGCCGCGCGCCGCATCACCGAAACCGAACGGCGGCTGCGCAATGGCGAATGGAAAAAGGGCTTCGCGCTGCAGCAGTGGCTGGGCACCGATGTGCATCACGCCTCGCTGGGCATCATCGGCATGGGCCGGATCGGCCAGACCATCGCCCGCCGCGCCTCGGGCTTTGACATGACCGTGAAGTACCACAACCGCACGCGCCTCGATACCGCTGCCGAAAGCCGGCTCAATGTTGCCTATGCCAGCAAGGCAGACATCCTGAAGGAAAGCGATTTCGTGGTGGTGATGGTGCCGTATTCGCCGGCGACGCACCATCTCATCAAGGCGGAAGATATTGCGTTGATGAAACCATCTGCGATCCTGGTCAACACCGCGCGCGGCGGCGTGGTCGATGACCTGGCGCTGATCGCCGCGCTAAAGGAAAAGCGCATCGCCGGCGCCGGCGTTGATGTGTTTGAAGGCGAACCGGCGCTGAACGCGCAATTTCTCAGCCTTGACAACGTGGCGCTCACACCGCATATCGGCAGCGCCACCCGCGCGACGCGGTTGCGCATGGCGATGCTGGCGGCGGAGAACCTGCAGGCCGCGCTGAACGGCAAGGTGCCGCCGAATCTGATCATTCCGTGAGGGATCAGGGGTAAGGCGGGCGCAATGCGCGCTGTGTCGCGCCGCGTCCTCCCCGCTTCGCAGCCCTCAGCGTTTTAAATCCCAAGGAGCAATACATGAGCAAAGTCACTTTCCTCGGCCTCGGCGTCATGGGCTACCCGATGGCCGGCCATCTCCAGGCCAAGGGGCACGATGTCACCGTCTACAACCGCACCACGGCCAAAGCCGAAGCCTGGGCAAAGCAACACGGCGGCCGTTCCAGCCCGACTGTTGCCGAGGCCGTGCAGGGCGCCGAGCTGGTGATGATGTGCGTCGGCAACGACAATGACCTGCTGGAAGTGGGCCAGGCGGCACTCAACGCCATGCGTGCCGGCACCACCCTGGTCGATCACACCACCGCTTCGGCCGATGTCGCGCGCAAACTGCATGCGATGGCCATGCAAAAGGGCATTGGCTTCATCGATGCGCCGGTTTCCGGCGGTCAGGCCGGTGCCGAAAAAGGCCAGTTGACGGTGATGTGCGGGGGCGAACAGAACACCTTCGACCAGGTCAAGCCGGTCATCGACTGTTATGCCAAGGCCACCACGCTCATGGGTGCCTCCGGCGCCGGGCAATTGACCAAGATGGTCAACCAGATCTGCATCGCCGGGCTGGTGCAGGCGCTGTCGGAAGGGCTGGCCTTCGCCGAGAAGGCCGGGCTGGACGGCAACCTTGTGCTGGACGTGATTTCCAAAGGCGCCGCACAGTCGTGGCAGATGGAAAACCGCGGCCGGACCATGCTCAAGCGCGAGTTCAATTTCGGTTTCGCGGTCGACTGGATGCGCAAGGACCTGGGCATTTGCATGGAAGAAGCGCGCCGCAATGGCGCCAAGCTGCCGGTGACCACGATCGTCGACCAGTTTTACGCCGAAGTGCAGGCCGCCGGGGGAAATAGGTTTGACACATCATCCCTCATTACGAGACTATGACGGCGTCTCCCGGAGAAGCCATTAATGATAAAGCTCTACTATTCGCCCGGCGCGTGTTCGCTGGCCCCCCATATCGTCCTCGAGGAACTCGGCATCGCCTTTGAACCGGTGCTGGTGTCGCTCAAGGATGGCGAGCAACGCAAGGCCGATTACCTCCGGATCAACCCGCGGGGCCGCATTCCGGCCCTCAATGTCGATGGCAAGGTCCTGACCGAGTGTGTTGCCATCCTCACCTATCTGGGCGGCGGCTACGCCGAACGCGGGCTGTGGCCCAAGGACACCTGGCGGCAAGCCGAGGCGCTGGCGCTGATGAGCTGGCTCAGTTCCACCGTGCACATTGCCGTCGCCGGCCTGTTCCGGCCCACGCGCTTCGCCGAGGACGTGTCGGTGCATGAGCCGATCAAGGCCACGGCGCGCGCCACGCTGGAGAACTGCTACGCCGAGATCGACAAGATGCTCACCGGCAAGACCTTTGCCATGGGCGGCCAGTACACCGTGTGCGACCCCTACCTGCTGGTGTTTTACCGCTGGGGCAACCGCATCGGCATACCGATGAAAGACCGCTATCCGGTTTGGGCCAAGCACGCGCAACGCGTGGCGTCGCGGCCGACGGTCAAGCGCGTGTTCGAAGCCGAAGGCATCCAGCTCGAGGGCTGATCCGGTGGGCCAGCCGGTTTCGACCGGCCGGCGAATTCACCCGCAGGAAACCGATGGCGGCGCCTGGCGGGCGCCCCGAAAATGCCGGCATTGTCACTCCCAGGAGCAATGCATGGCATTCCAGATCCGCGGCCTTTCGCCGCAGCCCTTTCAACCTCTGTTTGCGCTTGACGATGCCGTGCTGGCATCGCGCGGCATCGAGCGCGTCATTGCCGGCGACGACCCGACGGGATTTCCCTGCCGTGTGAGCCTCGCGCACGCCTTGCCGGGTGACGAGTTACTGTTGCTGGCGTACGAACACCAGCCGGCAAGCTCCCCCTATCGCGCGTCGGGACCGATCTTCGTGCGCCGAAACGTGGAAGCGCCCGCGCTGGCGGTCGCGGAAGTACCGGCGCCGGTGCGCGTGCGGCTGCTGTCGGTGCGCGCCTACGATGCGCGGGATTGCATCGTCGACGCCGAGGTGGTGGACGGGTCGGTCATCGAGCCGCTCATCGCGCGTTTCTTCGCCGACAGCGACGTGGCATACCTGCATATCCACTACGCGCGCCGCGGCTGCTTTGCCTGTCGCGTGGATCGTGCCTGAGCGCTCCGAAGGACAAACTCCAGCACTGGCGCGCCTCTCAGGCCAAAAATGGCTGGAAAGCCCCGCCAATGCTGGAGTTTCCTAATTCGGATGCGGATCGATTGGCTTGGCTTGCCAGTCTTCTCGCGGCCGCGAGGGCATGCGTACCACGTGCACGCTGCAGGTCGCATTGGCGGCCACGGTTGAGGCGGTGGAGCGCCACCAGGCGAGCGCGGCATCGCCCGGAGCCGGGGCGCCGATGACGATCAAGTCGACGTTGTTGCCCCTGGCGAATTCCAGCAGCGTGGCCGCCGGCTCGCCGGATTCGATGACGTGCAGCGACAGGCGCTGCGGCGGCAGGCCCAGCGGCTCCACCCAGTTGCGCAGGCGCACCTTGTGCACCAGCTGCTGTCCCGAGGGCGTGTCTTCGACCTTGCCCGCTTCGCCGCCCGGCATGCCGCGCACCACCGAGACGCAGATCATGCGGAACTCGAGATTGAGCAACGCCAATTGCCGTGCCGTCCATTGCAAAGCGGAATGGCGCTCGTCTTCCGGGTGGGAGGTGTCCACCGCGACCATGATGACCGGGCTCGGACTGATGTGCACCAGCGGTTTTCGGGTCCGTGCGCGACGCTCATGGCGTGAATACCACCACAGCCGAAACTGGGTCATGAAACCGGGGCGCGCATTGCGCGTGGCGCGCGGCGTGAGCTGCACCTGCTCCGGGTGCCGCAGGTCAAAGGCAACATGCGAGGCCGCCTGATAACGCGTTGCCGGGTCGGGATCGAGGCAGCGCAGGATCACTTCCTGTAACCACGGTGGAATCGCCGACAAGTGCGCGCGTGGCGGCGCCGGCGAGGCCCACAGGCGATGCTTCATCTGGTTGACCGATTCGGGGATGCCGAACGGCAGCTGGCCGGTAGCCAGTTCGTAAATGATCGCGCCCATGGCGAAGATGTCGCTGCGTGGGTCGGCGCGCGAGCCGGTCAGCTGCTCCGGCGACACGTACGGCGCGGAGCCGGCGGCATAAAACTTCTCCTCGGCCAGCAGGTCGGGAAAATGCGCGTGCCGGGCGAAACCGAAATCGAGCAGCACCATGCTGCCGTCGTTGCGCACAATCACATTGTCGGGCTTCAGGTCGTGGTGAATCACATTTTGCTGGTGCAACGCGTGTACCGCATCGGCCAGCGCGGCGCCCAGCTGCGCCACCTGCGCGGCCGGCAGCGGTGCCTTGGCGGCGATGCCGGCCAGACCTGCGCCATGCACCCACTCCATGACCAGGTGCGGGGTATCGACGATATCGCCGGAAGCCACAAAACGCGGCACATGATCGCCGTGCAGGGCCGGCAGAATCATCGCCTCGGTTTCGAAGCCGATGATGCTCTCGCTCGGCTGCTTGCGCCCGACCTTGGGAATTTTCATCACCATGGGAAACGCGGCGTGTGTGCCATCGACACGCTCGACCCTGAACAGATGCGCCGTGGCGCCGGGGTTCATGCGCTCGAGCAAGCGAAAACCGTCAATCTCCATGCCGGTTTGCAGGCTGCCGAGCATAGCGGCGTCGATGTCAGCGGCCACATTTCCCCCGCTGCGTGAGCGCTTGCGGCATGGCGGGCTCGCGGCTGCGATTTGCCATCAGGGGGCCGCCGCGCGTGCGCGCAGGTTGCCGTCAATGTTGCTTAGCGGGACGATGTGCATGATGGATCACACTCATTGTTGGTACCCGGGTCCTCCCGGGATGTGCTCAAGTCTAGCGACTTGACGAGCCTGCGACACTTGCGATGGATCAAACGCGGGTGGGCACCGGCGAGCGCGTAAAATGCGCGCTCCATGCCAGAACCACGACTTGACCTCAACGGCATCCTCGCCGCTGATCGCGGCCGCGTCATCGCCCTGTCGCGAAAACGCGATGAGTTGGCGCGCCGTAACGAGCCCACCGCCGACCTCGACCAGCAATTGCAGGCGGCCCTTGCCGCCGCGCAGGCGCGCCACGCTGCCCGGCGCGAGCGGCACGCCGCGGTTTCACGCCCGGTGTTCGACGACGCCTTGCCCATCGCCGAGCGCCGCGCCGAGATTGCCGGACTGATTCGCAAGCACCAGGTGGTGATTGTTTGCGGCGAAACGGGCTCGGGAAAGACCACCCAGCTGCCCAAGATTTGCCTGGAACTGGGTCGCGGCATCAACGGCATGATCGGCTGCACGCAACCGCGCCGCATTGCCGCGCGTAGCCTGGCCACGCGTCTGGCCAAGGAACTGGGCGCGGCCGGCAATCATGCCGTCGGCTACAAGATCCGCTTCAGCGACCATACCGATGACAACACCTTCGTCAAGGTGATGACCGACGGCATCCTGCTGGCGGAAACCCACAGCGACCGCAACCTGCGGCGCTACGACACGCTGATCATCGACGAGGCCCACGAGCGCAGCCTCAACATCGATTTCCTGCTGGGCTATGTGAAGCAACTGATGGTCAAGCGCCCGGACCTCAAAGTCATCATCACTTCGGCGACCATCGATCCGCAGCGCTTCTCGCGCCACTTCAACGACGCGCCGGTGATCGAAGTCTCCGGACGCACCTACCCGGTGGAGGTGCGCTACCGCCCCGAGCATTTCCTCGACGATGCCGAAGATGCGGTGCCGATCGAGGACGCCGTGGTCAAGGCGGTCGATGAAATCTTCCACGAGACCCACGAAGGCGACGTGCTGGTGTTTCTGCCCGGCGAGCGCGAAATCCGCGATTGCGACGAGGCGCTGCGAAAGCACCATCCCGCGCATTGCGAAGTGCTGCCGCTGTATTCGCGCCTGTCGAACGCCGAGCAGGATCGCGTGTTCCAGACCAGCCACCGCCGACGCATTGTGCTGGCCACCAACGTGGCCGAGACCTCGCTCACCGTGCCGGGCATCCGCTATGTGGTCGACGCGGGTGTCGCGCGCATCAATCGCTACAGCCCGCGCAGCAAGATCAACCAATTGCAGATCGAACCGATTTCGCAGGCTTCGGCGCAGCAGCGCGCCGGCCGCTGCGGGCGCGTGGCCAGCGGCATCGCCGTGCGCCTGTACAGCGAGGAGGACTTCAACGGCCGCGCGCCCTTCACCACGCCGGAAATCCTGCGCACCTCGCTGGCCGACGTCATCCTGCGCATGAAGTCGCTGGCGCTGGGCGATATTGCCGATTTTCCGTTCATCGAGCCGCCCAGCCCGCGCATGATCGAGGATGGCTATCGTCTGCTGTTTGAACTGGGCGCGGTGGACGATAGAAAGGAACTGACCAAGCTGGGCTGGCAACTGGCCAAGTTTCCGGTGGATCCGGCGATTGCACGCATGCTGATTGCGGCGGAACGTGAAGCCTGTGTGAACGAGGTGCTGATCATCGCTTCCGCGTTGTCGGTGCAGGATCCGCGCGTGCGCCCCCACGACAAGCAGCAGGAGTCGGCGCTGGCCCATGAAAAGTTCGCGCACCCGCAGTCGGAGTTCCTGGCCTATGTGAAGCTCTGGGAATACTACGAGGACGCCTGGAAGCACAAGAAATCCAACCGCAAGTTCGACCAGCAGCTGCACGAGAATTTCCTCTCGCCCATGCGCATGCGCGAGTGGCGTGATGTGCATGCGCAGTTGGCGGAACTGGTGGCGGCGCAGGGCATGCACCTCAATGCATCTCCGGCCAAGTTTGAACAGGTGCACCGCGCGCTGCTCACCGGCCTCATCTCCAACGTGGGCACCAAGGGGCCGGAAGGCGATCATTACCTTGGCACGCGCGGCATCAAATTCCAGCTGCCGCGCCGCAACCAGCAACACGCGGCGCAAAAGGCCACCCGCATGAAGTGGGTGATGGCCGCCGAATTGACGGAAACCACACGCGTGTATGCGCGTACGGTGGCTTCCATCGAGCCGGAATGGATCGAGCAGCTGGCCGGACACCTGGTGACGCGTACCCACTTCGAGCCGCACTGGGAGCGCAAGTCGGGCCAGGTGGTCGCGTTCGAGCAGGTATCGCTGTACGGGCTCATCATCAATCCGCGGCGGCGGGTGCACTATGGCGCCATCAATCCGGTGGAATCGCGCGAGATTTTCATCCGCCAGGGATTGGTGGCCGGCGAGGTCGATACCCATGGCAAGTTCCTGCGCCACAACCTGAAACTGGTCGACGAAATCGAGGATATCGAGGCCAAGGCGCGCCGCCAGGACGTGCTGATCGACGAGGAAGACATGTTCCACCTCTACGATGCCGTGATCCCGCCCGAGGTGGTCAACATGGCCGGCTTTGAACGCTGGCGCAAGGACGCCGAGAAAAAGCAGCCGGCGATTCTAGAGTTCACGCGCGAGCAGTTGATGCGCCGCGGGGCCAGCGAGATCACCTTCGAGCTGTTCCCGAAATCGGTGCGGCATCGCGGCGCCATTTTCCCGCTTGCCTATCGCTTCGAGCCCGGCCACGCCATGGATGGCGTCACCATCACCTTGCCGGTTGCCGTGCTCAACCAGGTGATCGCCGCGCGTTTCGAGTGGCTGGTCATGGGCATGCTGCGCGACAAGGTGGCGGCGCTGTTCAAGTCGCTGCCGCAACGATTGCGCAGCCAGATCGTGCCGGTGCCCGACACGGTCAATGACTTCATCGATTACCTGATGAGGCGCGAGGACATGCGCGACCTGTCCGGCGCTGAAATGCCGCTGCTGGACATGATGACGCGCTACCTGGCCGAGCGCCGCCAGATCGCGGCACCGACCGATGCCTGGGATCCGTCGCGCCTGCCGCCGCATTTGCTGATGAACTTTCGAATCGTCGATGCCGACGGCAAGGAACTGGCGGTGTCGCGCGACTTCGCGGCGCTGAAAGCGCAATTTGCCGACGCGTCACGCACGGTCTTTTCGACCCTGCACCGGAATCGCCTGGAGCGCGATGACATCACCCGCTGGGATTTTGAGGAACTGCCGCCGACCATCAACTTCGAGCGCAACCAGATCCGCTACGACGGCTACCCGGCGCTGGTCGATTGCGGCACGACGGTATCGATCAAGATCTTCGACGAGGCCGAAGCCGCGCGGCAGAGCCACCGTCGCGGCCTCACGCGTTTGTTCATGCTCGAGCTGGCCGAGCAGGTCAAGTTCGTCGAACGCGGCATCAAGTTCTCGCCGGTGGCCGCCTTCCAGTACGGCCTCTATTTCCCCAAAGCCAAGAACCATGCCCAGGACGAGATGCGCGCCGAAGTCGCGTTCGCGGCGTTGGCCGGAACCATGGTGGACGCCGCCGGCGAGGTCATCCGTGCCGAGCCTGCTTTCGCCGCCGCGCGCGTCGCCGGCAAGCCAAAGCTGGCCGAGAACGCCCAGGCCTTGCTGCGCGCGATGGAGGAATCGTTCAGCGCGTCCGCCGAGATTCGCAAGCTGCTGCAGGAGCGCTACGTCAAGACCTGGGAGCACATCGGGCCGGAAATCGAAGACCAGCTCGATCATTTGTTCGGCGTCGAATTCCTGCGCGATACGCCGCTGGAGCAGCTGTTGCATTACCCGCGCTACCTCAAAGCCATCGTCCTGCGGCTCAACAAAGCGAAGCAGGGCAGCATGGAGCGCGACCTTGAACAGGCACGGTCCATCCGGCCGCTGTGGCAGAATGCCCTGAAGCTGACCGACTGGCTGGAACCGAAGGCGGCAGAGTATCGCTGGATGATCGAGGAGCTGCGCGTGTCGCTGTTCGCACAGGAGTTGCGCACGCCGTTTCCGGTGAGCGTGAAGCGGGTGACGAAGGCCTGGGACGACCTGCAGAAGTAGTCCGTCCCGCGCGGTGCACCACCGTCAGGAAACACAAAATGAAACCCGAATCCTTCCACCGCCTCGCGTCCCGCATGTCGCACATCGCTCCGTTCCAGGTGATGGAAATCCAGACCGCTGCGCGCGAACTGGAGCGGCAGGGCCACGACGTGATCCACATGGAAATCGGCGAGCCGGACTTCACCACACCGCAGCCGATCGTCGAGGCGGCGATCGCCGCGCTCAACACGCGACCGATGTTTTACACCTCGGCGCTGGGCATCCTGCCCCTGCGTGAGGCCATCGCCGCGTTTTACCGGGAAAAGTACGGCGTGACGGTGGCGCCGGAACGCATCATCGTCACCGCCGGCTCCAGCGCGGCGCTGCTGCTGGCGTTTGGCGTGCTGCTCAACAGCGGTGACGAAGTGCTCATGGCGGATCCTGGCTATCCCTGCAACCGGCACTTCGTGCGCGCCATGGAAGGCGTGCCCTGCACGATTGCCGTCGGCCCGGAGTTCTCCTACCAGCTGGCGGCGCAGCACATCGGCGCGCACTGGAATGCCCGCAGTGTGGCCGCGTTGGTGGCCACACCGTCAAACCCCACCGGCACGGTGATCGCGCCCGAGGAACTGGCGAAAATTCGCCGCGAAGTGCTGGCGCGCAATGGCACCTTGATCGTCGACGAGATTTACCAGGGGCTGACCTATGGCATCGCGCCAACAACGGCGCTGGCGCTGGGCGACGATGTGTTTGTCGTCAACAGCTTTTCAAAGTATTTCCAGATGACCGGCTGGCGCCTGGGCTGGCTGGTGGTGCCACCGGCTTACGTGCGCGAGGTCGAAAAGCTGGCGCAAAACCTGTTCATTTCGCCATCGACACTGGCACAGTACGCTGCGCTGGCCGCATTCAAGCCTGAGACGATTGCCATTGTTGAAGAGCGTCGCCGCGACTTCCAGGCACGTCGCGATTTCCTCATTCCAGGTCTGCGACGACTGGGTTTTGAGGTGCCGGTTGTTCCGCAAGGTGCCTTCTATGTCTATGCAGATTCGTCACAGATTGCCACCGACAGTTTCCAACTGGCCGCACGAATACTGCAAGAATCCCACGTGGCCGTCACGCCCGGCCGCGACTTCGGTGCCGCGGCGCCGGAACAGCACATTCGCATCGCCTACACGCAGCCGATCGAGCGCATCGCCGAGGCGCTGGAACGCATGAAAAAGGTCGTTCACCCATGATTGCCGACGCGCTGCTTGCCTACTTTCACTTCACCGCCATCTTCCTGATGTTTGCATTCCTGACGGCGGAGGCGATGATGCTGAGGAATGCGCCCGATGCCGCGATGGTGAAGCTGCTCGCGCGCATCGACCTGTGGTACCTCGGCGCGCTGGCCGTCACGCTGGTCTCGGGGCTGGCGCGATTGTTCTGGGGCGCGAAAGGCGCGGAATTTTACGCTGCCAACCCGGCATTCCACGCGAAGATGGCGTTGTTCGTGGTGGTGGCAGCATTGGCGGTGGTGCCGGCGCGCATGTTCCTGCGCTGGTCACGCCAGTCGATGGCCGCCGGCGAGAGTGGCATCGCGCCTGGCGAGGTCAAGCGCGCGCGGCGCGTTGTCATGATTGAACTGCACCTCGCCTCGTTGCTGCCGCTGGCAGCAGTGCTGATGGCGCGTGGCATCGGGCTTTGACCATAGGAGCAGAAAACATGAAATCGAGACGTGTCACCATTGCGTTCTTTGTCCTGCTGCTGGCTGCTTTCACCGGCACGGCACAGGCACAGGAGCGTGCCATCAACGAAAAGATCACCGTCAAGGCCAACGTTGATGACGTCTGGAAGGCCTGGACCACCAGCGAAGGCATCAAGACCTTCTTCGCGCCGGATGCGAAAGTGGAACTGCGCGTCGATGGTCCGTTCGAGATTTACATCAACCCGTTCGGCGCGCCGGGCATGAAGGGGGCCGACGACATGCGCATCATCGGCTTCCAGGAAAAAAAGATGCTGAGCTTTACCTGGAATGCGCCGCCATCGCTGCCCGAGGCACGGAAGCAGCGTAGCGTGGTGGTTGTCCGTTTTATCTCGCGGGGCGACACCCTGACCGATGTGACGCTGCACCACGTCGGCTGGGGTGAGGGCGGCGAGTGGGACAAGGCATTCGACTACTTTTCGAAAAGCTGGCCGAACGTGCTGAAGAACCTGCAAAAGCGCTTCGATTCCGGCCCGGTGGACTGGAAGGCGTGGCTGGAAATGCTGAAGGCGCCGCCGAAGAAGTAAGTCCCGTCGCGCGGCCCGCGGATCTCACGGGTCCAGCGTCCAGAATTTGAGCACGCGGTACAGCGGGCCCGCCGGCGTCTGGTGCGAATCGACCAGCACAAAACTTTCCACGTGCCAGTCGACATGCGGCACCGCCTGTGGTGCGGGAAACAAGGTGCAGCTGCGCGCCAGCGTGATGTGCGGCTCGAACGGCACGTCGTCCAATTCAAAGCCGGCACGCTCGATCTCCGCGCGCAGGCGCGACTGCAATATGTGCAAGGCATCAGGCGGCTCGGTGCAGCCGAGCCAGGCAAGCTTGATGGGCTTGAAGTGCGAGCGGGCGTCGACGTCCAGCCTGAAAGAGGGAACATGGACGCGATCACCGCAGGCAATCAGCGTCGGCACCTTCAATTCCGGCACCTGGCCGACAAACACCAGCGTCAGGTGAAGCGTGTCTGGGCGCATCGGCCGCCCGCGGTAATCATGCGCCACCACATCGCGCTGTGCAGTGAGCGCGGCACGCACGCGGTCGTCGGGCCAGAGGGCGAAGAACAGTCGGGGCATGATCCCGCTTGACGAGGGCAAAGCCCATTATGGCGCCGCACGTCCAGCACCCACAATGCCGCGATGACGGCAAACTCCAGCATTGGCGCGCCTCCCAGGCGCAAAAATGGCCGGAATCGTGGCGACGCGTCGGGCGCGCGCGTTCAAAGGGCGTTCTTGATGTTGATGATTTTGTCGTGCGTACGACCGGCGCAGGAGCAGGGGGCGCGGGGATGCGACCCCCAGCGGGCGCCGCGACCTTGATGTTGATCCGCTTTTCTTCCACCGCATGACACCGGGCAACAGGGGCCCCGCGCGCGGGATGCCGGCGATCTTGCTGCTCGATCACTTCAACGAGGGCAGGCGACACTCCACCCTCGGACCTTGCAGCGCTCATTGGCATGCGGGCATCGCGGGTGGAACGTGCAGCCCGGCGGCGGATTGAGCGGATTGGGTACTTCGCCGGCCACGGGCGTACGCTGCTTGCCGGTCATCTGCAGATCGGGAATGGCCGATTGCAGCATTTGCGTGTACGGGTGCAGCGGCCGCGTGAAGATCTGTTTGGTGTCGGCCACTTCGACCAAGCGGCCGAGGTACATGACACCCACGCGCGTGGAGATGTGCGAGACCACGGCGAGGTTGTGCGAGATGAACAGATACGTCAGGCCGAACTCGCGCTGCAGGTCCTTCATCAGGTTCAGAATCTGCGCTTGCACCGACACGTCCAGCGCCGAGGTCGGTTCATCGCAGACCAGAAATTCCGGATTCGATGACAATGCGCGGGCGATGGAAATGCGCTGGCGCTGGCCGCCGGAGAACTCGTGCGGGAATTTCTCGGCATCGAGTGGCGACAAACCGACCTGGGTGAGCAATTCGTCGACGCGCTTCTTGAGTTGCACCGGATCGTGCACCAGTTCATGCGCGAGCATGGGTTCGGCGATGATCTTGCCCACGCGCCAGCGCGGGTTCAGGCTGGCGTAGGGGTCCTGGAATATCATCTGAAAGCGCTTGCGATGCTTGTCGCGATTTTCCTGGATGGCCATGTCGACGCCATCGAACATCACACTACCTTGCGTCGGTTCATACAAGCCGCAAATGAGGCGTGCGACGGTTGATTTTCCGCAACCGGACTCGCCCACCAGCGAAAGTGTTTCGCCGCGGTTGATGGTGAACGATACGCCGTCCACCGCCTTGAGGATCTGCCGGGGCTGGCCTTCGATGACGCGGTTGAGCCACGGTTTGGAGACGTCGAAATCGCGCGCGATATCGCGCACATCGAGCAGGACCCTGCTGTCGGATTTGGCCGGCGTGCTCATGCGGACACCTTCGAGAGATCAATCGCGCCCTGGTTGGCGTGCAGCCAGCAGGCGGCCTGGGTCTTGCCGGCGGGCAGCAGGCCGGGACGCTCGCTGGTGCAGCGGCCACCGGGCACCTCGCCGACGTGGGTGCAACGCGGGTTGAACGCACAGCCCTTGGGAATGGCGGTGAGGCGCGGCATCGACCCTTCGATCTGGGCGAGGCGCTCGCTGTTGTCGCCGACGTTGGGAATCGCGCCCATCAGGCCGATCGTGTAAGGGTGCTGCGGGTTGTGAATCACTTCCCCGACCGGGCCGATCTCGGCGATGCGTCCCGCATACATCACGGCCACGCGGTCGGCGGTTTCGGCGATCACGCCCATGTCGTGGGTGACCAGCATTACCGCCGTGCCGTGCTCGCGGCCAAGCTTTTTCAGCAGGGTGATGATCTGCGCCTGGATGGAAACGTCGAGCGCGGTCGTGGGCTCGTCGGCGATGATGAGCTTGGGCTGCGCGGCCAGGGCCAGCGAAATCACCACGCGCTGGCGCATGCCGCCGGAGAACTGGTGCGGGTAGGCGTCAAGGCGTTTTTCCGCGGCGGGAATGCCGACTTCCTGCAGCAATGCCACGGCACGGTCGCGCGCCGCCGATTCGGACACATCAAGATGCGTGCGGATGGTTTCGGTGATCTGCTTGCCGATGGTGTAGAGCGGGTTGAGCGAGGTCAGCGGGTCCTGGAAGATGGCGCCGATTTCGCGGCCGCGGATCTTGCGGATTTCCTCGAAGGGCAGGTTGTCGATGCGCCGGCCGTTGAGCAGGATCTCGCCGCCGGCGATGCGGCCGGGCGGCTCCAGCAGGCCGATGACGGCAGCGCCGGTGAGCGACTTGCCGGCACCGGATTCACCGACTACGCCCAGCACTTCGCCCGGCGCGATATCGAAACTGATGTCATCGACCGCCACCAGCGTGCCGCGGCGGGTGGGGAATTCGATGCGCAGGTTCTTGACCTGCAGGAGTGGGGCGACGTTGGTGTTCATGCGCTTACCTCAACTTCGGATTGAGCGCGTCGCGCAGCCAATCGCCGAGAACATTGATCGACAGTACCAGGATCACCAGTGCCGCGCCCGGGAAAACGGTGATCCACCATTCGCCGGAAAACAGGAAGTCATTGCCGATGCGGATCAGCGTGCCCAACGAGGGCTGGGTGGGCGGCACGCCGACGCCGAGGAACGACAGCGTGGCCTCGGTGATGATGGCGGTGCCCACATGCAGCGTGGCCAGCACCAGTACCGGCCCGGTGACGTTGGGCAGCACGTGGGTGAACATGATGGCCAGCGGTTTCCTGCCGATTACGCGCGCGGCCTGCACATATTCCTTGTTGCGTTCCACCAGCGTCGAGCCGCGCACGGTGCGCGCGTATTGCACCCAGCCGGAAGCGGCGATGGCGAAGATCAGCACATACACCGCCAGCTGGTCGTGCATGCCCTTGGGCAAGGCCACGCGCGCCACGCCGTCGATCAACAGCGCGATGAGGATCGCCGGGAAGGAGAGCTGGATATCGGCCACGCGCATGATGAAGGCATCGACCGAGCCACCCACGTAGCCGCTGATGAGACCGAGTGAAATGCCGATGAGCATCGACAGCATCACCGCGCAAATGCCCACCACCAGCGATACCCGCGAACCATACATGATGGTCGAGAGCACATCGCGCCCCTGGTCATCGGTGCCGAGCAGGAATTGCGATTTGCCGCTGGCGGTCCACGAGGGCGGGGTGAAGGCGTCGAGCAGGTTGAGCGTTTTCAGGTCAAACGGATTGTGCGGCGCCACCAAGGGCGCAAACACCGCGCCGATGAGGCAGATCAGCGCGACCACCGCAGCGATCATCACCAGTTTGTTGTGCTTGAAGCTCCACCAGATGTCGCCGTCGAAGAAGCGCTTGAGGGTATCGCTCATTTCAGTGCCCTCCCGTCGTGGCGGTGTTGATGCGCAGACGCGGATCGACGGCGTAGTAGAGCATGTCCACCAGTAGGTTGATGGCGACGAAGATAAGTCCAATGAGGCACAGGTAGGCGGCCATCACCGGGATGTCCGCGAATTGCACCGCCTGGATGAACAACAGGCCCATGCCCGGCCACTGGAACACCGTCTCGGTGATGATGGCAAAGGCGATCAGGCCGCCCAGTTGCAGGCCGGTGATGGTGATTACGGGTACCAGGGTGTTCTTCAGTGCATGGCCGAAATGCACGGCGTTATTGGTGAGGCCCCGGGCGCGGGCGAACTTGATGTAGTCGGTGCGCAGCACTTCCATCATTTCCGAGCGCACCAGCCGCATGATCAGCGTCACCGGGAACAGGCCCAGCGTGCAGGACGGCAGGATCAGCGCCTTGATGCCGGTCTTGGTGAGCAGGCCGGTGGACCAGAAGCCGAGCTGGGTGACGTCGCCGCGCCCGAAGGACGGCAGCCAGCCCAGCCAGACGGCGAATATCAGGATGAGGAAAATACCGATCAGGAAGTTGGGCAACGAGACACCGATCAGGGAACCGGTGAGCAGCGCCTTTGACGACCAGTGGTCGCGTTTGAGCGCCGTGTACACGCCGAGCGGGATGCCGATGGTGAGGCCGATGAGGGCCGCCATCATCGCCAGTTCCAGCGTGGCCGGCAGGCGTTCGGCGATCAGTTGGGAAACCGGCCGGCCGAGGCGCAGGGAAATGCCGAAGTTGCCCTGCACCGCATTGCCGACGAACTTGGCGAACTGCACGTAGAAGGGGTCGTCAAGCCCGAGGTTCTTGCGCACCTCCTCGCGATCCGCGGCCGTGGCTTCCGGCGGCAGCATCAGCGCCACCGGGTCGCCGACAAAATTGAACAGCGAAAACGCGATGAACCCCACCGCGATCATGACGAGGATGCTCTGCAGCAATCGTCGGATGATGAAAGCAAGCATGCAGGCGGCTCCGGTTGATCAGTTCAGCTTGAAGCGGAAGAAGTAGGCGATGTTGTTCGGTGCGAACACGGCATCGACGTTCTTGCGCATGGCCCACGGCACCACCGGCAGGTGCAGGGGGAGGAGTGCGACCTCGCTGTTGACCAGCAGCAGCGCTTCGCGAATCAGCGCGTCGCGTTTCTTCATGTCGCCCTCGACGGCGACTTTCTTGATCAGCTCGTCCAGCTTGGGATTCGAATAGCGGCCGTAGTTGGAATCGCCAAAGCCGGTGTTGTCGCCGGTGCTGGTGTGCAGCAGCAACTGCAGGTTGTAGAGCGCGTCATAAGTCGCGGCACCCCAGGAGAGCAGATACATGGAGGTATCGAACTTCTGGATCTTCGGGAAGTACGAGGCCTGCGGGATGATGTTCGGCGTGGCGCGGATGCCGACTTGCGAAAGCATCGGCGGCACCGCCTGGCAAATATCGGCGGCCGGCTGGATGTTGCCGCAATCGAGCGTGATGGAGAATCCGCTCGGATAGCCGGCATCGGCCAGCAGCTTTTTGGCCTTTTCCTTGTCGAATGTGTAGCGCTTGTCGGCTTCCTTGCTGTAGCCTTGCACGCCTGGCGGGACAATGCTGCCCGTCGGCACCGACAGGCCGCGCATGACTTTTTCGCGGATGGCGTCGACATCGATGGCATGGGCGATGGCTTGGCGCACGCGCACGTCCTTGAGCGGGTTCTTGCCCTTGACGTCGCTGTACAGCAATTCGCCGCGGTTGGTATCAAACGCGATGTACTGGAAACGCGCTTCGGGCGCCTCGAGAATCTTGACGTTGGCGTTGCCCTTGAGGCGGGCAATGTCCTGTGGCGGCGGGTCGAGCACGAAATCAACTTCGCCGGAAAGCAGCGCGGCGGCGCGGGTGGCATTGGACTTCACCGGCAGGATATCGACCTGGGTGATGTTGCCGCGTTCCGGGCTGTTCTTGTTCCACCAGTCCGGGTTGGCCAACAGCACGGTCTTCACATCCGGCTGGCGCAGCGTCACCTTGAACGGACCGGTGCCGTTGGTATTGCGCGAGGAATAGGTGTCTTCGCCGTCCTTGTAATTCTGCGGCGTCACCGACTTGTTCTTCTCCGACCATTCCTTGGAGACGATGCGGAACTGGAACAGGTGATTCAGCAGTACCGGATTCGGTTCCTTCATGACAAGCTCGACCGTGAGGTTGTCAACCTTCCGGGCGCTGGCCACGCCTTGCAGCGACGACTTGAGCTGCGACAGCGGGTGCAGGGCGCGCGTGACCGAAAACACCACGTCGTCGGCGGTGAGCACTTGCCCCTCGTGGAATTTCACATTCGGCCGCAGCTTGAAGCGCCAGGTCCTCGGATCGGGTTGCGACCAGCTCACCGCCAGCCCCGGTACGATCCGGAAATTCTTGTCGCGCAGGACCAGGCCTTCGTACACCTGCGACAACACGCGATTGGTCGGCAGCAGATTGGCCGCGTGCGCGTCCAGCGTCTGCGGATCATCCTGGCTGGCATAGCGCAGGGTCTTGGCATCGGCCGGGGCCAGGAACGAGAATGCGAGTATCAGGGTGCTCGCCAGCAGCTTTGTGTTTGTCATGAAGCTCACCATTTTGGTTCAGGTGTCGAAGGGCTTGCCGGCGGCGATTCGTGGTCGCCTCCGGAGTGCGGGAATGTTCTTGTTGTCGTAAGAAAACTGCCCATCGAGTCGCCTCGACGGGCAGCCGCGCATTATAGCTTTTCCCGGGTTTTTACGTCTGCAGCCCGGGGAACGGGGCGCAGCACAGCAATTGGAAATGAGCGCCGCCACGCCGCGCTCTTCACGCGCTTCGATTACTTCAACACCGCCCACTTGGCGTGCATGCGGTTATCCGGCCGGTGCACCACCGTCACGTTGCTGCGCATGGCCCAGGGAATCACCTGGTGGTGCAGCGGAATGTGGCCGACGTCGGCCTGTTCCAGCAGCAGGGCCTCACGGGTCAGTTCGGCGCGCTTCTTGAAGTCGGTTTCGGTCTTCAACTGGTCGATGAGCGCGTCGACCTTGGGGTTGGAGTAGTTCGAGAAATTCCAGTTGCCGTCGCCGCCGGCGCCCTTGCTGCGCAAGATGGACTGCAGGCTGTACAGCGAATCAAAGGTCGGCACGCCCCAGCCCAGCAGGTACATGCTGGTGTCGCCATTCTGGATTTTCGGGAAGTAGGTCGAACGCGGCATGGAATTGAGCTTGATGCGGATGTCGATCTTGGCCAGCATGCCGGCCAGCGCCACGCAAATGCGCTCGTCGTTGATGTAGCGGTTGTTCGGGCAATCCAGCGTGACCTCGAAGCCGTTCGGGTAACCGGCCTCGGCCATCAGTTTCTTGCCCTTGGCAATGTCCAGCGGCCAGCGTTTCTCGACGTCCTTGGTGTAGCCGCGCACCTGCGGGGCGATCAGTGACATCGACGTCACGGCCGAGCCGCGCATCACCGTGGTGCGGATCGCGTCGGCGTCGATGGCATGCGCCATGGCCTGGCGCACCCGCAGGTCCTTGAACGGATTCTTGCCCTTTACGCTGGAATAAAGCAGCTCGTTACGCGCCTGGTCGTAATTGAGGAAGATGGTGCGGTTCTCATTGCCTTCGATGATCTTGATGGCCTTGTTCTGTTTCAGGCGCGGGATGTCTTCCGGCGGCGGGTCGAGCACGAAATCGACTTCACCCGAAATCAGCGCCGACATGCGCGTCGCGTTCTGCTTGATCGGCAGGTACACCACTTCGTTGATGTCGCCCTCGCGCTTGCCCCACCAGTTGGAATTGGCCACCACGATGGTCTTTACGTCGGGTTCGCGGGTCTTCAGCACGAACGGGCCGGTGCCGTTGGCGTTGCGGGCGGCGTAGGTCTCTTCCTTGTTCTTGTAGTCCTGCGGACGCTGCACGTTGAATTTTTCCGCCCAGGCCTTGTTCATCATGCGCACTTCGGTAAGCTGGTCGAGCAGTGTCGGCGCCGGGCCGGTGGTGATGATGTCCACCGTGTAGGTATCGACCTTCCTGGCTTCCTTGATGCCCTGCAGGTAGGCGGAGAAATCGGAAATCTTGTCCAGGGCGCGCGTGATCGAAAACACCACATCATCGGCGGTGAACGGCGCGCCGTTGTGGAAAGTGACCTTCTCACGCAGCTTGAAGCGCATCGTGGTCGGGTTCACCAGGGTCCAGGAAACGGCCAGGCAGGGTTCCAGCGCCATGGTCTTGCCGCGCGTCACCAGCGGCTCATACACATGGTCCGACATGGAGTTGTTGAGCCCCTCGTTCTGCGAGTGCGGGTCCATGGTGAGGATGTCGCCCTGGCTGGACCAGCGAAAAGTCTTGGCCTCGACGCTGGCGCTCATCAGCACGGCGCTGACCAGCCCGGCCATGGAAAGTGCGCCGGAAGCACGCTTGAGGGACGCGGTGAAAGACATGCCTTGCTCCTGGATGTGCGGATTGAACAAGGGAGCGAGTGTGCCCAACGGCGCAACCCAAGTCAAACCAATGGCGGAGAGAAATGCCCTTATGAAACCGAGGGGTTCGCGGCGGGTCCGCCGGTTTGAATGGCGGTGCGGCCTTCGCGGCGGCGTTCCTGCTCGCGCCCGAGGTAAACACCGACGCCCATCATTACGAAGCACAGCGGGATGACCGCAAACGCCAGCTGCGAGGTGCTCACGCCCAGGCCGCGCAGGCCGGCGTGGCTCCAGGTCGAGATCACGTCGCTGCCGCGCGAGACCACCGTGTCGATGATGTTCTTGGCCTTGTAGCGTTCCTGGCGCGACACCACCGTGAACAGGATCTCGCGCGCCGGCTTGCCGACCGCGAATTCACAGGCGCGACGCAGCACGCTCGAGATCGAGATCACCACCAGCGTCGGCATAAAGGCCGTAAACCCAAGCGTGAATACCGCCAGCACCGGCAGCAGCAACAGGCAAAATACCAGCCCGAGCCGCTTCAGCATGGCGCCGGTAAGGAAAAACTGGGTCAGGACCGTGATGGCATTGACGGCCAGGTCCAGCTGGGCGAACAGTTGCGTGCGGTCGGCCGAGGACGCCATGTTGTCCGCCATCACCTGCACCTGCTCCATGTAGAAGAAGGTGCCGACGCCCTGCAGCAGCAGGATATAACCGCAGATCGACAGCAGGTAGGGCGAGGCAAACGCCAGGCGGATGCCGTCGAGCATGCCGCCGCCCAGCGCCTTTTCGTCCTCGGCCAACACTTCGCGGGTTTCGTGGGCGCGCGCCAATGCGCGCCGGTGCGCCCAGCGTCCCAGTCCGACGATGCACACCACGGCGCAACCGAGCAGTGCCGCCGAGATCAGCAGCAGGTTGGGGATGCCGATGGTCTTCACCAGCGCGGCGGTAATGGTCGGGCCGACCATGGCGCCGATGCTGCCGCCGGCGGCAATCGCCCCGAACAGCCGCTTGGCGGCAATGTTGTCGAACACGTCGGTCATGAAGCTCCAGAACACGCTCACGACGAAGTAATTGAATACCGAAATCCAGATGAAAAAGCCGGCGCTCAGGCTCAGGGACCCCATCGCCGGGGTCTGCATGGCGGCGTAAAACAGCAGCAGGTTGGCGATGAAAAACACGTAGACCGCCGGCAGAAACGTGCGCCGCGGCCATTTGGAGGCGATCCAGCCATACAGCGGAGTGATGACTAACATACCGGCAAAGGTTCCACTGAACAGCCAGGGCAGGTTTTTCAGGCCGCCCTGTATGCCCATTTCGTCGCGCACCGGCCGCAGCACGTAGTAGGCGCACAGCAGGAAAAAGAAATAGGCGAACGACCACAGGAATGCGGGCCATTCATCGCGCTGGATGTCGATAAGCTTCAACGGTACAGTTTCCCGGGAATCAGTGCCCCGGCATGCTACACGGAACGCCTTGCAATCGGGTTATGCTAGTCCGGCCATTGCGTACCGGTTTGTAACAGCCGCGGGCAAAACTCCAGCATTGGCGCGCCTTTACGGGCAAAAATGGCTGGAAAAGCGCGCCAATGCTGGAGTTTGACCCCGGGGCCGGGGTAGTTTGTATTCAGCCCAACCAGGATTAACCGCTTCAGAAGGAACGACCATGACCACGATTGTTGTTGTCAAGAAAGATGGCCAAGTCGTCATCGCCGGCGACACCCTCACGACCTTCGGCTCGACGCGGCTGGCAAGCGTCCACGACGCCGCACCGGAAAAGCTGCTCAAGCACGGCGCCACGTATTTCGGCATCGCCGGCAGCGCGGCGCACCAGCTGGTGCTGGAAAGCCTGCTCAAGAAGCACCCCGAATTCACCTTCAACGGCCGCGAGGAGATCTACGAAAGCTTTCGCAAGATCCATCCCATCCTCAAGGAAGAGGCCTTCCTCAACCCCAAAGAAGAGGAAGACGACCCGTACGAGTCATCGCAGCTGACCGCGCTGGTGGCCAATTCCAGCGGCATCTTTGGCGTGTACTCGATGCGCGAGGTGTTCGAATTCGACAAGTTCTGGTCGATCGGCTCGGGTCGCGACTTCGCGCTGGGTGCCATGTACGCGGTCTGGAAGGGCAGGAAGAGCGCCGAAGACATCGCCCGCATCGGCGTCCTGGCCGGCGCCGAGTACGACACCGGTACCGGGCTGCCGATGAATGTGGCGGTGGTGAAGCTTGGCGCGAAGGGCAAGTAGCTTGCCAATGGGGCTGGCTGTCGGGCCGGTCTCTGCGCAATGAGTGAGGCGATCAAAGGGGCAGTGCGCCTGGATAAGTTCCTGTGGGCCGCCCGTTTCTACAAGACGCGCCAGCTTGCCATCGAGGCCGTCAACGCCGGCCGCATCGCGGTCAATGGCGAACGCGCCAAGCCCGCCAAGTCGATCAGGCCGGGCGATGTGATGCTGGTCAGGAAGCCGCCCTACGAATACACGCTGGTGGTAAAGGCGATTTCCGAAAAGCGCGGCGCGGCGCCGATCGCGCGCACGCTTTACGAGGAATCGCCCGAAAGTGTCGCCGCGCGCGAAGTATTGCACGCCCAATTGCGCGACCAGCCGCCGCCGCTGTTCAAGGGGCGCCCCACCAAACGGGACCGGCGTACGCTGGAGCAATGGGCGCGCGCGGCATCGATTGATGACGAGGATGCCTAGGCTGCTTTTCGCGGTCGTGCTGGTATGGGCGCTGCCGGTGCTGCGGGCAGACGCGCAACCGGCGACCTATCGCATTGACGCGCAGGAAACTGCCGCCGGCTATGAGACGCGTTTTCTCGGCGTGTTGCCCATGCGCGGCGACTTCAAGCGTAGCAGCGGCATGTTGATTTACGATCCGGCCACGCGCTCGGGCAGTGTCGAGGTGCGCATCGAGGCGGCCAGCATGGTCTCGAGCACCGCCAAGGCCGAGGGCACGGCACGCGGACGCGACTTCTTCAACGTCGAGCGCTATCCGTTCATCACCTTCAGCGCGGCCAACTTTGCCTTCGACAGCGACCGCCTGCGCACGGTGGAGGGGATGCTGACGCTGGTCGGTGTCACGCAGACGGTGACATTGGCCATCAGCAACGCCCACTGCGAGCCACTGGTTTGTCGCGCGGACGGCGAAGTGGTGGTGCAACGCTCGCGCTTCGGCATGAAGGCCTGGTCGCGCATGGTGAGCGACGACGTGACCATCCGCATCAGCCTGGTGGCGCGACTCGCCGCGGCCGCCGAAACGGCAGCGGTGCCGGCGGTTGAGACGCCGCCGGCGCTGGCCAACTAGCGTTTCAGGAACGCACCGAGCATGCTCTCGATCGAACTGGTGTCGGCGGGTACCTGTCCGTGCGGCGTGATCTTGTCGATGAGTTGCGGCAGCATGTCGGCCAGGCCGCCCGACACTTCACCGTGCGACATGCCCAGCTGGCCGGCAATGTCCCTGATCTTGTCCGAACCCAGCACCTGGCTGAGTTGATCGGCATTGATCGGCAGGTTCTGCCCGGTGCCGATCCACGAATCCATATGCTGGCCCATGCCGGCTTTCTGGAAGGCATCGATGAGGCCGCCGAGGCCGCCATTCTGGCCCTGGCCGGAAAGCATCTGCATGGCAATCTGCACCAGCGGGTTGTTGCCTTGTTGCTGGCCGCCCATCAGGCCGCCGAGTAATCCGTCGAGTAGTCCCATTGCAAGCTCCTGTCAGTTGCGCGGTCAATCCGCGGTCGGGTGTGAAAACGTGTCGCTATTTCAACTCAAATTCAAAACCGAGATTGTGAACTTCGTCCTTCATCTGCCGCATGGCCACCGGCACCGCCGCTGGGTCGCCACGAATGGACAATTCGATGATACGACCGTTGGGAAGATGTTGCGGCAGGCTGGATAGCTTGACGGTGGGAAAGCCGCTGACGATGCGGTTCATGGCATCGATCAGGTGGCTCTCGCCGGCTTCGCGGATGACGATGATTTCCTCCGCAAACGGCTCGCCGTGAAAAAGGTGCGGGTATTTCGTGTCGAGCACCCACTCCATCATCGGCCAGGCCATTTCCGGAAAGCCCGGAAGGAAATGATGGTCGCCCACCGAGAATGCGGCGATCTGGTTGTAGGGGTTGGGGATGATACTCGCGCCCAGCGGAAACTCGGCCATCTTCAATCGATTGGGCGTGATCTCAAAGTTCGGCTTGGCCTGCATGGCCGCCACTGCGTCGGGATGGGCGTGCAGCGCTACGCCGAGGGCGGCAGCCGCGCATTGGCGCGTGTAGTCGTCCGGTGTGGCGCCGATGCCGCCGAAACTGAAGACGATGTGGTCCGAGGCAAAGGTCTCTTTCAGCGTGGCAACGATCTGCGGAGGTTCGTCACCGAGGTAGCGGGCGTAACTTAACTGCAAGCCGCGTTTGCCGAGATGTTCAATAACCTTGGACAGGTGCTTGTCCTGGCGTTTGCCGGAGAGGATTTCGTCCCCGATGATGAGTGCGGCGAAGGTACGCATGAAGGTGGTTAAACCGTCCGGAAAAAGATGTCGTAGGCAAAGCGGCACATCAGTGCCGAGATGATCAGCAGGAAGAATACACGCAGGAAGGCACTGCCTTTGGCGATCGCCATGCGCGCGCCGAACCAGGCGCCCGCCACATTGCACAGTGCCAGCGGAATCGCCAGCTTGTAGTGGATGTTGCCGCTCCAGGCAAACCATGCCGTGGCGGCGATGTTGGTGGTGATGTTGACCACCTTGGCGGCAGCGGATGCCGTCAGGAAATTAAAGCCCAGCAGGCCGACGAAGGCGAAAATCAGGAAGCTGCCGGTGCCGGGGCCGAAGAAGCCTTCGTAGAAGCCGAGGATGCTGCCGACCAGCACGGCCACCAGCCGCTCGTGGTGCGCCGCGAATTTGGGTTGATGCAGGTTGCCGAAGTCCTTTTTCAGGAACGTGTGGATCGCCACCACCACGAGCAGCAGCAGGATGACCGGCTTGAGCAGCGTCGGGTCGATCATCGACACGGCACGCGCGCCAAGAAACGCGAAGACGGCGGCGAAGGCCGCAGCCGGCAACACGGATTTCCAGGGCACCGATACTTCGCGCGCAATTTTGGCCAACGCCACCGAGGTGCCTGCCAGCGAGATGACCTTGTTGGTGCCGAAGATGGTGGCCACGGGTGCGCCGGGCAGGAACACCAGCAGGGCCGGCACCTGGATCAGCCCGCCGCCGCCGATCACCGAATCAACGAATCCGGCGAAAAAAGCCAGCGCGCAGAGGGCGGCGAGGCCCCAGGACAGATCCAGTTCCAACAGCGAAACGTTCGACTGCCGCGGTCTAGATACGCACGTCTGGATTCAGCGTGTAGAAGCCGGTGAGGGCAGCCTCGGCCAGCACGTGCCCCGTCATCGCGGCGCGCACCTCGGCGCCGGAAAAGCGGCCTTCGACGCCGAGCCGCGCAACGTCGAGCGCGAATACCGTAAACGTATACCGGTGCGGGATCTCATCGTTCCACGGCGGGCAGGGGCCGTCGTAGCCGTAGTAATCGCCGCCCATGTCGCCGTCGCCGGCGAACCAGCCGGTGTAATCGTTGATGCCCTGGCGCGTGCCGTTGGCCGCCACTGGTCCGGGCTTGCCCTTTGCCGTCACAGTGGATGAATACTCGCCGGCACCGATCTCGGTGGTGGTGGCGGGAATGTCGACCAGCACCCAGTGAAAGAAATCCACGCGCGGCAGCGATTCGGGCACCACGCGCCCTTCCTTGTTGACGTCGTCGCCCTTGCTGGGCACATCCGGATCGTGGCAGATGACGACGAAGGACCTGGCCTCGGCCGGTGCCTCGCGCCAGGCGAGGTGCGGATTGCGATTGGTGGAGAGCGTGGCGTGCGTCGACGCATCCATTTTGCAAAAGGCGAACTCGGCCGAAATCGGCGTGTGGTGGTTGAAACTCTTGCTGGTGATCTTCATGGGCATCCTTTGGCGTGTCGCCGGAATATTTGCGCCGCGTGGTGACGCAACAATGCGTGTGGATCGCCGCGGGCCTGACTGCCGGCCGCAGACGCGGCGATTTTCAGCGGACTTTAGGCCGTTTAGTTTGTGCCCGCTTTGACGTCCAGCAACTCGACATCGAACAGCAGCGTGGCATTGGGCGGAATGACGCCACCCGCGCCGCGTTCGCCATAGCCGAATTGCGGCGGGATGATGAGGGTACGCTTGCCCTTGACCTTCATGCCGGCCACGCCCTGGTCCCAGCCCTTGATGACGCGGCCGGCACCCAGCGGAAACGAAAACGGCTGACCACGATCGACGGAACTGTCGAACTTGCCGCCCTTGCCATCCGGCTTGGCGGGGTCGTAAAGCCAGCCGGTGTAGTGCACCACCACCGGCATGCCGGGAATGGCCATTTTGCCGTCGCCCACATTGCGGTCGATGATGGTGAGGGTCTTGACGTCCTTGGGCAGGGGGTCAGAAGGTTTCAGATTGAGCGGGCTGCTGAGCGGAGCGGGCGCAGGCACCGGCGTGGTTGACGGTGGTGTGCTGCCGGCGGTGGTCGTGGTGGTTTGGCCGGTATCGATCACGTCCGCCATTTCCACGTCGAACAGCAGCGTGGAATTCTTTGGGATCTTCGGGCGTTCGCGGTCGCCGTAAGCCAATGCCGGCGGGATGATCAAGGTGCGCTTGGCGCCGACTTTCATGCCGAGCAGCCCCTGCTCCCAGCCCTTGATGACGCGGCCGGCACCGAGCATGAAACTGAACGGCACCGGCTTCGTGCGCGAGGTATCGAACTGCTCACCCTTGCCGTCGGGCTTGCTCGGGTCGTACAGCCAGCCGGTGTAATGCACCAGCACGGCAAAGCCGTTGGCCGCGGGCTTGCCCTTGGCGTCGCCCGGCTCGCGGTCGACGATGGTCAGTTCCGTCACGGTGGCCGGCAGCTTGTCCTTGGCGCTCAGCATCACCGGCTTGGCCGGGGCGGGCGCATCGGCCTGCGCGTGCAAATGGAAAATCGGCAGCAGGCACGCGACGAGCGCGGCGGCCGCCAGCTTGGGAGTGGTTGCGTTCATGGGTCTTTCGTTCCGAAGGTTTTATTATTTGCCGAGGACGATGCCATCCCGCCGGGGATCGGCGCCGCCCTGCCAGCCTTGTGAAGTACGCATGATGCCATGCAATCCGCTGGGCATATCGAAGCTGCGCACCTCGTGGCCCATCGCCTGCAGCGCCGGGCCGAGTGCTTCGACGGCGGTGCCTTTCTCAAGTTCCGTCGGCCCGCCGCGGCTGCCGTAATGCGGCATCGCGATGGCGGCCTGCATGTCCATGTTCCAGTCCAGCGTGGCCACCAGGGCCTGCGCGACGAAATTGATGATCACCGAGCCCAGCGCGCTGCCGATGACGCTGTGCAATTCGCCCCTGTCGTTGAGCACCATGGTCGGCGCCATCGAGCTGCGCGGACGCTTGCCTGGCGCGACGGCATTGGCTACTGCCACGCCGTCCTTCACCGGCAGCATCGAGAAATCGGTGAGCTGGTTGTTGAGGAAAAACCCGCGCACAAAAATGCGGCTGCCGAATACCGATTCCACCGACGTCGTCATGCTGATAGCATTGCCCCACTTGTCGACGATGGAGAAATGGCTGGTGCCCGGACGTTCCAGCGCCCAGCCTTCGGTGACCTTGGCAGCGATGCCGGCGGGCACGCCCGCTTCAGCGCGGCCCATCGATTTTTCGGCGCGAATCAGTTCGCTGCGCTGCTTGTTGTACGCTGGATCGGCCAGCCCCTTGAGCGGGACGGCAACAAACTGGTCGTCGGCGAGATAACGTTCCCGGTCGGCGTACGCGAGCCGCGCGGCTTCGGAGAGCAGGTGCACTGCCTGCGCCGACACCGGCCGCATGGTCGGCATGTCGAACCGTTCCAGCGCCTGCAGGATCTGCAGGATGGCAATGCCGCCCGACGAGGGTGGCGGCATGCCGCAGATTTGAAACTTGCGATACGGCCCGCACAATGCGGCCGGCGTGCGTGCCCGGTAATCGGCCAGGTCTTTCTCCACCATGTGGCCCGGATTGGTCGGGTGATTGCGAATCGCCGCCACCATGTCCCGGGCGATGTCGCCGCTGTAGAAGGCATCGGCGCCATCCCTGGCGATGCGCTTGAGCGTGGCGGCGTATTGCGGATTGCGGATGATCGCGCCGATGGCCTTGGGCGATCCTTCGGCGGTGAAGAACATCTCGCGCGTGACCGGGTTCTGCTTGATCACGGTATCGTTGACCAGATGCACATGCAGGCGCGGCGGCAGCGCGAATCCCTGCTCGGCGATGGCAATCGCCGGCGCGAATAAATCCGCCCAGGGCAACTTGCCGTGGCGCCGGTGCGCCAGCTCCAGCGCGCGCAGCACGCCGGGAACACCCACCGATCGCCCGCCCACCACCGCTTCGGCAAATCGCAGCGGCTTGCCGGCGCTGTCGAGGAACAATTCAGGCGTGACGCCCATCGGCGCGGCTTCGCGCCCGTCGTAGGTGCTGACGGCTTTTTTTGTGGCATCGAAATGCAGGATGAATGCGCCGCCACCAATGCCCGAGGACTGCGGCTCAACCAGGCCCAGCACCAGCTGCACGGCGATGGCCGCATCGGTGGCGCTGCCGCCGCGTTCGAGCATGGTCATTGCCGCCTCCGCCGCGAGCGGATGCGCGGCCGACACCATGAACTCCTTCGCCGTGACCAGATTCTTGGCTTTGCTCGCGGACGGCAGTTCCGGCAGCGGCGGGGCGTCGGCGCGCTGGGCGAAGGCGGGCGCCGACAGCAAGCTGCACACAAACAGCAAACTCCAGAACTGGCGAGGCTTCCAGGCCAAAAATGCCCGTAAATGCCCGCCAATGCTTGAGTTTTGGCTTCTTGTGCTGGGGGTGCGCCGCCGATCAATCATGCTGACTGGGGCCTGAACAATTCCCTTCCCCGGCGTAGGCCGGGAAGGGCGGATTCAATGCAGACAACTTCGTCCGCAGGCCCGCGCGCCCGCAGTTTGCGCAACACCCCGCTCAAACGTTCAGGCACAGGTACTTGATCTCGAGATAGTCCTCAATGCCGTATTTCGAGCCTTCGCGACCGAGCCCCGATTGCTTCACGCCGCCGAACGGCGCGACCTCGTTGGAGAGGATGCCGGTGTTGATGGCCACCATGCCCGACTCCAGCGCCTCGGCCACGCGAAATACGCGGCCCACGTCGCGGGCAAAGAAATACGACGCCAGGCCGAACTCGCTGTCGTTGGCCAGGGCGATTGCCTCGGCCTCGGTGTTGAACTTGATGAGCGGCGCGATCGGGCCGAAGGTTTCTTCCGTCGACACCTTGGCGCTCATCGGTACATCCGTCAGCAAAGTGGGTTCAAAAAAGCGCCCGCCCAACGCACTGCGGTATCCGCCCACGAGCACCTTTGCGCCTTTGGCCACGGCATCCTTCACATGGCTTTCCACCTTGAACAAGCCCTGCTCGTCGATCAGCGGACCGACATTCACGCCGTTATCGGTGCCACGCCCGACCTTGAGCGTGGAAAGTTTGGCGCGGAATTTCTCGGCGAAGGCGTCGTACACCGCCGCCTGCACGTAGATACGGTTGGCGGTCACGCAAGTCTGGCCGGCGTTACGGAACTTGCACATCATCAGCGCATCGGCCGCGGCGTCGAGGTCGGCATCATCAAACACCAGGAACGGCGCATTGCCGCCCAGCTCCAGCGACAGTTTCTTGATGGTATCGGCGCTCTGGCGCATCAGGATGCGGCCGACTTCGGTCGAGCCGGTGAAGGACAGTTTGGTCACGGTCGGGTTAGAGCACAGTTCCTGGCCGATGGCCGGCGCCGAGCCGGCCGCACCAGTCACCACGTTCAGCACGCCCTTGGGCAAACCGGCGCGCGCGGCCAGCTCAGCCATCGCCAGCGCCGACAGGGGTGTCTGCTCGGCGGGCTTCAAGACCATGGTGCAACCTGCAGCCAGCGCCGGGCCGGCTTTGCGTGTGATCATGGCGTTCGGAAAATTCCACGGCGTAATCGCCGCGCACACGCCGATCGGCTGCTTGATGACGATGAGGCGCTTGTCCGGCAGGTGCGGTGGAATCACGTCGCCGTAAATGCGCTTGCCTTCCTCGGCGAACCACTCGATGAACGACGCGCCGTATAGGATTTCGCCCTTGGCCTCGGCCAGCGGTTTGCCTTGCTCGGTGGTGAGGATCAGCGCCAGGTCATCGGCGTTGAGCAGGATCAGGTAAAACCAGCGGCGCAGAATGGCCGCGCGCTGCTTGGCCGTGAGCGCGCGCCAGCCAGGCAACGCGGCTTTCGCCGCCTCGATGGCGCGGCGCGTTTCGGCCGCACCGCAGTCCGGCACGCAGGCGATGATGCCACCGTCGGCCGGATTGTCGACATCGAACAGCATTCCCGAATCCGCCGTCACCCACGCCCCGTCGATGTACGACTCGGTACGCAGCAGGCTCGGGTCCTTGAGGGCGGGCATCGGGGAGGAATGGGGGGCGTTCATGCAGGGCTCCGGAAGATGGACGGCGAGACAATGGTGCAGGCCGACATTCTAATACCGCCACAGGTGCGGCGCGGGTCTTGAGGCTTGGTACCACAGACACAAGCTGCGCTCCGGCGGGGCATGGCTGCCAGCAGATCGCGGCGTTACGGCGACGTCTTCAACAACGGCCTGAGGTCCTCAAGTTTGTCGAACAGGTGCCAGACATAGTCGCGCGTGCCGTTCACGCGGTGCGGATGCAAGTCCGCGAGCACCGGGTCGTTGCAGTAGTGATCAAACGCCTCCTTCGACGCCCACTCCACCAGGATCATTACTTCGCGAGGCGCAATGTCCCCCGTTTCGGCTTCGCGAAATATTCCCAGCGCCACCACCCGACCGCCGTGTGACTGAACCTCCTTCGCCGACCGGCGCGAGTAGGCCATGTACTCGTCGCGGTTCGAAACATTGAACAGGTTCAAGGCATACACCGGATTGCTCATTCTTGCTCCTCTGGACGCCAGCATTGGTAGTCCGGATGCCGCGCATCGCAGTCCGGGAAAAGGTGGTGGTCGGTGACAGTTCATTCAGGTGGGGATCGACTCCCCGGAATACGCTGCTCTACTTCCGGGCTACCCATCCTTAATTTTGTTTGAACGCCATGATTGGGTGACGCTTTTCACCACGAGGTCTGTGGCGTTCGCAAGTGGTCCAAAGTCATGACTAAGTTTGATGCAGAAGAATTGCTTGTCAACTGCGTGCATCGTCGCGTGTCGAGGTTCAGGCTCCACACCAACGACAAATGACATTTTTATCAGCAGTACTTCACCGGAGAGTATCGGCAGATCTGGCACGCCATCTCTTGATGGCTTTCCGCCGAGTAGCCGATAAAAATTGAGCGACCGCCCGTCTATCTCACGCTGTACGAGGTTGCATGCTTCAAGTTGGCAAATGACAGTCGAGCGTATTTCCGCTGGAAGGGCCGCTACCAGACTTAGCAGCACGACTTTCTCTATTGGCTCCAATTCGACACCGGCGCGTAGCCACCTCGTCAACCGATTGCCAAATGTCGTTTTCAGTCGCTCGTTGTTGCCGCCTGCGATTGCAGACTCGGCGCCGGCGTTTGGCCTCAGTGAGCTGGCAAACAGATAGATGAAGGC
The DNA here is from genome assembly GCA_044229235.1 of Usitatibacteraceae bacterium. Classification (GTDB taxonomy): domain Bacteria; phylum Pseudomonadota; class Gammaproteobacteria; order Burkholderiales; family Usitatibacteraceae; genus UKL13-2. Next base: position 89,946 of record JBGATH010000001.1, read on the forward strand.
CAGGCCCGCGGAAAAGGCGAACGAGCCCAATCGATACGATGCATCCATTCCGGCGGTTCCGCCCACAATGGCAACGACGAAACCCAGCACCGCAACCCAGGCAACAACCTTTAGCAGGGTCTGCGCAGCTTTCGCAAGGTTCCGTTCGTTCATCATTTCGTCGCCTTGCATTATGTTTGCAGCATCTTGTCTCGACGCTGTTTGTGCTTTGGCTCCGCCGGCATCGTGACATCACCCCATCAACCACGCGTTGCGCCTTGCCTTCGCATCAATCGGTGTATCCGCCGTCGTCAGCGAGCAGATCTGCGCCGCTTGCGGCTGCAGGGCAACGTTGAAGGTCATGAGTTCATCGCGGCGGAACGCGGTGAAACTGACCACGGAACCCGCTGCGTAGGTTTTGATGCGCCGCTCCAGCGTGCCCGAGCTGACACGCAGGCCATCCACGGCCACGACAATGTCGCCGGCCGAAAGGCCAGCCTGCTGGGCCGCGCCACCATCGAAAACCTGCGCGAGTCTGGCGTCGCCATTGGGCTCGCCGGCAACCTTGGCGCCGAACGAAGCCGGTATCGCATCCTCGGCCTTGCTCTGGCCGGGGACTTTCCATTCCATGCCGATGGCGAAGCCGGCAAACAGGACGGCAATGTCCAGGTCGGTGGTACCCCGCACGGCCTGATCAAAAAATGACTTCAGGTCGATACCGGCAACTGCCGAAGCAACCGACTCAACGCCATCCTCCGGCACGCCGATTCCCGCCTTCCCGTACTGGTTCCAGAGCGCGCGCATCACATCGTCCAGCGATTTGCTGCCGCCGCTGTTCTGGCGAATGGTGAGGTCCAGCGCCAGCCCGATCATCGAGCCTTTCTGGTAGTAGCTGACGATGACGTTGGGCGAGTTCTCATCCTGCCGGTAGTACTTCACCCAGGCGTCGAAGCTCGATTCGGCCGCGCTTTGCTTGAGGCGCCCGCTGCGCGAGGTCACGCGGCCGATGTTCTCGGCAATCATTTCCAGATAGGTGAGCGGGTCGATCAGGCCGGTGCGCACCAGCGCGAGGTCATCGTAGTAGCTGGTGAATCCCTCAAAGAACCAGAGCAGCCGCGTGTAGTCCTCGCGCGTCAGGTCGTAGGGCACGAAGGCCGCCGGCTTGATGCGTTTGACGTTCCAGGTATGGAAATACTCGTGCGAGGCGAGACCGAGAAAACGCCGGTAACTGCTGCCGACTTTCTTTTCGCCGGCCTGCAGTGCCGTGGGGAGATCGTCGCGGTTGCAGATCAATGCCGTGGAAGCGCGGTGTTCCAGCCCGCCGTAGCCGTCGCCCACGGCCATCACCAGGAACCAGTATTCCGGCATCGGTGCCGCCGCGGTTTCCGGTTCGAACAGCTTGATCTGCCATTCGCAGAAGCGCTTGAAATCGGTACACAGGCGCGTCATGTCGGCGCGATGCCGGCCGGTGATGGCAATGTGATGGGTCACGCCACAGGCATCAAACGTGGCGTGGGTGAAGGTGCCCATCTCGACCGGGTGATCGATGAGCTCGTCATAGTTGGCGGCGGTAAACGTGCCGAAGACTTTGGTCGCGTCCGCCGCGAGCGGGTTTGCCGAGGTCAGTGCCGTGGCCACGCGCCAGCCGGCATAGCGCTCTCCGGCCGGCGGCAAGATCTCCACCTCACAGGCACGATCCTCATGTCCCAGCGCGACCAGAAACACGCTGGTGCCGTTGAAAAACCCATGGGTTTCGTCCAGGTGCGCCGCGCGAACCGACAGGTCCCACGCGTAGACCTGGTAAGTCACCACCAGCGGCCCGTTGACGGGCGCGGCCTGCCAGGTGGCCTTGTCGATCTTGTCGATGGTGACCGCCTGGCCGTTGCTGGCCGCTGTCAACGTGACGATGTGGCGGGCGAACTCGCGGATCATGTAGCTGCCGGGTATCCACACCGGCAACATAAACCGCTGGCCCGCGGGGTACGGGTCGGCGATCGTCAGGGAGACTTCAAACAGGTGGGCGGCGGGATTGACCGGAACGATGCGGTACTTCGAAACTGGGGTGATCGATTTCATGCCCCTAGGTTACCTAAAATTTCCCCGCTGCTACGATCACACCGTATGATTCAGACAAAATTCCCCACCAAAATTGCCGGAGCCGGTTTATGAAGTCACGCGCGTTGTTTGCCACCATGGCCGTCGTATTCGCCTGCGGCATCGGGTTGATCCCGCAGGAGGCGTTGGCAAAAACGCTGCGCTGGTCCAGCCAGGGCGATGTGTCCACGCACGATCCGCATGCGCAGAACGAGGCATTCAATAACCAGTTCAACGGCCAGATCTACGAACAGCTGCTGTCGCGCGACCGCAACATGAAACCGGTTGCCTCGCTGGCCACCGAATGGCAGCAGACCTCGCCGACCACCTGGATATTCAAGTTGCGAAAAGGCGTGAAATGGCAGGACGGCTCGCCGTTCACCGCCGACGATGTGGTGTTCTCGGTGCTGCGCTCGCAGGCCGATACCTCGAACATGAAGGTGTACGGCAACGCCATCGGCAAACCGCGGAAGATCGACGACTACACCGTGGAGTTCACCACGCCGGTGCCCAACCCGGTGCTGCTGGACATGATCAGCGCCGGCAACATTTTCATGATGTCCAAGGCCTGGTGCCTGAAGAACAAGGTCGAGAAGCCGCAGGACTACAAGGCCAAGGAAGAAACCTTTGCGGTGCGCAACGCCATGGGTACCGGGCCGTTCATGCTGGCGTCCCGCGAGCCGGATGTGAAGACGGTGCTGAAGAAGAACCCCAACTGGTGGGGCCTCAAGGAGGGCCGCTTCGAGGGCAACGTCGATGAAGTGGTGTACCGGCCCATCAAGCAGGCGGGCACGCGCGTGGCGGCACTGCTGTCGCGGGAAGTGGACCTGGTGCTCGATCCGCCGGTGCAGGATATCCAAAAACTCAAGCGAGAGGCATCACTCAAGGTGGTCGAGGGGCGCGAGAACCGCATCATCTTCATTGGCATGGATCAGGCGCGCGACGAACTGCTGTACTCGAGCGTGAAGGGCAAGAACCCGTTCAAGGATCGGCGTGTGCGTCTCGCGCTGTATCAGGCGGTGGACGTGGATGCCATCAAGGTCAGCGTGATGCGCGGCCTGTCGGTGCCCACGGCGATCAACGTTTCGAATCCGCTTGCCGCCGGCATTCCCGCGGCAATGGACAAGCGCTATCCGCTGGACCCGGCCGCGGCAAAAAAACTGCTGGCCGAAGCCGGCTACCCCAATGGCTTCACCGTGACGCTGGACTGTCCCAACGACCGTTACGTCAACGACGAGAAAATCTGCGTGGCGCTGGCCGGCATGTGGGCGAGGATCGGTGTGACGGTGCGAGTCAATGCCATTCCCAAGGCCAACTACTTTCCAAAGGTGCAGAACCTCGATACCAGCATGTTCATGCTTGGCTGGGGCGGCGCGACCACCGACGCCATCTTTACGCTCAAGCCGGTGCTGCACAGCCGTAACGACAAGGGTGCCGGCGAATACAACTGGGGCAATTACAAGGTCGCCGCGCTCGACGACCTGATCGACCGGGCCGAAGGCGAGACCGACGCGAAGAAACGGCAGGAGATGATCAATGCCGCGATGAAATTGCACCACGACGAAATATTGCACATCCCGCTGCACCTGCAGGTGATCCCGTGGGTGTCGTCGGCCGGCGTGACGGTGGTGCATCGGCCGGACAACTGGCTGGAAACAGCCTGGGTGAAAATGAAGTAGCGTTGCCGCCAAAGCCTGGCGGGTGAGGGGCCGGTGGTTCGCCGGCCTTGCCGTTTCCGGTGGGCGCGTCGCGCTTGCCGTAGCCACTTGAGGGGAGGAAGGCATGGGAAGAATCGCAAGACTGGTCTGTGCGCTGCTGATGCTGGCATTGCCACTGGTCACAAGCATGGCGAGCCACGCCAAGAATTTCCGCTGGGCCTCGCAGGGGGATGCCGCCACGCTGGACCCGCACAGTCAAAACGAGACGTTCAACAACAGCCTCAACAACCTCGTTTACGAATATCTGGTAATGCGCGACCGGAAGGAGTTCGGCAAGTTCGTGCCGGGGCTGGCGCTGTCGTGGACCAACACGGCGCCCACCATTTGGATCTTCAAGCTGCGGCCCGGGGTGAAGTTTCACGACGGCACGCCCTTCACTGCCGACGATGTGGTGTTTTCGTTCAACCGGGCGCGTGAATCGACCGTCACATTCCGCCTGTATTCCACCCAGTCGGGCATGCCGCGCAAGATCGATGACCTGACCGTCGAATTCACCACACCCGTCCCCAACCCGGTGATGCTCGACACCATCGCCAACATCATGATCATGAGCCGCGCCTGGTGCGAGAAAAACGGCGTGGTCAAACCGCTCGACTACATCAAGAAGGAAGAGTCCTTCGCCACGCGCAATGCCATGGGCACCGGCCCCTACCGCCTGGTGGCCTGGGAGCAGGGCGTGAAGCTGACGCATCGCAAGAACAACGACTGGTGGGGAGTCAAGGCCGGCTACTACACGGGTAACGTCGAGAGCATCGATTACCGCCCCATCAGCAACGGCGCGACGCGTATGGCGGCGCTCAAATCGGGCGAACTCGATTTCGTGCTGGACCCCTCGGTTCAGGACGTGATCCGCCTGCGCAGCGACCCGGACGTGAAAATCTGGGAAGGGGAGGAGACGCGCCTCATCTACCTGGGCTTCGACCAGGCGCGCAAGGAGTTGCTGTACTCGGATGTGAAGGGCAAGAATCCGTTCAAGGACCGGCGCGTGCGGCAGGCGCTCTACCAGGCGATCGACATCGACGCGCTGAAGTCGTCGGTGATGCGCGGCCTGTCAGTGCCGACCGCGATCCCGCTGCCGGGCGGGTTGGCCGCCGGCGTGCCGGCCAGTTACGACCAGCGTCCGGCCTACAGCCCGGCGGCGGCGAAGAAGCTGCTGGCCGAGGCGGGCTATCCCAACGGCTTCGCCTTCACCATGCATTGCCCGAATGATCGCTACATCAACGACGAGAAACTGTGCGTGGCCATCGCCGCCATGTGGGCCAAGGTGGGCATCAATACCCGCGTGGAAGCGATGACCAAGGCGAACTTCTTTCCCAAGGTGCAGAACCACGACAGCAGTGCCCACCTGGCCGGTTGGGGCGGGGCGGCAACCGACGCCATCTTCATCCTCAAGCCGGTCATGCATTGCCGCGACGGCAAGGGCGCGGGCGAATCCAACTATGGCGATGCCTGCAATCCGGAACTCGACGCGCTCATCGACAAGCTGGAAGGCGAAATGAATCCGGTCGAGCGCCAGCAGATGATCAACCGCGCCACTAAACTGATGCAGGATGAGGTGCATGTCATTCCACTGCACCGGCAGATGATTCCCTGGGCTTCGCGCAAGAACATCAGCGTGGTGCATCGGCCCAATAACGCGCTGTGGATGCCGTGGACCGTCGTCAAATGAGACCTTCTGCCCGCGCTGGCGCCGTGATGCGCATTGCCTGCATGTTGCTGGCAGGGGCGGTCATGTTGTCGGCAGTTGCGGCCCAGGCCCAGGCCAAAATCCTGCGCTGGTCTTCGCAGGGCGATGTGACCACGCTCGATCCGCACAGCAACAACGAAGGCGTCAACAATCACATCAACAACATGGTGTACGAGTATCTGGTGCGCCGCGACAGAGACGACTTCAACAAGTTTGTGCCCGGGCTCGCAGTGTCGTGGACCAATCCGACGCCAAACACCTGGATCTTCAAGCTGCGGCAGGGCGTGAAGTTTCATGACGGCACGCCGTTCACGGCGGACGATGTGGTGTTCTCCTTCGACCGCGCGCTCCTGTCCACCGGCACCTTCAGCCTGTATTCACGACAGGCCGGCAAGGCGCGCAAGATCGACACCCACACGGTGGAGTTTGTCGCCGAGGTGCCCAACCCGGTAATGATGACCACGCTGGTCACGCTCATGGTGGTGAGCAAGAACTGGTGCGAGAAGCACGGCGTGGTGCGCGCGGTGGACTTCAGGAAGCGCGAGGAATCCTACGCCACGCGTAACGCCATGGGCACCGGGCCCTTCATCCTCGTCGCGCGTGAACCGGGCGTGAAAATCACCCATCGCAAGAATCCCGACTGGTGGGGCATCAAGGCGGGCCTGTTCACCGGCAATGCGGACGTCATCGAATACCGGCCCATCGTCAATGCCGCCACGCGCATGGCGGCACTGAAGACCGGTGAGCTCGATTTCGTGCTCGATCCCTCCCTGCAGGATGTGTTGCGACTCAAGTCCGACCCGGACATCCGCATCTGGGAGGGCGAGGAATTGCGCATGATTTATGTCGGCTTTGACCAGTCGCGCAGCGAGCTGCTGTATTCGGACGTGAAGGGCAGGAATCCGTTCAAGGACCGGCGCGTACGACTGGCGCTCTACCAGGCGATCGACATCAATGCCATCAAGACACAGGTGATGCGCGGCAAGTCGGTGCCGACCGGATTACCTTGGCCCGGCGGCCGCGCCATCGGCCTGCCGCCGGAAACCGAGGCACGCCCGCCCTACGATGTTGCGCGCGCGCGGCAGCTGCTGGCCGAAGCCGGCTACCCGAAGGGCTTCGGCTTCACGCTGAACTGCCCCAATGACCGCTACGTGAACGACGAGAAAATCTGCATCGCGCTGGCCGCCATGTGGGCAAAGATCGGCCTGAATGTGCGCGTCGATTCGATGGCCAAGGCCAATTTTTTCCAGAAGCTGCTGAACTCGGATACCAGTGCCTATCTCGCCGGCTGGGGCGGCAGTCCGGAAGCGATCTTCACCATGAAGCCCGTCCTGCACAGCAAGGACAGCCGCGGCAATGGCGAATCAAACTATGGCAATCACGGCAATCCGCAACTCGATGCGCTGATCGACCAGCTGGAGGGTGAGATGGATCGGCCGACGCGGCTGGAAATGACGGCGCGTATCACCAAGCTGGTTCAGGACGATGTGGTGATTATTCCGCTGCACCGCCAGGTCATCCCCTGGGCATCGCGGCGCAACGTGGAGGTGATCCACCGTCCCGACAATCTGCTGCCGCTGATCTGGGTAACGATCAAATAGCGGTTTGTTGTTGCCAGTCGATCAGGCAACTGGATTGCAATCGGCCGAGTTCCTTCCCCGGCGAAGGCCGGGGCCCAATTTTTACTTACCTCAGATGCCAACTTGGACCCCGGCCTCCGCCGGGGCGGGTCAAGTTTCCCCAGCCAACGGGTTTGCATCCGGATCAATTGAGAAATCGCACCGCGATCCAGGTCCAGCCGCCGGCCAGCAACACGTACCGCGCGAATTTGCCCACCGCCATCAGCAGCAGGCTGATCCACACGTTGAGTCGCAGCCAACCGGCCACCACGCACAACGCATCGCCGACCACCGGCACCCACGACAGCAGCAGCGCCCATTCGCCGTGGCGCTGCAGCCATTGCAGGGCGCGCGAATCGAGTTTGCGCGGCAGCAGCCGGCCGATGAGGTAGGAAGTCATGCCGCCGAGCGTGTTGGCAAGCGTGGCGATCACGATGGCTTGCCAGAACAGTTGCGGATACTTTGCGAGCACGCCGACCAGCACGATTTCGGAATTGCCGGGCAGCAGCGTGGCCGAGAGGAAGGCGGAGGCAGCGAGTCCCCACAGGCCGGCATCGGGCGAAAAATCGAACATGGCTGGTATGGCGCCGCATGGCCAAACTCAAGCACTGGTGCGCCTCGCGGGGCAAAAATGCCCTGGGGGGCGCGTCAATGCTGGAGTTTGATCAGCTGGTCCTCGGCGATGGTCTCGTTGGCGGCGAGGTCGCGACGGGTGCGCAGTTCGGCGTAGTACGGCGTGAAGTCCGGTGCCGTGGCATCGAACAGTTCCTGGAAACTGTCGATCACGAAGTAGGTTTCTTGGAAGGTGTCGATCTTGTAGTTCGATTGCATCACACGCATCAGGTCAAAGCGGATGCGGTGTGGCTTCGGGCTCTCGATGCAGTAGGGCAATTCGCCGGCGGAGGAAAGAATTCCCGCGCCGTAGGTGCGCAAACCCTTCGGCGTGCGGATCAGGCCAAACTCCACCGTGTACCAATAGAGCCGCGCCAGATAGTCGAGGGCATTGAGTCCCTTGGCCTTCACGCCACCCTTGCCGTAGGCCTCGAGATAATCGGCGAACACCTTGTTGAACAGCAGCGGCACGTGGCCGAAGAAGTCGTGGAAGATGTCCGGCTCGACGATGTATTCAAATTCTTCCGGCTTGCGAATCCACACCGACACCGGGAAGCGGCGATTGGCCAGATGGGTGAAGAACACGTCGTCCGGCAACAGGCCCGGCACCGCGACCAGCGTCCAGCCGGTGGCGGCCATGAGCTTGACGTTGATTTCGTCAAAACGCGGGATGCCGCTGCTGAAATTCAGCGCAGCCAGCACATCGCAGAATTCATCGCAGCCGTATCTGGGTACCAGCACCGACTGGCGCGCATAGAGCCGCCGCCATAAATCCTGCTCGGCTTCGGTATAGCGCGAATAATCCTGGTCGACCGTGTAGTCGGGCCGGATGTGGGTGTAGTCGCCGCGCAGGGCGTGATCGGTTTGGCCGGCCACTACTTGCTCCCGGCCTTCACCAGCTTGTTGTGTATGTTGCCGAAAATCGTCTCGCCATGATGGTCGAACATGTCGATGTCGATCTCGTCGCCAAAGCGCAGGAAATCTTCCTTCGCCTCGCCCTGTTCCACCTGCTCGACTACGCGCTTTTCCATGATGCAGGCGTAGCCGGTGGCTTTGTCGTGATTGGACACGGTGCCCGAGCCGATGAGCGTGCCGGCCATCAGCGGGCGGGTTTTGGCGGCGTGGGAAACCAGGTCCAGCAGAGAAAAGGTCATGTCGTCGGCGGCGTTCGGATTGCCGAACCATTTTCCGCGTACGTGGCAGACCAGACGGTAATCGAGCTTGCCCGCACCCTTTTCATCGCTCCACGCGCCGCCGAGTTCATCGGGCGTCACGGCCACGGGCGAGAGTGCATTGAGGCCTTTGCCGTTAACGAAGCCAAAGCCTTTTTGCAGCTCGGCGGGGATGAGTTTGCGGTAGGAGATGTCGTTGATCAGTACCACCAGCCTGACGGCGTCGGCGCATTCGGCCGGCGTGGCGCCCATTTTCACGTCGCCGGTAATCACGCCCACTTCACCCTCCAGGTCCACACCCCAGTCTTCCGACAGCACCTCGATGTCGTCGCGCGGCCCCAGCATGGAATCCCCGCCGCCCTGGTACATCAGCGGATTGGTGAAGTAGCTCTCGGGCACGGTGTCGTTCCGGGCGCGGCGCACGCGTTCGACGTGGGAAAGATAGGCCGAGCCGTCCAGCCACTGATGGGTGCGCGGCAGCGGTGCGGCAATCTGGCCTTCTTCCAGCAGCGTCTGGAAATTGAGGATGGGTCGCGAAGAGCCCGCATCGATGGCCTCGAATTCGTCCAGGAGCCTCCCCTTCACGTGCCGCCAGTGTTCGAGCGCGTATTGCATGGTCGGCGCGATGTCCGGCACGGCGACGGCACGGGAGAGATTCTCATCGACCAGCAGCAGCGTGCCGTCGCGGGTGGGTCCTTTGAGGGAGGCGAGTTTCATGTCATTTCACTTTCGCAGAGTCAAATCCGTTCCAGGCGGCATCATAGTTTTCCTGAAGTGCCGGAGTATTCATGGCAAACGCACTCGGCTCAAACACGTAGCGGCTTTCAAACATGAACGCCAGCGTCTTGCCCTGATAAACCGGTTCAAGTTTTTCCGTGGAGGCCTTGGCAAACGTCGCCTGATCGGGGCCGTGCGCGGAAAAACAGTTGTGCAGCGAGCCGCCGCCCGGCAGGAAGCCCTCGGCCTTGGCGTCATACACGCCGTGGATGAGGCCCATGTACTCGCTCATCAAGTTGCGGTGGAACCAGGGCGGGCGGAAGGTGTGTTCGGCCACCATCCAGCGCGGCGGGAAAATCACGAAATCGACGTTGGCCGTGCCGGCGGTTTCCGAGGGTGCCGTCAGGACGGTGAAGATCGATGGATCGCAGTGGTCGAACGAGACACTGTTGATGCTGTTGAAGCAGGCCAGGTCGTACTTGTATGGCGTGTAATTGCCGTGCCATGCCACTACATTGAGCGGCGAGCCGGGAACGGTGCAGGACCAGAGGCGGCCGCCGAATTTGGCGACGATCTGGCTTGGGCCGGAAACATCCTCATACCAGGCCACGGGCGCGAGGAAGTCGCGTGGATTGGCCAGCCCGTTGGCGCCGATGGGGCCGAGGTCGGGCAGGCGAAACGGCGCCCCGTAGTTCTCGCAAATGTAGCCGCCCACCGGGCCGGAGAGCTCGACACGAAACTTGATGCCGCGCGGAATCACGGCGATTTCGCCGGGCGCGACCTGCAGGATGCCGAACTCGGTCTTGAGCGTCAGCGCGCCGTCTTGCGGCACGATGAGCAATTCGCCGTCGGCATCATAAAAACAGCGTGTCATCGACGCGTTGGCGGCATACAGATGGACGCCGATGCCGCGTTGCAGGCTGGCATCGCCGTTGGTGGCGATGGTGACGAGGCCGTCGACGAAGTCGGTCGGCTGGGCGGGCATCGGCAGCGGGTCCCAGCGCAAGCGGTCGGGAGGCGCGGGCACCTCACGATTGGGCGCAGTGCGCAAGTTGCCGACCGGCAGCGGATGGTAGGGCGAATGCTCTGCAGATGGGCGCAGGCGGTATTGCCAGGAACGCAGGTTGTCGTTGCGTGGCGCGGTGAACGCCGAACCCGACACCTGCTCGGCGTAAAGTCCGAACGCAACCTGCTGCGGCGAATTCTGGCCATGCGGCAAGGCTCCCGCCACCGCTTCGGAGGCGAACTCGTTGCCGAAGCCGGACTGGTAGGCGAGCTGCGTCATGATCAGATTACGCCGCGGGCGATCTGGTCGGCTTCGATGGCTTCAAACAGCGCGCGGAAGTTGCCCTCGCCGAAGCCTTCGTTGCCCTTCCTCTGGATGATCTCGAAAAAGATCGGGCCGATGACGGTATCGGTGAAGATTTGCAGCAGCTTGTCTTCCTTCGACTCCTTGTCGAGGCCCTCGCCGTCGATGAGGATGCGGTTCTTTTTCAGCCGCTCGAGGTCTTCGCCGTGGTTGGCCACGCGCTTGTCGACCAGCGCGTAGTAGGAATCGGGCGTGTCGAGGAAGCGAACGCCCTTGGCGCGCAATGCTTCCACCGTATCGTAAATATTCGAGCAGGCAAGCGCGATGTGCTGGATGCCTTCGCCGTTGTAGGCGTCGAGGTATTCCTGGATCTGCGATTTCTGGTCGGACGGTTCGTTGATCGGAATGCGGATCTTGCCGCAGGGGCTGGTGAGCGCGCGCGAGGTCAGGCCGGTTTTCTTGCCCTTGATGTCGAAGTAGCGGATCTCGCGGAAGTTGAACAGCTTGCCGTAGAACTCGGCCCAGGTGTCCATGCGGCCCACGTACACGTTGTGGGTGAGGTGATCGACGTATTGCAGGCCAACGCCCTTGGGGTCGGGATCGACACCGGGCACCGGTACGAAATCGACGTCGTAAATGGTGCGCGGGCCGTAGCGGTCGATCAGGTACAGCAGCGAGCCGCCGATCCCCTGGATGGCCGGGATGTTGAGCTCCATCGGGCCCACCGGGCCATCGTAGGGCTTGGCGCCGAGTTCCACGGCGCGCTTGAAGGCGGCGGCCGCATCCTTGACGCGGATGCCGAAGGCGCAGGCCGAAGGGCCGTGCACGCGCGCGAACGACTGCGCGAAGCTGTCGGGCTCGGCGTTGACGATGAAATTGATGCCGCCCTGCTTGTAGAGGGTGACGCGTTTGCTACGGTGGCGGGCGACGGCGGCAAAGCCCATGCTTTCGAACAGGCGGCCGAGCGCCTCGGTGTCGGGTGCGGTGTATTCGACGAATTCGAAGCCGTCGGTGCCCATCGGGTTGTCAAACAAATCCATGCTGTGCTCCTGCGCGTACAAGTTGTGGGGGGGAACAACGACTTGCGCCTTGCGGCTTGGACCGCGCCGACTGCTCAAACAGGACTTGTTACAAAGTGGGCGCGACCAGGTAAAACCGCCGCGCTAGAATCAGGCGCGACGCTACAGGAAGGCGTGGGAACCGCGGCGCTTTACGACGATCCAAATTTCAGATCGGAACGGGCAACGGCGCGAACACTTGCGGTCCGATTGCAATGTTGAAGTCAGGAGGTGTGACATGAAACGCATTTTACTCGCTTCCGGAATGGTCGCAATGCTGGCCGTGTCCGGCTGCGCGACCATGGGCGAACCCGAGCGGCCGCCACTGTCGCTCGAGCAGATCGTTGACCTAGGCAAGCAGGGCAAGGACGCGGCGGCCATCATCAACGAAATCAAGGCCACCCACGCGGTCTACGACATCGCCGCGTCGCAGTACGCCAAGCTGTCGCGCGACGGCGTGCCCGACGCGGTTCTCGATTTCATGCAGCAGGGCCAACTCAAGCTGGCCGAGAGCGCCGGGCGGCGCCAGGCCTACGGCGACATGTGGTTTTACGGTCCTGGCTGGATCGGCTACGGGCCGCGCTGGTATCCGCGCAGTTACCACATCTACGTTCGTGGGCGGCCGTACTTGCGCGAGTGGTGACGGCTAGCCGGCGGCGCGCGTAACGGGAACTTCTATTAACCTACTGCGCGATCAAATTTCGCGCCTCTGGTGCTCTGCGTACTCTCGTACTCGTCCGCTATTCCTCGCGCCCTGCATGGCGCTCTGGCGCTCGCAGGCGCGAAGCAGTGCTTCGCGAAACCCCTGCTCACGTGGCCCGAACTTTGACCGCTCGCTACGGTTTCTAGAAGTTCCCTAACACCAAAGTCCAGCATTGGCGCGGCTTCCCGGGCAATAGTGCCCGGAAACGCCCGCCAATGCTGGACCTTCCCTTCGTGCTGCAGTGCGCATAGCCCCTGCGCGCTTTTGCTCCTATGCTGGCGCTCGACCCGTCGTTTCACCTCATGGCGACGGGCACCACGAGGAGAAAACATGAACAAGCTGCTGGCCCTGTTGTGCGCTGTTTGCGGCGTACTGCTGTCCCCGATTGTCGCGGCCCAATCCGCTGGCGGTTACCCGAACAAGCCGATCAAGATCGTGGTGCCCTTCCCGCCGGGCGGCGCCACCGACATCCTCGCGCGGGCCATCGGCAATGAGCTCTCCAAGGCGTTCAATCAGAGCGTGGTGATCGAGAACAAGGGCGGCGGTGGCGGCAATCCGGGCGCCGACCTGGTCGCCAAGTCTGCGCCCGATGGCTACACGCTGGTGATGGCCACGGTCGGCACCCACGCCATCAACATGAGTCTGTACGCAAAGATGCCGTATGACGCGGTGAAGGACTTCGAGCCCATCGTGCTGGTGGCGGGGGTGCCCAACCTGCTGGTGGTGCATCCGTCGGTGCCGGCAAAGTCGGTCAAGGAACTGACTGCGCTGGCCAAGGCGCAGCCGGGCAAGCTCAACGTCGCGTCGAGCGGCAACGGCACCTCCATCCACCTCGCTGCGGAGCTTTACAAGCAGATGGCGGGCGTGGACATCGTGCACGTGCCGTACAAAGGCAGCGCGCCGGCGGTCGCCGACTTGCTGGGCGGCCAGGTGCAGATGATGTTCGACAACCTGCCGGTGTCGTTGCCGCATGCCAAGGCCGGCAAACTGCGCCCGTTGGCGGTGACCAGCCTGACGCGCTCGTCGGCATTGCCGGATGTGCCGACCATGGACGAGGAGGGCTACAAAGGCTTCGACGCCACCTCCTGGTTTGGCCTGCTGGCGCCGGCCGGTACGCCGAAGGACATCATCACCAAACTCAACGCAGCTTCGGTCAAGGCGCTCGCCTCGCCGGAAATGCGTGAGCGCCTCGCCGCGCAGGGCGCCGACCCGATCGGCAACACGCCCGAGCAGTTCGCGGCATTCATCAAGGGTGAGATCGACAAGTGGGCGAAGATCGTCAAGGCTTCCGGCGCGCGCGTCGACTGAGCATTCTTTCGTTCTGATCGCGCAAACGCAAAGGGCACCGTGATTTGACCGGTGCCCTTGCCTTTTCTTGCCGGCGAATCGCTAGCTGATCTTGAACTCCTGAAAGCTCGGTCCGCCGCCGGGCTTGGGAGGCGGCGCCACGCCGTCCTTGTAGGTCGGCATCATCCCCGAGTTTCCGATGAGCAGCGACAGGTTGGTGGAGGAGTCGGCATTGGTGAGGCCTTCCTCGATCGAGATCTTTTCGGTGCGGATGAGCCGAAACAAGTCCTGTTCGAACGTCTGTGAGCCGGGGGTCAGCGACTTTTCCATCGCCTCCTTGATTTCGCTGACCTTGCCTTCGGAGATCAGCTCGGCAATGTTGGTGGTGTTCATGAGGATTTCCACCGCCGCGCTGCGGGTGCCCTCGAGATTCTTAACCAGCCGCTGCGAAATGATGCACTTCAGCGATACCCCGAGATCGGAGAGCAGGATGGCGCGCTGGTCCAGCGGGAAGAAATTGATGATCCGGTTGAGCGCGTGGTAGCTGTTGTTGGCGTGCAGCGTGGCCAGGCACAGGTGGCCGGACAGCGAATACATCATCGCGCTCTTCATGGTTTCGATGTCGCGGATCTCGCCCACGAGGATGGCATCCGGTGCCTGCCGCATGGCGTTGCGCATGGCTTCGTGGAAGCTGTGCGAATCGTTGCCGATTTCGCGCTGGTTGATGATGGATTTTTTCGGCGTAAAAATGAATTCGATCGGGTCTTCGAAGGTGAGGATGTGGCCCGAGCGCATGTTGTTGCGAAAATCCAGCATCGAGGCCAGCGTGGTCGACTTGCCCGAGCCGGTGGCGCCCACTACCAGGATCAGGCCGCGTTTTTCCATCACTACCTGCTTGAGGATGTTGGGTACCTGCAGGCTTTCCAGGGAGGGGATGTTGCTGTTGATGAAGCGCACCACACCGGCCACGCTGCCCTTCTGGAACATCATGTTGATGCGGAAATTGCCGATGCCGGGGATCGGCTGCGACAGGTTCAGTTCGAGTTCCTTTTCAAAGCGCTCGATCTGGTGCGGCTTGAGGATGTCGTAAAACAGCTTCCTGGTCGAATCCGCATCCATGACCTGCGGATTGACCGGCATGGCCGTGCCGTTGATCTTGATCGTCAGCGGGGAGCCGGCAGAGACGAAAATGTCGGACGCGTTTTTCTGCGCCATCAGTTCGAACAGCTTCAAGAGCATGGACATGCAGGGTCTCCCTTTTTGACCGGCTGCTAGCGCAGCAGGTCGTTGATGCTGGTCTTGGCGCGCGTCTGTGCATCGACGCGTTTGACGATTACTGCGCAGTAAAGACTATACCGGCCATCGGCCGAGGGCAAGTTGCCCGACACCACGACCGAAAACGGCGGGATGCGGCCGTAGCTGACTTCGCCGGTGGCGCGGTCATAGATTTTGGTCGACTGGCCCAGGTACACGCCCATCGAAATCACCGAGCCTTCGCCGACAATCACGCCTTCGACCACTTCCGAGCGGGCGCCGATGAAGCAATTGTCCTCGATGATGGTCGGATTGGCCTGCAGCGGTTCCAGCACGCCGCCGATGCCGACGCCGCCCGAAAGGTGCACGTTCTTGCCGATCTGCGCGCAGGAACCCACCGTCGCCCAGGTGTCGACCATGGTGCCTTCATCGACGTAGGCGCCGATGTTTACGTACGACGGCATCAGTACCACGCCCTTGCCGATAAAGGCACCGCGGCGCGCCACGGCAGGAGGTACTACGCGGAAGCCGCCTTCGACGAAGTCATTGGTGGTGTACTCGGCGAATTTTGTCGGCACCTTGTCGAAGTAGCGCGCAACGCTGGGCCACGCTTCGGTAGTAGGGTTTTCGCACATCAGGGAATTCGGACGCAGGCGAAACGAGAGCAGTACGGCCTTTTTCAGCCACTGATGCGTGACCCACGTGCCATCGATTTTCTCCGCAACGCGCGATTCACCGCGATCTAGCCGGCCAATCGCCTCTTCAACCGCCGCACCGAGCGGGCTGTCGGGGCCGTAAATATGCGGATTGAGGTTGTCGCGTTTCTCCCACGCCTGTTCGATGGTGCTTTGCAGTCTTTCGAGGTTCATTTTTCGTCCGTATGCTGGTGAAATCCGGGTGGTGGGGCTGTCATTCCGCAAGTCGCTTGATGAGGCGCGCGAGCCACGAATCAACCGGCTTGCGCGTATCGGCGACGGGTGCCGGCGCGACCGCAGCACGCAGGGCGTCGAGTTCGCCACGCAGCGTCGCATTGGCCGCTTCCAGCTCTTGGGAATGCTGCAGGTAATGCCGCAAGCCGCGGTAGGTTTCGCGGTAATCGTTGTAAGCCCATTCCTCGCTGTCGGTGAACAGCGAAAGGCGAACCGGCAACTGGTTGAGCGCGGCCTCGTCATTGCCGGCAATCACCAGATAGTAAAGGGCCGGCGGCTCGGCGGCGAGCGTGTCCGGTGAGGCCTGTGTGGCCACCAGTGATTCGCCCGCGACGCTGCCCGATTCGCCGCTGGGCTGTTCAGGTGTGATCACCGAGGCGAACATGTTGCGCTGCGACAGCCAGCGCAGGTGGGAAAAGCGCGGCGCGAGCAGCGCCTCCAGCTCGGCGCGATACAGTTCCTTGACGTGAAATTCGTTGCTGAACGCGCGCTTGTCGGTGTACTCGGCCTTGTTCGGCGAGGACAGAATCAGCACGCCGTTCGCTTTCAGTACGCGCCGGATCTCGTCGAGGAATTCGGCCTGTTCCCCGATGTGCTCGATGGTTTCAAACGAGACCACCAGGTCAAAGGAGGCGGCTTCGAACGGCAGTGCCGTACAGGGCGCCACCGCAAAATGCAGGTTCGGAATTGCCGCGTAGCTGGCGGCCGCACTTCTGATGGCCTCGGCGGCGATGTCCACACCGTGAACTTCCTGCGCAACCCGGCCGAGCAGCGCCGCGCCGTAGCCCGCGCCGCAGGCCACATCCAGGACTTTTTTTCCGGCAACCAGCGGCATCAGATAGTGATAGCGGTGCCAGTGCTCGTACCACATCTCCCCCTTGGCTTGCGGCGCGCCAGGAACAAAGCGTTCACCGGTGAAGGGGAGTGTGGACGACATGGGCGACAAGAAATGGAGTCGGGAGTGCCTGGGTTGGGATGCGCGGCAGGCGTAACACTGAGGGCCGCCTGCTGATGAAGGCATTATACGGGCGGTGCCGTCGCCGGGTCTGTGGCGCGGACGTTATCGACGCCGCATCCTTGCCGCGCCCGACGAAAAAAAGCCGCGTGCAGCGCTGAGGCAGCACGCGGCCTTCTTGGTGTGAGGACTAGAAGCGGAAAATCGCCCCCAGCGAATACGCATCGGCCTGCAATTCGCCGCCGGTCGAGTCATCGCCAAGTTTGCGGAAGCGTTCGACTTCCGCGCGCAACGCCACTGCTTTGCTGAGGTCGAACTGCAGGCCGAGCCCGTAGTGCTGCGCGGTCTTGGTGCTGCTGCCGCGGCCGGCGTTCAGGACAACGACGCCGGTGGAACGAAAGTCTGCCTCGGTCTTGGCCTGCAGCACGCCGACGCGGCCAAACACGGAAAACTGCTGGGTAATCGGTGCGGAGAGGACCAGGTCAACACCGTAACCCCTGGCCTTGTAGTCGGCGCTGACCGTGCCGTTGGTGACCGTGGAGCGCGTGCCGAAGCGCCCGAGGTCGGCATAGATGGCTTCGACGGCGACGGCCGGATTCAGCTGGTAGCCTGCGGTCAGGCGATAACTGGTGTCGCGATCATCGGCGGTCGTGGAAGGATTGGCATAGCCCTTTTCGCGCAAGAAGTTGCTGACGTCGTTGGCATCCACGTTGGTGCCCTTGGACTGGCCGATGCCGGCACCGACATAGAACCCGGTTTGCTGGGCCTGCGCCGCTCCTGCGGCAAACATTGCGGCCGCGGCAACTGTGAGCAATGAGCGGGATATTGTTTTCATGAATTCTCCAGAGTGACAGGTTGGTGGGCCACCAAGGTGGCGTGATGCCGGTTTAGGTGAAATTCCATGCGAAAGCCTCACCGCAAGTGCCCGAACGCGTTCTCAACACCATTGGTAAGACTTCGTTTGCCGATTCTGGTTCAGTGTCCCGGGCCGCGACTGTCACCGTGCGGTATGCACCAGGCCGTCGCTTGCGCTAGAAGCGCTCGGTGACGGCGGACTCGTCGGGGAAGCGGGCCAGGTCCACGCGCGGCTGCGGCTTCCAGCCTTTGGCGCGGTGCTCCGCGACGACGGTGGTGAAAATTCCGCCGCGCACCCAGAATTTTGCGGTGAGCCGGGCGAAGCGCGGACCGACCGCCTTGACGATCTCGTCCAGAATTTCGTTGGTGACGGCTTCGTGGAACTTGCCCTCGTCGCGAAATGACCAGATGTAGAGCTTCAGGCTTTTCAGTTCCACGCAGGCGCGCTCCGGAATGTAGTCGAGGTACAGCGTGGCGAAGTCGGGCTGGCCGGTCTTGGGGCACAGGCAGGTGAATTCCGGGATCTGCATATGGATCAGGAAGTCGCGCTTGGGCCGGGGATTGGGAAAGGTCTCCAGCTGCTTCGCCGGCTGTGCGGTCGGCCGATCGCCCAGCACCGTAAGTTTTGCCATTGCGCTTTTGCGCTTCAACGACTTAGCGCTGCTAGTTGATGTTGATTCTTTTTTGCGTGAGGAAGACATGGTGTTTGATTGGTATTTGCCAAAACCGATACGTTAAAATTGCGACCATTGTATTTCACAGGGCCCGCCCGACAACACGTTGGAGCGGGTTTTGTCCATATTTGAGCGGACTTTTGAACGCTTTGTCGCGTCAATGACGTAGCACGCAGAAAAACAACAGGGAATCACAGTGCGTCTTACCCAGATCAAACTCGCCGGCTTCAAGTCCTTCGTCGACCCGACGACCATTGCGGTTCCCGGCCAACTGGTCGGCGTTGTCGGGCCCAACGGCTGCGGCAAATCCAACGTCATCGATGCCGTGCGCTGGGTGCTGGGCGAATCCTCCGCCAAGCATTTGCGCGGCGAGAAAATGGAGGACGTGATCTTCAACGGCTCCACCAACCGCAAGCCGGGTGGCCGCGCCAGCGTGGAACTGGTGTTCGACAATTCGCTGGGCCGCGTCGGTGGGCAGTGGGGCCAGTACAGCGAAATTTCCGTGCGGCGCGTGCTAACGCGCGACGGCAATTCGGATTACTTCATCAACGGCCAGCATGTGCGCCGCCGCGATATCACCGACATTTTCCTCGGCACCGGGCTGGGCCCGCGCGCCTACGCCATCATCGAGCAGGGCATGATTTCGCGCGTGATTACTTCCAAGCCGGAGGAGTTGCGCGTGTTCCTCGAGGAAGTGGCGGGCGTGTCGAAGTACCGTGAGCGCCGCAAGGAAACCGAAGCGCGGCTTGAAGACTCGAAGGAAAACCTCAACCGCGTTTCCGACATTCTTTCCGAGCTCGACAAGCAGGTCGAAAAGCTCACCGGCCAGGCGGCGGTGGCGGCGAAGTATCACGAGTTCAACAACGAGCTCAAGCTCAACGAGAACCTGTGGGCTTACACCAGGCAGCGCGAGGTAAAGGCCTCGAAGGAACGCTACGCCAATGAAATCATCAAGACCGAGACCGGCTTCGAAGGCGAAACGGCGAAGCTGCGCGAGGTCGAGGCCGAGCTCGACAAGCTGCGGCAGGACCATTACACCGAGACCGACCAGCTGACCGCCGCGCAGGCGGCGATGTTCGAGGCCAACAGCGCGGTGGTGCAGCTCGAACAGGAAATCAACTATCTGGGCGACAACCGCCGCCGCCTCACCGCGCAGGTCGAGGCGCTGACGCAGCAGATCGGCGAGGTCGAAACCAATCGCGAGTCCACCGGCAATGAGCTGGAGCGCTGGCATCGCGAACTGGCCAGCGGCATGGACCGCGTCGGCGAAGCGCGCGAGCGCGCCGAGGTGGTGCGCAACGAAGTGCCGTCGTTTGAGGAAAAGTTGCGCGACGCCATTGCCGCCACGCGCAGCATCGAGAACGAGGTGCGCACAGCCGAGCAGGGGCAGGCGCTGGAGGAAGCGCGCGAATCCAATGCGCTGAAGATTCTTTCGCAGCTGGAACAGCGCAAGAATCGCCTGACCACCGAGAACATGAACCTGGTGGTGCCCGAGCCGGACGCATTGGCGCAGGTCGAAGGCGAGCGCGCCGAAATCCAGGAACAGGTTCTGCAACTCGAGGAACAAATGGCGGCGGCGGACCGGCGCCTGGCCGAACTGGAAACGCTGCGCAAGAAAGCCATCGAATCCATCGGCGATGCCACGCGTGAGCTGGCGCGCATCGAGGCCGCGTTGCTGGCCTTGCAAAACCAGCAATCGCGGCTGGACAACAACAACCGTCTGGCGATGTGGCTGGCCAAG
The DNA here is from genome assembly GCA_044229235.1 of Usitatibacteraceae bacterium. Taxonomy (GTDB): domain Bacteria; phylum Pseudomonadota; class Gammaproteobacteria; order Burkholderiales; family Usitatibacteraceae; genus UKL13-2. Next base: position 110,309 of record JBGATH010000001.1, read on the forward strand.
TACCAGCTGGACAACGCCCCGCGCCTCTGGCAATCGATCAAGATCAGGCAGGGCTGGGAAGACGCCCTGGAATCGGCGCTGGGCCTGAGGCTCAACGCGATCAAGCTGGGCGACAAAAGCGCCATCGCGCGCATCGCCGCTGATCCGCCACCCGGCAGCGTCTCGCTGTACTTTGAAAACGGGGCGGCTGCGCAAGCGTCGGCCGCCGGCTTCACGCCGCTGTCGGATTGGGTCACGGCGGAAAATGCGGCCGTGCTGCCGTTTGTGCGCGAAGCGCTGGCCAACGTGTTCGTGCTGGAGAACGAAGCCGATGCCGCCGCCAGGATGGCCGCGCTGCCGTTTGGCGCCGTGCTGGTCACCGCCAGCGGACATCTGTACACGCAGCACGGGCTGGTGTTTCACGGTCCGCAATCCGAGCTGCATGGCGTGCTGCAGCGCCAGCGCGAAATCGAATCACTGAAGGCCGACCTGCCGGGCAAGGTCGAGGCCCGGCATGCGCTGGAAGCCCAGCTGAAGGAACGCGAAAACCAGCTCACCGATACGCAGGAATCGCTGCGTGACCTGCGCAACCGCAGCCAGGAAGCGAAGAATCGCGAGCACGCCCTGCAAATGGAAGCCCTGAAGCTGTCACAGGCCGTGGCGCAGGCCGAGGCGCGGCGCGGCGCGATTCGCGAGGAGCTCGCCGGCATCGATGCCGAGATCGAAAAGGAACGCGCGGAAATGGCCGAGGCGCAGGCGCGCCTGGAAGAGGGCGGCAACAAGATCAGCGAGATGACCGACAAGCTGATGGAGCTGGAGGGCGCACAGCAGCAGGCCGAGCGTGCCGTGGCCGACGCGCGCGAACGCGTCAATGCCGCCGAGCGCGCGGCGCAGGAAGCCAACTACTTCGAGCGTTCCTGCCACGACAAGATCAAGTCGCTGACCGAGATGGTGGCGCAGCTGGCGCAGCGCGCCGAAGCGGTTTCCATGAGCCGCAACGCGCTGCAGCTTGAACTGGAAAACCTGCAGGAAGGCAATATTCGCGAACGCCTGCAGGCCGCGCTGGAGGCGCGCACCGAGAGGGAAAAGGCGCTGGCCGCCGCGCGCGAAGCCATGGATTCCGCCACCGGCAGGTTGCGCGAGCTGGAAGAAAAGAAGAGCGCCATCGAGAAAAGCCTGCAGCCCTTGCGCGACAAGATCACCGAGCTGCGCATGAAGGAGCAGGAAGCGCGCATCAACGAGGAAAACTTCACGGCGCAACTGGCCGAGGCGGGTGCCAACCTGGAAGAACTTGCCGAGATGGTGGAACGCAAGACGCGCTCGACCGCCTACCAGTCGGAAATCAATCGCCTCAATGCGGCCATCGCCGAACTGGGTGCGGTCAACCTGGCGGCGCTGGCGGAACTGGAACAGGCGTCGGAGCGCAAGAATTTCCTCGACGCACAGTCGCAGGATTTGAACGAGGCCGTGGCCACGCTCGAAGCCGCCATCAAGCGTATCGACCGCGAGACGCGCGAGCTGCTGCAAAACACCTTCGAGATCGTCAATCGCAACTTCATGGAACTGTTCCCGACGCTGTTCGGCGGCGGCAATGCTTACCTGCGCCTGACGGGTGACGAAATCCTCGATGCCGGCCTGCAGGTATTTGCCCAGCCGCCGGGCAAGAAGAACCAGTCGATCCAGTTGCTGTCGGGTGGCGAAAAGGCGCTGACGGCGCTGTCGCTGGTGTTCTCGCTGTTCCGACTCAACCCGGCGCCGTTCTGCCTGCTCGATGAGGTGGACGCGCCGCTGGACGATTCCAACACCGACCGCTTCTGCGATCTGGTGAAGAAGATGTCGGCCAGCACCCAGTTCCTGTTCATCACCCACAACAAGGTGACCATGGAGATGGGTGAGCAGCTGGTCGGCGTGACCATGAATGAACCCGGCGTGTCGCGCATCGTCGAAGTGGACATCCACGCGGCGAAGCGATTTGCCGCGGCGCCGGTACCGGTGGCAGCGTAGCATTGGAAATGCAAACTCAAGCATTGGCGGGCCTCTCGGGGCAAAAATGGCCGGAAAGCCGCGCCAGTGCTTGTGTTTCACCAATGGGGACTTCTATTTACCGCCGTTCGCCCTGAGGTATCGAAGGGCCTCGCAGCATTCAATAAAATAGCTACATGGAGTGAATGTGCTTCGGTACCTCAGCACGAACGGAATTGAGGTTACGAGAAGTTCCCCAATCGATGTGCGGCAGTTCTCCTGAAGGGTTGAATACGCGCAATGAACAATGACTTCCAAATCGCGCTGGCCGGGATTGCGATCGGCATCGTCATCCTGGTGCTGTTTTACAACTGGTGGCAGGAGTCCCGATACAAGAAACGCGCCCAACGCGCTTTCCAGGCCGACCACCCCGACGTGCTGTTCGGCGGCCGCGTCGAGCCCAGCCTTGGTGCGAATCCGGCGGCTCCCAGGTTCGATGACGTTGAGGAAGGCTTGCTGTCGCCCATCACCTCGCAGCCGGTGGTGCCGAAAAGCGCGGCCGGCCAGAATGCGCCGGCCATCAATGGCGAAATCGACAGCGTCGCGTTGGTGCTGGCCGACGCACCGATGCGCGCCGACCAGTTCTGGCCGACCGTGGAACAATCGCGCCAGGTATCGCGTTTCATCCTTTGGGAAGGATTGGCCGACGGCCAGTGGCTGCCGATCACGGCCGACGTTGACGATGAAACCGGTTTTCGCGAAATTCGCGCCGGCCTGCAACTGGCCAGTCGCAGCGGCCCGGTGGATAGCGCGACGCTGGCTAATTTCAACGAAATGATGTCCGCCTTCGCCGCCGGCATCGGTGCGGTTTCCCAGCGTGAGGACATCAAGGCCGCGGCGCAGCGCGCGCAGTCGGTGGATGCGCTGTGCGCCGATACCGACATCGAAATCGCCGTCAACCTGATCGGCAAGAGCGGCGTGACCTTCGCCACCACCAAGGTTCGCGGGCTGGCCGAGTCGGCCGGCATGGTGGCGCTGGATTCGGGCGAATACGTGCTGTGCGATGAATTGGGGCACCAGCAGTTCGTGCTGCGCAACATGAATGCCGACGAGCCGCCGGGAATTCGCAGTGCCGGCGCCTACCTGACCGGACTGAGCTTCGTCATCGACGTGCCGCGCACGCTGCAACCGGAAAAGACCTTCGAACGCATGATGTCGCTGGCCTTGCGCTTCGCCGATACCCTGCATGCCGATGTGGTTGACGACAATCGCAAGGTGCTGACGGCCAACGGCCGCACCGTGATCGTCAATACCATTGCCGAAATCGCCTCGGCCATGAATGCCCGCGGCGTGGTGCCGGGCTCCAGCACAGCGCTGCGACTGTACTCCTGACATGCCGGTCGAGCCGTCGGTGGTCGCGCGCGCGCAGCAGCTGCGCCGCGAAATTGAGCAGCACAATTACAACTACTACGTTCTCGACCAGCCGACCATTGCCGACGCGGAATGGGACCGCCTGTTCCACGAACTGCTGGCGCTGGAGAACGCGCATCCCGAATTGCAGTCCGCCGATTCGCCCACGCAGCGCGTCGGCAGCAAACCGGTCGACGCCTTCGCCGAGGTCACCCATCGCGTGCCGATGCTGTCGCTGGGAAACGCGTTTACCGACGAAGACCTGGAAAATTTCGATCGCCGCTGCCGCGAAGGCCTCGATGCACACGGGGAACTGGAATATGCCTGCGAACCGAAGTTTGACGGGCTGGCCATCAGCCTGACCTACGAGGCCGGCAAATTTGTGCAGGGTGCCACGCGCGGCGACGGCACCATGGGTGAGGATGTGACGCTGAACCTGCGCACGGTGCGATCGATCCCGCTGGCCATCGACAGCCGCGCGGCGCGCATCGAGGTACGTGGCGAAGTGCTGATGCTGCGCAAGGATTTCGACGCCCTCAATACCCGCCAGGCGGCGAAGGGCGACAAGCTGTTCGTCAATCCGCGCAATGCCGCGGCCGGCGCGTTGCGGCAGCTCGACCCGCGCCTGACGGCGGAGCGGCCGCTGAGCTTTTTTGCGTACGGCATCGGTGCCGTCGAAGGTGTGCAACTGGCCGATACCCACGCCGGCATGATGGACTGGCTCGCGGCACTGCGTTTTCCGGTGAGCACGCTGCGACAGGTCGTCAAGGGTGTCGAGGGACTTCGCGGCTATTACCGGCGCATTGGTGAGGCGCGCAACGGCCTGCCTTTCGATATCGACGGCGTGGTGTACAAGGTCAACCGCGTCGCCCAGCAGCAGGCATTGGGCTATGTGTCACGCGCGCCGCGCTTTGCCATTGCCCACAAGTTTCCGGCCGAGGAGGCGACAACAGAGTTGCTGGGCATCGATGTGCAGGTGGGCCGCACCGGCGCCATCACGCCGGTGGCGCGCCTGAAGCCAGTGTTCGTCGGTGGAACGACCGTGTCGAATGCCACCTTGCATAACGAGGACGAACTGCGCCGCAAGGACCTGCGTATCGGCGACACGGTGGTGGTGCGTCGGGCGGGCGACGTGATCCCTGAGGTCGCGGCCGTGATTTACGCCAAGCGCCCGGCCGATGCGCGCGAATTTGTCATGCCCACGCATTGTCCGGAGTGCGGCTCGGTCATCCTGCGCCTCGAAGGCGAAGCCGTGGCGCGCTGCAGCGGCGGCCTGGTGTGTCCGGCGCAGCGCAAGCAGGCATTACTGCATTTCGCCGGGCGCCGGGCCATGGACATCGAGGGCTTGGGCGACAAGCTGGTGGACCAGCTGGTCGATGCCGGCGTGGTGCGCACGGCCGCGGACTTGTATCGGCTCGGCCTGGCGGCGCTCGCCGGCCTGGAGCGCATGGCGGAGAAGTCCGCTGGCAACCTGGTGCAGGCAATCGAGCGCAGCAAATCAACGACCTTGGCGCGATTTCTCTTCGGTCTGGGGATCCGCCAGGTGGGTGAGGCCACGGCGAAGGACGTGGCGCGACATTTTGGCCGGCTCGATGCCGTCATGGACGCATCAATCGAACAGTTGCTGCAGGTAAAGGACGTCGGTCCCGTGGTGGCCGAAAGCATTCGCCGTTTTTTCGATGAGCCGCACAACCGCGAGATCGTCGAGCAGTTGCGCGCCGGTGGGGTGCACTGGGACGAATTCGAACCAGCTGCATCCAGTGCGGCCGACGGACCGTTTGCCGGCAAGACCGTGGTGCTCACCGGCACACTGGCCGCCATGTCGCGCGATGAGGCCAAGGAAAGGCTGGAGGCGGCCGGCGCCAAGGTGTCGGGCAGCGTGTCGAAAAAGACCGACTTTGTCATCGCCGGCGCGGAGGCGGGTAGTAAACTCGACAAGGCGCGCGAACTGGGCGTGGCGGTGCTGGATGAATCACAGTTGCTCGCCCGGCTTACAAACAAATAAATCAGGCAGTTCATGAAAAAAGTCGCTCCCAAAATTCGCAAGGCCGTGTTTCCCGTTGCCGGTCTGGGCACGCGCTTCCTGCCGGCCACCAAGGCCAGTCCCAAGGAAATGCTGCCGGTGGTCGACAAGCCGTTGATCCAGTACGCGGTGGAAGAAGCGGCGGCCGCGGGCATCACGGAAATGATTTTCGTCACCGGCCGTGGCAAGCGCACCATCGAAGATCATTTCGACAAGGCCTACGAGCTCGAGGCCGAGCTGGCCGAAAAGGGCAAGCACAAGCTCCTGCAGGAGGTGCGCGAGATGCTGCCGGCCGGCGTGCAGTATGTGTACGTGCGGCAGCCGGAGGCGCTGGGACTCGGCCACGCCGTGCTGTGCGCACGCCACCTGGTGGGTAACGAGCCGTTCGCCGTGATTCTTGCCGATGACCTGATCGACGCGGGTGACGGTGTGGATCCGGTCATGAAGCAGATGGTCGACCAGTACCATAAGCACCATGCCTCTGTGCTGGGCGTGCTCAATGTCGAACGTCGCGAGACATCGTCGTATGGCATCGTCGCGTCGACACCGATTTCAAAAAAGCCCGGTGAGCGCATCTCCAAGATGTCGGCCATCGTCGAAAAACCGAAACCTGAAAATGCGCCATCGACCCTGAGCGTGGTCGGCCGCTATATCCTGACGCCGGCGGTGTTCGATCACCTCGAAAAAATTCAGCGTGGCGTCGGCAAGGAAATCCAGCTCACCGACGGCATCGCGGCGCTCTTGAAGGACGAGGCGGTATTTGCCTACGAGTTTGCCGGCACGCGCTACGACTGCGGGTCCAAGCTGGGCTACCTGAAAGCGACCGTGGCGCTGGGGCTGAAGCATCCGGAAGTCGGAAAATCGTTCGCTGAATTCCTGCGCCGCCGCGGCTGAATCTGTTTTCTCCATTTCAATCAGGTTATCCATGAACTCACAAGAAGCCCGGGCCCTGCTGGCCGATTCCGAAATTCTCTTCACCGCCGAGCAGGTAAATGCCGCGACCACGCGCGTTGCGAATGAGCTCAACCGCGACTACGCCGACAAGCATCCGCTGGTGCTCGGCGTGATGGGCGGCGCGGTGGTGTTCACCGGACAGTTGCTGCCGCAGCTCGAATTTCCGCTCGACTTCGATATTGTGCAGGCGTCGCGCTATGGCGAGAAAACGGTGGGCACGCATCTCACCTGGCGGGTCACGCCGCGCGACAACGTCAAGGGTCGCCACGTGTTGCTGGTCGACGATATCCTCGACGAAGGCGTGACGCTCGCGGCAATCGTCGAACTGCTGAAAAGCCAGGGCGCGGCAAGCGTGGAATGCGCCGTGTTTTGCACCAAGGACTACGGTCCGGAAATCAACAGCCGGAAGCCGCTCCAGGCCAAGTATGTCGGCATCGTCGTGCCCAACCGCTTCATCTACGGCTACGGCATGGATGTTTCCGGCGCCTGGCGCAACCTGCCTGCCATCTGGGCCAAGAAGGGCAGCTAGGCATGCTGGCAATCATCGGCGGTACCGGCCTCACCAACCTTGCCAATCTGGAAATAACCCGACGGGAGATCGTGCGCACGCCCTACGGCGAGCCTTCCGGCCACCTCACATTCGGCCGCATTGGCGAGGCCGAAATGCTGTTCCTGGCGCGGCACGGCTACGCTCACACCATCGCGCCGCACGAGGTGAACTATCGCGCCAACATCTGGGCGCTGCATCACGCCGGGGCGACGCGCGTGCTGGCGGTCAATGCCGTCGGCGGAATCGACCGCGACATGGGGCCAGGCGCGCTATGCGTGCCGGATCAGCTGATCGACTACACGCATGGACGCAAGCACACTTTTTTCGAGGGCGATGAACCGGTCACGCACATCGATGCCACGTTCCCATTCTGTGAGCGCGCCCGGCAATTGTGGCTGTCCGCGGCCAAGTCGGCCGAGCAGCCGGTCATCAGCAGCGGCGTGATCGGCGTGATGCAGGGACCGCGGCTGGAGACACGCGCCGAAATCCTGCGGTTGGGGCGTGACGGCTGCACCATGGTCGGCATGACCACCATGCCCGAAGCCACGCTGGCTCGCGAAAAGCAGCTTTCGTACGCCATGCTGGCGCTGTCGATGAATCACGCCGCCGGCTTGGGGTCGTCTTCGTCGGGCATCAAGCTGGCCGACGCCGATGCCGTACTTGCGGCCGGCATGACCAAGGTCAGAGCCATTCTTGCCCGTGCCGTGGCGCTGCACGCGGCCATGCCGACCGCAGAACAGGGAATGTAATCATGGCGGTGCGACCGATTGTAAAGATGGGCACCCCGAGCCTGTTCCAGCCGTCGGTACCTTGGCCCGCGGACCAATTCGACACGCCGCAATTACACGCATTGCTCACCGACATGCGCGACAGCATGATCGCCGCCACTGGCGCGGGACTGGCGGCGCCGCAGATCGGCGAAAACGTGCGGGTGGTCATCTTCGAGGTCAACAAGAACAAGCGTTATCCGAATCGCGAACCCATCCCGTTCACGGTGCTGATCAACCCGGTGCTCACGCCGATGGTGAGCGAGACCGTGGATGACTGGGAAGGCTGCCTGTCCGTGCCCGGCATGCGCGGACTGGTACCGCGCTACCCGGTGATGCGTTACACCGGCTTTGACCAGTTCGGCAAAGCCATTGATCGGACGGTGGATGGCTTTCACGCCCGCGTGGTGCAGCATGAAGTGGATCACCTTGATGGCGTGCTCTACCCGATGCGCATCAAGGATATGCGGCAGTTTGGCTACACCGAAATCCTGTTTCCCGAGCTCGCCGGCATCGACGACGATTGAGCGACGAGCGCGGCAATTTTGAAAGGGCAAGACCATGGCAGAAACGATTGATGTGACACCGGCCGGCGAACCTGATGTTTCCGCTTCGATCACGGTCACCCATGTGCTTTACGGGCTGCACGCGCTGGCGCCATTCACCCTGTGGACGCTGGCCATCGTGGCGATGATCATCGGCATGGTGAAGCGCGACGATGTGCGCGGCACCTGGCTGGACTCGCACTACTCGTGGCTGTCCGCGACGTTCTGGTGGGGCATCCTCTGGGCGATTCTTGCGTGGGCGATTTTCTGGGTGCTCGGACTGGCCACGCTCGGCATCGGCATGCTCGTACTGTGGATCCTGCCGGTCGCCGTGCTGGTCTGGTACTTGTATCGCGTCATTCGCGGCTGGCTGCGCCTGAACGATCGCAAGCCTGTCGGCATGTAAAACACCAGAATTGGCGAGCCTTCCAGGCCAAAAGTGCCCGGAAAGGCCCGCCAATGCTGGAGTTTCCCTACGCTGCCGGTCGCAACTCGCGCGATAGCCGTTCCTGAAACGCCGCGGCAAACGCCGGTTCGGCCAGCTGCTTCTGCTCGACGATGAATACGTCTTCGGCGCGCTGGCCGAGCGTGGTGATGCGCGCGTCATGCAGGTTCACGCCGCAGTCGAACAGGACCCGGGCGATCGCTGAGAGCAGTCCCGGACGATCCGCGCAGCTGACGGTGAGCTCGTAGTACGGCTTCTGCCGCCACGGATGCAGCGCGACGGCGGGTTCAATCGGAAAGTGCTTCACCTGCCGCGCCATGCGACCGGAAGGCATGCTCATCGGTGCGGCGTGGTCATCGAGTACACGCGCCAGGTCACGTTCGATGGTGCCGGCAAGATCCTTGTAACGTGTCGCCGTCGCGGCCTTGGGCAGGATCTGGAATGCATCCAGCGCATAGCCGTGCACGGTGGTGTAAACCTTGGCTGCGGCGATATCGAATGCCAGCTTTTCAAAGTAGCCGGTGATGCGCGCGAACAGGCCGGGCTGGTCCTGGCACATCACCATCACGCGATAGCCCTGCTCCGGGTTGTCGGCGTCGGGGATGCGCACCTTGACCACCGCATTGACCGGCGAGGGGTCCTTTTCCAGTTCCACCGCGTGCCAGGCGATTTCGGCCGCTTCAAATCGCTGGAAGTAGCTCGGGTCGGTATGGGTCCACAGCGCCGGTGTCGCCGCGCTGTCGGTGCTGATATGTTCGCGGTACAGCTGCAACGCCTCGTGTTTGCGGTTTTCAATCCAGTATTCGTTGGGCATGGCGTCACCGCGCAGCAGCCGCCGCGTCGCGCGAAACAACTGCTCCAGAAGCTTGCCTTTCCAGGCATTCCAGACATGCGGGCTGGTGCCGCGAATATCGGCCACCGTCAGCAAGTACAGCGCGGTCAGTTTCCGCTCGGTACCGACCCGCTGTGCAAATTGTGAAATGACCTCGGGGTCCGACAGGTCCTGTTTTTGCGCCACGGCAGACATCTGCAGGTGCATTTCCACCAGCCACGCCACCAGTTCAGTATCGACTTTTGAAACGTTCAGGCGTTTGCAGAACTGGCGCGCGTCCTTCTTGCCGAGCTCCGAGTGGTCGCCGCCGCGGCCCTTGGCAATGTCGTGGAACAGCGCCGCCAGGTAAAGCACCTCGGGGCGCGCGAATTCCTTCGCGAGCTCGTGGCAAAACGGGAATTCATGTGAGAACCGCGGCAGCACCAGGCGCCGCAGGTTGCGGATGACCATCATGATGTGCTCATCCACCGAGTACACGTGAAACAGGTCGTGCTGCATTTGCCCGACGATGCGGCCGAACGCCGGGATATAGCGGCCGAGGATGCCGTAGCGGCTCATGCGCCGCAGGTTGAATGTGACTTTCTCGCTTTGCAGGATTTTCAGGAACAGGCGGTTGGCCTCCGGATCGTCGCGGAACGCCTTGTCGATGAGATACACCGAACGCCACAGCGCGCGCAGCGTGCCGGGCTCGAAGAACTCGGCTTCATGCACACTCTGCAAAGCGAGGAAGGCGCGGAATATGGCGCGCGGGTCGCGGCGGAAAATCTTTTCGTCGCGCGCGGCGATATTGCCGTTGACCAGGTCAAACTCCTCGTTGATGCGCTTGACCACATCCTTGCGGCCCTGGGCGATCTGGCCGAGCAGTGTCGGCAGCAGGATCGAGTTCATCTGCCAGATGGCCTTGGCGGCGAGGTAGTAGCGGCGCGTGAGGATTTCCGACGCGAGCTTGCCCTTGGGCGCGACGATCTTGAGTTCCTTGGCCAGCGCCGACTGGTAGTCGAACACCAGGCGGTCTTCGCGCCTGCCGGCCAGGTAGTGCAGGCGGATGCGCAGGTCGATCAGCGTGCGGCGGTGGCGCCGGATCAGCTTGGCCTCGTAAGGCGTGATCAGGCCGGCAGCGGCGAGGTCCGACCAGTCTTCGCCGAGGCCGGCCGCTTTCGCCAGCCACAGCACCGTCTGCAGATCGCGCAGTCCACCCGGGCTCTCCTTGATGTTCGGCTCCAGGTTCAGCGCCACGTCGTTGTGCCGGTTGTGGCGGCGGCGCTGCTCGTCGATCTTGGCGTCGAAAAACGCCTGCAGCGAACGCGCTTTGGTCAGCGTGGTCCGCAGGCGCTCAACCAGCATCTGGTCGCCCCAGACGGCGCGTGTTTCAAGCAGGCTGGTATCCACCGTCACGTCCTTGCCGGCTTCGTCCACGCATTCGCTGACGGTGCGCACGGCGATGCCCGGTTCCAGCCCGACGTCCCACAGCAGGCTGACGAATTGCTCGATCACCTCGCGCGCGACCGGTGAGCCCGCATCCGCATCCGGCAGCAACACCACCACATCGACATCGGAAGCCGGGAACAGGAACCCGCGTCCATATCCACCCACCGCTGCGATGGCGCAATTGGCGTGCATGCCGATATCGTTGGCGATGCGGGCGATGGCGGTATCCACCAGCGCAGCATGCTGGCGCAGGTTGCGGTCCGGTTGCGGACGTGCACGGTATGCCGCCTTGAGCTGGGAGCGCTGCGCGGCCAGCCACTCCCTGACCTGTTTGGCATAGGCCGCCTTGGGCACCGCCGGCGGTGCGCCGCCGGTTGCGGCTCGGGGCTGCGGGGTGCGCGCCATGGCCTGCGCGGTGGCGGCTAGCTTGGCTGCGGCGGTGGCGCCGGCGCGCCGGCGGAAACCGTCAGCACTTCGTATCCGTCGTCGGTGACGAGCACGGTATGTTCCCACTGCGCGGAAAGGCTGTGGTCGGCCGTGACCACCGTCCAGCCGTCGCCAAGCATGCGGATATCCTTGCGTCCGGCATTGATCATCGGCTCGACGGTGAAAATCATGCCGGCTTTCAACGCCATGCCGGTGCCGGCCCTGCCGTAATGCAGGATCTGCGGTTCTTCGTGAAACTTGGTGCCGATGCCGTGACCGCAGAACTCGCGCACGACACTGTAGCCGGCCGCTTCAGCGAACGACTGTATCGAGTGACCGATGTCGCCCAGCGTCGCGCCAGGCCTGACCTGCCTGATGCCGCGCCACATCGACTCATAGGTGCTTTCACAGAGTCGCTTGGCCTGGATGGATGGCTCACCGATGCAGAACATGCGGCTGGTGTCGCCATGGTAACCATCCTTGATCACGGTGACGTCGATGTTGACGATGTCGCCGCTCTTGAGGATTTTCTCACCCGGAATGCCGTGGCAGACCTGGTGATTGACCGACGTGCAGACTGACTTGGGGTAGGGGCGGTGTCCTGACGGCGCGTAGTTGAGCGGCGCCGGTATGGTGCCCTGCACCTCGACCATGTAGTCGTGGCACAGCTTGTCGAGGTGACCGGTGGTGACGCCCGGCTTGACGTGGGGCGTGATGAAGTCGAGCACTTCCGAGGCGAGGCGGCCGGCCACGCGCATTTTCTCGATGTCTTGCGGGGTTTTGATAACGACGTTCACAGGAAGCACTTCGCGGCTGGACCAAGGCGCGGAGTATACCAACAGGTGCCCCCGGCGTGAACTCGGCGGCCCGGATGACGTGCATGGCAGGTTGCCCGGGGCGCCTGGCGGCCCCGGGCCGGATGACGGTGCTAGAGATTGCGAACGTAGGCCACGATCTGCCAGATCTGCTCGTCGTTGAAATGCTTGTGCGCGGGCATGTCGGTATTGGGCGAGCCAAACTTGATGGTCCAGAAAACCTGCCCATCCGGAATGTTGGCAACCTTTACGCAGGACAGATGCCGTGGACGCGGGGTGAAATGGCTGGACATGGGGCCGCGGCCATCACCGTTGCGACCGTGACAGGTCGCGCAGGAGTAACGGCCCGGCGCATCGTCGAAGTAAAGCCGCTCGCCCTGCTTAAGATCCGCGGTTGCCAGTGGATTCTTGCGGTTGAAAAACTCCTCGGGCGCCCGACCGGTGAATTTCGGCTGCGGACAATCCGCAGCCACGGGCGCAGGTGCCGGTGGAGTCGAGGTGGTGACACATCCGCCCGCTGAGGTGGCAAGGGCCAAAAACATGAAAATTTTCAACGGCAGTCGCGCTGTTTGCATTTGCTGTCCCCTTGAGAATGACGAAATCGCCAGCCTGAATATAGCATATGTGTGTAAAAATATTACACACATATGCCTGGCCGAGCCGGCGGCTGAAGTCAGCTGCTTTTCTAGGGGGCCTCGAAGCTGACCGCGCGCGCGCGCAGCGTCCCGTCAGGGTTGGTTCTGCCTTTGATGTGAGCCTTCAGGCCCTGTCCCACAGGCCTGCGCGACTTGTTGACGATCACCGCACTGCCCGCGTCCACGCGGGTCCCCTTGACGACGAAATCGCTGAGCGAGTTGAAAGCGGAAACCACGCCCTCAAGCTCGGTGCTTGAGTTCGCGCTCTTCGCTGATTTCGCGACGGTTGCGAGCTCAATCTCGCTTGCCACCAGCACGCCGTTGCTGATCCTGCCTTCCACGGTGACAAGCACATCATTCTTGAGATCCTGGATACGGCCTCCTTCGATCGTGGCCCGGCTTGCATCGACGGCGACGCCGGCAACAACGAAGCTGCCGCCGGATCGATAATCGGCAACGAATCCGGTGATTTCGGTCTCGTTGTCTTCGCTGGTTTCGACCTCGCGGGTAATCGTGACCTGGTCGGCGTTGAGGTTGCCGGCCCCAGGGGCGTAGCGCCCGCTTACCGCAACATAGTCGCCGTCGTTGGGTGACGCGAGGCCGGCTGCGCTGATCACCAGCTTGCCGATGCGGAATTGCCCGCCATGCGCATTGCGCACGCTGCCGCGGATGGTGGAGGCTGCGCCGGGCGGCACCACCAGTTTTTCGACCAGCGTCGCGACCAGGGTCTTCTTGCCCGGGTCCTCGAGGCCGTGCACGGCGATCCAGTCCCCCGCAGACAGGGACGTTGCGCCAGGCGCGCCATCAAATCGCGTGAACGCATTGACCGTCACTGTTTGCGACAGGAGAGTGAGCTCGCCGCTGCCGCTGACATTGTTTTCCAGTTGCCCGAACAAGGTACGGTTCACATTCACTGTGTCGGCCACGCCCCTCAGGGTTGTGTTGTCGAGGCTGCCGTCGATCTGCACAACCATGCCCAATTTGAGCGCCGAGGGCGGCTGGTTGGCAACGCCGTCAATGGTGATGAGCGCAGCGGTCTCGTCATAGTGAATGCCGTTGACGACAATGCTGCCGAAGGCCTCAATGGAACCGAACTCGGTGCGGCCGGTACCGCCAGTCTGCACCTTTGCGACCAGAGCGCCGGCAACAAACAGCGTCAACGTACACGCGATGGCTGCAAGCAAAACATGCGCGCGAGCCGGTCCAGGCGAGCCAGCGTTGCGGGCTCCGGTCGTAGGAATATGATTCATGAAAAACCCCTTGCTAAAGTTTGCGTTTTGGCCCTGACTTACGGGGAGTACGCAGTTTGCTGCTTGGCGGTCCAGCCTCATGGGGCGAGGACTCTTTGTAAAAATATATTCCGAAGTTGATGCGGGTACCGGTGTCGCCGCCCGCCCGGTCGCGTTCCTCGAGCGCCATTGCGCGCTCGACCAGTTGCTGCATGACATGTTTCCACTGGCTGCGTGCGAACAGCTCCAGCTCGTCTGCCGATTCGGCCGACAATTCGGTGGCGCTTACAGATTGTTCCAGCATCGGGCTTTGCGGAAGGCTGAGATTGTGAACGGCGGCAGCAAGGTGGTCATGACCATTCTCGGCCAGATACTGGACTTGATCGTCGAAACCGTGCTTCGGCACAAACGCATCGACCATCAGCTGGACGAACTGTCCATCTACCTGTACGACACCCAGCCGGGCCATCTCCGTCAGTACCGCGTTCGGACGCAGTTCGGCATCGATCGACCGCACCAGCTCCGCGAAACCATTGCCCTCTTCGCCCTTGCGAATGCTCAACGCTTTCGGCTCGCGCCGGGCATTCTGAAACCGCCGGTCCGTGAGCCATTTGGTGACCACATCCGCACCGGTGGAGAGCGTCGGTGACATCAGGAAGGTGTCATAGCCTTCCTCGCGAAACCGCTTCACTTCCTTGCGATGCAGGCCGGTCATCAACGATATCTGCAAATCGGTAACCGGGCCGCCGGCGTTGCGAATCTCTTTCTCTGCCTCCTCCGTGTAGACGGACTTGATCAGTTCCTGAAATGATTGCAGAACAATCCCGTGCCGCATCATGAGTCGAACGATTGGCCGCATGACATGGCGAATCGAGCGGATGAGTATCGAGCTGGTCTGCCTGGCATTCGGCGGTGGGGTAGGGCGCGCCACGAATCGCTATCTGCCGCGACTGATGGCAATGTCCAGGTTGCCGGTGCGCACGTCCACCGGCGGACTGGCACCTTCCAGGTCTCCGCTGCGCGCTGTCGCGTCACCCGATCGCGAGACGCGCGCATGGACGATGACCTTTTCGGCAGAGGAAAGCTTGTGCTCGGCAGACATGGCGTTATTGTCGCTCAATTCGAATCGCAACGGCAGGTCGGCAACCCGTTTGCGCAGCATTGCCAGCGGCATGGCGCCGCGGGCGGGATCCGCGTGGCGTGCGAATACGAACAAGATGTCCTCCGGTGCCACGCGAGCCTTCAGCGCTGGGTCCAGGGTCACGGTGCCGACGATCGACGCCGGTAACGCACTGGCCTCGCGCGGCCGTTGCTTGCCGTCCATGGCCGCCAGTTTCGACTGCAATTCCGCGGCAAGCCCGGAATGGATATTCAGCGCGCCAGCCGTTTCTGACGCTGCCGGGGCGCGGTTGCCTGCTTTGGCAAGCTCCGCCTCCGGGTCCTTGCCGTCGCGCAGCGCACGTGCCTCAACCAGTGCCGTGCGCATTTCCCTGGCGTAATCCGAATCCGGAGACGCCACCCGCGCCAGCAACTCCCAGTGCCGGACGGCATTTGTGAAGTCCTTGTTCTCGAACCGCTCCTTGCCGGCCAACCACAATGCTTCCGGGTGCGTCGGCGCGAGCCTGAGACCTTCCGCCAGGGCACTGACAGCGGTGCGGGTCCATTTCTGTCCGCCGGCCATGTAGGCGGCATCGGCCTGTTCGAGGCGTAATGCGGCATCGTCAGGCAGTGCCCGAACCGCGTTGGCGTAGGCTATTGACGCCGCGTCGTATTTGGCCAGTTCCATCAGTGTTCGCGCATACAGCGCCAGGCCTTGCGCATCGCCAGGCTCCCGTTTCAATCGCTCCTCGAGCCGCGCCAACAGCACATTCAGGTCGCCGGCCTGTTTGCTGGCGGACGATGCGCTGTCCGCGGCCGCCGGCACGATCGGCTCGCTGGCCATGGCACGCTGCTTGGCCATGGTGACGAAATACCACGCGCCAGCCAGACCCGCGAGCGTCAGGCAAACGACCGCGCCGGCGGCGACTGACCTCACGCGCCGTACGCCGACCGTTCGCGACAGCACGTTGAATGCGCCGCTGGCGACGTAGATGCCCGCTGCCGACAGCAGGCCGAGGCTCAAGACCAGAGCGAGGATGACCAGTGAGTTCATGTACGTCCCCTAGAAAAAGTCATAGCGCATGCCGAGGTTGTAGTAGCGTCGAAAGGTCTTGTCGCTGATCAGCGGCCCCCGGGTGGTGCTGCGCTCCGCGCCCACCTCGCCTTCAAGGTTCAACCGCTCCAGCAGCCGGTAGGTAATTCGCGCGCTGGGCGAGAGACGCGCCAGCGTGTTATCCATGCTGTCAATCTGATGGTAGTACTTGAGCGTGGACTCGATGCGCCATTTTTCGGCAAACAGAATGACGTGACTGACCTGGAACAGCTCGCCGTTGTAATTTTTTCCGCGAATGATGTTGGTGGTGGCGACGATGATGTCGTTGATGGTGAGTGCGCCGGTACGGATTGCCTGGAGCCCGTAGACGAACACCTTGCCCGTTCCCTCCATCGCCATCTGCGAACCAATCTGACCAACCCCCGACACTTCGGAATACTTGATGTCGCTACTGAACTGCCACGCCGGCGAATACTGATAAGTGACGCCAACGGAAAACAGGGTCGACATGGGCGTGACCACGCGCGCCACATTGCGCAGTTCGTCGACGGTAATGCCCGAGTCGATATTTTCGCGTATCGTGCCCAGCGGCAGCGCCGACAGGCTGTTGGTCAGCTGCAGCGTGGGCGAGCGCCGCCGGTCCAAGAGGAAGTTGAATCCCAGGCCTTCGCGGACCTGCCAGTTGCCCTGGATGAGCGCGATATTCAAGGCTTTGTTTGTCGGATCGTAGTCGAAAAGCGCGAAGCCATTCTTTTGCGGGTCGAGGTAGCGAAGTTCGGAACCAATGGCGCGTCGGTCGCCGAATCCGTCCACGCGTTGTTCGACCGCGAATACATTTCCGCTCCAGCGTTCGGCAAACGGACCCAGGTCAAATGCGGTACCGACAAATTTTTTCTTGGCAGACGGATAGAACTCGACCGGCTCACCGGCGAACACATTAAGTTTCGCGCGTGGATTGAATCCGTAGCGCGCCCAGGCGCCGTCGAAGCGGCCCAGAATGCCGAAGCCCGGGGAGCTTTGCCGCCCCATGCGGGTGAAGAAATCCAGGTTCCGGTTCAGCGTCTCGAAGTAGGCATTGTTCAGGCGGTTGTAACCCTTTTGGCCGTCGATGAAGCTCCGCGAACTGGTGTCTCTCACGACCAGCTTGCTGTCCCAATCGCCGCCACGATAACGGGCGTTCAAATCGATGTTTGTCACCAGCGAAGATTGGTCGGTTCCGGTCAAGGAGACCTGATCAAAATTCAGGCCCGGCTGGGGCGGAGCCAGCGTGGCATCGTATTTGGTGGATCCGTGGTAGTAATAACTCGAAACGCTTCCGAAAAAGCTGTATTCGGGTTTGGCCAGTCCGGCGACTTTGCTGGTTGCGCGGTTCGCCGGCTGGGTGCCGAGCGATGCGAGGCGCGACTTGACGCGCGCTGTCCCGGCCGCTGCCGGGTAGAGCTTGAGGTACAACTCGTACTCGGCGCGCGCCTTGGCATTTTCACCGTTGAATTCACGTGCCTGACCAATCAGCTCCTGGGCCTCCTGCGCCGCCGCGGTCGGCGGCAGGTTGAGCACGCGATTCAACAAGTCGATCGCGGCGATCGCGCGCAGCTCCTTCAGGGCCTTCTTGGCTTCAGCCAACGCATCTGCCGCCTGGGTTTCCAGTTCGGTGGAATTGGCGAAGGTCGTTTCCGGCGGCACGATTGGTGCGGGCGCTGCCGGTGTTGCCGCTGACAGCTTGCCGTTCGGCGCCGGCGTGGCCCCGGACCTGGCGGGTTGGCCCGCTTTGGCAATTTGTCTGGCGTCTCCTTTGGGAGCTGCCTTGCCCGTCGCTTTGGACCCCGGAATTGACAGACGAATGCTGCGCGGGTCATTGCCTTGGCCGACATTGAACGTCGCATGGCGCGCAAACTTGACTCGCAACAGGCCTGAGCGGCCGTCATAGTTGACCTCGAATGCGGGCACCACCTTGTTGCCCGGATGCCGACGCGACTCACTGAGCAGTCTGCCATCCGAACGTTCCGCATTACCGGTGATTTGAAATTCGATGGTGACGAGATTGCCCGCCGATGATGGCTGGTGCCGCTGGTACTGCACCGTGGTGCTGAAGCGGATGGCGATTTCACTGCTGCCGTTATCGCCGCTCACTTCCACCTGGTCAATCAGTTCCGCGCGCGCGTTGGTGCAAACCGTAACGGTCACGAGCATGGGCAACGCGAGATACACGAGCGTGCGCGGCAACAGCATCCACAGGGGTTGCAGACGAATTCGTCCCCTTGTCATGTTCGAAAGCCTTTCGATTGAGAGTCTGGTGAGTGTCTAGAACCCGCCGTCGGTCGACTTGTGCTTGCTGTTTCGTGTCGACTTGATGGTGGTTAGTGTGTTGTTGGTGTACTCATGGCAGGAGCCCGCGCAATTCCTGAGCTCCGCCACGGTGTAGTTGGTTGATGGTGAGGTGATCTTTTTGTGCGCACTCGGCTTGAACTTGCTGGCGTGACAACCGGCGCAATCGGGCTTGTAGGCGGCAGTCGGCCAGTTAATGGTTTCGTTGTTGGTGGTGTGGCAGCTCGCACAGGTGACGCTGCTGTTATGGGCTTTCCACGCAGCTGAAATGTGCGTGTAGGCGGTGACGGGCTTCCAGGCGGTGGTGCGGTGACAGGCATCGCAGGAGCGCGTTGTGATGAAATGGTTGGCGGTCTTGCCCGAAGCAAACGTCCCGTTGTGGCAAGTGGCACAGGTGCCGGCGGTGACACCCGTATGTCCAAATGTGGCGGGCTTCCATGCTGTCTTGGTATGGCAGCTGTCGCATTGCAGCGTGGTTGCGTGCGAGGCTGGCTTGGCGACGGCAGCGGTGCCGTTGTGGCAGGTGGTGCAGGTGCCGGCCGTCACACCCTGATGGCTGAACGAGGTTGGCTTCCACGCCGTGGTGGTGTGGCAAACGTCGCATGCCTGGGTGGTGGTGATGTGGGTCGCCGTCTTGCCGGTGGCGGTTGCGCCGTTATGGCAAGTCGCGCAACTGCCTGGCGTAACACCGGTGTGGCTGAACGAAGCCGGCTTCCATGCCGTGGTGCGGTGGCAGGCGTCGCAGGCGAGCGTCGTCGCCAGGTGGGTTGTCGTCTTGCCCATAGCCAGCGTGCCGTTGTGACAGGTTGCGCAGGCGCCGGGAACAACACCCGTATGGCTGAAGCTGGTGGGTTTCCATGCTGTCTTGGTATGGCAAACATCGCACTGCTGGGTGGTGGGAATATGCACCGTAGGTTTGTTTACGGCCTGCACACCGTTGTGGCAGGTGGTGCAGGTACCGGGCGCCACGCCCTGGTGTGCGAAGTTCGTGGGTTTCCATGCCGTCGTTGTATGACACACCTCGCAGCCCTGCGTGGTTGAAATATGTGCGGTTGGTTTGCCGGTCTTGATCGTGCCGTTGTGGCAGGTGGCGCAAGTGGTGGCGGCAACCATGCTGTGCACGAACGTCGACGGTACCCATGCCGTGGTGCGGTGGCAGCTGTCGCAGGCTGCTGTGGTCGGAATGTGCTTTGTCGACCTTCCGGTCGCCTTGCTGCCGTTGTGGCAGGTGCTGCATGACCCGGGCGCAACGCCGGTGTGATCAAACACCGCGGGCTTCCAGGCAGTCGTGCTGTGGCAGGTGTCACAAGACTGCGTGGTGGGCAAGTGGGTGGTGGTTTTCCCTGTTGCCGACGAGCCGTTATGACAGGTCGCGCAGGACCCCGGGGCGACGCCGGCGTGATTGAAGGTGGTTGGCTTCCACGCCGACGTGCGATGGCAGGCGTCGCAGGCCTGGGTCGTGGTGATGTGGGCGCTGTGCTTGCCGGTCGCTGTGGTGCCGTTGTGACAGGTGCTGCAAGCGCCCGGCGTCACGCCGGTATGGTCGAATGTCGCGGGCTTCCATGCGGTGGTGCGGTGACAGGAGTCGCATGACAGCGTGGTGCGGACGTGAGTAGTCGTTTTGCCTGTGGCCGTCGTGCCGTTGTGGCAGGTGGCGCAAGTACCGGGCGTGACGCCGGTGTGGCTGAAGGTGGCCGGCTTCCATGCCGACGTGCGGTGACAGGCATCACAGGCTTGGGTGGTGACGATGTGGCTGGTGGTCTTGCCGGTTGCGGTAGTGCCGTTGTGGCAGGTGGCGCACGTACCTGGCGCGATGCCGGTATGCGCGAACGTGGCCGGCTTCCAGGCGGTGGTGCGGTGGCAGGTGTCGCAAGCCTGGCTGGTAGTGACATGGCTGGTGTTCTTTCCCGTCGCAGAAACGCCGTTGTGGCAGGTAGCACAGGAACCTGGCGCGACACTTGAGTGACTGAAGGTTGCAGGTTTCCATCCCGTGGTCCGGTGGCAGGTGTCGCAGGCCGCGGCTGTCGGCAGGTGTGCGGCGTTCTTGCCGGCTGCGCTGGTGCCGTTGTGGCAGGAATTGCAAGTGCCCGGGACGACGCCCGAGTGGCTGAACGTGGCAGGTTTCCAGCCGGTGGTGCGGTGGCAGGTATCGCAGGATTGAGAGGTGGCAAGGTGGCCCGCGCTCTTGCCTGTGGACGTCGCGCCGTTGTGGCAACCGGCACAGCTTCCTGCTGCCATGCCGGAATGACTGAATGTCGCCGGCTTCCAGGCACTGGCGCGGTGGCAGGAATCACATGCCGCGGTGGTGGTGATGTGTGTGGCGGGCTTGCCTTTCACGATGCTGCCGTTGTGACACATCGCGCAGCTTCCCGGCTGCAAGCCGCTGTGACTGAAGGTTGCCGGGGTCCAGGCTTTCGTCAAATGGCAGGATTCGCATTGCTGTGTGGTCGGGATGTGATTGTTGTCTTTGCTGGAACTGGAAAAGCGGCTTCCCGGCTGATGACAGGTGTTGCAATCCTTCGGCGTACCCTGGAACACGCCCCGCTGATGGCAGCTTTCACAGCGGACGGCGGCATGTGCGCCGGTCAGCGGAAAGCCCGTCAGGCTGTGATCAATTTGCGGCGTACCCTGCGCGAGCGCCATTTCACAAGCGAGCAGTCCCCCTGTGAGCAGGATCGCAAGCTGCAACGCCAACAGCACGAGCCAGCGTAAAGAAGTGCGCTGGTGCGTATCGGGAGTCAGGTCGGTCGGGCCCATGAGAAGTCCGTTCACAGTGTGTAAAAGATTTACACACACAGTTTCGCTCTCGCGGAAGCCAATTGCAATAGGGGTTTTGTCGCCAATTGGCGACAGGGCCGCGCACTACTTGGCCGGTGCCGGCAGGGCCTTTCCACGGGCAATGCCGGGCTTCAATGTGCGCCAGTCGCGCGTGACGTGGCAGCGCTCGCAGGTGGAGCCGAAACCGCCGGAATGTATATCCTCGCCCGAGTGACAGCCGAAGCAACTGCTGGCGGGCAGAGGCATGGCCGCCCCCAATTCGCTGGGTGACTTTCGGTGGCAGGCTGTGCAGTTCACCTTGGTATGCGCGCCGTCTAGCGGATAGCTGGTCTGGCGCGCATGGTCGAAATCCCACGACTTCCAGGTTCGGGTGCTGTGGCAGATTTCGCATTTGCCGCCGAGCGTACGTTTGTGCACATCGTCGCCGTCATGGCACTTCGCGCAGATCGTCGGCGCATCCTTGAACGCGGCTGATTTATGGCATGCCTTGCATTGGGTGCGCGCGTGCGCCCCGCTCAGCTTGAACCGCGACTTGTTATGGTCGTATTTGGCTCCCGTCCATTTGCGCTCGTCATGGCACGACTCGCACTTCGCCCCGAGTTGCCCCTTGTGCGCATCATCATTGCGGTGACAGGAGAAGCAGTCGCCCGTCAGGGCAGCGCCTCCTTCTTTTACATACAGGACACCGCTGTGACAGGAAGTGCACTTGATGTTCGCATGCGCCTCGCGCAAGACAAATCTGGTCGACTTGGCATGATCAAAGGTTGAAGGCTTCCAGCCTTTGTCGCCATGGCAGGACTCGCATGCCTTTCCGTACTGACCCTTGTGGCTGTCGTCCTTGCGGTGACAAGACAGGCAATCCAGTGGCAACTTTTCCTTCAGGCCGTTTTTGTGACACGCTCCGCAGACTGCGGCCTTGTGCTTGTTAAAGAGCGGAAACTTGGTGTCGCGGTTATGTTCGAAGCTGGTGTTGGTCCAGCCGGTTTCCTTGTGGCAACTCTCGCATTTGTCGCCGAGCGTGCCCTTGTGTGAATCGTCCTGTCTGTGGCAGGACACACACTTGGTCGGCAGCTTTTCGGCATAAAGCGGTTTGGTATGGCAGGTGTCGCACTTGGCGGTGGCGTGTTTGCCGAGCAGCGGGTATTTCGTTTGCCTGGCGTGATTGAATTGCGACTTCCAGTTGTCGGCGTTGTGGCAGGTCTCGCACTTGTCCCCGTAACGGCCCTTGTGGGCATCATCCTTGCGGTGACAGGCGTTGCAGGCGCGCGGCGTGTCCTTGTATTTCTCGTTGGGGTGGCATGTTTCACACTTGGCCTCCGCATGCTTGCCGTTCAGGGAGAAGCGCGTCTTGTCGTGGTCGAAGTGGGCCTCCTTCCAGGTCTTGTCGTTGTGGCAGCTCTCGCACTTTTCGCCGAGCGAACCTTTGTGTTTGTCATCCTTGCGGTGGCAGGAAATGCATGTCGATGGCGCCTCGCGGAATCTGGCGCCTTCCTTGTGGCAGGACTTGCACTCGATCAGCGTGTGAGCGTTGCGCAGGGCGAAATCGGTGTGGGCGTGATTGAAGGCTTTTTCATCGACAAGCGCGATCCGGGCGTCACGGCCCTTGTGGTCGGTGTGACAGGTCTTGCAATCCTTGTCGAGGATCCCTGTTGAGAGACTGTGAAAGCCGCGCTTTGCAGCGATATCGTCGGCAATCGGCTTGTGGCAGTCCAGGCAGAGCCGGTTCTGCTCAGCCTTCTTGAAGGGCGTGTGGCACTTCTTGCACTCCATTTCAATTTTGGAATGCCCTTCGATCAGTTTTCCGGGCATGACCAGCGATTCGAACGCCTGGCCGCCGACCTGGACGCTGAAAGCCAGGCAGGCAAGTCCTGGCACGAGTATTCGAAGCCAACGGGCAAACCGCGGCGCCCGCAATGTCATCAGCAGGAGGCCAAGTGGGGTCATGTCAGTACATGTGCACCGCGAGCACGTGGTATGCAGCGCTGGCTATCAGCAAATAGACGAACGGCAGGTGCAGGATGTGCCACCAGGAGAACATGCGTTTGTAGGCTTCGAATTGCGCGTGCCGCTTGACGGTAAACGTGTAACTCGCCACCAGCGCATCAAACTGCTGCGCCCGCTTCAGCCGCTTGCGCGCATCCCAGTTGCGTGCCTGGGCACGGCGTTTGAGCTGTACCGACAGCAGCACGTGGCACTGGTGCCGCACCTGCCATTCCTTGAGCGGCAGGTAGAAGAATTTCAGGATGCCCGCCATGCTGTTTGGCGCACGCCTGCCGGCCCAGACGCGGAAGTCTGTAAGCCCGGCGATGACCTCGGGCGCCCAGTGCATGTCGCGCTCGAAGTTGAGTGCCTCGACCCTTTCGCTGCTTTCCAGCTCGTCGAGCGTCAGCTCCTGGCCCGAAAGTCCGGCATGGATGCGTACGTAGATGAAGCGGCCGACGATGCCGCTGCCCGCGACCAGCAGCATGGACATCATGGCGACGAACGCATTTTGCGAGTTGATGCGAAATGTGGAGTGGTAAATGACCGCAAGCGGGCCGACCAGGCCGCAAATCATGTGGAAGATGAACCAAGGCTTGGTTGAGCCTATGCGTTGGAGCGGCTTGAAGCGCTTTTTCAGCGGGTAGGTGAGCAGCAGCAGCATGAGGATTCCGCCAGCCAGACCAAGGTTGTAACCAAAATCCGAGCCTGGCTGATACCAGTCGCGGCTGCGCACGAGGATTGCGCTGCTGATGAACAGCACGGCTGACGCAAACCACATGACGCCGTTGCCAACCGCTTTGATGGCGGGGAGTCGCATTGGGCAATCCTGGTTCCGAGGCAATTAAGTGTGTAAAATTTTGCCACAGATTGCAGGAGACCTGCACAATCCGGTCAATTTTCCTCGGAACGCGCCATGCATGACCTCATCGCCTATGCCGTCTATCTGGTACCGCTGGTCTTGATCATCTGGTGGTACCAGAGGTCACGCTCGCGCGCGACCGCAATCAGTGTGGCCGTGCGCAATGAGGCCATTGCGTCCGGCCTGACCGAACCGCCATCGCTGCACCCGGTGATCGATGCCGCCCTGTGCTGTGGTTCGGCGGCGTGCGTAAAGGTCTGCCCCGAGGAAGCGATAGGCATCGTCAACGGCAAGGCCGAACTGATCAATCCGACTGTTTGCATTGGTCACGGCGCGTGTGAAAAGGCCTGCCCGGTATCGGCCATCAAACTGGTGTTCGGGACGGAAAAGCGCGGCATGGAAATCCCGGTGGTGAATCCGGATTTCCAGACCAATGTGCCCGGCTTGTATATCGCCGGGGAACTCGGCGGCATGGGTCTGATTCGCAAGGCTGCCGAGCAGGGTGCGAAGTCGCTCGCGTCGATCCACGCGCGCCTGAAGTCAGGCAAACCGGCGGGATGCGATTACGACGTGCTGATCGTCGGCGCAGGACCTGCCGGGATCGGTGCATCACTGGCGGCGAGCGCGGCCGGTCTGAAATACCTCACGCTCGAACAGGAAGACACGCTTGGTGGCTCGGTCTTGCACTACCCGCGAGCGAAGATCGCGATGACCGCTCCGCTCAACTTGCCCCTGGTCGGCAAGGTCAAGTTCACCGAGGTTTCCAAGGAAAAGTTGCTTGAATTCTGGAATGGCATAGTCTCCCGGCATGACCTGAAGATTCGCTACGGCGAGCGCATGGTTGGCATGAAGGCGACCGAGAGCGGTTTTGAAGTGCGGACGGAACACAACCGATACGCCGCGGCGACCGTGCTTCTTGCCATCGGCCGCCGTGGCACCCCGCGAAAACTTGGCGTGGAGGGCGAGGATCTGCCCAAGGTGGTGTACCGCTTGCTAGAACCGGAACAATACCGGGGCCAGCATGTCCTCGTGGTCGGCGGCGGCGATAGTGCGGTAGAGGCTGGACTTGCGCTTGCCGAGTTGCCGGACGTCAAGGTGACGCTTTCGTACCGCGGCGACGCGTTTGGGCGCATCAAGACCAAGAATCGTGCGCGGCTGGAACAGGCGCTGGCGAAAAAGTCCCTGACCGTCGCGCTTTCTTCCCAGATCAGGCGGTTGACGAGTGAGAGCGTCGTCATCGTCTCAAACCAGCAGGAAGAAACCATCCCGAATGACGCGGCGATTGTTTGCGCAGGGGGCGAATTGCCGACAAAACTCCTGCAGGCCATTGGCGTGACCGTGGAAAGTCACCATGGCCTCGCCAAGCATTAGCGCTTAGCGGCCGGCTGCCAGGTCAAGTTTCCGCTGGTGCGGTTTATAGACTTCGCGCTTGAACCAGAGCAGCATCCTGCCGGCCTCGTGGTGACTGCTGGCCATCAGAACCTTTTCGACCCCCTCCGGAGAAAAGGCTTTTAACTGGGTATCCGGAATATCGTCGTACTCATGGGGATCGTAGACGCTCCCCAGCATGAGACTGGGTTTCTCGCCGATGACGCGTAGCAGGTCCTCGTCGACTACCCACAGCTCCTTGCCGACTTCGAACATGCGTATCTGCGTACCCGCGAATTCATAGTACCGGCCATGCCATTCGGCGTACGGCTGCTTGCGCGCCCACTGAAACCAGTTGCCGCCCGCCTCAAGGATGGGCTTTGCCAGCAGTACGCCGGCGATCGGCGTGGCGATGACGAAGGGGATCAGCCCCATGTAGTGGAAAACCGCCCAGAGGATGGCCCCGACCAGCGCGAGCCTGATGGCAAACAGCAGGGCGATTTGCTTGGCATCCATGAGGTGTTTGATTTTCCTCGCTTTTTCGGGCTATAATCGAAGGCTGTTTCACGTTGGGAAGCCGTCCGGCGGCCCGGTGAAGCAAATCCACACCCTCGCACCGTTAAGGTCTCCGGTCATGTTACGGGAGTCTTGCGAGGGGAGGCTAACCTTAACTTTGGAGTATCGAATGTCTGTAACCATGCGTCAAATGCTGGAAGCCGGTGTCCATTTCGGGCATCAGACCCGCTTCTGGAACCCCAAGATGGCCCCGTTCATCTTCGGCGCCCGCAACAAAATCCACATCATCAACCTTGAGAAGTCGCTGCCGATGTACCAGGACGCGCTCAAGTTTGTGCGCCAGCTGGCCTCGAACAAGGGCACCATCCTGTTCGTCGGCACCAAGCGCCAGGCGCGTGAAATCGTGCTGGAAGAAGCGCAGCGCGCCGGCATGCCCTACGTCGATTTTCGCTGGTTGGGCGGCATGCTCACCAACTACAAGACGGTCAAGGGTTCGATCAAGCGCCTGAAGGAGCTCGAGGCGATGGTCGAAGACGGCTCGCTCGAGAAGCTGACCAAGAAAGAAGCGCTGATGTACTCCCGCGAACTGGAAAAGCTCCAGCGTTCGATGGGCGGCATCAAGGACATGGGCGGCGTGCCTGACGCAATTTTCGTGATCGACGTCGGTTTCCACAAGATTGCCGTGACCGAAGCCAAGAAGCTGGGCATTCCCATCATTGGCGTGGTCGATACCAACAACTCGCTCGATGGCGTGGACTACGTCATTCCGGGCAACGATGACTCGACCCGTGCGATCCGCTTGTATGCCCGAGGTGTGGCCGACGCGATCCTTGAAGGCAAGAGCCAGGTAATCCAGGAAATGGTGGCTCCGGCCGGCGAAGAACTGGTCGAAGTGACGGAAGACGAAGCGAAATAAGCCCGAAACCGGAAAAAAGGGGCTCCGGCCCCTTTTTTTTAAGGTGCTTTTTTATTGGTGTGAACAGTTGGGCGTCAGCGCGCGTTTGCGAATTCCCGCAAGCGGCATGACCGATTAGACAAGATAGGAAATGGTATGGCAGAGATTACAGCAGGCATGGTCAAGGAACTGCGCGAGAAGACCGACGCGCCGATGATGGAATGCAAGAAAGCCCTCACTGAAGCCGCCGGCGACATGGCCAAGGCGGAAGAGATTCTTCGCGTCAAGCTTGGCAACAAGGCCAGCAAGGCCGCCAGTCGCGTCGCTGCTGAAGGCGTGGTGGCAATTCACATCGCCGCGGATGGCAAGCTGGGTGCGATCGTGGAAGTGAACTGCGAAACCGATTTTGTGGCCAAGAATGACGATTTTCTGGCGCTCGCCAACAAGCTGGCTGAGCTGGTTGCGACCCGAAACCCCGTGGACGTGGCGGCGCTGTCGGCACTCGAGATCAATGGCGTTTCGGTGGAAGAAACCCGCAAGGCGCTGATCGGCAAGATCGGCGAGAACATGTCCATTCGCCGCTTCCGGCGCGTGGAAGCTACGGGCGCACTAAACAACTACATCCACGGCGGCGCCAAGGTCGGCGTGCTGGTGGACATTACCGGCGGTGACGTAACGCTGGCCAAGGATGTGTCGATGCATATCGCCGCCTCCAAGCCCAAGTCGCTGGATTCAAAAGGCGTGCCGGCAGAAGACATCGCCAAGGAACGCGCCGTTGCCGAGGGCAAGGCCGCTGAATCCGGCAAGCCGCCCGAAATCGTCGCCAAGATGGTCGAAGGCTCGATCGCCAAGTACCTGAAAGAGGTTTCCCTGCTGTCGCAGCCGTTCGTCAAGGACGACAAGATGACCATTGAGGCGCTGATGAAGTCCAAGAGCGCGGTAATCAATGGCTTCACGCTCTATGTCGTTGGCGAAGGCATCGAAAAGAAGGTCACCGATTTCGCCGCAGAAGTTGCCGAAGCGGCTGCTGCTGCCGCGCGCTAGCCGATCAACGGGGAGGCTTGCCTCCCCGTCGCTTGCCCCTGCGGCAAGGAATTTCTGCCTGAATGCGGACACAATCCGCGGTCAGACTCGATGGCAATAAACAGGAGCCCTGATGGCAACAAAATACCAACGAATCCTGCTCAAGCTATCCGGCGAAGCGCTGATGGGCGACGATGCCTACGGTATCAACCGCCAGACCATCCAGCGCATTGCCGCTGAAATCAAGGAAGTGTCAGACCTCGGCGTGGCCATCGGCATCGTCATCGGCGGCGGCAACATTTTCCGCGGTGTATCCACCAGCGCGGAAGGCATGGATCGCGCGACCGCCGACTACATGGGCATGCTGGCCACCGTCATGAATTCGCTGGCCCTGCAGGATGCCCTGTCCAAGGCCGGTGTTGTGCCGCGCGTCCAGTCCGCCATCAACATTGAGCCGGTGGTGGAGCCCTACGTGCGACCCAAGGCCATGCAGTATCTGGAGGAGGGCAAGGTGGTGGTGTTTGCGGCCGGCACCGGCAATCCATTTTTCACGACCGATACGGCCGCCGCCCTGCGTGGTGCCGAGATCGGCGCGCAAGTCGTGCTCAAGGCCACCAAGGTCGATGGTGTTTACACGGCCGACCCGAAGACAGACAAGACCGCAACGCGCTATCATCAGCTCACGTTTGACGAAGCCATCGTCAAGAATCTGAAGGTGATGGACGCCACGGCGCTGGCACTGTGTCGCGACCAGAAGCTTCCGATCAATGTTTTCTCGATTTTCAAGCAGGGTGCGTTGAAGCGCATCGTCAACGGCGAGGACGAAGGCACGCTGGTTCACGCCTGAGCATGACTGGAGATTCCGAATGTTGAACGTCGCAGACCTGAAGAAACAATGCGAAACGCGTATGGGGAAATCGCTGGACGCGCTGAAGCATGATCTGGCCAAGGTGCGTACCGGTCGCGCCCATGCCGGCATTCTCGACCACATCCAGGTGGACTACTACGGCTCCATGGTGCCGCTCAAGCAGGTTGCCAATGTGACGCTGTCCGACGCGCGCACCATAACCGTCCAGCCTTGGGAAAAGAAGATCATCCACGTGATCGAGAAGACCATTCGCGAGTCCGACCTGGGATTGAATCCGTCGACCACCGGCGACATCATCCGCGTGCCGATGCCGGTCCTGACTGAAGAGCGCCGGAAAGAACTCGCGAAGATCGTCCGCACCGAGGGCGAGCATGCCAAGGTCGCCATTCGCAACATCCGCCGCGACGCCAACACCTCGCTCAAGGATGCCCTCAAGGCCAAGGAACCGCTGCCGGAGGACGTCGAAAAGAAAGCGCAGGACGACGTGCAGAAGCTGACTGACAGGTACATTGCCGATGTCGACAAGGCCGTCGCGGAAAAAGAAAAAGATCTGATGTCGGTCTGATCCCGCACGCGGACCAGGGCACCATCCCAACGATATGCACGACAGTTCCACTCAGGGGATCCCCAGTGTCGGTGATGTGCCGCGGCATGTGGCCATCATCATGGATGGCAATGGCCGCTGGGCCAAGCAGCGCTTCCTGCCGAGGGTGGCCGGCCACAAGCGCGGAGTCGAGGCGGTGCGCGCCACGGTCAAAGCCTGCGGCGAACTCGGCGTCGAGTTCCTGACACTGTTCGCGTTTTCCAGCGAGAACTGGCGCCGCCCGGCAGAGGAAGTCTCGGTGCTGATGCAGTTGTTCCTGCGGGCGCTTGAGAACGAGGTAACCAGGCTGCACGAGAGCGGGATTCGCTTCAAGGTGGTGGGTGATCTGTCGCCGTTCGACGCGCGCATTCGCGAGCTTGCCGCCAAGGGCGAGGAACTCACGCGAAACAATGACAAGTTGACCCTCACGGTGGCCGCCAACTATGGCGGGCGCTGGGATATTTTGCAGGCCGCAAATAAAGCGCAACAGGCCAAACTCGAGCATTGGCGCGCCTCGCAGGCCAAAAATGGCCCGGAAGCCGCGTCCCTGCTGGAGTTTGCCCAATCAAGCGATGGCCAGATGAGCGAACGCGACCTGGCAGGGCACTTGGCCATGCACTATGCGCCCGAGCCTGACCTGTTCATCCGCACCGGCGGCGAGCAACGCATCAGCAACTTTCTGCTCTGGCAACTGGCTTACACCGAGTTCTATTTCACCTCGGTGCTGTGGCCGGATTTTGATCGTGCCACGCTGGTGAAAGCCTTCGACTCCTATCGTTTGCGTGAGCGTCGCTTTGGACGTACCAGCGAGCAGTTGCTGGAGGCCAATACATCCATGAACGCGGCAAACGCCTCCGCCGCCTAGCGGCACCGTCCCGTGCTCAAGACACGCGTCATTACAGCACTGGTCATTCTGCCGGTCGTCCTGCTCGCCCTGTTCACCTTCTCGAACTGGGCGTGGGGTGTCTTTACGCTGGCTATCGTGATCGTCGCCGCGTGGGAGTGGGCGCGACTCGCACGCATGTCGCGAACCAACGGCAATGTATTCCTGGCCGCGACCCTCGCGCTGGCGTGGATCGTGCTGATGGCCTACCTGCGCGGACCGGAAGCGCTCGCCGAATACGGCTGGTACCGGCAGATTGCTTTCGGCGTCGCGGCCGTGTTTTGGCTTGCGGTGGTGCCCCTGTGGCTGGTACGCGGCTGGCGCCCCCGCTCGCGCCTGTTGCTGGCGCTGGCCGGATGGGCCGTACTGTTTCCGACCTGGCTGGCGTTGCTTTCGCTGCGTGATGTGAATCCGCTGATGCTGTTGTCGTTCGCTGTCATCGTCTGGGTGGCGGATATTGCCGCCTATTTCGTCGGCAAAGCCGTGGGCAGGCACAAACTGGCGCCGTCGATCAGCCCCGGCAAGACGGTCGAGGGCGCGATCGGCGGCCTTGCCGGCGCGCTGGCCTACTATTTCCTTTGGCAGTACCTGGCAACGCACACCGATGCGGGCGCCGAGTTGTGGGTGCGCCAACTGCTGGCGAACGGCCCCCTGCTACTCGGCGTGTTTCTGTTGCTTGGCTGCCTGTCGATCGAGGGTGACCTGTTTGAATCCTGGATGAAGCGCGGTGCGGAAATGAAGGATTCGAGCAACCTGCTTCCGGGCCACGGCGGCGTGCTCGATCGCATCGATGCCCTCACGTCGACGCTGCCGCTGGCCGCGCTTTACGCGATGGTTGCGGCGAGGTTGTAGGCCATGAGGAATGTCGCGATTCTCGGCTCCACCGGCTCAATCGGCGCCAGCACGCTCGACGTGATTTCCCGGCATCCGGACAAATATCGCGCGTTCGCGCTGTCGGCTTCGTCGCGCGTCGAGGAACTGGCGCAGCAGTGCCGGCGCTTCCGTCCGCGCTTCGCCGCCATGCCCGACCCGGCTCATGCCAAGGCATTGCGTGCGCGCCTGCTCGCGCTGAACGTTGATACCGAGGTGCTCGATGGCGACGGTGCCTTGTCCGCGATTGCGACCCATCCGGACACGCACGCGGTGATGGCTGCCATCGTCGGCGCGGCCGGATTGCCCTCCTCGCTGGCTGCGGCGCAGGCCGGCAAGACGGTGCTGCTGGCAAACAAGGAAGCGCTGGTGATGGCGGGCGCCATCTTCATGGAGGCGGTGCGTGCCAGTGGTGCGGTGCTGCTGCCCATCGACAGCGAACACAACGCCGTCTTCCAGTCGTTGCCGCGCAATTTCGCAGACGGCCTGAACCAGGTTGGTGTAAGGCGCATCATTCTGACCGCATCCGGCGGACCGTTTCGCCAGCGGCCGCTTTCAGACCTCGCCAATGTCACACCGGAACAAGCCTGTGCGCACCCGAACTGGGTGATGGGCAAGAAGATTTCCGTCGACTCGGCGACGATGATGAACAAGGGCCTCGAGGTCATCGAGGCGCACTGGCTGTTCAATGCACAGCCCGCACAGATCGACGTGCTGATTCACCCGCAAAGCATCATCCACTCGATGGTGGAATACCTTGACGGCTCGGTGATCGCGCAAATGGGTAACCCGGATATGCGCACACCCATTGCCCATGCGCTGGGCTTTCCGGACCGTATCGACGCCGGCGTTTCCGCGCTTGATCTGGCCAAGGCGGGCAAG
The DNA here is from genome assembly GCA_044229235.1 of Usitatibacteraceae bacterium. Taxonomy (GTDB): domain Bacteria; phylum Pseudomonadota; class Gammaproteobacteria; order Burkholderiales; family Usitatibacteraceae; genus UKL13-2. The sequence continues at coordinate 142,294 of JBGATH010000001.1, forward strand.
CTCGAATTTGAAGCCATGGATCCGGTGCGGTTTCCATGCGTGCGGCTGGCATACGATGCGCTGCGGAGGGGCGGCACCGCGCCAGCCGTGCTCAATGCCGCCAATGAGGTGGTGGTCGCAGCTTTTCTTGCCGGCGAACTGGCCTTCAGCGCCATTCCACACGCGATCGAGGATGTGCTCGCCGGCGCCCGCATCGCGGCGGTCCGCAGCATTGCCGATGTCGTGGAGGCCGACGGCGCAGCGCGCGCATCGATGCGCCGGTGGATTGCCGATTTTGCTTCCGCGCGCAGCGCGGCTGAATAGGCGCTGACCGATGAACCTCCTCATCACCGTTTTCGCCTTTATCGTCGCCATCGGTATTCTGGTGACGATTCATGAGCTGGGACATTACTGGGCCGCGCGCTGGTGTGATGTGAAGATCCTGCGTTTTTCACTCGGCTTCGGCCGGCCGCTGGTCATGCGCCGCCGCGGCCCCGACCAGACCGAGTGGGTGCTGGCGGCTCTGCCCCTGGGCGGGTATGTGAAGATGGCAGACGAGCGCGACGAAGGTGTCGCGCCTGAGGAGCGTGCGCGCGCCTTCAACAACAAGACGGTATGGCAGCGGATCTTCATCGTGGCGGCCGGACCCATCGCCAATTTTGTCCTGGCAGCGGTTTTCTACTGGGTGTTGCTGGTTGGTGGCATCCCTGGCCTCAAGCCCTATGTCGCGGTGCCGCCGGTGAAATCGCCTGCCGCGGCGGCCGGGTTTGAGGGTCATGAACTGATCCGGCGTGTTGGCGACACGGAGGTGCGAACCTGGTCTGACGCGCGCCTGGCACTGATCGATCAGGCGGTGAAGCGCGGCACCTTGGACATCGAAGTCGAGGATGGCCGTGGTCGGCGCTACGGCCGGCAACTCGATCTTGCCATTCTTTCAAAGGATGATCTGGACAAGGATTTTCTCGGCAAGATCGGCCTGGTACCGTTGCGTGCCTCTGCCCTGAATGTGCTCGACGAGGTGGTCGCCGGCAGCGCAGCCGATCGCGCCGGGCTGCGCAGCGGTGATCGCATCGTGTCCATTGACGGCAATCCGGTCGTGCGCTGGGAGAAGATCGTCGAAGCCGTCTCCAGCCGGCCGGGTCGCGAAGTCCTCATTGGGATTGAGCGTGGCGCAGCGAGGATTTCCGTTCCCGTGACACCGGACAGCATCGCCGATCCGGCCGGCGGCAAACCTTTCGGCCGCATTGGCGTCAAACCGCAGATCGACCGTGCGCTGGCTGAAAAGCTTGGCACGATCATCCGCTACGGTCCGTTGGACGCGGTCGTGCCGGCCATTGGCAAAGTCTGGGAAATGTCGCTATTCAGCTTGCGAATGATGGGGCGCATGCTTACCGGCGATGTGTCCTGGAAGAACCTGTCCGGGCCGGTAACCATCGCTGACTACGCCGGCCAGTCCGCGATGCTCGGCTGGGTGCCGTATTTGAACTTTCTGGCACTCATCAGTATCAGTCTTGGAGTGCTCAATCTGCTGCCTGTCCCAGTCTTGGATGGGGGGCAGTTGATGTATTATATGGCCGAGATTCTCAAGGGTAGCCCGGTATCGGAACGGGTCATGCAAATCGGCCAGCAGGCCGGCTTGGCTCTGCTCCTTGGACTAACGGCATTCGCCTTCTACAACGATATTCACCGTCTCCTCACCGGTTAACTACTTGATGCGTTCACGTCCCGCCCTGCGCGTTTCCGCGCTGCTTGCCGCTTTGTCTGCTGCGCTGTTCTCCGCGGCCACTCTGGCCATCCAGCCCTTTGTGATTCGCGATATCCGCGTGGAGGGTGTACAGCGTACCGAGGCCGGCACCGTGTTCAGTTATCTGCCGGTCAAGGTCGGCGAACAAATGGACGATGACAAGGCGGCTGCCGCGCTCAAGGCGCTGTACGCAACCGGTTTCTATTCCGATGTCCGCCTCGAATCCGAAAACGACGTGCTGGTGGTGTTCGTCGTCGAGCGCCCGGCGATTTCGCAGATTGAAATCAACGGCGCCAAGGAGTTCACCAAGGAGAACCTGAAGGACGGTCTGAAGCAGGTCGGCATATCCGAAAGCAAGATTTTTGACCGCTCGGTACTCGATCGCGCGGAAAAGGAGATCAAACGGCAGTACACCAGCCGTGGTTTTTACTCCTCGAAAGTGACCACGACAGTCACGCCGCTGGAGCGCAACCGGGTCTCGCTTACCTTCACGATCGATGAGGGCGAAGTCTCCAAGATTGTCGATATCAATATCATCGGCGCCTCGGCTTTTTCCGAGAGCACGCTGCTCAAGGAGTTCGAACTCACCACAGGCGGCTGGTTGTCGTGGTTCACCAAGGACGACCAATATTCGAAACAAAAGCTGTCCGGCGACCTCGAAAAGCTGCGCTCGTACTACTTGAACCGTGGCTACCTTGAATTCAACATCGATTCCACGCAGGTGTCGATCACGCCGGACAAGGAAAAAATCTACATCGGCATCAACCTCAACGAGGGGCCGGTCTACAAGCTGGGCGACATCAAATTCGCCGGCGACCTGAAGATCCCGGAAGAGGAAATGCGTTCGCTGCTGTTGTTCAAGCCGGGTGAAACCTTCTCGCGCCAGAGAATTGTCGATTCCGTGAAGGCGATCAACGACCGGCTGGGCAACGATGGTTACTCGTTCGCGAACATCAACCCGGTACCGGACCTGGACAAGGACAAGAAGATCGCCACCTTCACGCTGTTCGTTGATCCGGGCCGGCGCGTGTATGTCCGTCGCATCAATGTGCAGGGCAATTCACGCACGCGCGACGAAGTAGTGCGCCGCGAAATGCGCCAGATGGAAGCCGGCTGGTACTCCATCGACAAAATCAACCGTTCGAAGGAGCGCCTGGATCGCACCGGGTTCTTCGAGGAAGTCACCGTCGAAACACCGGCCGTGCCCGGCACCACCGACCAGGTCGACCTGAACGTGACGGTCAAGGAGCGCAATACCGGCAGCCTGCAGTTCGGCCTCGGCTATTCGCAGGCGGAAAAACTCACGCTTTCAGCCTCGGTATCGCAGGCGAATATTTTCGGCAGCGGCAACCAGCTCTCATTCCGCATCAACAACGGTACCGTCAGCAAGGTCTATGAGGTTTCGTACCTCAACCCTTACTGGACGGCTGATGGCATTTCGCGCGGCTTTGATCTTTTCCGTCGGGATCTCAATACCGAATCCCTCAATACCGGAGATTACCGGTCGTCAACAACCGGTGCCGGCGTCCGCTTTGGCGTACCCGTGACGGAGTACGACGCCATCAACTTCGGCGTGGGATTCGAGCGCAACGACATCGTGCTTGATTCGCTGAGTCCGCCCGCATACATCGACTACGTCTCGCAGTTCGGCACCCGCAGCACGACAATTCGCGGTTCCTTGGGTTACGCGCGCGATACGCGCGACAGCATCTACTTTCCGACGCGTGGCTATCTGCTGGAAGCTGGTGCGGAAGGCGGCTTGCCCGGTGGTGACATCAAGTACTACCGCGTGCAGACGCATGCCCAGTATCTGCGGCCGGTGTGGGGTCCGATCGTGTTGTCGGCCAACTATGAGTTCGGTTTTGCCAACGGTTACGGCGGCAAGTCGCTGCCGTTCTTCAAGAATTTCTATGCCGGCGGTGTCGATTCCGTGCGCGGCTTTGAACAGAGCTCGCTTGGACCGCGCGATGCCAACGGCTCATATACCGGCGGCAACCGAAGGATGGTCGGCAGTCTGGAGCTGCTGTTTCCGATGCCGGGCGTGAAAACCGACAAGTCCGTACGCATTTCAACCTTCATTGATGCCGGCAATGTGTGGGCGGCCTACGAGGACATCAAACTCAAGGATTTGCGGAGTTCGGTCGGCGTGGCCGTCAGCTGGTTTTCACCGGTGGGACCACTCAAATTCAGCCTGTCCAAGCCCTTGAAGCAAAAGCCCGAAGACAAGATCGAGCGTTTCCAATTCCTGCTCGGTCGCGTATTCTGACGGCATATCGCACGCTGGAGACCTGATCATGCGACTCTCTTTCCTGTTACTGACTTGCGCCATGCTGGCGATGCCCGTGGCATCTGCGGCGGAAAAGATCGGTTTTGTTAACCAGGAGCGAATTCTGCGGGAGTCCGGACCGGCCAAGCGCTCCCAGGCCAAGCTGGACAAGGAATTCGCGACGCGACGAACCGAGCTCGACCGCATGGAAAAGCAGGGTCGCGAGCTTGAAGCCACGCTGCAAAAGGAGGCGGTGACGTTGCCGGAAGCCGATCGTGCCGCCAAGGAACGCCAGCTTTCCCAGCTTACGCGTGATTTTCAGCGACTCCAGCGCGAGTTCCGCGAGGATGTCAACCTGCGCCGCAATGAAGAACTGGCATCGCTGCAGGAGCGCGCCAACAAGGTGATCAATGACATTGCCGAAAAAGAGAAGTTCGACCTGATCCTGCAGGAGGCTGTGTTTGCCAGCAGCAAGATCGACATCACCGACAAAGTGCTGAAGGCGCTGGCCGACAAATAACCGCCGCGGTACGCGACATGGCGACGATGGAGCCGCCATGCGAAAATAAGCGGATGTTCCTTTCAGATATCCATCAACGCCTGGGCGGCGAAGTGATTGGCGATGCGTCCGTGGCGCTGGCGGGTGTCGGCACCCTGGAAGCCGCGGACCGGTCCCAGATCACTTTCCTGGCCAATCCACGCTACCGCAAGTTGCTTGCGACCACGCGTGCCGGCGCCGTCATTCTTGGCGCAAACGATCGGGACCTCAGCGGATTGCCGCGCATAATTACCGCCAATCCCTATGCGTACTTCGCGCGCGTCGCCCAGCTGTTTTCAGTCGTGCCGGCGCATCCTGCAGGCATTCATCCGATGGCGATGGTGCATGCCGGCGCAAGGATTTCCCCCAGCGCATCTGTCGCCGAGTTTGCCTCAATCGGGGCCGGTGCAAACATCGCTGAGGGCGTACGCATCGGTCCAGGCTGCGTGATTGGCGAGGGCGCGGCAATTGGCCCGGGCTCCACGCTGACGGCACGGGTTACCGTTTACGATCGCTGTCACATCGGCGCGCGCAATCTCATCCATGCGGGGGTTGTCATCGGCGCGGATGGTTTCGGTTTTGCGCCGGACTTTGTCGCCGGCACCGGCAGCTGGGTAAAGATTCCGCAAACGGGCCGGGTGCTGGTGGGTGATGATTGCGAGATCGGTGCCAACACCACCATCGACCGCGGCGCGATCGAGGATACGGTCATCGGCAATGACGTGAAGCTGGACAACCAGATCCAGATCGGCCACAACTGCGTGGTTGGAGACCATACCGTCATCTCGGGGTGCGTTGGCATCGCCGGCAGCACGCGCATCGGCAAGCACGTCATGATCGGCGGTGCCGCCGGGGCCATCGGGCACCTGGAAATTTGCGATGGGGCCGTCATTTCGGCAATGACGCTGGTTACCAAATCGATTACCCGGCCGGGCACCTATACCGGTTCAATGCCGCCCATGCGGCACGAAGACTGGCTCAAAAACGCCGTACACCTGCGGCGGCTCGATGCCATGGCCGACGCGATCAAGAAAAAAGGGGAAGCATCATGACCATGCACACCAGCCCGGTGATGGAAATTGCCGAGATCAAGCGCTATCTCGCGCACCGCTACCCGTTCCTGCTGGTGGATCGCGTGCTCGAACTCGAGCCCGGCAAGCGTATCAAGGCGCTGAAAAATGTCACGATCAATGAGCCTTTTTTCCAAGGTCATTTTCCGCATTTTCACGTCATGCCCGGCGTGCTGATCATCGAGGCGCTGGCGCAGGCATCCGGGCTGCTGTCGCTCCGGTCGCGCGCCGAGCCACCGGGCGCGAATGTCGTGTTCTTTTTCGCCGGCATCGACGATGCCCGTTTCAAACGGCCGGTGGTGCCGGGCGATGCGCTGACGCTGGAGTCGGAGCTGCTGGTTGAAAAGCGCGGCCTGGTCAAGTATGCCGTTAAGGCCAGCGTGGGCGAGCAACTTGCCTGTGAAGCCCAGCTGCTTTGCACGATGAAGCAAATGGCCTTATGAGCGTAAAGATTCATCCTGCCGCGATCGTTGATCCACGCGCCCGGATTGGCGAAGGCGTATCCATAGGCGCCTTCAGCGTCGTCGACGGCGATGTCGAGATCGGCGACGGTACCAGCATCGGCCATCACTGCGTGGTGACCGGGCATACCCGCATCGGCCGCGACAACCGCATTTTCCATTTCACCTCGATCGGTGAAGCCAACCAGGACAAGAAATACCAGGGCGAGCCGACGCGGTTGGAGATTGGCGATCGCAACACCATCCGGGAGTATTGCAGCCTCAATCGCGGCACGGTGCAGGATCGCGGTGTGACCACGATCGGCAGCGACAACTGGCTGATGGCGTATGTGCACGTGGCGCACGACTGCGTGGTCGGAGATCGCACCACCATCGCCAACTGCACCCAACTCGCCGGCCACGTTCACGTCGGCGACTGGGCAACGCTGGGCGGCTTTACCGGGGTGCACCAGTTTGTGAAGATCGGCGCGCATGTCATGTGCGGCGTTTCAAGCGTGGTGCTGATGGACATCCCGCCGTATGTGACGGCCGGCGGCAATCCCTTGTCGGCGGCCGGCATCAACGCGGAAGGCTTGAAGCGTCGCGATTTCACGACGGAGCAGATTGCCACCATCAAGCGCGCCTACAAGACGCTTTACCGTTCCGGCCTGACCTTTGCCGAGGCCAAGGAGCGGATTGCGCAGGACGCTGTTACCGCGCCGGAACTGCGCATCCTCGCCGACTTCCTGGCCGCATCCACCCGTGGAATCGTTCGCTGATGAAGGTTGGCATCGTCGCCGGTGAAGCCTCGGGAGATTTGTTGGGCGGCCTGCTGATCAAGGCGCTGAAGGAGGAATTTCCGGCGCTGGAGTTCGTCGGCATCGCCGGCCCGAAGATGCAGTCGGCCGGCGCGCAATCCTGGCATTCGATGGAAAAGCTTGCGGTGCGCGGCTATGTGGAGGTGCTCAAGAGCCTGCGCGAAATCCTCGCCATCCGGCGCAATGTGCGTGACCGCATGTTGCGCGAGCGACCCGCGCTGTTCATCGGCATCGATGCGCCCGACTTCAATTTCGGACTCGAGCGCTCGCTCAAGCGGGCCGGCATCCCGACGGCGCATTACGTCAGCCCATCCATCTGGGCGTGGCGTGGTGAACGCATCAACAAGATCAAGGAATCAGTGGATCACATGCTTACGGTGTTTCCGTTTGAGCCCGAAATCTACCGCAAGGTCGGTATGGCCGCGACCTTCGTCGGCCACCCCAGCGCGGACGTGATTCCGCAAACGCCGCAACGCGCCAACGCCCGGTTGCAGTTGCGCCTGAAGCCGCATGAGCTGATCATTTCGCTGCTGCCGGGCAGCCGTCAGAGCGAGCTCGATTACCACGCCGACCTGTTCATTGAAACCGCAAAACTGCTTCACCGGCAATTTCCGGCGGCGCGTTTCCTGGTACCGCTGGCGACCCGCGAAACCCGCGAGCAGTTCGATGCTGCGCGCTGGCGCCTCGGCGCGCAGGACCTGCCGATGCAGATTCTTTTCGGACACGCCAATTTCGCATTGGCCGCTGCCGATGCTGCACTGGTGGCGAGCGGCACGGCCACGCTTGAAGCGGCGTTGCTGCGCTGCCCGCACGTGATCGCCTACCGGCTTTCGGCCACGACCTACCGCCTGATGAAGCGCAAGGCCTACCTGCCCTACGTCGGCTTGCCCAACATCCTTGCAGGCGAGTGGCTGGTGCCGGAGTTGCTCCAGGACGATGCCACGCCGGAAAACCTGGCGAGGGCGCTGGGCAACTGGATTCAACACACCGATGCCGCCGACGCGCTGCGCGAGCGATTCGCCGCCATCCATGTGCAACTGGCTGCCGACAATGCCGTGCGGGTGCGCGATGCCTTGCGCCCGTACCTGCAGGCGGGCTCGCTGCCAGGCATGGCCCGCGCCGCCTGAGACCATGGTCGCCGGCATCGAGTTGACCTGTGGAGTTGACGAGGCCGGACGCGGCCCGCTGGCAGGCGCGGTGTTCGCCGCCGCCGTCATCCTTGATCCCTTGCGGCCGATCGAAGGTCTGGCGGATTCAAAGACCTTGTCTGAAAAGCGCCGGACCGCGCTGGCGGACGCAATCGTGACACGCGCGCTTCATTGGGCGGTGGCCACCGCCTCGGTTGAGGAAATCGATCGCGTCAACATTTTGCAGGCGTCGCTGCTGGCCATGCACCGTGCCGTCGAGGGGCTGGGTGTCACGCCCGGGGAAATGCTGGTGGATGGCCTGCACCTGCCGAAAATGAATCTGCGCGGGCGAGCGATTGTTGAAGGCGACCGGCTGGTGGCGGAGATTTCCGCCGCGTCGATCCTCGCCAAAACGGCGCGCGATCGCGACATGTGCGAATGGGATCGCCGGTTTCCGCAATATGGCTTCGCGCAGCACAAGGGCTATGGCACCAAGGCGCACATGGCTGCACTGCATCGCTTCGGGCCGTGCCCCATACATCGGCTGAGCTTTGCCCCTGTGCGCGCGGCCGCATCCCGGCAGGAACTGTTCGCGGAGTAGCGCATGCCGGCATCCAATGGTGAAACTCCAGCATTGACGAGCCTCCCAGGCCAAAAATGCCCGAAAAGGCGCGCCAGTGCTGGAGTTTCGCCTTCAGGGGAAAGGCGATCATGACCGACAAGGTGTTGCGGTCCCGCGAAAATGCACGCGTCAAACAGCTGGTTGCGCTGGCGCACTCGGCGCGTGAGCGCAAGAAGGCGGGACTGACGGTGCTCGATGGCATCCACCTGGTGAGCGCCTATGCCGATGCACTCGGTGCACCGCAAATGATCGCGGTGGCGGAAACTGCGGTGGCCCGCGCGGAAGTGCGGCAGTTGCTGGCGCGTTGTGAATCGGCGTCCATCATGGTTCTGGCGGATGCATTGATGACGGAAATCTCGGGTCTGGATTCGCCCGCCTTTGTGGTGGCGACCATCACCACACCCGCTGTGGCGCCGACACCGGCGGATGCCACGCTGCTGATCCTGGAGGACGTGCAGGACCCGGGCAATGTCGGCTCGCTGTTGCGCAGCGCAGCGGCGGCCGGCATTCGCGAGGTCGTCACCTCACGCAGCACGGCCTTCGCCTGGTCGCCGAAGGTACTGCGCGCGGCACAGGGCGCGCACTTTGCGCTGAATATCGCCGAAGGCCGCGATCTGCCGGCGTTGCTGGCCGGCTACCGCGGGCAATCGCTGGCGCTGGTGGTCGCCGGCGACAGCGTGCTGCCGCTGTATGCGTGCAACCTCACCGGACCGGTGGCGATCATGCTGGGCAACGAAGGCGCCGGCCTTTCACCCGAACTTTTGCAGGCTGCCGGCGTTCGTGCCACCATCCCGATGCCCGGGCGCGTGGAATCGCTGAACGTCGCCGCCGCCGGCGCGATCTGCCTGTTCGAAATGGTGCGGCAGCGAAGCGTCAACCCAAAGTACGGAGGTGGATTTGGCAGCCGATAATTCCGTGCCGCAGGCAAACCCGCAACGCAGCTACCGCTACTACGAGTTCGTGATGGTGGCGTTTATGGTCATTCTCATTTGCTCCAACCTCATCGGGCCGGCGAAGATCGCGCAAATCGACGCGCCGCTGCTGGGCACGCTGACGTTTGGCGCCGGCGTCCTGTTCTTTCCGATTTCCTATGTGTTCGGCGACATACTCACCGAGGTCTATGGCTACGCCCGCTCGCGACGCGTGATCTGGGCGGGCTTCGCCGGGCTCGCGTTCGCATCCATCATGGCGTATGTGGTGGTGGCATTGCCGCCGGCGCCGTTCTGGCAAAACCAGGCGGCCTACGAGACCGCTTTCGGCTCCACCTGGCGCATCGCGCTGGCCTCGCTGATCGCGTTTTCCTGCGGCGAGTTCGTCAACTCGTTCGTGCTGGCCAAGATGAAACTGCTGACGCAGGGTCGCTGGCTGTGGTCGCGCACCATCGGTTCCACCATTTTCGGTGAGGGCGTCGACTCGCTGCTGTTTTACCCGCTCGCGTTCTGGGGCACCGGCATCATTCCCGATGACAAGCTGCCGATGGTCATGCTCGCCCAGTTCGTCACCAAGGTGTCGGTGGAGGTGTTGTTCACGCCGGTGACCTACAGGATCGTCAACTGGCTCAAGCGCGCGGAGAACGAAGACTATTTCGATCGCGACACCGACTTCACGCCGTTTTCGCTCAAGGCATAGCCGACGCGCGCGTTTAGTCCGGGTTCGCCATGGCTGCGGCGCAGTTCCAGCAAATCTCGAATCCGGCCGGATTGCTCTCGCCACAGTTGCGACAAACCAGCACAGCACCGGTGCCGCGGTTGGCCTCATAGGCAGCAATCACCGCGCGGGCATGCTGCTCCTGATGAGGCTGGGCGATCCACAATTGCGGGCACGCCGCGGCAGAGGGGACGTCACCCAGCGCAGCCATCGCGTGCTGATTGAATACATGCACGGTGATGCCGGCCTGCTGCAGCAAATCCCTGACCAGGTAGGCTTCCGGCAAATTGCCGGCGTTGAAGATGCGCTTCATGCGGCCATCATCGCACGGCGGCCATCGGATGAAAAAAGGCCACGGCAGTCACCTGCCGTGGCCCTGGTAGGCAATTGCCGATCAGAAGTCGAACGACACGGCTGCAGATACGCCATCCTGCTTGACGTTTTGCTTGCTGGAGACGCCCGTGTAGACCACCGACAGCCCCACCTTGTCGGCCAGCTTGCCGCGGATGCCGGCCGTCACCGTCGTCCAGCTGCCGTCACCCTTGTAGCCCGGGATGTCGTAGGTGTTGCCCGATGTCACGGAAACCGGATTGGCGGAGATGAAACGTTCCTCGTTCTGGCTGTCGTTGTCGGCGCTGAGGCGCAGGAACGGTGTCCAGTTGCCGAGCTTCATCGAGGCGCGTACGCCGACGCTGTTGACCCGCGAGCTGCGCGACTGGTCGAAAATGTTCAGGTTGGCTGCACCTGCACCGTTTTCCGTCAGCTTGTTCACTTTGATGTCCTGCACCGTCATGCCGACGAACGGTCCGACCTCCAGGCTGCCGATGCTGAAATCGTAGCCGCCCATCACGCTGGCCGAGCCGTTTGAACCCTTGGTGCTGCTGGTGGCGACGCGTGTCACCGGACCGAGGACCACTGACCGGCGCACGTTGTCAAACTTCAGGTTGGCGCCGGTGGCGGTGAAATTGGCATACCAGCCATTTGACTTGACATTGCCGAAGAACGACAGCGCCGTTTCCTTGACGTCGAAACCGCCGACGCTGCCCATGTTGGCTTCAGCCTTGGTGCTGCCCACGCCAATGCCCACCGTGAGCGCTTCCGACGCGCGCATGGTCACACCGACGGTGACGGCGCGATTCTTGGTATCGGTTTGCGGCGACAGCGATGTACCCGAAACATCGTATTTGCTGCCGTCGAAGCCGGCGAACGCCGACAGGCGCCCGACCTGCTGCGACTGTCCCTGGCGCACACCCTCATCGAGCGTGCGAATGTGGGCAGCGCGCGAGGACAGCGGCACTTCCGCCATCATGGAGTAAGCGTTCGGGCCTTCGATCAGCGACTTCACAAAGTCGGCGACGATGCGGTGGGCGCCGGTGGTGGGGTGCACACCGTCCGCAAACAGGAAGCTGGTCGCGGCACCGGCGGCCGTCAGCGTGGCGCCCGAACAGAACAGCGACGTTCCCTGGGTGAGCGCAAGATTACAGGCGGTCGCGGTGGTGTTGGTGAAGCCGAAGGCGGCGGCATTGGCACGCACATCGGTCAGCAGCGCGAAGGCGTCGACCGGAATCACCTTGATGCCGGCGCCCTGCAGGCCGGTGAACAAAGTGGTGTTGTAGCCGGCGGCCAATGCGGTCACCGTGCCCGCCAGCGGGCCGGCGAACTGCGGCGTCGCACCGACGTCGGGAATATTGAAGACCAGGATGTATTTGGCGCCGGCTGCCCGCAGGCGGGCGATCTGGCCGATTTCGGCGTTAGCCGCACCAATAATGTTGCTCTGCAGTGCCGTGGCATCAATTGCGCCAGCCTGAAAAGCGCCGAGGTTGGAGAACATGTCGTTGGCGCCGACCCACACGCCGTAAAGCGCGTTCGGGTCTGCAGCGCCCTTGGACAGGAATTCGGTGATCTGGGTGGAAACCGGGCGCTGGGTGCCGCCGGGTCCGACCAGGCTGGCCGGTGACGGCAACGCCACACGCATGCCGCCCTGGGCGTAAATGCCTCCGCCGGCATTTGCGGGATTGCCGTTGCCGCCGTAGTACTGGGCGATGATTTCAGACCAGACCGGGCCGGGGTTGGTGGTGAACTTGCCAACGCCTGCTGCTGCCGTGGACCCGAGCAGTGCGGCGATGCCGGGCCGGTAGTAGCCGGTATCCGACAGGGAATCGCCGAAAACGTAGACCGCGCTGAAATTGATGGCTTGCGCGCCGGAGGCGCCCATGGCCAAAGCACCGGCGACAAGTGCAGGAAGCAGGCGTTTCTTGATAGACATGACAACTCCTCGAGAGATGGGAAAGCGGTAGGGACGAATTATTGTTTTTTTCGGACAGGAGCACTAAGCCCTTGTTTCTGGCGCAAATCATGGCACAAACAGGGGTGAATCTCAACGAAATTGCGACACTGCGTGGCGCCAAAACCACACTCGCGGCTGGCAGGCATGCCGCAAGCGGTTTGCCCACCCGCTTTGCGTTGGTGCCGCTGCCTGTCCCGCTAGTAAACGCGCCGGTCCAGACGCGCTTCGTGGAGGATGGTGGTGGCCAGCTCTTCGATGCTCTTGGTGGTCGAGTTAAGGAACGACACGCCGGCGCTGCGCATGAGTTGTTCGGCAGCCTGGACTTCCCACTTGCAGTTGGCCAGCGAAGCATACTTGCTGTCGGGCTTGCGTTCCTGGCGGATCGATTGCAGTCGCTCGGGCACGATGGTCAGGCCCCACACCTTGTGTTTCAGCGGCAACAGCGCCGGCGGAAGTTTCATTTTCTCCAGATCCTCGGGGATCAGGGGATAGTTGGCGGCGCGTACGCCGAACTGTAGCGCCAGGTACAGGCAGGTCGGCGTTTTACCGCTGCGGGACACGCCAACCAGAATGATGTCGGCTTCCTCAAGATTGCGGTTGGTCACGCCGTCGTCGTGCGCCAGGGTGTAGTTCACCGATTCGATGCGGTGGTTGTAATCCTTGAAATTCCCGGCGGAGTGGCTGCGCCCGACAGCATGCGCCGATTTCACGCCCAGTTCCGCCTCCAGCGGCACGATGAACCGGTCAAACAGGTCCAGCACCATGGCGTCCGATTTGGCGATTTCCTTGCGCAGCGCGTCGGCCATGAGCGAGGTAAACACCAGCGGTCGCTTGCCCGACACCGCGCGGGCCTCCTCGATCTGGCCCATCGCATCGTGAATCTTGTCGATATTGTCGATGAACGGCAGTGTCACCCGCCGGAACTCGACATTGTCGAACTGGGTCAGCAGGGAGTTGCCCAGCATTTCGACGGTGATGCCGGTCCGGTCGGAGATAAAGAATGCTGCGCGGCGATGGGGCATGATCCGGGTCCGATCCGTGGGGAGTGTCGGCTATAATTCTAGCGTTATTCTGCACCGCAGCATTTCTTTCACCTTTCCCGGCCGTCCCTCCCAAAATGTCCAATCCCGCGCTGGTTTTGCCGCTATCCGAGCTTCGCATGCACGATGTTGCCACCGTCGGTGGCAAGAATTCATCGCTGGGGGAGCTCATTTCGCAACTTTCCAAGGCGGGTGTGCGCGTGCCCGGCGGGTTCGCCACCACGGCGCAGGCATTCCGCGAATTCCTCGAGCACAACGGCCTGACCAAGAAGATCCAGGACGCGCTGGCGACGCTGGATGTTGGCGACCTGAACGCGCTTTCGCAGACGGGAGCGGCCATTCGCGGCTGGGTTGCCGGCGCCCCGTTCCAGCCGGCCCTGGAGTCGGCCATCCGCGACGCCTACAAGGCGCTGACGGCAGGCGATGCCGATGCCTCATGGGCGGTGCGCTCGTCTGCCACGGCGGAAGACCTGCCCGATGCCTCCTTTGCCGGCCAGCAGGAGACCTTCCTGAACATCAAGGGCATCGAGAATGTGCTCGAGGCCATCAGGCATGTGTTCGCGTCGCTGTACAACGATCGCGCTATTTCCTATCGTGTGCACAAGGGCTTCAGTCACGTTGACGTCGCCCTGTCGGCCGGCGTGCAGCGCATGGTGCGTTCGGATACCGGCGCGGCGGGGGTCATGTTTACGCTGGACACCGAATCCGGGTTCCGCGAAGTGGTGTTCATCACGGCGAGTTATGGCCTGGGTGAAATGGTCGTGCAGGGCGCCGTCAATCCGGACGAGTTTTACGTCTCGAAGCGCTGCCTCAGTGCCGGCCAGCCGGGGATATTGCGGCGCACGCTTGGCACCAAGGCCGAGAAAATGGTTTTCGGCTCGACCGCGTCTGCCGGCAAATCGGTGCTCACCCAGCAGGTGGCCCCGGCAGAGCGTGAGCGATTCTCGCTGAGCGATGCCGATGTCGAGGAACTGGCACGGTACGCCATGGCCATCGAAGCCCACTATGGGCGCCCGATGGACATCGAGTGGGGCAAGGACGGGGGCGACGGCAAGCTGTACATCCTTCAGGCCCGGCCCGAGACGGTGAAGTCGCAGGAAAAACATGCCGATACGCTGACGCGCTTTCGCATTCGTGCCGGCGGCACGCGCATCGCCGAAGGCCGGGCAATCGGCGGCAAGGTAGGCCAGGGCGCGGCGCGCATCATCAAGAACGTCGACGAGATCGGCCGCTTCCAGGATGGCGACGTCATCGTCACCGACATGACCGACCCGAACTGGGAGCCGGTGATGAAGCGGGCCTCGGCCATCGTCACCAACCGCGGTGGCCGTACCTGCCACGCGGCAATCATCGCCCGTGAACTGGGCGTGCCGGCCGTGGTCGGCTGCGAAAACGCCACGGAGGTGGTGGCCGAAGGTGAAGTGTTGACGGTCAGCTGCTGCGAAGGCGATACCGGCTACATTTATCGCGGCAAGGTGCCGTTCGACATCCAGACCGTCGCGCTCGACAATATGCCGGCGATCCCCGTCAAGATCGCCATGAACGTGGGCAACCCGGACCTGGCGTTCGACTTTGCGCAATTGCCCAATGAAGGCGTGGGCCTCGCGCGTCTTGAATTCATCATCTCCAATACCATCGGCATTCATCCCAAGGCCTGCCTCGAGCACGAACGGCTGCCGTCCGACCTCAAGCAGCAGGTGCTTGCGCAGTCGCGTGGCTACGCCAACCCGGTGGCCTTTTACCAGGCAAAGATGGTCGAGGGCGTGGCCACCATCGCGGCGGCGTTCTGGCCGAAGAAAGTCATCGTCCGCCTGTCCGACTTCAAGTCGAACGAATATCGAAATCTCATCGGTGGTCCGCGCTACGAGCCAACCGAAGAGAATCCCATGCTGGGCTTTCGCGGCGCTTCGCGCTATATCGCCAGTTCCTTTCGCGAATGTTTCAGGCTGGAATGCGAGGCCATGAAAACCGTCCGCGACACGATGGGCCTCACCAATGTGGAATTGATGGTGCCTTTCGTTCGCACGCTCAAGGAGGCGGATGCGGTGCTCGACATCATGAAAGCGTTCGGCCTGGAGCGCGGCAAGAACGGCCTGAAAGTCGTGATGATGTGCGAAATCCCCGCCAACGCCATCCTCGCCGATGAATTCCTGCAGCGCTTTGACGGCTTCTCCATCGGCTCGAACGACATGACCCAGCTGACGCTGGCGCTGGATCGGGATTCAGGCTTGGTCATGGACGCCTTTGACGAACGCGATGCTGCCGTGAAGCGCATGCTCAGCATGGCCATACAGGCCTGTCGCAAGGCCGGCAAGTATGTCGGCATTTGCGGTCAAGGCCCCAGCGACTTCCCGGACCTGGCGGAATGGCTGATGAATGAGGGAATCGAGTCGATGTCCCTGAATCCGGACACCGTGGTCGAAACCTGGCTGCATCTGGCCAAGGCCAAGTAGCGTCGTGCTCAGCTGGCAATTCGCGCGCTTCGATGACCTGCCGATCCGCGACTGGTATGCAGCGTCGGCGGCACGCATCGACGTGTTCGTGATGGAGCAGAACTGCCCCTTTCAGGACAACGACGGCGCAGACCTGTTTTCCTGGCACCTGCTCGGCTGGGAAAGCGACGGCAGCCAGCGTTCGCTCGCAGCCTATTGCCGTCTGGTCGATCCGGGGGTCAAGTTCGCCGAGCCGTCCATCGGCCGTGTGGTTACGCCCGGCGCCATGCGCACCAAAGGCTACGGAAAGCTGTTGATGGCCGAGGCGGTGCGGCGTCACGATGCGCTGTATCCGGGCCTGGCCAATCGCATCGGCGCGCAGCAGCGTCTCGAGAAGTTTTATCAGGGGTTCGGCTTTGCAACCGCTTCCGGCACCTACATCGAAGACGGCATCCCGCACGTCGAAATGCTTCGTGCCGCGGGTTAGGACGGCAATGAGCCACACGCGGGCAGGGATCAAACGCTGATGGCGGCCAAATCCAGCAAGCGCGTGCTCGTCACCGGCTTTACGCCATTCGCCGGTGAAGCCACCAACCCGTCCTGGGAGATCGTGCGCGCGTTGCCCGACGTGATGTCCGGATGCCGCATCGAAAAACTGAAAGTGCCGACCGAATTCGGCAAGGCGATCGACACCGTGAAAAAGGCCATCGACAAGTTTCAACCAGACGTGGTGTTGTGCTTTGGCCAGGCTGGCGGGCGATCGCGCATGAGCGTTGAGCGCATTGCCATCAATATCGACGATGCGGCGATAGCCGACAACGCCGGCGTGCAACTCATTGACCAGCCGATCTACCGGGATGGGCCGGCGGCGTATTTTTGCTCTGTGCCGGTCAAAGCCATGGTGGCGGCCATGATCAAGTCCGGCGTGCCGGCGGAGGTCTCCAATTCTGCCGGGACCTTTGTCTGCAACCACCTGATTTACGGCGTGTTACATCACCTCGGAGCCAGTGGGTCGAGCGCACGCGCAGGCTTTATCCACGTGCCATACATGGAATCGCAAATCGTTGGCCGGCGCGACACGCCCGCACTGTCACTCAACACCATGATTGCCGGTGCGAAAGCGGCGATAATCGCCGCAACCAAACGCAAGACCGATCTGAAACTTGTCGGTGGCCGGCTCGACTGAGCGCGCCCGTACCGACTCCGCACGAACCAGCAGAGGAGCAGCAAATGAGCAAAGTCTACAGCGACGCCAAGTCCGCCCTTGCGGACATCCTTCATGACAGCATGACCATTGCCGCAGGTGGTTTCGGCTTGTGCGGAATCCCCGAAAACCTGATCGGCGCGCTGGTCGACAGCGGCGTAAGGGACCTGACCATCGCGGGCAACAATGCCGGCGTGGATGACTTCGGCATGGGGCTGTTGCTGAAGTCGCGCCAGGTACGAAAGGTCATTGCCTCCTATGTCGGCGAGAACAAGGAATTCGAGCGCCAGGTGCTGGCGGGCGAACTTGAGTTGCAGCTGGTGCCGCAGGGCACGCTGGCGGAAAAATTCCGGGCCGGCGGCGCCGGCATACCCGGTTTCTATACGCGCACCGCGTTTGGCACCAAGCTGGCCGAGGACAAGCACACACACAACTTCGGCGGCAAGGAATACGTGCTGGAGGAAGCCATCCATGCGGATGTTTCCATCGTCAAGGCGTGGAAGGGTGACAAGGCCGGCAACCTGGTCTATCGCAAGACCTCGCGCAACTTCAACCCGATGATTGCCACCTGTGGAAAAGTAACCGTCGCTGAAGTGGAGCAACTGGTGGAAGTGGGGGAACTCGATCCTGACCAGATTCACACGCCGGGAATTTTTATCGACCGCATCATCCAGGGGGCGAAGTACGAAAAGCGCATCGAATTCCGCACGGTTTCGGGCGCCGCAGCCTCGAAGAAGGATTCACCGATTCGCGACCTGATGGCAAAACGCGCTGCCAGGGAACTGCGCGACGGCTATTACGTCAACCTGGGGATCGGTATCCCGACGCTGGTCGCCAATCACATTCCGGCGGGCATGACGGTGCATCTGCAGTCCGAAAACGGCTTGCTGGGCATCGGTCCGTTCCCGACGGACGACAGTGTCGACCCCGACCTGATCAACGCCGGCAAGCAGACTATTACGACCATTCCCGGCTCGAGCTTCTTCTCCAGCGCGGACTCGTTCGGCATGATCCGTGGCGGGCACATCGACTTGTCGATTCTTGGCGGGCTGGAAGTGGCCGAGAACGGTGACCTCGCCAACTGGATGGTGCCGGGCAAGATGGTCAAAGGGCCGGGTGGCGCGATGGACCTGGTGTCGGGTGTGAAGCGCGTCGTGGTGCTGATGGAGCACTGCTCCAAGGATGGCGCCTCGAAGATCCTCAAGCAGTGTTCTCTGCCGCTGACCGGAAAGGGTGTCGTCAACCTGATCATCACCGACCTGTGCGTATTTGAAGTCAAGCCGCTGGTGGGCCTGGCGCTGATCGAGTTGCACCCCGGCGTGACACTCGATGAAGTCAAGGCAAAGACCGCGGCCGGATTCATCGTCGCGATCTGATCCATTCAGGTCTGCCCGTCGCGCACGGGCAGCCGCCCACACAGCCTGAAGTTGAAATGGGTTGCGCCTGATGCAGGATTCCGAACTCCCGCTCTGGAAACCGTCGCCGGACCTGATCGCGGCCAGCAACATGCGGGCATTTTCGCGGCTGGCGCATTCGCGTTACTGCGTGAACGTGGAGGAATACGCCAGCCTGTACCAGTGGTCGATCGACCACCAGGAAGATTTCTGGCAATGCGTCTGGGACTACGCGCAGATCGCTGCACAAACGCGCGGTGAAACGATTCTCGCTGATGCCGGCAACATGCCCGGGGCGCGATTCTTTCCCGAGGCACGCCTCAACTTTGCGCAAAACCTGCTGAAGCGCCGCGATGGCGGCGACGCAATCGTTTTTCGCGGCGAGAACAAGGTGGCTCGGCGCCTGACGCATGGCGCGCTGTACGATGCCGTCTCGCGTTTCGCGCAGGCGCTGCAAGCTGCCGGCGTGCAGCCCGGGGAACGCGTCGCTGCCTACCTGCCGAACCTGCCGGAAACGGTTATCGCGATGCTCGCGACGGCAAGCATCGGCGCCATCTGGACATCGTGTTCGCCCGACTTCGGGCCGCAGGGCGTCATCGATCGGTTTGGACAGGTCGAGCCGGTCGTACTCATCGCGGCCGACGGCTATTTCGGCAGCGGGAAGCGCCTCTCGACTTTGGATGCCGTCCGCGCCGTCGCTGCGCGACTGCCCAGCGTAAAGACGCTGGTGATGGTGTCATACATCAACGAGCGCGCCGACATTGGCGCGCTCGGCGGCGCTGTCCACTGGGAGGATTTCGTCGCGCCATTCACAGCGGCGGACATCGCCTTCGCTCAGCTGCCGTTCAATCATCCCCTGCTGGTGCTGTACTCGTCAGGTACCACCGGCGTGCCCAAATGCATCATCCATGGCGCCGGCGGCGTGCTGCTGATGCACGCCAAGGAGCATAGACTTCACTGCGACATCCGCCGTGACGACCGGGTGTTCTACTACACCACCTGCGGCTGGATGATGTGGAACTGGCTGGTGTCGGCGCTGGCGGCGGATGCCACGCTCATGCTCTACGACGGTTCGCCCTTCCTCGGCCGGGGCAGCATCCTGTTCGACTACGCCGCAGAGGAACGCATCACCCATTTTGGCGTGTCGGCAAAGTACCTCGATGCCATCGGCAAGCTGAAGCTGCGGCCGGCGGCGACGCACCGCCTTGATGCGCTGCGCATGGTGTTGTCCACCGGATCGCCGCTCTCGCCGGAAGGCTTTGAGTATGTCTATCGCGACATCAAGCCGGACGTGTGCCTCGCTTCCATTAGCGGCGGCACGGATATTGTTGCCTGTTTCGCCGGTGGCAATCCGACATTGCCGGTGTACCGGGGCGAACTGCAGTGCCGCCTGCTGGGCATGGCCGTCGATGTGGTCGACGCATCCGGCACGCCGGTGCGCGGCGAAAAGGGCGAGCTGGTCTGCACCAGGCCGTTTCCTACCATGCCCCTCGGATTCTGGAATGATCCGGGCGACCGGCGTTACCATCGCGCCTACTTTGAGCGTTTCCCGAATGTCTGGACGCACGGCGATTATTGCGAAATCACGCGCCACGACGGGCTCATCATTCACGGCCGTTCGGACGCGGTGCTCAATCCAGGCGGTGTGCGCATCGGTACCGCCGAGATTTACCGACAGGTGGAAAAGCTGGATGAGGTTGAGGAGAGTCTGGTGATCGGCCAGGATTGGCCACCGGCGCATCCGCGCGACGTGCGCGTGGTGCTGTTCGTGCGCCTGCGCGACGGCCTGCAGCTCGACGATGCGCTGATTCGCCGTATCAAGGAGACCATCCGCGTCAACACAACGGCCCGGCACGTGCCGGCAAAGATCGTCCAGGTGCCTGACATCCCCCGCACCAAGAGCGGCAAGATTGTCGAGCTGGCGGTGCGCAACGTGGTGCACGGCATGCCGGTAGACAACCAGGAAGCGCTGGCCAACGTGGAAGCGTTGCGGTTTTTTGCCGACCTGCCGGAGCTCGCGGAATGAACGCGCAGATGGGGTCCTCGACCTCTTACGCGTGGTTGTCGGTGTTGACGTCCATCGTGACCATCGCGCTCAAGTTCGGCGCATGGCAACTCACCGGTTCGGTGGGCCTGCTGTCCGATGCAATCGAGTCGCTGGTAAACCTGGCCGCAGCGCTGGTTGCCCTGTGGACGCTTCACTACGTGTCGACCGGCGCGGATGACGACCACAATTTCGGCCACGAAAAGGCTGAGTACTTTTCCAGTGGCATCGAAGGCGGCCTGATTCTGTTCGCCGCCGCGTCGATCATCTTTGCCGCCGTGCCGCGACTTGCAGATCCGCAGCCGCTGGAACAGCTGGGCTTGGGTGTGGTGCTGTCAGTGCTGGCGGCGATGGCCAACGCATTGTGTGCCTGGTTTCTGCTCAAGGGTGCTCGTGCGCATCGGTCCATTACGCTCGAGGCCGACGCGCATCACTTGCTCTCGGACGTCTGGACAACCGTGGGCGTGATTGTCGCCGTGCTGCTGGTGCCGTTGACGGGCTGGCTGTTGCTTGATCCGGTGGTTGCCATTGTTGTCGCCCTGCAGATCCTGTGGACCGGGTGGAAGCTCATCAGCCGGTCATTCGACGGCCTGATGGACAAGGCCATTCCCGAGAAGGAACTGGCGGTGATCCAGGCGATCCTCGAAACCTTGCGCCACGAAGGCTGTGATTATCACGCGCTGCGTTCCCGCCAGGCCGGACGCAAGCACTTTGTCGATGTGCATGTGCTGGTGCCGGGCACCATGACCGTGCGCGCCGGCCACGACCTGGTCGAGCGCATTGAAAACGAGATCAGCCAGCGCGCGCCGAATGTCGACATCATGGTGCACATGGAGCCCCTGGAAGATCCGCGCAGCTGGGACGATCCGAAGAACCCACTCGCCGGGAGCTGACGCTTCAGTTCCACTCCGGCTGCAGATTGGTATGGCCGATGTCGAAGCGGTCGCGCAGCGACTGGTTGATTCGCGCCACCAGCCCGGCGTAGTCGGCCACCGCCTCCGGCGTGATGCGCACGTGCGCGGTCAGGCAATTGAAGCGCTGGGAAATCTGCCAGACATGCACATCGTGCATGTCGATCACGTCCGGGAATCGCTCGAGCACGTGCTGGCGCAAGGCATCGACATCGACGGGTGAACCCTCCAGAAGAACATCAAGCGAGCCGCGCAGCAGCGACCAGGACCACCTGACGATGACCACCGCGACGACCAGCGCCAGCAGCGGATCGATAAACTGCCAGCGGGTGTAATGGATGACGACCAGGCCGATGATGATCGCGACCGAGGACAGCGTATCGGTCAGCATGTGCAGGAACGCCGAACGAACGTTGAGGTTGCTCTGGTCGCCGCGCATGAGGATCGCGCCGGTGACCAGGTTCACCACCAGGCCGGCAATGGCGATGATGAGGGTGGTGCCGACGGCGACCGGCTCGGGCGTCAGCAGGCGGCTGATGCCCTCGGCGACGATCCATACAGCCGAGCCGAGAATGGTGAGGCCGTTGACAAAGGCGGCGACGACCTCGACGCGATAGTAGCCGAAGGTCTTCTCGAGATTCGCCGGACGCGCCGCCAATATGATGGCGCCCCAGCTGATGGCCAGGGCAAAGGCGTGGGTGAACATATGAATGCCGTCCGACACCAGCGCCAGCGAATGCGTCAGCAGCCCGCCGATGATTTCCGCGGCCATGGTCGTGGCGGTGATGACGAACGCGATCAGCAGCAACGACTTGTCATGTGCGCGATAGCTGTGATCGTGGCCGGCGGCATGGTGATGACCATGATCGCCGTGATCATGTGAATGTGCCTCCGCCGAGTGATCGGCGTCGTGACTGTGCCCGGCGTGCGCATGATGCGCGTGGTCCGCGCCCTCGTCGCGCAGCGGGGCATGGCGACTCAGATGCGGGCAGCCGTGGGCGAGCTCTGCGGGATGGGCGTGAAGATGATCGTCTGACATGCGCCCGATTATAGAACCGATGCCTGCCGCGCCGATGCATCGCCGCCAGCGGCATCCGGGTGTGCTGCGTAGAGGTGAAGGTAAAGGGAACTCCGCATTGGTCGAAGGGGAACCCCAGCACTGGCGCGGCTTCTGGCGGCTTTTTGGCCTGGGAGGCGCGCCAGTGCTTGATCCGGCTATTTAAGCCGGCCGCGAAGCCTAGGGCCGCATGGCGTGGATCAGGTCGAGGTAATCCTCGCGATCAGCCGTGAGGAAGCCGCGCCGGATCAGGCAATCCAGGATCACCACGGCCGCATCGCGCGTGAATTCGTCGGGCCTGGTTTCGATCATCGCCAATATCTCGCCAATGGGAAGACACACGAACCCGGATACTTCGCCGTCGCGGTTCTCCGGGACAAACGTTTCGGCCAAGTCGAGGTCATGCACGAATATGACTTCATTGTGCAGGCCTTCCTCGACGGCGTATTTGGTGCGAATGGCGCCGGCGGGTCTGGCGGTGCCGGCCAATTCGGCGGCCATGCCTGCCTCTTCGCCGCACTCCTTGACGAGCGTCTCGAAGGCGGTGAGGCCGCGCGGTATTCGCCCGGCGGTGAGGTTGTCGAGTTTGCCCGGATCGATGGCCTTGCTGTCCGCGCGGCGGCCGATCCACATGCAGGGCTCGCCCTTGCGTGAGGTGATGCCATTGAGATGCGCGGCGTATACCGTCAAGCCGAAATGGCGCGACGCGGCACGCTCGATGTAAAACAGCGGCGGCGAATGAAAGCTCTCGCTGGCGGTCACCAACTCACCGCGCCAGCCGGTGATCACGGTCTGCGCAGCCAGAGCTTCCACCACCTCGGCGATGGCCGCGCTGCGATGCTCGGCCGTTTCAAAATGGCCCAACATGCCCACGCCGCGCGGGCGCACCGTGAAGTACTCGGGCCACGCCTCGAGATGCTCGGCGAACGAACGTTTCATCCAGCCCGCCAGCACGCCATTGACGGTGAACGGCAGCAGCGAATCGGCTGGGTCAAACGTGCACGCGTCGGCAACGAATTCAGCGAGGTTTTTCTTCATGTTTTCAGTGGTGCAGCAAGCGTTCGGAAGCGGGCCACGATTTTGACAATGGTATCTGAAAGCCTTACACTCCGCCCGCCCGGAACAGGGGGTCTTCCCCATGCGCTACAGCAGTGAGGCGCCATCCGCCGGCCATCAATATGCGGAGCAATCAATGAAGGTCGTCGTCATGGGTGCCGGGGTCATTGGCACATCGAGCGCGTGGTATCTCTCGAAACTGGGACACGAGGTGATCGTCATTGACCGCCAGCCCGGCGCGGGGCTCGAGACCAGTTTCGCCAACGGTGCGCAAATCTCGGTGTCGCAGTCGGAACCCTGGGCGGCGCCCGGCGCGCCTTTCAAGGTGATGAAATGGATCCTGCGCGACGACGCGCCCTTGTTGTTCCGGCCCAAGCTGGAATGGCACCAGCTGTCATGGGGCATGCGTTTTCTGGTCGAGTGCCTGCCCTGGCGGTTCCGGCACAACATCCGCGAGATGGTCAACCTTGGGCTGTACAGCCGCGAGTCGCTGCAGGAGCTGCGTGCGGAAACCGGCATCGAGTACGACCAGATCACGCGTGGCATCCTGCAGTTCTACACCAGCAAGGACGATTTCGAAGCCGCGCAAAAGGCATCCGAATTGCTGAAGCAATACGGCATCGAGCGCGATGTGAAATCAGCCGAAGAGGCGATCGCCATCGAGCCGGCCCTGAATCAGATTCGCGACCGCCTGGCTGGTGCAACCTACGCGCCGACCGATGAATCCGGCGACGCGTTCAAGTTCACGCAGAATCTGGCCGCGCTCTGTGCTGCGCGCGGCGTGCAGTTCAAGTACGGTGCCATGATCGAAGCCATCGAGACCGATGCGGGAATGGTCAGCGGCCTTCGCTTGCGGCACTCGAACGGCCACACCGAGACGGTCGTCGCCGATCGTTACGTTTGTGCGATGGGCAGCTACAGCTACCTGATGCTAAAGCCCATCGGCATCACCATTCCGGTATATCCGGCAAAAGGCTATTCGGCGACCATTTCGACCGAGGGATTCAGCGGTGCGCCCACGGTGAGCCTTACCGACGAAGCGATGAAGATCGTGTTCTCGCGCGTCGGCAACCGCATGCGCATCGCCGGAACCGCCGAGCTCGACGGATACAGCACCAATTTGTCGATCGTGCGCACCGAAGCACTGGTCAAGCGCGCGCGCGAACTTTTTCCCGGTGCTGCGGATTACGACAACCCGGTGTACTGGACCGGGCTGCGGCCGGCAACGCCATCCAACTGCCCGCTGATCGGCCGTACCCGCTACCCGAATCTTTACCTCAACACCGGGCATGGAACGCTGGGCTGGACGGAGGGTTGCGGCTCGGGGCGCGCCCTGGCGGATCTGGTCTCGGACAAGCAGCCGGCCGTCGACTACCAGTTCCTGCGCTGAACCGCGCGACATGGCCGGCGTCACCCTGAAGGACATCGAGTCTGCGCGCGCCACGCTTCGCGGGCACGTCGCCAATACGCCCTGCCTGTACTCGCGCACGCTGTCGGAAATCACCGGCGCCCATGTCTACCTGAAATTTGAAAACCACCAGTTCACGGCCAGTTTCAAGGAGCGCGGCGCGCTCAACAAACTGGCCGCGCTCAATGACACGCAACGGCGCCGTGGCGTAATTGCCGCCTCCGCCGGAAATCATGCGCAGGGCGTGTCGCATCACGCCACGCGGCTCGGTATTCCCAGCGTCATCGTCATGCCCCGGTTCACGCCGAATGTGAAAGTGGAAATGACCGAGCGGCATGGCGCCACGGTGATCCTGCACGGTGACAATTTCGATGAAGCCAAAGCGCGGGCGCTGGCCATGGCGGAGGAACGCGAGCTGACTTTTGTGCACCCGTACGACGATGAGCGGGTCATCGCCGGGCAGGGCACGATCGCACTGGAAATGCTGGAGGCCCATCCGCAAATCGACCTGCTGTGCATCGCGGTTGGCGGCGGCGGGCTCATCAGCGGCATGGCCACGGCCGCGCGGGCGTTGAAACCGGATGTCGAGGTCCTCGGCGTGGAAATGATGCGCTTTCCTTCCATGCACGCAGCCGTCAAGGGTGAGACGGCCAGTTTTGGCGCCTCCACCATCGCCGAAGGCATCGCCGTCAAGGAACCCGGAAAGATCACGCGTGAGATCGTCGGCAGGCTGGTCTCCGACATTCTCCTGGTGGACGAGGGAGACATCGAGGAGGCCATCGTCATGCTGCTTGAGATCGAGAAGACCGTGGTGGAGGGTGCCGGCGCGGCCTCACTCGCCGCGCTGCTGCGATACCCGGCACGATTCGCCGGCCGGCACGTGGGACTGGTGCTGTGCGGCGGCAACATCGATCCCCTGATGCTGGCCGAGATCATCCAGCGAGGCATGGTGCGCTCGGGACGCCTATCGCGCTTGAAAGTCGAATTGCGCGACCTTCCCGGTGCGCTGGCGAGCATTACCGGCGTCATTGCACAAGCCCACGCCAATATCGAGGAAGTGCACCACCAGCGCGCCTTCACCAACTTGCCTGTGCAGACGGCGGAGGTCGAGTTCGTGCTCAAGACGCGCAACGCCGCGCATGCCGAAGAAATTGTGGCGCGTCTGGCGGAGGCAGGCTTCGCGGCGCGGGTGACCTAACCGGCGCGGCACGACAGCCGCCCTGTTGCGCAGAATGCGGGGGCGATACGCATCGCGCTATCATCGAACCGGATGCAACCGGCGCGTTGCCGGCAACCAGGAGTCCTGAATGACCGATTCGATACGAGGCCTCAGCTGCATTGCCGCTGGCGTGATGGCGTCGATGGCCATGGCGGCGAACGCGCAAGCCGGTCCGGCCCCGGCCCCGGCTTCACCTGCTTCCGGCGAGCGCTGGGAAGTGAAGACACTGGTCGAGTATTACGGCCCCAAGGACCGCGTGCCCTCAAAGTCCAATCGGGAAACCAAGACGGTGTGCCTGAAGGCGGGCTCGGTGGACCTGTCGGCTGCACTCAATACCGAACTGCCGGCCAATATCGGACGCGGCTGTCATCTTGGTGACAAGCGCAGCGAGGAGAGCCGCGCGCAAATCAAGTTTGTCTGTGCCAACGGCGCGACCGCTGAAGCCGCCACGCGCCGCGAAAGCGACGGCAGCTTCAGCAGCCAGATCGTTGCCAACCTCCCGCAGGAGTGGGCCATTTCCATCCAGCGCAATGTTCGCAGGCTCGGCGGCAGTTGCGACCCCGCGCTGCAACCACCCACCGCATCCGACCCACCCCAGCCGCCTGCTGCGCCCACGCGCTAGCAAAGCGGCCGGGCAGGTGTGACCCGCCGTCGACTCAGTTATAGGTGGCTGGGCCGCTTCGCCACCGGGCTGGCGAGTTCCTTCTGCAGCATGATCACAAACGGTATCCAGCCGACCCACATCACCAGGTCGATCAGTTCCATCGCCAACGGCACATTGCCGTCCGGGAAATACAGGTGCAGCGTGTATTCCTCAAGGTAATCGAATACGGCCAGCCACACCAGCAGGAATCCCAGGCAGACCGGAACCACGCCGACGGTGCCGCGCATGCGTCGCAGCATGGGTATGGCGACGATGAAGCCGATGCAGAAGGCATACAGCGCGAGCTTCCAGCCATGGTGCGTGTTGAAGAACTCGGCGAGCATGCCTTCCGAGGTAATCATCTTGGCCGCCGTCCAGCCGAGCACCGCCGAGCCGATGACGATGATGAAGGGATAGCGTTCGATCCATTTGAGGATCAGGCTGCTGCCGAGCATGACGATGGGAATGCTGATGATCAGGCCGAGCACCACCAGCAGGAAACTGCCGTGAGCGGCGCCGGCCACCGCGAGCACGTTATCGACGCCCATCACGGCATCGGCAATGACGATGGTCTGGATGGCCTGGCGAAAATTCACCGCCGGTGCCACGTTCTCATGACTGTTGTCGCCTCCTTCATCCATCAATCCGTAGGCAATCCACAGCAGCGCGAGGCCACCGCACAGCAGGAAGCCGGGGATCTTCAGCAGCCACACGACGGCCAGGGTCAGCACGGCCCGTATGGCCACGGCGCCGATGGCACCCCAGAACACGGCCTTCTTTTGCAACTCCGGCGGCAGCCGCCGTGCGGCCAGCCCGATGACAATGGCGTTGTCGCCGGCGAGCACGAGGTCGATGACCACGATCGCCGCGAGCGCGGACAAAAATTGCAGTGAAAAAATATCCATGGGCTTCTCCCTGTGAAAGCAACATCGGCATACCGGTTTCGCACCGATTGCGGCGTTGCGCTTTCTTCCGAGAAAAACGCAGACCTTGACCGGGCGGCCAAGGTCTTGCTCACGTGACGTTTGGGTCACGCCTGCGAGACCGGGGATGACTCCCGTGATGACGGCACTCGCAGAGCGAAGTACTGGGCTTCGCCGAACTACTCCCCTTGAAACGCCGGCATTGTGCCACAGATGTTTGCCGGCTGCAGGCGAATTGTCGGGCCCGCGCCGGTGCACCGGTCGCGAGCCGCGCGTCTATGCGCGTGATGTCGTCAGTGTGTCAGCGCTGCCTCGAGGCGCGTACGTCGTTCGCTCAGCGCCGCCGGCAGGCCGTGCGCCAGTTTGCCCAGCAGTTCATCATGCAGCTTCAGTTCCTGCTGCCACTGGAACTTGTCCACGGCGGTAATGCCGGCAAACGTCTCGACCGGGAATGCCGAGCCGCTCCAGTCCAGGTCCGCGTAGGACGGGATGTTGCCCAATGCCGTTGATTGCGCCCCGGCGCCGCCTTCGACGCGGCCGATGATCCATTTCAGCACGCGCATGTTGTCACCGAATCCGGGCCAGACAAACTTGCCCTGGTCGTTCTTGCGAAACCAGTTGACGCAATACAGTCTGGGCGCCTTCGACGCCGCCGCGCCGACCTTGATCCAGTGCCCAAAATACTCGGCCATGTTGTAGCCGCAAAACGCCAGCATGGCGAAGGGGTCACGCCGCACCACGCCCACCTGACCGGTGATGGCGGCGGTGGTTTCCGAGCCCAGCGTGGCGGCCATGTATACACCGTCATTCCAGCTGCCGGCCTCGGTCACCAACGGCACGGTCGAGGAGCGACGGCCGCCAAAGATCATCGCCGAGATCGGCACACCCGCCGGGTTATCCCATTCCGCATCAAGCGACGGGCATTGCGTTGCCGCAACCGTGAAGCGCGCGTTGGGATGGGCTGCGGGACGCCCGTAGTCCGGCGTCCAGGCATTGCCCTGCCAGTCGGTGAGACTGGCCGGTGGCGTGCGCGTCAAGCCTTCCCACCACACGTCTCCCTCGGGCGTGAGGGCAACATTGGTGAAAATGGTATTGGACTTGATCGACTCCATGCAATTGGGATTGGTTTCATACGATGTGCCGGGCGCAACACCGAAAAAGCCCGCCTCGGGGTTGATCGCGTACATGCGGCCGTCGGCCCCGGGCTTGATCCAGGCGATGTCATCGCCGATGGTGGTGACTTCCCAGCCGGCCTTCTTGAAACTCTCCGGCGGAATGAGCATGGCGAAATTGGTCTTGCCGCAGGCCGAAGGAAAGGCGGCGGTGACGTAATGCTTGTTGCCCGAGGGGGCCTTTACGCCCAGGATCAGCATGTGTTCGGCGAGCCATCCCTGCTGCCGGCCCATCACCGAGGCGATGCGCAGGGCAAAACACTTCTTGCCGAGCAGCGCATTGCCGCCGTAGCCGGAACCGTACGACCAGATCTCGTGAGTCTCCGGGAAATGCACGATGTATTTGTGTTCCTTGTTGCACGGCCAGGCAACGTCCTTCTGCCCGGCGGCGAGCGGTGCGCCCACCGAATGCAACGCCGGCACGAAGGTGCCGTCCCTGCCGAGTACATCCAGCACCTTGCGACCCATGCGCGTCATCAGTTTCATGTTGACGGCCACGTAGGGGGAGTCCGACAGTTCCACGCCGATGTGCGCGATGTGCGACCCCAGCGGCCCCATGCTGAATGGCACCACGTACATGGTGCGTCCGCGCATGCAGCCGGCGAACAGCCCGTCGAGCGTGTTGCGCATTTCAGCCGGCGCAACCCAGTTATTGGTCGGGCCCGCGTCTTCCTTTCGCGCCGAACAGATGAAGGTGCGGTCCTCCACGCGCGCCACGTCGGACGGGTCCGACAGGGCAAGATAGGAACCGGGGCGCAGTGTGTCGTTGAGCTTGCGGAAGGTGCCTGCGGCGACCAGCTCGGCGCATAGCCGGTTGTACTCCTCCTCGGAACCGTCACACCAGTAAATCCGCGCGGGCTGGGTGAGCGTCGCGACTTCTTCCACCCATGCGAGCAGTTTTGCGTGTTGGGTGGGTGCGTCGTTCATGTGAACGGGTTTGGCTTGCGCGTGCATACCAGAGTCTCCAGAAAAAGCGGCCGGATGGAATGCGCTTTGACTGCCGCATTTCCTTAGATTTAGGGGGGGAATTATCCCACAGCGCATAGGCGCGACCTAGCGGCACGTGCGTCATCCGCCAGTTGAATTCGCTGTTGAATCCGGTCGTCTAATCACGCGACGCGCTGGAGTTTTACTACATGCCCGGCACGCACATCGCCGCGATGCCAAGACGGCGGCGCCCCACGATCTGCTTCCCGCTCAATGCAAACCTGGTGCTCGATGCGTGTAGTTTTGCAAAAAAATCTTGGCAAAGACGCAGCGTGCGGCAGCGACCAACATGGGAAAGTTTTGCAAAAGTTTGTCGCTGCCGATGCGTTGTGCGCTTGTTGCAGCGCAATGCGACGCGTGCGCGAGCAATCAGTCTCAGTCGCCGCGCCCGGGCTGCTGGCCGTACGTGGCAAATTTCTTGATCACCGTGGCCATCTCGTCTGCCGACAGCAATTGCGGCTCGCCGACCTGCAGCGCCTGCCAGTACATGCGCGACAGCGATTCCACTTCCACCGCCACGGCCAACGCCTTGTCGAGGTTGGGTCCGCAGGCAATCATGCCGTGATGCGACAGCAGGCAGGCATGGCGATCGGCCAGCGCCGCCACGGCGTGATCGGAAAGAGCCTGCGTGCCAAAAGTTGCATACGGCGCGCAACGAATATCGCTGCCGCCGGCGATGGCCACCATGTAGTGGAATGGCGGGATGCCGCGATCCATGCAGGCGAGCGTGGCGGCAAAGGTCGCATGGGTGTGGACGATGGCGTGAATGTCGGCGCGCGCGGCGTAAATGTCGCGATGGAATCGCCACTCCGACGAGGGTAGTACCTCGCCGGCAAAGGTGCCATCCATTTGCATCGCAACGACGTGCTCCGGCCGGGTGTCCTCGTAAGCCATGCCGGTGGGCGTCACCAAAAACCCGGATGCCGCCCGCGCGCTGACATTGCCGGACTTGCCCTGGTTGATGCCGAGTGCGTTCATCTTCAGCGCGGTGCGAATGACCTCCTCGCGCAGCGCCTTGTCCGGCAGGTGCGTCAGTTCCAGGAATGTCATGCAGACTCGACCAGCGATGCGGCCAGGTCGGCGGGGGCGAACACGCCGCGCTCGGTGATGATGCCGGTGATGAGCCGCGCCGGCGTCACGTCGAAGGCCGGGTTGGCGGCCGGAGTTGCCGGGTCGAGAACCAGCACTGGCGCGGCTTGCAGGCCATTTTCGGCCTGGGAGCCGCTCCCATCAAGGAGTTTGCCGGTGTTGCCCTTGAACGCGATTCCGCTGACATGGCGCACTTCATCGGCTGAGCGCTCCTCGATTTCAATTTCCTGCAGCGCATCATTGAGCGCCGGATCAATGGTCGATACCGGCAGGGCGGCATAAAACGGAATGCCGTTGTCGTGTGCGGCGAGCGCTTTCAGGTAGGTGCCGATCTTGTTGGCGACGTCGCCCTTGCGCGACACCCGGTCGGCGCCAACCAGCACCAGGTCGACCCTGCCATGCTGCATCAGGTGACCGCCGGCGTTGTCGACGATGTAGGTGTGCGGCACCCCGTGCTGACGCAACTCCCAGGCCGTCAACAGGCCCTGGTTGCGCGGCCGTGTCTCATCGACCCAGACGTGCACCGGGATACCGGCGTCGTGCGCCTTGTAAACGCACGCCAGCGCGGTGCCCCAGTCGACGGTGGCCACCCAGCCGGCATTGCAATGGGTGAGGACGTTGACCGGCCGCTGCACTTTTTCGTGGATGGCGCGTATCAGGCCGAGCCCGTGCCCGCCGATGGCCGCATTGGTGGCGGCATCTTCGTCCGCCAGCCGCTGGGCGAAGCCCCAGGCAGCCGAGGGGCGCTCCTGGTGCTGCAGGGCGTGCAGATGCGTGGTCATGCGCGCCAGCGCCCAGGCGAGGTTGACGGCGGTCGGCCGCGTCGCCAGCAGTATGCCGCCGGCGCGCTCCAGTTCATGGTCGGACGAATCCACCGCCATGGCCATTGCCAGGCCGAAGGCGGCAGTCACGCCAATGAGCGGCGCACCGCGCACCTGCATGCTGACGATGGCGTGCGCGACCTCTTCCATGCTGCCCAGCGTGCGGAATTCCAGCGAGAACGGCAGCCTGGTCTGGTCGATGATGTGAACGCATCGGCCGGAGGGGTCGGCGCGAATGCTGCGGGTCGGTTTGCCGTTTACATTCATGCGAAGAGTTTATTCGATTTCCATCAGTACCCTGCGGCGCCGGCCTCGCCCGCATTTTGGAATGGGATAGCGCTCGTGTAAAATACGAATTTCCAACCGCAAAGGCTGGGGGTCAACATGACCAAGTACATTTTTGTTACCGGCGGGGTGGTTTCCTCGCTCGGCAAAGGCATCGCCGCCGCTTCCCTGGCCGCCATCCTCGAATCTCGCGGCATCAAAGTCTCGATGATGAAACTGGACCCGTACATCAACGTGGATCCGGGCACCATGTCGCCGTTTCAGCACGGCGAGGTGTTTGTCACCGAGGATGGCGCGGAGACCGATCTCGACCTGGGCCACTACGAGCGCTTCGTCTCGATGAAGATGAAGAAGGCCAATAATTTCACCACCGGCCAGATTTACGAACGGGTCATCAACAAGGAACGCCGTGGCGACTATCTCGGCGGCACCGTGCAGGTCATCCCGCACATCACCGATGAGATCAAGGCCTCGATCCGCGCCGGCACGATCGACGCCGAAGTCGGCATCATCGAAATCGGCGGCACGGTGGGCGACATCGAGTCACTGCCCTTTCTGGAAGCCATTCGCCAGATGGGCATCGAAACGGGGCGTGACAACGCCTGCTACATCCATCTCACGCTAGTGCCGTATTTGCCCACGGTCGGCGAGATCAAGACCAAGCCGACGCAGCACAGCGTCAAGGAATTGCGCGAGATCGGTATCCAGCCGGACGTGGTGATGTGCCGCTCGGACCGGCCGATTCCTGATGACGACCGCCGCAAGATTGCGCTGTTCACCAACGTCGACCAGGGCGCCGTCATTTCCTGCTACGACGCCAGTTCGATCTACAAGATTCCCAAGATGCTGCACAAGCAGGGCCTCGACGAGATCGTCTGCCGCAAGCTACACCTGACGCCGCGCCCGGCAGATCTCACCGTGTGGGATGAGATCGTCAACGCGCTGGAAAATCCGGAGCACCAGATCGATCTGGCGATGGTCGGCAAATATGTCGACCTGACCGATTCGTACAAGTCGCTCTCGGAAGCGCTGATTCACGCCGGCATCAAGACACGTACCCGCGTGAAAATTCACTACCTCGATTCCGAGCAACTGGAGAAAGACGGCGTTGCGGTGCTGGCCAACATGGATGCCATTCTTGTCCCCGGCGGCTTCGGCAAGCGTGGCACCGAAGGCAAGATCGCGGCGGTGAAGTTTGCGCGCGAGAACAAGATTCCGTACCTTGGAATCTGCCTCGGCATGCAGATCGCCACCATCGAGTTCGCGCGCAATGTGGTGGGCCTGGCCGGCGCAAATTCCACCGAGTTCGATCCCGACACGCCGCACCCGGTGGTGGCGCTGATCACCGAATGGCAGAACCAGGACGGCAAGATCGAGCGCCGCGATTCCAACTCCAACCTCGGCGGCACCATGCGCCTCGGCGCGCAGACCTGCACGGTGCGGCCCGGCACGCTGGCGCACGAAATCTACCAGTCCGACACGGTCAGCGAGCGTCACCGGCATCGCTATGAAGTCAACAATCACTACGTGCCGCGACTGGAAGCGGCCGGCTTCGTGATTTCGGCGCGGACCAATTCCGAGTCATTGCCGGAGATGGCCGAGTTGGACAAGGCCAAGCACGGTCACCCGTGGTTCTACGGCTGTCAGTTCCACCCCGAGTTCACCTCGACCCCGCGGGATGGACACCCGCTGTTCACGGCCTTCATCAAAGCCGGGCTGGAGCAGCACAAGAGAGTGCATGGCGAAGCAGGCTTGCGCATCGTGCAGGGCACGAAGGCATCGGCATGAAACTTTGCGGATTTGATGTCGGGCTCGAAAGACCCTTTTTTCTAATTGCGGGCCCGTGCGTCGTGGAGTCCGAACAACTGCAGATCGACGTCGCCGGGCAGCTGAAAGAAATGACCGCGGCACTTGGCATTCCGTTCATCTTCAAATCCAGCTTCGACAAAGCCAATCGCAGCTCCGGCAAATCGTTTCGCGGCCCGGGCATGGATGAAGGCCTGCGGGTGCTGGCGGAAGTGAAAAAACAGCTCGGCGTGCCGGTACTGACCGATGTGCACACGGCCGAAGAAGCGCCGGTCGCCGCGTCGGTGGTCGATGTGTTGCAGACACCGGCGTTCCTTTGCCGCCAGACCGATTTCATCCACGCCGTGGCGTCGGCGGGCAAGCCGGTGAATATCAAGAAGGGCCAGTTCCTGGCACCAGGCGACATGAAGAACGTGGTCGACAAGGCGCGCGAAGCCAGCGGCACCGACAACATCATGGTCTGCGAGCGTGGTGCGTCGTTCGGTTACAACAATCTGGTTTCCGACATGCGCTCGCTAGCCATCATGCGCAACACCGGTTGTCCGGTGGTGTTCGATGCCACGCACTCGGTGCAATTGCCGGGCGGACAGGGCACCACTTCTGGCGGACAGCGCGAATTCGTGCCGGTGCTGGCGCGCGCCGCCGTCGCCACGGGCATCTCGGGACTGTTCATGGAGACGCACCCCGATCCGTCCAAGGCGCTGTCCGACGGCCCGAACGCCTGGCCGCTGGCGATGATGAAGGATTTGCTGACGACATTGAAGCAGCTCGACCTGCTGGTCAAGCAACATCCCTTTGCCGAGCAGTCGCTGATGAAGTAGCGCGCTGTCGCCCGCGTTTTTCGCATAACCGCATTTGACCTGAAGAAGAAAGAAAGCAATGACTGCCATCGTAGATATCGTCGCCCGGGAAATCCTCGACTCGCGCGGCAATCCCACTGTTGAAGCCGATGTGTTGCTCGAATCCGGCGTGATCGGCCGCGCGGCCGTGCCCTCGGGCGCGTCCACCGGCTCGCGCGAGGCCATCGAGCTGCGCGACAAGGACCCGAAGCGCTACCTCGGCAAAGGCGTGCTGAAGGCGGTCGAGCATATCAACACCGAAATCTGCGAAGCCGTCATCGGCCTCGATGCCTCCGAGCAGGCGTTTATCGACAAGACCATGATCGAGCTCGACGGCACCGAAACCAAGTCGCGCCTCGGCGCCAACGCCATCCTCGCCGTGTCGATGGCCTGTGCCAAGGCCGCTGCCGACGAATCCGGGCTGTCGCTCTACCGCTACCTAGGCGGCGCCGCGCCGATGCAGATGCCGGTGCCGATGATGAACGTGATCAACGGCGGCGCGCACGCCGATAACGTGCTGGATATGCAGGAATTCATGATCATCCCGGCCGGTCTGCCGACCTTCCGCGAAGCGCTGCGCGCAGGTGTGGAAGTGTTCCACACGCTTAAAAAAATCCTGCATGCCGAAAAGCACAACACCAATGTCGGCGACGAAGGCGGCTTCGCGCCCAACCTCGCCAACAACGAAGCCGCGCTGCAATACATCATGAAGGCCATCACCGAAGCCGGCTACACACCCGGCGAGGACATCCTTATCGGTCTCGACTGCGCAGCCAGTGAGTTCCATGCCGACGGCAAGTACCGCTTCGAGGCGGAAAAGCTGTCGTTCAACTCGGCGCAATTCACCGATGTGCTGGCGACCTGGTGCGACAAGTACCCGATCGTGTCGATCGAGGACGGCATGGCCGAAGGTGATTGGGACGGCTGGGCGCTGCTGACCGAAAAGCTCGGCAAGAAGATCCAGATCGTCGGCGACGACCTGTTCGTCACCAACACCAAGATCCTGCGTGAAGGCATCAGCAAGGGCATCGCCAATTCGATCCTCATCAAGGTCAACCAGATCGGCACGCTGTCGGAAACCTTTGCCGCCATCGAGATGGCCAAGCGCGCCAATTACACCGCCATCATCTCGCACCGCTCGGGCGAGACCGAAGACACCACCATCGCCGACATTGCCGTGGCGATGAACGCGCTGCAGATCAAGACCGGATCGGCCTCGCGCTCGGACCGCATGGCCAAGTACAACCAGCTGCTGCGCATCGAGGAAGAGCTCGGCGAAGCGGCCACCTACGCCGGCAAGTCGGCGTACTACAACCTCAGGTGAAAACACTGCCTTCCCCGGCGCAGGCCGGGGGCCAAGTTTGCCAAAATTGGGCCCCGGCCTGCGCCGGGGAAGGGCAAGCGTCTCGTGGTCGCGCGGCCGAATGAAATACCTTCCCCACACCCTCATCGCCCTCATCATCGGCATCCAGTATCCGCTGTGGCTGGGCAAGGGCAGCTGGCTGAAGGTGTGGGAGTTCTCGCAGCAGGTCGACAAGCAGAAAGCGAAGAACGTGCAGCTGGCGGCGCGCAATGCCGGGCTGGATGCCGAGGTGCGCGATCTGAAGCAAGGGCTCGATGCCGTCGAAGAACGCGCCCGCGTCGAGTTCGGCATGATCAAGTCCGACGAAGTCTTCTACCAGATCGTCGAGCCGAAAAAAGCCAAACCCTAGTACCAGCGCGGCCCGCAGGCCGTTTTCTGCCTGGAAGCCGCGCCAGTGCTGGAGTTTCCCCATTGCGTCCTGAGGGTGCCATGAATCTGAATGCCGTCCGGAAATTTTGCGCCGCATTGCCCCACGCGACCGCTGACATCAAGTGGGGCGCGGACTATGTGTACTCGATCGGCGGCAAAATGTTCGCGGTTGCCTTCCAGAGCCAGACGCACGGCACCTTCGTCTCGTTCAAGGTGGACGACGATTTGTTCCTGTCGATGACCGCGCGTGAAGGCATCGTGCCGGCGCCGTACCTGGCGCGGGCCAAGTGGGTGCAGGTTACGGATTTGAAGAAAGTCTCCGACGCGGAATTGAAGGCCTTGATCAGGCGATCGTACGATGTGGTGGCCATGAAGTTGACGAAAAAGCAGCGCGTGGCATTCGGCATGGCCTGACCCCCTCATTTCGCCAACACAGATTTACGACTACGATGGCTGCCGAACTCATTTCCGCCTTTGTCCTCCTGTTCCTGGTGCTCGATCCGCTGGGCAACCTGCCCATCGTCTCGTCACTGCTTCGGCAGGTCGATTCGACGCGTCGCGCCAAGGTGGTGGCGCGCGAATGCTTTTTCGCCTATCTCATCCTGCTGGCTTTCATGTTCGGCGGCCGCCAGTTTCTGGACGTCATGCACCTGAGTGAAATCTCGCTGTCGATTGCCGGCGGCGTGATCCTGTTCATGATCGCCATCCGCATGGTGTTCAAGTCTGAAGACAGCGTGTTCGGCGAATCGCTGACGAGCGAGCCGTTTCTGGTGCCGCTCGCGATCCCTTTGATCGCGGGCCCGTCCGCCCTGGCCACGGTGATGCTGATGGTGTCGCGTGAACCGGCCAAGCTCGGCATCTGGGTGGGCGCCATGACGGCGGCCATGCTAGTGTCGGCGGCGCTGCTGATGCTGGGGGAGCGTATCGAAAAACTGTTTGGCAAGCGCGGCATGGAGGCGGTCGAGCGCTTGATGGGCCTGATCCTCACCGCCATTGCGGTGGAAATGCTGCTGGGCGGCGTGAAGCAGTTCCTGCTGCAATTGAAGTGAGCCCATGCCGATGAGCAAGGCCTTCACCCGCGAGAACGACCAGGCCGACGACGATCTCGATGGCGACGAGGGCCTGCCGCCGATACCGGCCGGCAGCAAGAACTACATCACGCCCGGCGGCCACCGGCGTCTCAAGGCCGAATTCGATTATCTGCTGAAGAAAGACCGTCCTGCCGTCACCTCGGCGGTGTCGTGGGCGGCGAAAAACGGTGACCGCAGTGAAAACGCAGACTACCAGTACGGCAAGCGCCGTCTGCGCGAGATCGACCGGCGCCTGCGCTTCCTCACCAAGCGCCTCGACATCGCCGAGGTGGTGGACCCGGTCATGCCGCGCGAGCCGGAGTTGGCCGAGCAGGTGTTCTTCGGCGCGACCGTGACCTACAGCAACCAGAAGGGCGACGAGAACACCGTGACCATCGTCGGCATCGACGAGATCGACCTGAAGCGCAATCACATCAGCTGGATCTCGCCGCTGGCGCGGGCGCTGATGAAGGCGCGGGCCGGCGACACCGTGACCCTGCGCGCACCGGGCGGCGTCGAGGAACTGGATGTGATCGAGGTGCGCTACCTAGCGCTGGAGGTCGATGCGTTCGTGCCGACCGATACGGCGTTTCCCATCGACCGGAAATCGTAGAACGCCATTTGGCGGGGCGCCGGAATCTCAGGCCTTGAGTTTAACCTGGATTGCACTGGCGCAGCGACGAGTCGTGCTGGCCTCCACGCGGTCCCCGGTGACGGTTGAACCGGATCCATCGACACATGTCCGATCGAGCCGCCTTTGTGTATCCGAACTGCGACGCGGGGGCGATGATTAAGCCCCTTTATCCTGCACATGCCTTTTCTCCCCGCAACTGATCGCCGGGCGTCTCAATCGGGCATGGTCGCGCTGTGCCTTCTTCGACTGGAACTTGCTGCGCGGAGCTCGGCCGATGGTATTTTCGCCACCACTGGCCGCTGATTCGGCGCTGATGGGGATCGCACACATAGGCGACGATATCGATCGCAATGTGGCAATACGTCACCCATGGCGCTGAACTCGACCCCGTTCCTCGGTCGTCTGCCGGACCTGTCTTGAACGACAAGGGTACCCAACTGGCGCTTCAAGCATCCTGATTACCCGGTCGCGATGCCGGTCATGGCAGCGTCGCATCGAGCGCGGCAGCCTGACCTGGTTGAGCAGACGACCGACCGTATATTCACTCGCTGCCGCAACGGCCCGCGACAATCGCCTGGCCCTCTTGTCAAGGGCAAACGCGGGGAGCCAAGCATGCTATCGTGCCATCCTCCCAGCGGCCGGCAGCTCAATCCGATCGAAGACCTCGGTTCGGGCCACACCAGCATCAAGGGACTGATCGATCCGCTTGACCGCGCAACAGCTCAACTTCACCCTGGAAGGCAGCGATGCGGGGCATGCGCCGGACTGGATACCGATGCCGCCGCGGCCTACACTCGAGGGATTCCTTGATCACGCCGCCCAGGTGTGGAAAGCAAATGCGTCCAGCGACCTGGCCTGATTGGCCGCGCCAGCGGATTGTAAATACCGGTCGTTGAAAGGCCGATTGCCCCAGATAACGTTCAGCGTCGACCACTGATCTGCTCGGGCGACCAATCCTGGAGAAGCCTGCGTTGGGTGGAAGCCCGCAATCATCGGGCTGGCAGGTGGGGTGATTGGCGGCACTGCGCTCGTTGCGGCCTACGCACGCGATCGATCCTGCTGTGGCGGCCGACAACACCGGATATGGGTGGCCGTGCCAAGTCTCCCGCAACCCGGTGGCGCAACTGCCACGCTTGAGCTCGTCGTACAGACACGCCGACTTGCTGCGCCTATCGGCGGCGGCAGATATCAGTGCATGGTGGGCAACTTCAACGCCAAGGCCGGTGTGTTCAGCGTGCACTGGTGCTCGACACGCCCAAGGTCAATATTCAAAAACATTACGACGTTCGCTGCACCTGGTGAGGCTCAAGGGCTCCCCGCGTGGTGCTGCGCGTCCGATCGCCATTTCCGGTTGTGGCGCGCCCGGAACTGGGCAAAGCGCTGTTACGGAACGCCGTGACGGCGGGGATCGGCGCCTCCCCCGATTTTTGGCAATGAACGCGACAGCAATGTCCAGCCTGTCGGGGTGAAGTGCAATTCAGGTTAATGCCCGGAGAGGCGCGCAGAAATAATTGGGTTGCTGGTGTTTTGTTGACCGATTGCTCGGCTAGAAAGTATGCGCGCCACACGTTATGCGACTTTGGGCCGTCGTGACCAGCACTTCCACGACCACGACCACCGCGAAAATCGTCAACAGCACCACTGCGACCTGATCCCAGCGAAACAGGTTCATGGCCGAATCCATGGCCATGCCGATGCCGCCCGCACCCACCAGGCCGAGTACGGCGGATTCGCGCACATTGATGTCCCAGCGAAACAGGGCGATCGACCAGAATGCCGGCTTCACCTGCGGCCAGACGCCCTTGATGAACACGCTGGCGCCAGGCGCACCGACGGCAGTGAGCGCGTCCACCGGACCCGGCCGGCACTCCTCAAGCGCCTCGCCGAACAGCTTGCCGACAAAGCCGATGCTGCGAAATGCGATGGCCAGTGTGCCGGCCAGGGCACCCGGGCCGAATACCGCGATGAACAGCAGCGCCCACACCAGTGAATTGACCGAGCGTGACGCCACCAGCACGAGCCTGGCGAGCAGGTTGACCGGCGCGATGGGCACAAGATTGCCGGCGGCAAGCACGCCCAGCGGAAAGGCCATCGCCAGCGCGAGCAGCGTGCCCAGCGTGGCGATGTTCAGCGTTTCGATGAGGGCGGCATGCACCGACTTGCCGTAGAAGGCGGTATCCAGCGGCCACATGCGCGCGAAGAAATCCTGGACCTGCGCCGGCGCATCGGCAAGAAACTCGGGCGCGAACTCGAGGTGACGCAGCGACATCACCAGCGCTGCCACGCCGACGAGGTAGCACGCGAAGCGAATGTTGCGCTGCTCCGGCGTGAACCGATGCCATTCACGTCCGGCGCCGGGGATGTCGGCGGCGTGGTTCATTCTTCCGCACCGCGCACCACGGCGGTCGCTGCGCTGCGACGCCGCGCCCACCAGGCGGAGAGCGTCGAGTTGTCCAGAAACACCGCGCGCAGGAAGCCGGAGACGATCTCGCCGGCGAATATCAGCGCAATGATGCACAGCAGAATCGCCAGCACGAAGTCGTAATCGAAACTCTGGAAAGCCGAGAACAGTGTGCCGCCGATGCCGCCGGCACCGACGATGCCCACCATCGTCGAGTTGCGCAGGTTGGAATCAAGCTGATAGCTGCAAAAACCGAGGAAGCGTCCAAATACCTGCGGCAGCACGCCATAGGTGAGCACGTTCGCGAATGAGGCGCCGGAGGCGCGCACCGCTTCGACCTGCTTGAGGGAAATTTCCTCGATGGCTTCGGCAAACAGCTTGGCAATGAAACCCACCGACGCCACTACCAGCGCAGCTATGCCGGCGATGGCGCCGAAGCCCAGCGCTTTGACGAAGATGATGGCGACGATCACCGAGTGGAAGGATCGGAACAGCGCAACCAGCATGCGTGCTGGCCAGCTCAGCCAGACCGGCGAAAGATTGCGTGCCGCCATCAGGCCGACCGGCAGCGAAATGACGATGGCCAGTGCCGATGCGATGACGGCGATCTCCAGGCTCTCGGTCAGCCCCTTGACGATCAAATCCCATTTGTCACCAGTAAAGTTGGGCGGGAACATGCGCGCGAGAAAGCGCTCAAGGTTGTCCAGGCCGCTGACGACGCGCATCCAGGAGAAATCAAGTTGGGCAGCAGCCCAGGCGGTGTAGACGGCCAATAGCATCCAGCCGCTGCGGGCAGGCCAGTTGGCCGGGAACGGATTGAGGCGCGGGTCAGCCGTGGGGGAAGTCATGGCCGCATGGCGTGGTGAAGCGGCGGGCTCCCGCGCGGCGGGAACTTGCCAGGTCATTCAATCCAGTTTTCCCCGCCGTAGATTTCCTTGAGATTGGCATCGGTCAGTTGGGAAGGGTCACCGTCAAACACCACCTTGCCGCCGGTCATGCCGATCATGCGGCCGCAGAATCGCTTGGCCAGCACCACGTTGTGGATGTTCACCACCACCGGAATGTTGCGCTTGCCGGCGATATCGGCCATCAGCTCCATGATTTCGACCGAAGTCTTCGGGTCGAGTGAAGAAGTCGGTTCGTCGGCCAGCAGGATATCCGGGTGCTGCATCACGGCGCGCGCGATGCCGACGCGTTGTCGCTGGCCGCCGGAAAGGCTGTCGGCGCGCTGGTTGGCGAAGCTCGCCAGGCCGACGGTTTCCAGCAGCGCGTAGGCTTCGTCGATGTCCGCCTGCGGAAAGCGCCGCAGCCAGGCGTCGATGGCGCCCATATAGCCAAGCCGCCCGGTGAGCACGTTTTCCATGACGGTGAGCCGCTCGACCAGGTTGTATTCCTGGAAGATCATGCCGATGCGCCGACGCGCGGCGCGCAGTTCCGCGCCTTTCAGTTTGGCCAGATCCATGCCCTGGAAAATGATCTCGCCCGCCGTGGGCTCCACCAGCCGGTTGATGCAGCGGATCAGCGTGGACTTGCCGGTGCCGGACGGACCGATGATGGCGGTGATGCCTTCGCCGGCGATGTGCAGGTCGATGCCCTTGAGAACCGGCACGCCGCGCTGGTATTCCTTGACCAGGCCGCGAATCTGGATGGAGCGGTCGATCATCGGGCGGTTTCCTTTTTCTTCATTTCGCCGCTGGCCTGGGCAACCTCGCGGACCGAGTCAAAATCGCGATTGTAATCGAGCGGCACGAAACGGTCCGAGCCCTGGAAGGCCTCCACGAGCTGCGGCGAAAACTTGTAATTGAGCGTGCAGTCGCGAATCGATTTGACCACGGCCGGCGCCAGGTCGTGGGCGAACACCATGCTGCCGGCAGGGAATGACTTGCTCGTGAAAATCACGCGGAAATCCGCGGCCTTGACCACGCCGCGCGACACCAGCCGGTCGAGCACGTCGTCGGCCACCGCCGCGGCATCGTAATCGCCGCGCAGTACGCCGAGAATAGAGTTGTCGTGTTTGCCGGAGTAGATCACCTTGTAGTCCTTGTCCGGCACCAGCCCCTCGGCCGGAAACAGGGCGCGCGGCGCCATGTTTCCCGAGTTCGATGACGGCGCGGTGTGCGCGACACGCTTGCCCTTGAGGTCGGCGAGTTTCCTGAACGCGCTGTCCTTGCGCACCAATGTGACCACATGGTAGCCCAGCAGGCCCTTGTTGCCGCCGATGCCGGCGTAGGGAACCGCGCCGGCAACATTGACGGCGAACGGCGTGTCGCCGGTGGCGAGTAGGCTGAAGTGGATGCGCCCCGAACGGAAGGCTTCGACCACGGCTGCACTGGAATGCACCTGGAAAAATCGCACCGGCTTGCCGGTGCATTGGCCGAGATGGGTGACGAACGGCGCCCACAGCTTTTCATAGCTGCCGGTGTCTTCCTGCGGCGAATAGCTCATCAGCAGCGCCGGTGGGTTCCGCAGCCTCGACGGATCGACCGGGGCGTCGGCGGTGAGGTTGCGATCCTCGTCGCAAAACAAGGCATCGAGCTCGCCGCGATGGCTGCAGGTCGCAGCAGGGGCGCTAGCGGCGATGGTTGCCAGCGTCGAAACCACCAGCAGCAGGCCGCGCGTGAGCAATGGAATGATGGCGATTCCCGAATTGTTTTTGGTTAACTGCGGAAACATTCTAGCAATCCTGCGAAAATTACCCATTGTGCGCACGCCGCGATCGGTCCGCGCACGCCTGATCCGGTGAGTCCCCTAATGTCAGTATCCCTTACGTTGTTGCGCGGCGCGTTTGCCGCATTGCTTGCAGGCAACGCGCTGCTGGCCGCGGCCGATCCCGCGCCTGCGGTTGCCCCGGCGCCAAAGCCAGGCGCGGTGCAGGTCACACCAGCGTCCGACTACGATCCGACTCGTCCCGCGCCTGCCGGACCCATTCCTGCTGCGGCGCCCGGCGAGCAGTCACGATCGTTTGCCTGGGAGGTGAAGTCCAGGACCAACACAGTCACCCTGTTCGGCACCATCCACGTCGGCAAGGCGAGCTTCTATCCCCTGCCCGCTGCCGTTGAAACAGCGTTCATGCGCGCACGCAAAGTGGTCGTCGAAGCCGATATTTCGCGGGACGGCGGGCTCGCCGATATCCAGTCGCTGATTTCCTACGCATCTCCGGACAGCCTCGACCAGCACATCCCGGTCGAACTGTACGCGCGCCTGAACATGCAGCTGGGGCCACTGGGCATCCCGATCCGCGCCGCGCGCAGCATGAAGCCATTCGTGGTGGCGGGGCTGCTCGCCATTGCCGAATACCAGCGACTGGGCTACGACATGACCCGCGGCGTTGATGCCTACCTGATCCAGCAGGCCAAGGCCGCCGGCAAGCCGCTGGAAGAACTGGAATCGCCGCGTGCACAACTGGCGATGCTGGCCGGCATGCCGGCGGAGCTGCAGGAGGCATTTCTCGACAACGCCGTCACCGCCATCGAGCAGAAGCGAAACGCCGACCAGGTCACCGGCATGGTCAATGCATGGCAAAGCGGTGACGCGAAGCTGATGGAAGAGGTCAGCACCGAAGTCAACGCCGGCCAGCGCTTGCAGGCGCGGCTCGATGACGTGCTGCTGCATCAGCGCCACCCGGGCATGCTGAAAAAAATTGAGGGTTATCTCGCGGAACGCGACCCGGTTTTCGTCGCCGTGGGTTCCCTGCATCTGGTCGGCAAGCGCGGACTGTTGCAATTGCTCAAGGACAAAGGCTACGAGGTGAACCAGAAATGACCATGCAGCGTACCGGCGGGCAGATCCTCGTCGATCAACTGAAGATTCATGGTGCCGATCTGGCGTTCTGCGTGCCCG
Source organism: Usitatibacteraceae bacterium (assembly GCA_044229235.1). Classification (GTDB taxonomy): domain Bacteria; phylum Pseudomonadota; class Gammaproteobacteria; order Burkholderiales; family Usitatibacteraceae; genus UKL13-2. Next base: position 186,839 of record JBGATH010000001.1, read on the forward strand.
GAGAGAGCTACCTTGCCGTGCTCGATGCCCTGCACGGGCATCGCGACACCATCCGCCTCATCACCTGCCGCCATGAGTCCGGTGCCGCCAATATGGCCGAGGCCTACGGCAAGCTCACCGGCCGGCCGGGCATCTGCCTGGTCACCCGTGGCCCGGGCGCAACCAACGCCTCGATCGGCGTGCATACCGCGTATCAGGATTCGACGCCGATGATCCTGTTCATCGGCCAGGTTGGGAATGATTTTGTCGAGCGCGAGGCCTTCCAGGAGATCGACTACCGGCGCATGTTCGGCGAAATGGCCAAGTGGGTGGCGCAGATTGATCGCGCTGACCGGGTGCCTGAATACGTCGCGCGCGCCTATCAGGTCGCCACCAGCGGCCGCATGGGGCCGGTGGTGCTGGCGCTGCCCGAGGACATGTTGTCTGCCGTGACGGACGCGCCCGATGCGCGCGCCTGGCAGCGCGTGGAAACCTCGCCGGGCCAGCCGGAAATGCTGCGCCTGTCCGCCATGCTGCAAGCGGCAGAGCGGCCGTTCGTCATTGCCGGCGGCAGCGGCTGGGATGCCGAGGCTTGCGATAATCTGCGCGCATTCGCTGAAACCCAACAGGTTCCGGTGGGCTGTGCCTTTCGTTTCCAGGACCTGTTCGATAACAGCCACCCGTTTTATGCGGGGGATGTGGGCATCGGCATCAACCCGGCACTCGCGGCACGCATCCGCGCAGCCGACCTGGTGATCGCGCTCGGTCCGCGACTGGGCGAGATGACCACCGGCGGTTACGCACTCATCAAGGCGCCGGTGCCGGCGCAAAAGCTGATTCACATCCATGCCGGCGCGGCTGAACTGGGGCGTGTATACCAGGCCGACCTGATGATCAACGCCACCATGCCGGCGATGGCGCGCGCATTGGCCGCGCTGCCGCGGGTGACCCGCAGCGGCCTCGACCAGACGGTGCGTGACGCCAACCTCGATTACCAGGCCTGGCAGGCACGCAAGGAAATTTCCGGCGCGGTGCAAATGTGGGACGTGATGCAGCACCTGGAAGACGTGCTGCCGGCCGACGCCATCGTTACCAATGGCGCGGGCAACTACTCGGTGTGGGTGCATCGCTTTCATCGCTATCGCAGCTTTCGCACGCAACTCGCCCCTACCTCGGGCGCAATGGGTTACGGCGTGCCGGCAGCCATCGGTGCCAAGACGCTTTACCCGCAGCGCACGGTGGTGTGCTTTGCCGGCGACGGCTGTTTCCTGATGACCGGCCAGGAATTGGCCACAGCTGTCCAGTACGGGCTGGGGGTGATTTTCATCGTCGTCAACAACGGCATGTACGGCACCATCCGCATGCACCAGGAGCGGGAATTTCCGGGCAATGTGCACGGCACGGCACTGGTCAATCCTGACTTCGCCGCGTATGCGCGCGCGTTCGGGGCGCATGGCGAGACCGTGGAGAAAACCGCTGAGTTTGCGCCGGCGTTGAAACGCGCCCAGGCATCCGGGAAGCCGGCGCTGATCGAAATTCGCATCGATCCGGAGGCGATTACACCCAATACCACGCTCAGTGCCATCCGCGAGGGTGCAAAAAGATAAAGTCCGCGCCCCTATTGGGTTTCAGGGCATTTTTGCCCGGAGAGGCGCGCCAATGCTGGAGTTTGGCTTTTTTGTACCGGCCGAGCCAGGCGATCGCCAGCCACAAAAGAAAAGGGCCGCCGCAGCGACCCTAACGTACTACTCACTCAATCCAAGGAGACATCTTGAATATTGAGTGGCCGGTCGCAAATAAGTTCCGGACTTGAAAAAAATTCCTGCGCCCCGGCCCGGTCCGCGCCATACCCTGCGGGGCCGCAACACGCAACTATCTGATTTTATGGAGCCCATGATGTCCACTATCGACCAAGCCCCCAAGACCGAAGCCGGTCAGCCGCAGACCCTCGCCTTCCAGACCGAGGTCAAACAACTGCTGCACCTGATGATCCACTCGCTGTACTCCAACCGGGAAATATTCCTGCGCGAACTGATCAGCAATGCGTCGGATGCCATCGACAAGCTGCGCTTTGAAGCCCTGGCCACACCGGCGCTCAATGAAAACGACACGGACCTGAAGATCCGCGTCGCTGTCGACAAGGCCGCCGGCACGCTCACCATCAGCGACAACGGCATCGGCATGACGCGCGACGAGGTGATCGCCAACATCGGCACCATCGCCAAGTCCGGCACCAAGGAATTCTTCGCCCGGCTGACCGGTGACCAGCAGAAAGATGCCAACCTGATCGGCCAGTTCGGCGTCGGTTTCTATTCGGCCTTCATCGTCGCCGACCGGGTCGAGCTGCGCACGCGCGTTGCCGGCGGCCAGGCGGCGGACGGCGTGCTCTGGTCCAGCGCCGGTGACGGCGAATTCACGCTGGCGTCGCTGGACAAGCCTGCGCGCGGCACCGAAGTCACCCTGCACCTGAAGGAGGACGCCAAGGAGTTCCTCGACGACTGGCGCCTCAAATCGATCATCCGCAAGTATTCCGACCATATCCAGATGCCCATCGTCATGAAAAAGACCGAATGGGACAAGGACAAGCAGGAGCAGGTCGAGACCGCGGAAGAAGAGACGGTGAACAAGGCCAGTGCCCTGTGGGCGCGCGCCAAGAGCGACATCAAGGAAGAGGAATACGAGGAGTTTTACAAGCACGTGTCCCACGACTGGGAAAAACCGCTGGCCTGGTCGCATGCGCGCGTCGAGGGCAAGCACGAGTACACCGAACTGCTGTACCTGCCGGGCAAGGCGCCGTTCGACCTGTTCGACCGCGACACCAAGCACGGCGTGAAGCTGTATGTGCGTCGCGTGTTCATCATGGATGACGCCGAGCACCTGCTGCCGCGCTACCTGCGTTTTGTGAAAGGCGTGATCGATTCCAACAACCTGCCGCTCAACGTCTCGCGGGAAATCCTGCAGGAATCCAAGGATGTGGAAGCCATCAAGAATGGCTGCGTTAAAAAGGTGCTGGGACTGCTGGAGGACCTGGCGGAAAACCAGGCCGAGAAATACGCCTCGTTCTGGAGCAACTTCGGCCGCGTGTTCAAGGAAGGGCTGGGCGAGGATTTCGCCAGTCGCGAGCGCCTGCTGAAACTGATTCGCGTCGCCTCCACGCACAACAGCGATGACGCGCAAAATGTCTCGCTGGCCGATTACGTGGCGCGCATGAAGCACGGCCAGGAAAAAATCTACTACGTCACCGCCGACAATTTCCCGGCGGCGCGCAACAGCCCGCACCTCGAGGTGTTCAAGAAGAAAGGCATCGAGGTGTTGATGCTCACCGAGCCGGTCGATGAATGGTGGCTGGGCCAGGTGGAAGAGTTCGAGGGCAAGAAACTGCAGTCCGTGGCCAAGGGCGATTTGGATCTGGGCGCATTCGAGGACGAGGCCGAGAAGAAGGAGCAGGAAAAAACCGCCGAGGAACTGAAGCCGCTGGTCGAGCGCATCAAGACCGCGCTGGGCGACAAGGTCAAGGAGGTGCGGGTGACCCATCGCCTGGTGGATTCGCCTGCCTGCCTGGTGGTCGATGAAAACGAGCTGTCAGGTAATCTCGAGCGCATGCTCAAGGCCGCCGGACAGAAGATCCCGTCCAGCAAACCGATCCTCGAAATCAATCCGGCGCACGCCGTCATCGGGCGGCTCAAGGAGGCCACCGAAGCCGATTTCGCTGACTGGTCCAGCCTGCTGTTCGAGCAATCGGTGCTGGCCGAAGGCGGGCAACTGGAGAATCCGGCCGAGTTCGTGAAGCGCATGAACACACTGATGCTGCGCGCCTGAGCGGATTGGCGACACGTGCCGGGAAAGGGCGGGATTTCCCGCCCTTTTTTTCGTCCTGCCGGGGTCGTTCGCAACAGATTGCGACTGCGCTTGCGAGTTTGTGCCGGCGCGGGTTTTGGCCCCCGCGGCCACTTGCAATGCGCGCCGCGCCGGCGTAGCGTAACAGCGAGGTTGCCGTTCCCGGTTGTCAACGTTGCGAAGGAGCCTGCCATGAAAAAAGCCATCCTGTCCGGGGTTGTCATGGTTCTCACGCTGTGCGGCTGCGCCACCGCGCCGCCTGACCCCAACGAGCGGGTCGTGGTGGATCAGCAAAAGATCGACCTGGTTGAATCATGGGCGCGCGCCAAGGGCGTGACGGTGTTGTGGATGAATACGCCGACGCGCATCGTCCGCGCCCAGCCACAGGGAAGCTGAACGCGCGTATTCCGCTGGGTCGCCGACGCGTATTGAGCATGAGGTCGAGGCGACGCGTGGCAAAATGTCGGGATGAGTGAAATTGTTCCCGCACCCATTCAGGCAGCCTTCGATCGCGAACGCATCACCTCCCGCGATGCTGCCCGGCTGGCCAGGGAACCCGCCGAACACCGCGCATTGACGGTCAGAATGTACGGGCGTCTGGCGCAACTGCAAAACCAGGTGATCGCGCAGGAAAAGGTGGCCGTTGCCTGCCAGCGCGGTTGCGTCTATTGCTGCAGCCAGCGCGTGGAAATGCGCCCGCATGAAGTGTTCGTGCTGGCCGGTTTTATCCAGGCGCGATTTGACCCGCGGCAGCGCGCGCGCATGCAGGCACGCCTCGACGAAAACCTGGCAAGAATTGCCGACCTCACCCGCGAGCAGCATGTGCAGGCAGGCATCTCCTGCGCACTGCTGGTGGACGGCTCGTGTTCCGTGTACGAAGCGCGGCCGGCGGCGTGCCGCAAATACTATTCGGTGTCAGTCGATACCTGCCGCAGTGCATTTGAAAACCCGGCGGCGCCACTGATCGGTCCGCTGGAACATGACAATCTGCGGTTTGCCGGCAACGCGGTCGCGCTGGGCTTCGCCAAAGGCATCAGTGAAGCGGGGTACAGCACGGACCTGTTCGAACTGCACCAGGCACTGAATCTGGCGCTTGAGAGCAACAAGCCGGAAAAGCGCTACCGCGACGGCAAAAAGCCTTTCGTCTAGCCTGCCTGTTTCACGGGTTGGCGCCGTCGCTGCTAAATTGACTGCGATAGCGCCCAGTCGATGTGCTCGATGACCAGCGCCGAGGCGTGTGCGCGGCCTGCTTGCAGCGCCGCAGAAATTTCCTGCCGGGCCACGTCGGGCAGCCCGGCAGAGGCGAGGGCGTTGCCCATTGCGACCGCGATATTGCGCAGCCAGCGATCATGGCCGATGCGGCGGATGGCCGATCCTGCGAGGCGCTCGTTGAACTGTGCTGCGCTCCAGCTGAACAGTTCCACGAGCTGCGGATGGTCCAGGCCGTTGCGCACAGAAAAGTCGCCTTCGCCGGTCTGAACGGCGTATTTGTTCCAGGGACAGACCAGCTGGCAGTCGTCGCAGCCGTAAATCCGGTTTCCCAGCAGCGGACGAAGCTCGACCGGAATCGCCCCGGCATGTTCGATGGTGAGATAGGAGATGCAGCGGCGCGCGTCCAGCAGGTAGGGTGCGATGATCGCTTGCGTGGGACAGATGTCGATGCATTGCGTGCAGGTGCCGCAGTGCTCACTGGTGACTGCATCGACGGGCAGCGGCAGGCTGGTGTAAATCTCGCCGAGGAAAAACATCGATCCGGCATCGCGGGACAGCAGCAGGGTGTGCTTGCCGCGCCAGCCCAAACCGGCCTTGCGCGCCAGCGCCACCTCCATGACCGGCGCGGAGTCGGTAAAGACACGGTAGCGAAATTGGTCGGTATCTTGCGCCAGAGCGGATGCAATGCGATCGGCAAGCGCTTGCAGTTTTTGGCGCAGCACCTTGTGATAGTCGCGCCCAAGCGCGTAGCGCGAGAGGAAAGCCGCCGCGGGATCCGCCAATACTTGCCAACTGTCGACAGCAGCGGGCGGCAGATAATTGAGCCGTGCGCTGATCACGCGAACCGTTCCGGGCACCAGGTCGCCCGGCCGGGCCCGGGTTACGCCGTGGCGGGCCATATAATCCATGTCACCGTGGTAGCCGCTCGCCAGCCACTGCTGCAGCAGTGCCTCCTCGCCGGTCAGCGCGGTATCGCTGATGCCAAGTTCCTGAAAGCCGAGTTCGCGCCCCCAGTGCTTGATTTGCCGGGCAAGTGCGGTCAGGGCTGATGCATCGATCATTCCCGCATTCTAGGCGAGGTGCGCTGATGCAATCCCTGCCCTCGGCCACGCCATCCACCAAATCGCGCAAACGTGAACTCCCCTGTCATTCCACATCTGCCTGCCGCGCCAGCGCGTGAATGGGCGCTGCCTGACGAATCGGCCACGCTGGCCCTGGGCGCCGCGCTGGCAGCCACGCTCGAACCCGGTGTGGCCATTCACTTGTCGGGCGGGCTGGGGGCGGGCAAGACGACGCTGTCGCGGGGCATGCTGCGGGCGATGGGCTATGAGGGGCGCGTCAAGAGCCCGACCTACACATTGGTTGAACTTTACGTAATTTCTAAGTTACACTTGTATCACTTTGATTTTTATCGTTTCAACGATCCCGAAGAATGGAACGACGCCGGATTTCGCGATCTCTTCAACGCGGCGAATGTTTGCCTCGTCGAGTGGCCGGAGAGGGCCGGGGATCTGCTGCCGCCGCCGGACCTGAAAGTGACGCTTTCAGTGACACCGACGCAGGCGCGCCATGCGTTGATCCAGGCACTCACACCGCGCGGACAGAAGCTGCTGCAGTCATTGCCGTCGCCACGGACGCACAACACGACGACAACGCCATAACGCGCGCCAGCGCGTCATGCGCTGCCGCCATCCCGGCCGCGTCACCCCACGCAGGCCGCCGTCGGCTGCTGACCTTGCCGTTGTTGCTCTCACCCTTGCTGGCGAGAGAGGCGTACGCCGCCACCCGCGTCTCGTCAACCCGGGTGTGGCCGGCCAGCGAATACACGCGTGTCACGTTCGAGTCGCCCAGTGCGCTCAAATTCCAACACTTCCTGGTCAAGGATCCGGAGCGGCTGGTCATCGACCTTGAGAATGTCGAATTCGGCGCGTCCCTCAAGGAACTGGCGGCCAAGATTGGCGGCAATGACCCGTACATCCAGTCGGTACGTGTGGGAATTAACCGTGCCAACGTGATTCGCGTGGTGCTTGATCTCAAGACCGAGGTGAAACCGCAGGTGTTCGCGGTAGCGCCGGCCGGCGAGTTCGGACACCGGCTGATGCTGGATATCTACCCGGCCAGGGCGCAGGATCCGATGCAGGCCCTGCTGAACGACGACACTGCGGCATTCGGCAAGGATCGCAGCGTCGAGCCCGCGAATTCGAACCTGCCCCCCGCCGAGGCGAAATCTGACGAGTCACGCCAGGCGCCGGCCGACGGCGACGCCAAGTCCGGTTCCCCCGCTCCTGCGAAAGACGACAAGGCAGTGCCTGCCGGCAAGGCAGGCAATTCGCCAACCGTCATCACCTCGCGCAAAACCACCCGGCCGATTGTGGTGGTGCTCGATCCCGGCCACGGTGGCGAGGACCCCGGTGCGGTGGGCAAGCGTGGCACGCGCGAGAAAGATGTGGTGCTGACGATTGCACGCAAGCTCAAGGACAGGTTCGACGAAGGATCGAACTTTCGGGTGGCCCTGACGCGCGATGCCGATTACTTTGTCCCCCTGCATCACCGTGTGGCGCGCGCGCGCAAGCTGCGGGCCGACCTGTTCGTCAGCGTGCACGCCGATGCCTTCGTCACGCCGCAGGCGCATGGCTCGTCCGTGTTCGCGCTGTCGGAACGCGGTGCCACTTCGCTCGCCGCCCGCTGGCTTGCCAACAAGGAAAATGATGCCGACCTGATCGGTGGCGTCAACCTGGGCAACAAGGATGGATTCCTCGCGCGCACACTGCTGGACCTCTCCCAGACCGCGCAAATCAACGACAGCCTCAAGCTCGGCAAGCTGGTACTGGCGGAGCTGGGCGAAGTGAACCGGCTGCACAAGCCGGTGGTGGAGCAGGCAGGCTTTGCGGTGCTCAAGGCGCCGGACATTCCCTCCATCCTGGTGGAAACGGCGTTCATCTCGAACCCGGAGGAAGAGCGCAAACTGCGCGATGCGCGCTATCAGGAAAAGATGGCCGAGGCGATCGCCGACGGCATCAAGCGTTACTTCGCGAAGAATCCACCCATCGCGCGCGCCTGACGGCGCGCCGCGCACGCAAGTTTCCGGCTAGGCCGCTTCGCGCTGCGACTTCAGCAGCGCCGTCATTTCCGCAATGGTCAGCGGCTTTGCGTACAGGTAGCCCTGATAGGTATCGCAGCCGTTCAAGCGCAGGAAGTCGAGCTGCGGCTGGGTCTCCACGCCCTCGGCAATGACGCGCAGATGCAGGCGCTTGCCCATGGCAATGATGGCTTCCGTAATCGAGCAACTGTTGGCGTCCTCGGGAATCTGCGAAATGAAGGTGCGGTCGATCTTCAATGACTGCGCCGGCAGGCGCTTCAGCTGTCCCAGCGAAGAATAGCCCACGCCGAAATCATCGATCGAGATGGTCGCGCCGATGCGCCGCAGCTCGGAAAGAATCTCGATCGATTGCTCGAGGTTGCGCATCGCGACCGTCTCGGTGATCTCCAGGTCCAGGCGCGACGCGTCGATACCGGTTTCGAGCAACGCCGACTTCATCGATGGCAACAGCTTGCGTGACACGAACTGGCGCGGCGAAAGATTCACCGACAGGGTGAGGGTGGTATAGCCCTCCTGGTTCCAGGCGCGTATCTGCTGGCAGGCGGTGCGGAACACCCATTCACCCAGCGGCACGATCAGGCCGAGCTCTTCCGCGACAGAAATGAAATCCTTGGGGAAGATTTCTCCGTGCGCGGGATCGTTCCAGCGGATCAGGGCTTCCGCGCCGACGATGCGGCCGCTGGCCACGTCAACCTGCGGCTGGTAGCGCAGGAAGAACTCGCTGCGCTCGATGCCGCGGCGCAGGCGCGATTCCACTTCGAGTCGCTTCGACAGCAGGAAGTTGAGGTCGCTGGTGAAGAACCTCGCGGTGTTGCGGCCGGCATCCTTTGCCTGGTACATCGCCGAATCGGCATGCTTGAGCAAGTGCTGGATGTCGGTGGCATCGTTGGGGTAATGCGAAATGCCGATCGATGCCGTCACCGTCAGTTCGTGTCCGGACACCTCGATCGGTTGCGCCAGCTCGTTGAGTATCTTGTTGGCCACCAGCTGCGCCGACTCGGGCTTGTCGAGGTCCGGCAGCACAACGATGAACTCATCCCCGCCTTCGCGTGAAACGGTGTCGCCCTCGCGCACGGTTTTCGACAGCCGCTTGGCAATGTCGCGCAGCACGTAGTCGCCGGTTTCATGGCCCAGCGTGTCGTTGACCAGTTTGAAGCGATCGAGGTCCAGGAACATGAGTGCGACGTGCTTTTGCTGGCGACGCGCCTGCAGGATGGCCTGGTTGAGGCGATCCTGCATCAGGCGGCGGTTGGGCAGCCCGGTGAGCGCATCGTGGTGCGCCATGTAGTGAATGGTTCGCTCGGTATTGAGGCGCTCGGTGATGTCCTGTACCAGGGAGGCGACGCCGATGACCTTTTGTTCGTTATCCACCAGTGGTGTGTTGTACCACTCGGTATGGATGATCTCGCCGCGATTGGTCTTGTTGGCCATCGTCACGCGCGTGGAACTGCGTGAATGCTGCAGCTCCATCCACATGCTGGCCATGCGTTCGGTTTCCTGCGCGCCCTGCACCAGCATGTAGCCGGACTCGCCGATTGATTCCGCCGCAGCGTAGCCGAAGATGGCTTCCGCGGACGGGTTCCAGGTTGCGATGCGGAAGTCGGTATCCCACTCGATGACCCCGAGCGGTGTGCGTTCGAGATGCAGCCGCAATCTTTGCAATGCCAGCAGTTCCGCGCGCTCCGCCTTGCGGCGCTCGGTCGCCTCGACTTCCAGGGCCTGGTTGGCTTTTTCGACGCGGATCTTTTCTTCCTCCAGCCGCATCGCGATCAGCAGATTGTCGAAGCGCGCGGTGAGGGAATCGACCAGCGCCTTGTGCACCTTGCTGTGCACTGCCACCAGGATGCCGACCAGGATGATGATCGACGCGCCAAGCATGGAGCCGGCGCGGTCGCCAAAGCCGAAGGTGGCAATGCCCATCGGCAACAGGGAAGACATGCCGGTGAAGAAGAACAACGAGCGGTGTGGTGCGTAATAGGCGACCGAGCCCAGCGTAAGCAGCGCGACCAGCATCATTACCGGCAACTGGGTCGGACCAGCCTTGGGCAGCAGCAGCGAGCCCATCAGGCCCCAGAGCAGGGCGATGGCGATGCTGCCGACCATGAAGCGGCGCTCCCACTTCAGCAGCGCATCCGAGGTGGGATTGGCGCGGATGAACCACTTGTAGACGCCGTAGCGCGCGATCATCACCAGGAACGCGGCCGCAAACCACGCGAACAATTCCGGGCGTGTACCGAGTTCATTCCAGAGGATGCCGCCCAACAGGAACGTCACCATGAACTCGGCCAAATATCCGACCAGTGAAAAGCGGTAAAGCAGGCGCACCTGCTCCGCATACAAATGCTTCGACACGAACGCGCGGTCCTGTGCCGCTACCGGCGCCGCGAGCGAAAAGGTGTCATCACCAAGTGAAAACACCGATGGTGCTGCCGACTCGATTTCAGGATTCCCGCTGCTATTCACGAGCGTTCTTTCGTGTATGCCGATTCGCTAGTGGCATGCCTGCGTCCCCGGACTGAAGGACTCTCATGTCAGGCCACTCCCCCCACAATGATCTTCCGAAGTTCATTCAGCTGAGTGCAAGCCAACCACCTCTTCAGAACCATTTTGACAAAACGGCTCTATGTGTTTGTTTTATCTAACGAACCTTAGACACTACTGGCAGGATAGTCAAGTCACCCCGGACCGGGCCAGGAGCGACGTTAGGTGGCGGCAACGCACAGCGCCAGAGGCTGCGCAGGCTAGAATCTCGCCTTTGCCAACGGAAATCATCTTGAGCCTGCATGCCGCGATCAGGGTACTGCCCGAGCTGCTGATCAACCAGATTGCGGCTGGCGAGGTCGTGGAAAGGCCAGCCGCCGCGCTCAAGGAATTGCTGGAAAACAGCCTTGACGCGGGCGCCACGCGCATCGCGATCGAACTGCAGGCGGGCGGCGTCAAGTCGATGCGGGTCGTGGATGACGGAGCAGGCATCCCGCCTGAACAGCTGCAACTGGCACTGTCGCGTCATGCCACAAGCAAGATCAGCACACTGGATGACCTGGAGACGGTCGCCAGCCTCGGGTTTCGCGGTGAGGCGCTCGCCAGCCTGGCCGCCATTTCCCGTTTGACGCTGGTGTCGCGGTCGCCCCAGGCGCCACATGGGTCACGTATCGATGCCGTCGGCGGGGAACTCTCGGAAGTCGAACCGGCGGCTTTGGCCGTGGGAACCGTGGTGCACGCCGAGGACCTGTTTTTCAACACGCCGGCCCGCCGCAAATTTCTCAAGTCAGAACCGACTGAATTCGGCCATTGCGAGGACGCGGCGCTGCGCATCGCGCTTTGTGCGCCCCATGTGACAATTTCGCTTGCGCACAACGGGCGTGTGGCCTGGCAGCTCGAAGCCGGCACGCTGCAACAGCGCATCGAAGCGGTACTGGGCGCCGAATTTGCCGCGGCCAGCGCCGCGGTGCAAGAGAGCACACCGCAGTTTTCCCTCACCGGGGCCATTGCGCTGCCTCGCTACACGCGTGCCGGACGCGACCAGCAGTACCTTTACGTCAATGGCCGTTTTGTGCGCGACAAGTCGCTGTCGCATGCGATCCGTGAGGCGTACGCCGACGTGCTGCACGGCCAGCGTCAACCGGCTTTCGTGCTGTCGCTTTCCGTCGATCCGCGCACGGTCGACGTCAACGTTCACCCCACCAAGGCCGAAGTCCGCTTTCGCGATGGGCGCGCCCTTCACCAGTTCGTGTTTCACGCCCTCAACAAGTCGCTGGCCCGTCCGGCTTCGGCGGCGGTGGCGGCCAATGCCGATCCGGCGCGATGGATGCGCGCCGACGAGCGGCTGGCGGCGGCGGGCAGTTTCATCGGGTCCGCGCCGGATACGGCGCCGGCACCGCAATGGCAGCGCGCGCACCAGTCCACACTGGCGAATTTGTCGGCCCGCGAGCAAGCCGGCACATATGAAGTGCGGCATGGCGTGCCGGCAATGGCGGTGCGGCAGGACGCGGTCGCGACCGGGCCAAACGATGGCCTGCCGCCGCTGGGATTCGCGCTCGCGCAGCTTCATGGTGTCTATATCCTTGCGCAGAATGCGCAGGGCCTGGTGCTGGTCGACATGCATGCTGCGCATGAGCGCATCGTGTACGAGCGGCTCAAGGCCGCGCTCGACCTCAACCAACTGGCCGCGCAGCCGCTGATTGCGCCGATTGCGGTAGCCCTGGGCGAGCGCGACCTGCGACTTGTTGAACAGCACCAGGATTTCTTTTCGAAACTCGGTTTTGACCTCGCGCCCTTGTCGGCGCGCGAAATCGCGATTCGCGCGGTCCCGGCCCTGCTGCCCGGCCTGGATGCACAGGGCATGCTGCGTGAATTGCTCGATGACCTTGCCGATCACGGCGCCTCGCGCGCGCTCACCGAGAGGCGCGACGCGATTCTCTCGTCGATGGCCTGCCATGGTGCGGTACGTGCCAATCGCATCCTCACTGTGCCGGAGATGAATGCGCTGCTGCGGCAGATGGAAGAAACCGAACGCGCCGGCCAGTGCAATCACGGCCGGCCGACGTGGTACCAGTTCGCCCTAGCCGACCTCGACAGGCTGTTCATGCGCGGGCGATGATCGATCACCTGAAGACGCAGAAGGTCATCTTCCTGCTCGGCCCGACCGCGGCAGGCAAAACCGATCTGGCGCTGGCATTGGCAGCGCGCTTTCCGCTCGAAATCGTCAGCGTCGATTCTGCGCAGGTCTATCGCGGCATGGACATCGGCACCGCCAAACCCGATGCCGATACGCTGGCGCGCTTTCCGCACCACCTCATCAACCTCATTGATCCGGTTGAAGCGTATTCGGCGGCCCGATTCTGCAGCGATGCGAACGTGGCGATCCGGGAGGTGCAGGCGCGCGGTGCCGTGCCGCTGCTCACCGGCGGGACGATGCTTTACGCTCGCGCGCTCACGCAGGGCTTGAGCAGTCTTCCGCCGGCGGATCCGGCAGTACGTGCGCAACTCGAGTCCGAGGCGCGCGCGATCGGCTGGCCGGCCATGCACGCCCGGCTTGCGGTTTTCGATCCCGTCACTGCGGCGCGGCTCGAGCCCAATGATGCACAGCGCATTCAGCGCGCGCTCGAGGTATGGCGGGTCACCGGGTCGCCAATATCGGCGTTACAGACCGCGGCCGACTCCCCACCGGCGTTTCCGCATCGCGCGCTGATGCTTGGCTTGATGCCGGCCGATCGCGCCCTGCTGCACGATCGCATCGCGCGGCGTTTCGAAAACATGCTCGCCTGCGGCCTCATCGACGAGCTTGCGGAACTGCGCATGCAGTTTGCACTGACTCCTGACATGCCATCGATGCGCGCAGTCGGCTATCGGCAGGTTTGGGAATATCTGGACGGCAGGATCGATCGCCAGGCGATGGCGCAAAAAGGTATTGCGGCGACGCGCCAGCTGGCCAAGCGCCAGATGACATGGCTGCGATCCATGCCGGCCATCGAACTGATTGACGGTTTTCAGCCGGACGCGCGGGCAGCGCTGGAATCGCGTTGCGCGGCTTTTCTTGACGACTGAATCAGGCGCGATCCGTTAACGTGGCACGGCACCCGCGCCTGCCACGTCTCCAGATGCAATGCGCGACTGCCGCCTTATTCGCCGTGATACTTGAACGACAGTTTCATTTTGGCGCGGAACACCATGGTGCCGGTCTTGTCGACTTTCACATCGAGCTTGGAAACTTCCGCCACGCGAATGTCGCGGATGGTTTTGGACGCGCTCTTCACGGCATTTCTCGCGGCATCCGCCCAGGACACGCTGCTGGTGCCAACAAGCTCGATGACCTTGTACACCGATGAACCCTTGTCTTTCTTGGCCATTCTCTTCTCCTGGTAATGGTTGGGACCACAGAATCTACGCCGGTACTCCGGCGCAGGCAAGCAGCGGCATGCAGGCTAGGACTTGCCGGTGACGGTTGCCGTGAGCGCGCCGCGGGCAAGGCGCACGGCGAGTGCGTCGCCGGGTTTTGCATTCGCCGCATCGCGAAGCACCGCGCCCTGGATTTCGACAATGGCATAGCCGCGCTCCAGAACACGTGACGGGTCGAGCAGTTCCAAAGACCGCCGCGCCTGGTCGATTCGGCTCACCTGCCGGGCAAGAAAAGCGTCACGTGCCAGCAACAGGCGAGCCTCGGCCTGAGCAACCTGGCTGCGGCGCATGGAAACGTCGGGACAGCACGACTGCAATCGCTGACCCAGCAGCGTGGTTCGATAGCGGACCAACGCGGCGCGGGAAAAGAGTGCCCGCGACAGGCGTGCATGCAGCGCCCCCAGCCGGTCTTTCTCGCGGGCGATGCGTTGTGTGGGTGATTGCAGACCGCGCTGCGCGTGGTCGACCCGCTGCCGCGCCGCCTCATGTTTCCGCAGAAGGTTGCGACGCAACGACGACGACAGGCCAGCCACCAGTGCACGCAAATCGCCGGCGTCAGGCGATGCCATTTCGGCGGCGGCAGTTGGCGTCGGGGCGCGCCGGTCGGCGACAAAATCGGCGATGGAAAAATCGGTTTCATGCCCGACGCCGGAAACCAGCGGGATGCCGGATTGGTCTTGAAAGCGGGCGATGGCGCGCGCCACGCTCTCCTCATTGAACGACCACAGGTCCTCAATGCTGCCGCCACCGCGACACAGAATCAGCACATCCACTTCGGCGCGCGCACGCGCGGCATCGAGCGCGGCGGCAATGTCGGCCGCCGCAGTCTGGCCCTGCACGGTAGTCGGGTAAATGATCACCGGGATCATCGGCGCGCGTCGCTGCAGGGTGGTTAGCACGTCACGCAGCGCGGCCGCCTGAAGGGAAGTGACGACGCCGATGGCACGCGGGAAGGGCGGCAGATCGCGTTTGCGCTCGATGGCAAACAGGCCTTCCGCCTGAAGTTTGGCTTTCAGTTTCTCGAAGGCCTCGAACAATGCGCCCATGCCGGCACGCCGCATGGTCTCGACGCCGAGCTGGAAATCGCCGCGCGCCTCGTAAAGTGAGGGCAACGCCCGCACTTCGACCTGCATCCCCGCCTCGGGAAGGAAACCCAGCGCCACCGCGCGATTGCGGAACATGACGCAGCGCACCTGGGCGTCACGATCCTTGAGGGAGAAATACCAGTGACCGCTGGCCGCGCGGGTAACGTTGGACAACTCGCCGGCGACCCAAAGCAATTCCAGATTGGCTTCCAGGATGGAGCGCGCGCGACGATTGAGCTCGGAGACCGAAATGGCGCCACCACGTACGGGCAGGCCAGGAATTTGCGCGGGAAACAGGTCTGCCGGGCTGGTCATGGCGAAATGTTATCACCCGCTCGCATGCCGCCCGAACCTGTGGGAACGGTCAGCATTTGCGGCTGGTTCCGCCCGGGGCATGAAATCGTAAGTGTTTGAAAAATATGGGAGTAGTTTGCGGTCATTTTTTGAGCGTTTCGGAAAATTACGTTACGCTTTCATGACTTAGCGACGCTCGCGGACGAGAACCCACAGAGTTATCCACAGCGTCTGTGGATGAAATTGCCGGGACGGATCGAACCGATGGTTTCCGGGTAGCCAAAGCCATCAGATGTCCCGTTCGCGCAGCCTGATCTGGCGCTGCCGCGGTCACCGATGATCGGTATCGGCGTTAACCGGACAGCAACAATCGACCCGTGCGCGCAGGCGCGCGGACTTGTGGAGCGTGCTCCGCATAGGCTAAAGTGCGGGCACCGCAATCGACGCTGGCGGCGACACTTCCTCGTCGTGCCGAAGATTGCGCCTACTTATTCACGGAGTCCTCGTTTGCTCTCGCTCATTCAAGCGGCCGGCTGGCCGATCTGGTTCATCATTCTTTGCTCGGTTGTCAGCGTCGCCATCATTGGCGAGCGCTTTTGGACGCTGCGCCGCTCTGCTGTCCTCCCCGCCAGCCTGTTTGCCGACACGGTGCAGGCCTACCGCGCCCAGGGGCCTTCCGCCGAACTGATTGCCAATCTGAGCGAAAACTCGTTTCTTGGCCGGGTATTCGCGGCCGGCATCGCCAATGTCAAGAGCTCACGCGATGTGATGAAGGAATCGATGGAAGAATCCGGCCGCGCGGTAATGGTCGAGATGGAGCGATTCCTGACCGGGCTGGGCACGATTGCGACGGTGGCGCCGCTGCTTGGACTGTTCGGCACGGTGGTCGGCATGATCGAGATTTTCGGTGCCAATACGGCCCAGGGCCAGAACCCGGCGCAACTGGCGCACGGTATTTCCGTGGCGCTGTACAACACGGCCGCCGGTATTGCCGTCGCCGTGCCGTCGCTGATCTTTTACCGGCATCTGCGCAGCAAGGTCGACGTGATGATCGTCGACATGGAGCAGCAGGGCATCAAGCTGGTGGAGACCATTCACGGGGATCGCGCGTGAATTTCAAGCGAGGCCGGTCGCGGGAAGAACCCGAGATCAACTTCATTCCGCTGATCGACCTGTTGCTGGTCATCCTCATCTTCCTGATGGTGACGACGACCTACTCGAAGTACAACGAGTTGCAGATCAACCTGCCCGAAGCGTCAGCGGAAAAGTCGCCGGATCGTCCGCAGGTGATCAACATCGGTGTCGATGCGAACGGCAAGTACGCCATCAACAACACGCCGGTGGTGTTCACCAGTGTCGACGCGTTTTCCGGGCTGCTTCGCCAGGCGGCCTCTGCGGCAGGCATGAAGGACCCGGTGATTGCCATTGGCGCCGATGCGGGCGCCACCCATCAGGCCGTGGTCAATGTGATGGAGGCCTCGCGCCTCGTCGGGTTCACCAAGATCTCGTTCACCACGCAGGCCAAAGCGTCCCGGTAATCCGCGAACCATGCAAGCATGGTTTCTGCGCCAGTGGCAACACAACAGTCCCTGGCAGTTGCTGCTCCGCCCGCTGTCGTGGCTGTTCCGGTTGCTGGTTGCAATCCGGCGTGGGTTGTTTCATTCAGGATTGCTGGCCTCCCATCGCCTGCCGGTGGCAACCGTCGTGGTCGGCAACATCAGCGTAGGCGGCACCGGCAAGACCCCGCTGGTGCTGGCCATTGTCGAGCGGCTCACCCGTGCCGGCAGGCGATGCGGCATCGTTATCCGCGGCTATGTACCGCGCGGCGCGCCCGATCATTCCGGCTTCGTCATTCATGTCCTTCCGCGCAAGGCCGAAGCGCCACAAGCCGGCGATGAAGCCATCCTGCTTGCCAATCGCTCCGGTGTTCCGGTTTACGCAGGGCGCGACCGCGTCGAAGCCGGGCGCACCCTGTTGAGAAATCATCCCGAGGTCGACACCGTGGTGTGCGACGACGGCCTGCAGCACTACGCGCTGGCCCGGGACATCGAGATCGCCGTGATCGATGTGGCGCGCGGTTTTGGCAATGGCGCAATGTTGCCCGCAGGCCCGCTGCGCGAACCGGTATCGCGGCTTGCTTCGGTCAATGCGATCGTGCTGCACAGCAGCGCGTCGAATGCGGTTGGCACCGGCGATGTCCCGCTGGCCGAGGGCGTGCCGCAGATCACGATGCGGCTGGGAAACGAGGCCTTTGTCCAGTTGCAGGGAAACCAGGACCAGACAGTCGCGCAGATGCTGGCCCAATCAGCCGGCCGGCGCATCGTCGCGCTGGCCGGCACCGGTCATCCCCAGCGATTCTTCGATCACCTTGCCAGGCTCGGTTTTTCCCTGGACGCCACACGGGCCTTTCCGGATCATCATCCCTTCAAGGCGGCCGATATTGCGGCCATCGACGCGGATATCGTACTGATGACGGAAAAGGACGCGGTAAAATGCCAGAAGTTTGCCGACACGCGGCTGTGGTTCATGCGCGTGGATGCGCTGGTCCCCGAAACGCTGGGCGATCTTTTGCTGGAACGCTTGTTCAACTTGGGAAGATAGGTATGTCGCTCGATCCAAAACTTCTGGAAATACTGGTTTGCCCCGTCACCAAAGGGCCGCTGACCATGTCCGCCGACAAGTCCGAGCTTATTTCGTACGCCGCGCGGCTGGCCTACCCGATTCGTGACGGCATCCCGGTGATGCTGGTCGATGAGGCGCGCGAACTGCGGGCCGAAGAGGTGAGGAGCTAGCGGCGACTGCTCACGAGCCCCGGAACTCCCGCAGAACGTCTATCGACTCGCGAGCAGCCGCAAGCCATGCAATTTCATGTTGTCATTCCGGCGCGGCATGCGTCGACGCGGCTTCCGGGCAAACCGCTTGCCGATATCGCCGGCAAGCCCATGATCGTGCGTGTTGCGGAGCAGGCGGCAAAGTGCGGTGCCGCCGAAGTTATCATTGCCACTGACCACGCCGAGGTAATGACTGCGGCCGACGCGCATGGCTGGCGTGCGCTGATGACCCGCAGCGACCATCCGGCCGGGACCGACCGGATTGCCGAGGTCGCGGCGCGCCTGGAATGGGCTGACGACACGATAGTCGTCAATGTTCAAGGTGACGAACCGCTCATCGATCCGCAATTGATCGTCGCCGTGGCAGGGGCGCTGGCGGCTCATCCCCAGGCGGCCATTGCCACGGCCGCGCACCCGATCACTGATGCGGCCGAGTTTTTCAACCCCAATGTGGTGAAGGTGGTTTGCGACGGCCAA